>CP089982.1:7412500-8012500 GCA_037157775.1 Sorangiineae bacterium MSr12523
GGTGGAGGTTCGCAAGCATTTCGCTGGCGATTTTTTGTCCACACTTTGTCCCAATGATCTCTGCAACTTCATGAAGCAAACTGCAGAGTGCTTCTGGGGGAACGCCACCGGAAGGACGGCGGAATCTACTCAGCGCGTATCCGAAGTCACGAGGAATTTTCTCGAGCATCGTCGATTCTTCGCAATCCCGGAAAATCCGGGCCGACCGCCCATGCACGAGCTCCCTTCACTTCGCGAAGTGAGCATCCGTGACCTCGTCGAACACGAGGCACCCGGCGCGATCTCCATCGCTCCGCACCCGGATTGGATCGCCCAAGTCGAGGTACTGCGACCCGTAAACCGGCCATTCTGCCAACCCCGGTTCGTTGGGCTCGCCAGATCGCGCGAAGCGACTCCAATAGTGTTGCATGGCATCACCGGTGCGTTGCGCGGGCTCGCCCAATGGGATGCCCATTTCGTCGTGGAAAAGCAGGCGCACGTCGGAACCGTGGAAGGCTCCGTAGCGGGCGCCGATTTCGCCGGCGGTTGCAGACGCCGAGGCCACGTAAAACCACGTGCGCCCTTTTCGTTTGCGCGCGATGTACCGCGCGGGGCACACGAAGTCCCAATCGGAGAGGTACCGGATCGAGGCTGCGGGAACGTCTTCATCCCGCGCGGCCGGATAGAGCGAGAGCAAGCGCTCGACGTGCGACTCCCCTGCCTTGCGCAGCAATTCACGGTATGCCGCGCGGTCCTTCGCGGGCGGCGAGTGAATCGCGAAGATGGACCACTCCTTCGCCGTTGCGCCGATGATCAGTGGCACCCCGTCGGTGGCGCCTTCCGCAATTGCCACCGGGATGGGCTTCGGGATGATCCATCCCTCGGTCGCTGGTTCGACACCGGACTGCGCGGCCAGCAACCGCTCCACGGGTGCGGCGCGAAGAGCACGCAGGGGATCGCTCGATGTCGCACCGAGGCTCTCCGCGATGGCCACGCCGTCCTTCTCCGCGGTCGCGAGGGACTGCGACTCACCGAGGCTGCTGCTCTGCGCGATCGCACGCTGAAACAGACCGCGCGCCTCGGGCGATGCCGCGAGCATCAGCACCGAGTCGCCTCCAGCCGAGTGTCCAAAGATGGTCACGCGGGAGGGATCGCCCCCGAAGGCCGCGATGTTCCGCTGCACCCAGCGCAGTGCCTCGATTTGATCGAGCAGCCCGTAATTCCCCGAAGCATGGTGCGGCGATTCCTTCGTCAGCGCCGGGTGCGCGAGAAAGCCCAGCAGGCCGAGTCGATAGTTGAACGTCACCACGACGACGCCACGTCGGGCGAGGACCGCGGCCTCCTCGCCACCGCGCTCGTACGCGAAGGATCCGCCGTGGATCCACACCATCACCGGTCGCTTTTCCGTCGCAGGAGAAGCGGGCGCGAAGACGTTGAGCGAAAGACAATCCTCGCTCGTCGGGCCGAAGCCTTTGGGCCCCTGCGGAGGGACCGCATCGACGTCTCCCCCCAACGCGGTCACCACGACCTTGCGGATCTTCTCCGCGCGATCCGGTTGCGGGCACGAAGGCCCGAGCGCATTGGCGGCGAGCACGCCTTTCCACGGCAAGGCCGGGTGCGGAGGCTTCCATCTCGCCTCACCCGTTGGCGGTGCCGCATACGGAATACCGAGGAAGGCGACGGTGTCACCCGGCCCGAGAACGCCCTGAAGCCGTCCCGTCTCGACGGAGACTTGCCGCTCCACGGAGAGACGCCCCGCCTCCCGCGGTGCAGGGGCACACGACGCCATGAAGCATGGCAAACCCGCCGTCACCATCCACGCGAGGCGCATGACCAAACGCGAACTATGAACCACCCCGCAGGCGTTTGCGATAAGAACCGGGAGCTTCGCCCGTCCATCGTTTGAAGGCGCGCTGGAACGCGCTCTGCTCGGAAAATCCCAGCAAGAATGCCAAGTCGTTCAGGTCCAACGCATCGTCGTTCAGGTGCCGAGTCGCGAGCTCGCGGCGCACTTCGTCCACGATGGCGCTGAAAGACTGACCGCGCTCGTGAAGCTTTCGCTGAAGCGTGCGCGCGCTCAGCCCTAGGTCTCCGGCAATCTTCGCAAGCGCAGCGTCCCCCGCCGACAGGTTCTTCGCAACGAGATCGCGGATCGCGTCCAAGTCGCTTGCCTTGCGCCCCACCTGCGACAGCAGCTGCTTCTCGGCGAGACCGAGCATGGCCGCGCGCACCTCGGGATCGGGCCGAATGAGCGGGGCATCGAGCCATCGCGACGGAAGAACGATGCGATAGACGGGCTCTTCGAACCGCAGCGCGCACCGGAAAATGCGGCGATGCTCTTCCAACTGTGCGGGCGCCTGGAAGGTGAAATCCACGCGCAACGGCGCTTCGTCGCGGCCCGAGATCCAACGGGCGAACGCGAGCATGGCCGAAAGATTGAACTCGGCGAGCTGGCGAAGCGGCCGCTCGAGCCGGGGATCCCAGATCACGGTCAGCTCGCCGCCGGCGCGTGAAAATTCAGGCGGGCCGATGTCGATGACCAAGGCCTGGTAGCGCTGCAGCTGCGCCAGGGCGTCGCCCAACGTCGCGCAGTTCATGACGACGTACCCGAGCACGCCGTAGTGCCCCGGCCGAATGCGCTCGCCCGCACGAAGACCGATGGCGTCGTCGCCGAGCAATGCGGCCGCCTTGTCGAACAAGGCCGCGCACACCGTCTCCGAGAGCCGTGCATCGCGGTCGTCGAGGTCCACGCCTCGAACGCCGGCGAGCAACGCCTCGCGGGCCTCCTCGCCCACGTAGTCGAACAGGGCACGCAGGTAAGCCACGGAGGCCGTATTCGTCTTGGCGTGTTCGGTCATGGCACTTGGCGGCGTCGGTCAAGATTCTACTACCGGATCTCGGCTTTCATGAGCATCCGCCATGCTCGATACGATTCTCTCCCTGGATCCGGCCAAGCTCGTCCTGTTGATGGCCACCCCCGCGTACTTCGCCTGCATCGGATGGGAGGCGTGGAAGCTCGCCCGCATGCGGCGCTCGAACTACACGAAGCACGAGACGCTCAACAACATCGCGCTTGCGGCTTCGTTCCAGGCCGTGGAGCTCGTGGGCCTCGTCGGCGTGCTCGCGGTGTATGCGCGCATTTACGAATGGCGCCTTTTTACGATACCGCGAACCTGGGGCACCTTTTTCGTGCTGTGGATTCTGCAGGATGCTCTTTATTACGCCGCCCATCGCGCGTCCCACCGCGTCCGGTGGCTCTGGGCCACGCACGTGGTGCACCATTCGCAGGAGGCGATGAACTTCTCCACGGCGTTTCGCCAGAGCATGCTCTCGCCCATTTTTGGCATGTGGCCGTTTTACCTGCCGCTGCTCTACTTGGGATTTTCTCCTTCGTTCGTATTGCTCGCCGTCAATGTGAACTTGGTTTATCAATTTTTCGTTCACACGGAGCTCGTGGGGAAGCTCGGGTGGCTCGAATACGTGTTCAACACGCCTTCGCACCATCGCGTGCATCATGCACGCAATGAGCGCTACCTCGACAAGAACTTCGCCGGCACCCTCATCATCTGGGACAGGCTGTTTGGCACCTTCGAAGAGGAGGGCGAAAAGGCCGAATACGGGATCACCCATCCGCTTCGCACCGCGAATCCGGTCGTCACCGTCTTTCACGAGCCGCTGGCCATGATGCGCGACGTGCTCCGTCCGGGTCCCCTCGCCGATCGGCTGAAGCACCTCTGGGCGCCGCCCGGTTGGGAGCGGCCTTCGCCCGGGCGCCTGCCGGTACCGGCGCCTTCTCCCGCGCCTGAAGCGTAATTTCGCGCGCTTTCCGGGGTTCCCAACTTGACGACCATCGGTCAGTGACCTATGGTCACCGAAGTCAAGGAACGGGGAACACACGATGGATTCTTCAACGCGCGAGATGTCGAGCTGGCACGAGCCGCTCAGTGGTCTGGATGCAAGCTTCCTCTACATGGAGGATCGCACGGCACACATGCACGTGGGCAGCGTGGCCCTCTTCGAGGGACCGGCACCGAGCTACGAGGAGCTGGTCACGCACATCGCCTCGCGCATTCATCGCGTACCGCGCTATCGGCAGCGTCTCGTGTTCGTGCCGCTTCAACTCGGAAGGCCCGCGTGGGTCGACGATGCGCGGTTCGACCTCCAGTACCACGTTCGCCGCGCGGCGCTTCCGGCGCCCGGCGGAGAGAAAGAGCTGAAGGAGCTCGCGAGCCGGCTTTTCGAGCACCAGCTCGATCGGGAGCGGCCGCTTTGGGAGATGTACCTCGTCGAGGGACTCGAGGGGGGGCGCTTCGCCATCGTGGCCAAGACGCACCACTGCATGGTGGACGGTATCTCCAGCCTGGACCTCGCGGCGGTGTTGCTCGATGGCGCGCCCTCGGCCGATGCGTCGCACGCGCCGGCGTGGCATCCGCGCCCCGCGCCCTCGCGCCGTGCCCTCGTCAAATCGGCCCTGCGCGATCAGGTCCGCCGCCCGCTCGCTCTGGTGCGCGGTGCGGTCAAAGCCGACAGTGAGGCGCGCAGCAAGTTGTCCGTCATGGCGGGCGGCATCGTGCCGCTCTTGCTCAGCGGGACGCAGTTGCGCCGCACGCCCGAGTCGTCGCTGAATCAGCCGATCGGGCCGCACCGTCGCTACGAAATGGTGTCGCTGGACCTTCCGACGGTGAAGACGGTGGGGGCGGCGCTCGGTGGAAAGGTCAACGACGTGGTGCTCGCGGTCGTGGCGGGTGCGTTGCGCCGCGTTCTGTCGGCACGAGGGGAATCGCTCACCCGCGATTTGCAGGTCATGGTCCCCGTCAACGTGCGGCGCCCCGGTGCTGCGGAGACGACGGGCAATCACGTGGCGATGGTCTTTTGCCCCCTGCCCGTCCGCTGCGCCGATCCTCTGGAGCGCTTGCACGCCGTGGGTCGAACGATGGCAGGGCTCAAGAAGAGCAAGCTGCTCGTGGGCTCGATGGCCCTGACCAGCTTTTCGGATTTTAGCCCTCCGCCGCTCGCGGCGCCGGCGGCACGTTTGTCGATGCGCGAGACATGGTTCAACTTGGTGGTGACCAACGTCCCCGGGCCGCAGATGCAGCTGTTCTTGCGCGGACGGCGGATGCTGCGGTGCCATCCGCTGGTGCCGCTCGCACCGAAGCAGACGCTGGGCATCGCGCTCCTCAGTTACAACGGCTCGCTCGACGTGGGATTGCTCGCCGATGCGGACCACGCCCGCGATCTTCCGGACCTCGCGGAGGCGATGAAGTTGGAGCTCGCGGAGCTCACGGAACGGGCGAAGCTCGCCACGCCCGCACCGAGCCGCGCAGCCACACGCGCGCGGAGCAAAGCCGGCGTTCGCGAAAGCGCTGCGGTCGTCTGATGCCCACGACGAACGGAGGCTCGCACCGCATCTTTTACGAGGTGGCGGGACCGAGCGATGCACCGCCCGTGTTGCTCATCATGGGCTTCGGTCTCTCGTCGCGGGGCTGGAGCGATCTGCCCGCACGCCTCGCGGAGCGCTTCCGCGTGGTGGTCTTCGACAACCGGGGCATGGGCCAGTCCACGCGGCCGCTGGGCCTTTTTTCGATGGCCCACATGGCCGACGATGCCGCGCATGTTCTCGATGCCGCGAACATCGAACGTGCGCACGTGTTCGGCATCTCGATGGGCGGGATGATCGCGCAGGAGCTCGCGCTGCGCCATCCGCAGCGCGTGCAGTCGCTCGTCCTCGGGTGCACGCACGCGAGCTGGTTGCGCCACCATCGCCCCACGCTCTCGACGGTGGGTGCGCTGCTGGGCGGTGTCTTGCTGCGCACTCCGGCGTCACGGATGCGCCTCGCGTCCATTCTCGTGTCGGCCGAGCTGATCGAGAAGCAGCCCGAGCGCTTCGCGGATTGGGTGAAGCGTTCGGAGCCCGCCACGGCCATGATGACGGCGCTTCAGATTGCCGCGGTCGTCGGACATTGCACGGAATCGCGCCTCGCGAAGCTCGATCGGCCAACGTTGATCATCACCGGCGCCGAAGACCGTCTGATCCCGCCGGAAAATTCGCGCAAGCTCGCGCGGTTGATCCCGGGCGCGAAGCTCGTCGAGCTCGGCGGCACAGGCCATTGCTTCCCGCTCGAGCAGCCCGATGCGACGGTGGCCGAGTTGACCCGCTTCTTTGACGCGAACGGACGATCTACGGTGACGTCGTGAGCGATCCCGAAGCGACGGAAACACGACGGCAACAGCGCGCCCGCGAAACACGCGCGAAGCTTTTCGAAGCCGCGACCGAGCTCATTACGCAGCAGGGCTACCACGCGACCAGCGTGGATCGGATCGCGGCGCGGGCGGGGGTCGCGAAGGCGACGTTCTTCGTCCACTTTGCCTCGAAGGCGGAGATCATCGCCGCGCTGATGCAGATCCAGACGGACTACGCGCGCAAGGCCCGCGCCGAGGCGCTGCCCGACGGTCCCCTCGAGGCGATGCGCGCGATGGTGGAGACGTTGGGCCGGCAAGCCGCGCGAAGCCGCACCTTGAGCCGCGGTGTGCTGGCCGCGACGCTCGAGAGCGAGGAAATCGGCGGCGCGGCATCGGCCTTGTTCGACGAGGTGCTCGCCGAGATGACGGCGGATGCGCACGCCGCCGAAAAAGCCGGTCTTCTCGCCCCAGGCGTCGAGCCCGACGCCCTCGCCTCGTCACTGCTCGCGTCGTATTTCGGCGCCCTGCTAACGTCCTCGCTCAAGACCGAGACCGACATGAACGCGGTCCTCGCCTCGTTGGTCGACGGCACCCTGCGCGGAGCCTCCCGCGAGGCCGACCCTCGAAAGAGCAGCCGCCGAACCAAGACGCGAACCTGATTTTCGCGACGTCGCGGCGTTCACGTACCGCCGCCGCCGCTTCGTCGCACGAAGAAGCCCTGTCCGTCGATGGAGATCGCGCGCTCTTTGAGCAGGCGGCCGGCGGCGCGCTTGAAGGCTTTTCGGCTCAGCCCGAAGACCTCGCGGATCACCTCCGGGCTCGAGCGATCGCCCACGCGGGGCGTCGAGGGGCGACTGAGCGCGTCCAAAATGGCTTGCGCGTCGCGATCGATCTCTTGGTGGGCGTAACCGCGGAGCGAGAGCTCGATCTTTCCATCGGGCAGCACGTTGCTCACGCGAAAGCGCGCTGCTTCGCCGCGCGAAAGGCGATGCGGCTCGCCCCGGGGCACCAGCCCGACGAACGAGCGCTCCACGATGACGAACAGGCCGATCTGCGGATCGTTCCGCCATGCTTCGCCATCGACCCATTCGTCGAGCTCGAACGTGCCCTTGTCGCGAAGCATCTCGCTCACGCGCATGGTGCCGGCGAGTCGGCCGCTTTCGTCGATGTACAAGCCGATCGGGTGGCGCGCCCCAATGGTCAGGTCGGAGGTCTGCTCCTTGTGCGGGACGAGCAGCTCCTTGGCCAGACCCCAATCGACGAAGGCGCCGAAGTCCGTCAGCGCCTTCACCTCGAGGAAAGCGACCTCACCGAGCTCCACCTTGGGCATCCGCCGCGTCGCGATGGGGCGACCTTCCGAGTCGAGGTGGACGAAGACCTCGACCGTGTCGCCGGTTTCCGCATTCTCGGGGATCTCCGGTCCCACGAGGAGAATCGTCGGCGCATCGCGGCGGTCATCGTCCGCATCGACGGCGAGAAAGGCGCCAGGGGAGCCGAATCGACGGATGGTTAAGGAGGCGGAGCGTCCGAGCAGATCATCCAGGGTCATGCTCGAGGTGTTGTAGCTCAAGGCCCTACGTGCGTGCGGGGCTCAATGCTTGAGCGGTCGCTCCTCGAGCTCGGCCCGAACGATCTCGAGCAGGCGCCGTTGATCCGAATCGAGCGGTCTGGTTTGCAGTTTGCGAAGCGCGCTGGCCTCGATGGTCGGGAGGGTGCGCTCGTACTCGGCGGAGTGCCGAATCGCACGGAAGCGCGCGATCTCGCGAAAGGCCCCCTCGTGATCGCCAAGGTGATAGAGCGATTGGAACAGCGTGACCGAGGCCATCTGACAGCGCGGCGACAGAGCGACGGCGCGCCGAGCGTTCGCCGCGGACTTCTGATAGTCGCCGTGCTCGTATTGCACGCTCGCCAGCATGCCCACGAACGCCGGTCTGTTCGGCTGCCGGGCCGCCAACCTTTCCAATAGCCGAATGGCATTCCCGAGCTCGCCCGCGTCGTGCCGCGCCAACGCCTCATCGAAGGCCGCCACGTCCATCGCGTCGTCGTACTGGCTCTTCGTCGTTCTCATTCGTCCCCCTTTTCGGTTTTTAACCGGCAGGTTGGGGAAAATCTTCGGCCGTTGACGCTATACGTGGGCGACAACGTTCCCCCCGAGATCGCAACACCGACATACCTATGTTACCCGCATGGGGCTTTTTTCTCATAATTAATGAGACCGAAGCGAAATTATGACCGCGTTCCGGAACCGCGCGGGTGGTCATGTCACTGACCGGGATCGCTCGATGCACGAAGCGCAAAACGGTTGCGCATGAAAGGATCGTTCACGGGCCAGCGTTGCGCGTCGCGTTGAGATCGAAAAAGCCCTAATGCGCGCTCTTCATGCATACGCCCGCCCACGTCAGCCACCGGCGGTGACGGGGTATCGATTCGTCTTCTAAACTGTTGCACCCGATTGCATGCTCCCGCTCTCGCACGTTCGATTCGTTCTGGTGGGTGGCGCATGCCTATTCGCGTCGGCATCTTGTTCTCGCAGGGACGCGCCTGCGCCCACGCCCCGGGCCGAGGAGCCGCAGGCGGCGAAAACACACGATGCCGGTGCAGCGATACCGATCCATCGGCGGCGCGGAGGGACGGATGTGACGTTCTTCGTCCTGAGCGATCTCCATTTCGGATTTGGATTTCCCGATGACTTGAACACGTTGCCGGCGAATCCGCTCACGCAGCCCGTCGGACTCGAGCGCGACCATCAGCGCGTCATTGCGAAAATGAATGGCCTCGCGGGCCAGACGTATCCGCCGCCGCTCGGAGGCAAAGTGCAAATGCCGCGCGGTCTTTTGCTCACGGGTGATTTGACCGAGTGGGGCCGCGTCGAAGAATGGCAGCACTTCGTGGCGTATTACGGTCTTCATGGCCACGAGGGACTATTGAAGATTCCGGTTTTCGAGGGAATCGGCAATCACGACCGCGTGCACGGGCCCTGGGTGGAGCAGCGCGTCGCCGAGCGGCATGGCGGCCGCTTCTACTCGTGGGATTGGGACGATCTCCACCTCGTTTCATTGGGCGAGGCGCCCGATGACGAAGGATTGGCGTTTCTGGCGAACGACCTCGCGCACTACGCCGCCGACGTTCCCATTGTCCTTTACTTCCATTTGGCCCTCGAGGGGCCATGGTCGACGGGCAATTGGTTCGCGGACGGCGACTTTCGCAATCGGCTCGGAAAGACGATCGAGAAGCATCGCGTGATCGCGATCTTCCACGGGCACCATCACGCCACCGGCCATTACCGCTGGAACGGTGTCGACGTGTACAAACCCGGCGCGGTCAAGAATAGCACGCACACCTTCAGCGTGGTGCATGTCACCGATTCGAAAATGTCCGTCGCCCGATACGATTACGAAGCGAATGCCTGGGAGTGGTCGGACGAGAAGAAGCTCGTTGCCGAGTGATGGCGCTAACGTGAACAGAGAATCCGCACCTCTCGATCCCTATCGTCACATGCGCCGCGTAGTTGTCCGTTTTTGACTGGTTTTTGGCTTTGCCGCCCTTCGATCCGCGCACTACCAATGTATGTGTGATTGTTCGAAAAAGTGAAGAAGACAACACCTTAGAACGGACGAGCCCGCCCCCTCACCGCGTGGCCGTCGTAGCTTATCCTGGCGCAGCGCTCTTGGACGTCACCAACACGCTCGAGGTTTTTGCGCGTGCCAATCGACGTTTCGAAGCGGTGCGCGGTGCGCCGGTTTACTCGGTGGAGCTCATTGGGCCGGAGGCTGGACCCATTGCGACATCCATTGGCATTCCCATTGTCGCGTCGCGAGGCGTCGACGACGCTTCCGGCGATTACGATACGGTGTTCATCGCTGGCGGCGAGGCCATTCTTCCGGCCGCGCGCATCGCGCCCCTGCGCGATTGGATCCAGCGGGTGGCCGCGACTGCACGGCGCATGGGCGCGATCTGTCGGGGCGTATTTGCATTGGCCGAAAGCGGCCTTCTCGCGGGCCGCCGTGTGACGACGCACTGGGCGTGGAGCGCCGAACTTGCAACGCGATTCCCCGATATCGAGGTGCAACCGGAACCCGTGTTCCTGCGCGATGGATCCATTTACACCTCGGCTGGCGTTTCGGCGGCGCTCGATCTGGCCTTGGCCTTCGTGGAAGAGGACCACGGCCGGGAGCTGGCCTTGGAGCTCGCACGCGAATTGGTCCTTTATGTGCAACGGCCGGCGGGACAGCCTCAGATCAGCGCCCTGTTGTCGGCGCAGCTCGCGACGCGATCGCCCATTCGGGCGCTTCAAGCGTGGATCGTGGAAAACCTCGACAGCGATCTCTCGGTCCCGAGCCTGGCCCGGCGGGTGGGCATGAGCCCCCGCAACTTCAGCCGCGTTTTCGTGCGCGAGGTGGGAAAGACGCCGCGCCAATTCGTGGAAAAGGTTCGCATCGAGGCCGCGCGCAGGCTGCTCGAGCAGACCGACGATGGCGTCGAAACCGTGGCCGCTCGAACGGGTTTCGCCGATGCGGGTACGTTACGACGAGAATTCACCGACGAGGTCGGGGTCTCCCCCCGAGCCTATCGGCGCAATACGCAACATTGAAGCGAGACTGGGCTGGTCATTCGATGCGCGTGTCGGTCGCGATCCAATTGACCTCCCAGGTCTTACCGCCATCTTCGGAGAAGGCTTGTTCGAAATGGGCTGACGTCGGCGTGATGTTCGAAATGACGAAACGCACGAAGATGGCGCGACCATTCCAGGTTTCCTTGCCGTAAAACTCGCCGCGCCCGTTCGCGAAGGCTCCGTACACGGGCTCGGTGAGGATGCCGTTCTTGCCATTGGCGAAGTTGAGGCTCCATTGGCGGGACTCGGGGTTGTAGAGACGCAGGCTCAAACCTTGGATGTGCCCCGCGGGACCGTCCACCTCCAGCTCCAAGAGGTTGGCGCGGCCGCCCCACACCTTGCGGGCCACGCTGGTTCCCGTGTACTCGACCCACTCCTTGGATCCGCTCAAGGGGCGCACGAGGCGGGACAACTGCGTCCGCCAGGTGCCGAGCTCGAAATCGAAATCGCGCGCACCGTCGTGCGTGGCGGAGGAGACCGCAACCGGGGCCTGCGCCCGAGCCGCCGTACCGGACTGGCAAGCGAGGACGAACGCGCACGATAGACCGATATGGATTCTCGTCATGGTGTACCGATTGCTGGCATACCTAGAAACCGGTATTTTGGCCATGGCCATTTCGGCGCCTTTTGCCATGACCACTTTGCACCTCCCCATCGACCGTGCCTCGGGCATCCCCATCTATCGGCAGATTTACGACGGGCTGCGGCAGGCCATTTTGGATGGGGTGCTGCGCCCGAGGCAGAAGGTTCCGTCGACGCGGGCGCTGGCCGAGCAGCTCGATGTGTCACGCCTGCCGGTGCTCACGGCGTACGAGCAACTCTTGCACGAATGCTATCTGGAAGGGCGCATCGGCTCGGGCACCTTCGTCAGCGCGGCGTTGCCGGACCATATGCTTCGCTCCCCTGACGCCGCGTACCGCCACCCACGTCCGCTGCCCGCCGCGCGCGATTACGGGGGACTCGGGCCGTTTCGCACCAGCCTTCCGGCGCTGGATCAATTTCCGCAAGCGCTGTGGGCCAGGTTGGTCGCGCGCCACGCGCACGCGATGACGCGAGCGCAAATGGCCTATGGCGATCCCGCGGGGGTCGTTGCACTGCGGGACGCCATTGCCGAGCATCTTCGCGCGGCGCGCGGCGTTCGATGCGAGGCCGAACAAGTGCTCGTCGTGCCGGGATCGCAGGCGGCGCTTCGCGTGGCGGCCGCGGTGCTCCTCGCCCGCGGCGACGGTGTGGCCGTGGAAGAACCGGGGTATCCCGGCGCACGGGCCGCACTGACCGCGGGTGGCGCACGCGCGATCCCCGTGCCGGTCGACGAGGAAGGCCTTCGCGTGTCGGCCCTTCGAACGCGCGGCAGGGTCCGTGCTGCGTACGTCACGCCGTCGCATCAGTACCCGCTCGGCACCTCGATGACCGCCGCGCGCAGACTCGAATTGCTCGATTGGGCCTCGCGGCAGAAGGCGTGGATTCTCGAGGACGATTACGACAGCGACTACCGCTACGTGAGCCGCCCCCTCGGCGCGCTCCAAGGAATGGATGCGCACGCGCGTGTGATCTACATCGGCTCGTTCAGCAAGGTCCTCTTCCCCGCGCTGCGCATCGGTTACGTCGTGGTGCCGCCTGCGCTGCTGCCACGGTTCGCGGACGCGAGGGCCTCGCTCGATCTTTTCTCGCCCACGCTCTACCAGCTTGCGCTGGCGGAATTTCTGCGCGAGGGACACTTCGCTCGCCACGTGCGCCGCATGAGGGGCGTGTACCTGAAACGGCGCGATGCGCTGCTCACGGGGCTTGCGCGGCACTGCTCGGGACGGCTTTTCGTGCACAACGCCGACGCCGGCCTGCACGTGACGGTGCTGCTCGCGGCGGGCATGAACGACGGAGACGTCGTCGCGCGCATGGCAGCACGCGGACTCACGGCGACCGAGCTCTCCGCGTGCTACGCCGGGAGAACCCGCCGGCAGGGCCTCCTGCTGGGATTCGGCGGCTCGACGGAACGACGCCTTCTCGAAGCGACGCGCATCTTGGGCGAGACGTTGAGCCAATAGACCGCGGCAACCTCACGCTTTCAGCCGGGGCGCGAGGAGGGCGCCCAGGCGATCGGGCTTGGAGGCATCCCGCTCGAGGTGCGGGTAGCGCAAACCACCGCGGTAATCGATGCGATGCACCCGCACGTAGGCACCGTCCTGCACCAAGAGCTCGATGGGCTCCTTCGAGCGAATCGCATCGAGCAGGCTCTCCGCGGCGTATCTGCGCCCGCCCACGGCCGCGAGCTTCATGCCCGGCGCAAGGCCCGCCTTCGCGGCCGGCGTCCCTGGGGCAACGTCGAGCACCGTGCCGTCGTCTTTGAGAACGAGGCCCACGGAAAAGCGCAAATCGGCTTGTTTCAATTCCTCGTCGGCGAGGGTGGCCGGCTCATTGGGCTCGCTGGTGTACACGAGGCGCCATCCGCTCGCGGCGATCCCGTTCAATGGGGCGCCCGCGGTGGAGGACGTGCGCTCGGCCCAGAACCCCCGCCAATCGTGGGGTACGACGTCGCCCAGGGCCGTCACCACATCGTCCAACGTGTAGCGCGCGACCTTCGGCGCACCGCTCGCACCGCCGTAGAACCGGCGCGTGAAATCATCCAGGGAGCGCTTTCCTCCGGTCTTGGTGCGAATGAGCATGTCCACCTCGAGCCAGAGAAGATCGCCCTCGAGGTAAAAGTCCGCGCTCCGGCGCCAGCTCGCCCACTCGGGCGGTGCCGGATAAAGGACCTGCGCCGCCACCGATGTATCGTGCAGCGAGCGCCAGCTGCGTCCTCCCGCCGCCTCCATCGATGCGGCGGCAAAGGCGAGGTTCTCGCGAAAATCGGCCGCGGACCACAATCCACTGCGCGCCGTGAGCACGATGCCGAGGTAATCGGTCAGGCCCTCGTAGGACCAGAGCAAGTCGCCCTTCATGGGCTCTTGGTAGTCCGATGTCGCGAGGCCAGCCGGGCGACGGTATTTGCCATTCCACGAGTGCACGAACTCGTGCGGCAAGATGGATACGATGGCTTTGCGCTTTCGTTCATCGCGAAAGGCCCGCTCGGGAAATCGATTGTCGCTCGACTCGTGGTGCTCCAAGCCAAAGACGGGCACGTCGTCGCTCAAGGTGCAAAGGAATCGGTAATCTCTATACAGATACGAACCGAAGATCGCATGGGCCTCGCCCACGAGGCGCTTCATGCCGGCCACGTGCTCGGGCGCCATCGTCAGAGCCCCCTCGGAGTCGGCCACCACATCGAGCAGATGGTGCGGACTGCCCGGGAGAACCCCGCCGGCGCCGAGATCGACCTCTTTGAAGTGGGCCCCCGCAATCGCCGGCGAATCGATCAACGTCGTCAACGAGACCGGTGCGAATTCGATGATATCGCCCGCCTCGCGCGCAGCCTGCAGCGCCGTCGCGTATTTCCAGCCGCGCGGCAAGCGTAGACTCGGGCGGTAGGTGAGCGCGTCCGGCGATACCCCCTTTGGATAGAGCACCACGTGATTCCAGCTCACGTCCGCAAGCTGCGACGTCATGCTGGGCCCCGCGGTAAACTGCCCCGCGGTCACCGCGGAAAGCGCGTCGATCTCGATCTCCACGGCCTGGGCCCCCGCGGGCACGGTGCAATGAAAGACATACATATCGGCAGGATCGCGCTCCCAAGGAATAGGCTTTCCACCCGCTGAAAAGCGCAATCCCGTGAGATTGACAATCGGGCCCGTGGGGCCATGTTCCCCGGGTATCCATTTTGGATAAAGCAAGGTCAGAGGCCCGGGGTTCGCCGGCACGGTGAGCTTTGCATGCACCATTTTGCGTGGGGCATCCCGCGCGTCGACGGCCAGCTGGATGACGCCCGCCCGCGGCGTTGCCTGCGCCGCGGGCGATGGCGAGGGCAAGAGATCCGCTGGAATGGGGTGGGCCGCATCCTCCGTTTGCCACACGAGGCCGGTGATCCACCACCGCTGACCATCGTAAAAGGTTTGAATGTAATTCACCCCGCGCGAAATCGTCTCCTGAGGGCCCACGCGCGATTCGTAACTGGACTCGATGTTGGCGATATTTCCGTAACGGCGAACGCGGCGCACCAGCTCCCGTTCGCGAAAACCGTTGCGGATCAATGGCTCGGCGAACTCCACGAAGCCCTGGTGGTCCCAGATGGAGACTTTCTCGTCGACGGCCACGATGCGTGCACCGGGCAGGTACGTCGTCCGATCGCGATCCCATTGGCGCGGTGCATCCGGCGCGATGTTCACCGTTTCGTAGAATGCCCGCATCAGGCCTTCGAGCGTGGCGACGTCCTCCGGGCGCGCCGGAATGGTGTGAACCACCATGGATGCCTTCGGCGAAGATGCCGCCGGCGCACACGCGGGCAGACCGGCGGAAAGCGCGACGAGCAAGAAAACGGTGCAGGAACGAAGCCGCGAGATGGACATGCCGCGAGGTTACGGCACTGCTACGATGCGCGCTGTCATGTCCTTGCTCGAAATCCCCGCGGAGGCCGCGTCGGAGGGTTGGCGGCTCGATTACCCGCTGCAGCCCCTGCACGCCGGGCGTGAGCTCTTCGTGGGCGCCTGCCATTGCCCGGGCCACGAGCACGGCTGGTCTCCGGTGAGCGCGCACCACTACGAGCTCGATGTGATGCTCGAGGGCATGCACCTGCAAAACAGCGGCGGCGTGCAGCGCGTGATGGATCCCACCTGCGCCTCGCTGCATGCGCCGGGCGACGAGTACCTGGTGAATTCGCCGACCGTGCATCCCCAACGCAGCACCCTGCTCCTTCTGCGCGGGGCGCTGGCCGAAGAACTGGTCCCGCGCATGTCGGCACGGGCCTGCACCGTCTCACCGGCGGCGGCACGCCTCCATTTCGAGCTGCTGCGCGCGCGCGATGCCATGGCCATCGAGGAGACCGCGCTGGCCCTCGCCTACCGCATTTTGTCCGACACCGGGCCCGCCCCCAAACGAAAGCGCGCCCTCACGCCCTCGTGGCGACGGCTGACCGAGGAGCTTCGGCACGTGATGGTGACGCGCTTTCGCGAGCGCCTCACCGTCGAATCCATGGCCGCGGCATGCCACGCTTCCCCCTTCCACGCGAGCCGAGTCTTTCGCGCGGTGACCGGTGAGACGTTGCACCGGCACCTCACACGGGTGCGCCTTCGCGCCGCGCTCTTCATGCTCGGCGAGGTCGCGCCGGGGCGCCTCGCCGAAATTGCGTTTGCCACGGGCTTCTCGTCGCACAGCCACTTCACGAGAGCCTTTCGCGCGGAGTTTGGCTGCGCGCCCTCCGATCTGGCCACCCGGCGAGGGACTATGCCATTCCGCGCGCCCGCCGATTGGACATGAACACGTTGTCGCGCTCCGCGGCGCCGCCCTGGCGCAGGCCATCGAGCCATTCGGCCGTGGTCATCACCGCGGCGAAGTTCGATTGGAACACCACGCTGAATACGCGGTGAATCTCCTCGGCGGTGGCCGATCCCGCGCGGTTCGCATAAGGCAACGAGCCGCTCGCATCCGATAGAATCTCCACCGCAAATCCGGCGTGCGAGGCCTCGAACGTCGTCGCCGCATCGCAGTTGTGGGTCATGTACCCGACGAGGGTCAGCGTATCGATGCCGCGCGCGGCCAGCCACTCGCGAAGATCGGTGCCGGTGAACGAGCTCGGCTTGGTCTTTTCGACGAGATGGTCGTGACCGCGGCGCGCGATCTCCGGATGGAGCTCCCACCCACGCGACCCTTTGGCAAAGATCGGAGATCCCTCGGGCGCGGAATGCTGGACCACCACGATGGGAATGTCCGCCGCACGCGCCGCATCCATGACCCGCCCGATGTTGGGAAGGCTGACGCTGGTAGGCGGATGTTCGACCGGAAAAGTGTCGCTGAAATATTCGTTTTGCACGTCAATGACCAGGAGGGCTCGTTTCATGTCCCGAAGATGAGGCTTCCGCGCTTCACGAACCAGTGGCCCAAAGGCCACTCTTCGATAGAATTGGGCCACCATGCCCCGCACCGTCGCCGTCGTCGCGTTCGATCGCATCAGCCCGTTTCATCTTTCGGTGCCATGCATCGTTTTCGAAGAAGAGGAGCCGGGCGCTCTGGCCAAGCACTACCGCCTGCGCGTCTGCGCCGCCGAACGCGGGCCACTGCGGGCCACGCCCGGGTTCGAGCTGCGCATGGATCGCGGCCTTCCCTCGTTGAGCCAGGCGGACATCGTCATCGTTCCTTCATGGCGCAATCTGGAAGAGCGGCCGCCGGAGACGCTGTTGTCGGCGCTGCGCCGTGCCCATGCGCGGGGCGCCATCCTGGTCGGGCTGTGCTACGGGGCTTTCGTTCTGGCCGATGCGGGGCTGCTCGATGGGCGCACAGCGACCACGCATTGGAAGGCCGCGCCGACGTTCGCGCGGCGGTTTCCCGCCGTGCGGCTCCAATCCGACGTGCTCTACGTCGACGAGGGCGACGTCCTCACCTCCGCAGGTGCCGCCGCGGGCATCGATTGTTGCCTGCATCTCGTTCGAAAACAATGCGGTGCCGAGATTGCGAATCACGTCGCGCGGCGCCTGGTCGTGGCCCCGCACCGCCAAGGCGGGCAGGCGCAATACATCGAGCATCCATCCACCGAGGTGCCGCGCGGCCACCACTTCACCGAGCTCCTCGATTGGGCGCGCGCCCATTTGCACGAGCCGCTGGACGTCGATGCCCTCGCCGCGCGCGTGGCCATGAGCCGCCGCAGCTTCACGCGGCATTTTCGCAAGGTCACCGGCACCAGCGTCACCAAATGGTTACTCGAGCAACGTCTTTTTCTCGCGCAGCGTTTGCTCGAGACCACCGATCACTCCATCGAGCGCATTGCCGAAGCGGCGGGCTTCGGCGGTGCGGTCTCCCTGCGGCAGCATTTCGGTGCAGCGTACGCGACGACCCCGTCGGCATGGCGACGCGAATTCCGCGGCCCCTCGTAGTTGCAACCGTGGGTTGCCTGCCGATCGGGGCTGGCGCACAAGGACATTACTTTGGCACGGCCAACGGTTGAGCGCAGCGCGATGCATCGCATACTCATGGCCGGAGCGCATGCCAAGCGAAGCCAATATTACATTTGCGCAACTCCTTGCCTTCATCGCAGTGGTGGAAGAACAGCGTTTCACGGCGGCCGCGCGGCGTTTGGGCATGACCCAATCCGCGATCAGCCAAGCCGTGCTTTCACTCGAGCAATCGCTGGGTGTGGCCCTTCTTTCGCGCGGACGCGATCGAATCTCACCCTCGGCCATTGGACTCGAAGTCCTCGCCAATGCACGCGACGCGCTCAACGCCGTAGCACGCATTCGTGAACAGTGTGCCAGCATGGCCGGGCTCGACCACGGCATTCTTCGCATTGGGAGCATTCCCAGCGCCGCCGCGCGGGTGCTGCCCGAGCCTTTGCGCACGTTCCGAACGCACTACCCGGGCGTGCAATTGCTGCTTCTGGAGGGCACCGACGAAGAAGTCAGCGAATGGGTGCACCGCGGGACGGTCGAGGTGGGCCTCACCGCTTCGTGGGAAGGAGAATTGGGCTCGGAGGTGGTCGCCGAGGACGAGTTCGTGGTCGTCGTCGGGCACAATCACCGGCTGGCCACCGCCAACGCCGCCTCGATCCGCGATGTGGCCGACGAGCCCTTCATCATGTGGGGCTGCAGCTGCGAGGGCGTGATCCGCGGCCTCTTTTCCCACGCCGAAGTGAGCGCGCCGCAGGTGGTCTTCACCGTCACGAGCATCGGCGCGCTGCTGGAGATGGTGGGGCACGGGCTGGGGGTCACCATCGTTCCGTCGTGGTGTCTGCCTGCCAACCGCAACCGGCTGCGCGTTCTGCCCCTTCGACCCGTGCACCGGCGAACGCTGTACGCCATCACGCGGACGGAGGCACTTTCCAAGGCCGACGAGGATCGGCAGGCCGTGCGCCTTTCCCCGGCCGCCACGGCGTTTCTCACGTTCTTGCGGCAAGGGGCACGGCCGCCCATCGGGTTCGACGAGAACGCCGAGTCCCGTCCGCCGGGATCGGGCGATGTTCGAGGGGGTGTTGGCGCCACGCGATACGGGTGAGACACTAGGTCACGCTTAGGAGCGTGACCCATGAGAGTGCCCTTTCTTGCGTGGATTCCCATCGCCCTTGCGGCCATCACGTCGAGCGCGCACGCGCAGGAACCGCTGCCCCGCCTTCCGCCGTTGCCGCCGCCGCCCCCCACGACGCCCATTCCGGCTGCACCGCCCGCTGCCCCTGCACCGCCCGCAACGAGTGAAGCGCAAGGCTTCGAGGTGCAGGTAACCGCCCACGCGCGCAATTTGCAGTTTCACCTTTGGACGGACGAAGGGCGCTACCAGAAGGTGTGCACGGTGCCGTGCCGCGCGCCGTTCCTTCCTGGGAAATATTATTTCGCACTGTCCGAGGGGGATGGCTCTCTCGTTCGCCTCGATCCCGTGGACCTCAAGGGTGCATCTCGGATCGAGGCCACCTACGTCTCCCGTACGGGCTTGCGCACGGCCGGGCTACTCACCTTCATCGGCAGCATCGGCGCCGGGATTGCCATTGGGATCGCCGGCAGCAAGGAGACGTGCAACGACGCGGGGCAATGCCGGACCGACACGCCCACCGGCGTGGGGATCGCCGCCCTCGGCATCGCCATCGTGGGAGGCATCACGGGGCTCGTGATGGCCTCGCGTCCGGATAAAATAGGGATCCGCATCACGCCGAAGTGAACGCGGAGTCGACCCCACCGGCGCGAAGTCGGAATTGGAGCGGAGACATCCGCGTCCACCGGCGAAAGGATCGGAAGAACGACGTGGCCTCGAAAAAGCCGAGTTGGAGCGCAATCTCTTTGAGCGGCCGGGCGGTTTTCGCGAGGTACTCGCACGCGAGCTCCTGACGAATGCCGTCGACCTCCTGCTTGAAGGTCGTCCCGACCTGCTGGAGCCGCCGCTGCAACGTGCGCGGGCTCATTCCGATCCGCCGCGCCACGTCCTTCATCTCGGGGGCCCGCGTTTCGTCGCGCTCGTTCGCGCCGTCGAACGATTCGCGAATGCACGCGCGAACGTGGGGTAAAAATGGAATGCGCACCGCACTCTCGGCGCCCGAGCGTGCGGCCTGCGCCGCCGTGCGAAATTCGAGCTCGTGTGGCTCGAGCATCCACTCGACCATTCGCGTGAATGCGAGCTCGTTGTCGTAGCTCGAAAAGAGCACGGTCGACCATTGTTCGATGATTTTGCCCTCCTGAAAACGGAATAGCAGCATCTGCTCGATGTCGATGCACGCATCGCTGGCCTCCGCGTATTTCGCCCGCTTCGAGCAACGGACGACCACCCGATCGGCATCCTGAATCTGGTCCAGGATTTCAAACCGCAAATCAGGGAATGCCACCCGTGCCGCACGCACCACGCGCGCCAGTGCACATGCGCCGACACACGGCACGGGACGCCCGGATTGGTGGCCGACATATTCTGCGTGAACGAGTTCATCGAGAAGCTCGATTCGACCTCGATTCCACACTTCGCCCAAGTATCGCGCTACGACGTAGCCATGAATATTCCTATGCAACGAATATCCCTCCTCCGCCGCCCAATGACGCATGACTGATTTGGATGATGCCATCCAGGAGAATGAATAAAAATCATCTCCCAAACCAAAACATAACAACGTTATTGCATTGCCATCATTCGGCGCGTTGCACAAGGGGGTGCACTGGTCTTTCGGCCGACGAGGAAAACATCATCATCGACGGACGCAGCGAGGGATTCGTCAAAAACTGTTTTCAGCATTCGCAAAGATCTGGCGCGATCGGCGATGCCGAGCGGCTCACATGTGCATTGCGCGCTCGTAGGGCGTCCTCTGGTCAGTACGCAACGGTGAATCGCGCGCGGCGGTGGGCGGGGCGCTCGACCTCGTCCAGCAGAGCGACGGCGAAGTCCTCCATCGAGATGGCCGATTGTCCCGCGGCGTCGAGCAAAAGCTCGTCGCCACCGAGGCGGTACTGGCCGGTGCGCGCGCCCGGTTCGAGGAGTGCCGGCGGGCTTAGGTACGTCCAATCCGCCGAGACCTCGGCGCGGCATACTTCGAGTTGGGCAGCGCAGGCTCGCGCAATCGCGCGGTACTCCGGACCGAGAAACCGCGCGTCGTCCATCACGGTGCCGCTCCCGCCGGGCACGACCAAGGTGGCGGCGCCGCCGACGAGCACGAGGCGCGTGTCGCTTTGGGCAACGCCGGCGAGCAGTGCCTTGGCCGCCGCCACGAGATCGGATTCGCGCCCCGGCGCGGGACGGGTGGCCCCGACGACGACGTCATGGCCGCGCCCCAATGCGGCCACGTCGTCGACGTTGGCAGCGTCACCCGTGCAAACTCGAGCGCCCGCGTGCACGTCGTCGAAGCGCGCGGCATCGCGCACCACGGCGGTGACTTCGTGGCCGCGGGCCAAAGCTTCGGCCACGACGCGGCGGCCTACGTTCCCAGCTGCTCCAAATACGGCAATGCGCATGAATCTCGACTCCCGGTAGATGCCCGATGACGTCGAGAAACATGCGCCCGTAGGAAAACACCGACAACGTCACGCTCCGTTGACGGACTGTTTCCCGTTTGCACTGCAATGCGCGCTCAGTATGCCGCGAACGGGAATGCCACCCCGCCGCTCAGCGGTTCATCTCCTTCGAGCTGCGGCTCCACGGCGAGGGTGTCGATGGACTTCTTGGTCAACGTGGACTCGCCGGTGCGCGACGACCAATACTTTTCTTCTTTGTGAGCCTCGAGAACCTGCAACGTCGTATCGGTGATCGTGGCCGGCGACGTGGCGCTCGCCGACATCACGTGCTCGAGGGTCGTGCAGTTCGTGGTCACGGTGACTCGATTTGGCTCGATGCGAATGTTGCCGGTGACCCGGAGTTGATGCTTCGCCGCATAGGCAGGATCGCCACTGGTCGCCGTCGCCGGCGGGAGCTGCCAGGTACCGTAAATGGGCTTGTCACCGGAAGCCGATCCGGAACGCGTAATCTGGGAGCTTTGCCCATTCGCGCTGATCGTGAGGGTATTGCCCGAAACCGTGTAGTCGATGGCCGGCCCGGCGACGGTTTCGGCGCTGCAATTCATCCTGAGCTCCTCGACGACCGCAGGCTTCTCGTCGTCGTCGCTGCTGCAGGCGGGAAAAGCGATAAGTGAAGAAAGAACCCCAAAAGCCAGAACAAGATGTCGTTTCATGCCCGTGATGTCGGCCCACTCGGGACGAAGGTTGCGTACTTCTTCAAGGACGGTTTCCACCGGAATCTTGGTTCACGATGAACGAAATTCCCGGGGCAACGTCCGTATCTTTTTCGCCCACGGTCTGCGGCTGCACCGCCAAGGTATCGATGGACGACTTGCCCACCGTCGTCTCGCCGCGGAGCGACGACCACTTCTTGACGTCTTGGTGCGCCTCGAGGATCTGATAGGTGGTGTCCGTAATGGTCGCCGGCGACGATGCGGACGACTTCATGGGGTGGATGTTGTTGGAACAATCGACCGATGCCGTCACCCGCCCCGGTTCGACACGAAAGGTGGCCGTGTACTTGATTTCGTATTTCGCAGCGAGTGCAGGGTCGCCGGTGTCCTGGATGGGAACCGCCCAGGTTCCATAGATAGGCTTGTCGCCCGAAGCTGCACCAACGCGGGTTGCCTCGGATCGTTGCCCATTCGTCGTCGAAATGAGCTTGTCCCCTTCGAGCGCGTATTGCACGGTCGCGGGGGCAATGGCGACGCCGCAGTTAATCGTGAGTTCCTCGACGGCCGTGCCCTTACCGTTGTCGTCGTCGCTGCTGCAGGCCGGAAAAGCAACAAGAGAAGAAAGAACCGCAAAAGCCAAGAGAAGATGACGTTTCATGCCCGTGATGTCGGCCCACTCCGAACGGGAGTTGCGTCATTCGTCAAAAAATCCAGAACCAGATCGCGTCGCGGCACTGCGCAAGCATCGATGGCAGTCGAACATCGCAGGCGAACCGCTTGAAGCATTGGGAAAAAGGCAGCTCACGGGGCACCCCTTTTACGTCTCGGCTGACGCAATGAACTCCCACCTTGCATCAGAGTGAGCGAAGACGTGCGCAGGCGAGCAAAAGCATGCGCAAAGTCAGAGGGGGAATACAATGATGAAATCGAATTTGGTTCGCACGGGCATCGTTGGCTTCTTTGCGGCCACGCTTGGAGTCATGGGTTGCGCTTCTGGAGATGCAGATAACTCGTCCAGCGATCAACTGCTCGGCGACCCGACGGCACAGCAGCAAGATCCGGCCGCCGATGCGGATGCCGCGAGCTGCAAATCGTACTCTGGCCGCGCGGTTGCCGCGACGGTCAAAGTGGGAAAGCCCAACGGGCTCGGAGACTATGAGGACACGGTCTTCGTGTCGGATACCAAAGCCCTTGCCAAGGAAGGCGGCCAGCAGACGGCCAGCCTGGCGACCGTCAATGCGGGCAACCTGGTCAAGGCTGGGGTGGCCAATGCCTCGACCGAAGGCGGGAAAGGCCGGACCGTCTCGCGCGCCGCGGTGGCCAATGCGGCGCTCTTCCGTGACGCGCCCGTGGGCGGGCTTCTGGGCGATGTTCTCGGTGAGGACGGACGCGGCGGAACCATCGCCATCGACTTGCGCCCCATCCTGAACGACCTCGGTGTGACCGATCTCGTCTCGAATCTCTTCGGCAAGGGCGGACTTCTCGAACACGGCATCCTCGTGGACGTGGTCGAGGAAGACGCATGGGCCTATTGCGACAAGCGGGGCAAGCCCCACGTCGGCGCCGGCGTGAAGGTCCTGAACCTGCGCATCAACGGGAAGCCCATCCGGGTCTCCACGGATCCGAACCAGATCATCGATCTGGGCATCGTTCGTATCGCCATCAATGACCAGAGCGTGAGCGAAAATGGCAGCTCCATCGACGCGGCCGCGATCCGGGTCACCGTGGCGGACATCGTCGATGTGAAGGTCGCGCGCGCAAGCGCGGGCGTCAGCTGCCGCTGAGGCGCTGACGGATCGTCGTAGGACGCGTTCCGCACTGTCGAAAGCCCCGTCCGTGCCGTTTGACACCGGCGGGGCTTTGGAACGCTCGATTGCACGGCGCCACGCTACCCCACCCCGCGACGCGCCAAACATTCGGCCGGCAGCTTATCTAGAAATAGAAATAGGAATGGAGCGCAACTTCCGAAGACCGGGGTTGCAACGAGGCCTCGAGGCCCAGGGCGACGTCCTTTCCGAGCGAGCTGCGAAGCGTCGCTCGAACGTCGTACGTGGTACTCTGGTTTTGGCCCGGCAAATAGGACAGGGTTCCCGAGAGGAGGCCCACCGTCCGTGCCGGCAAGCGAATCCGCAGCCCTGCATAAGGCCCTAGGCCAACGCGGACGAAGCTTCCGCCGATACCGTCGAGGGACGGTGAAAAAGCTACGTAGGCATCCGCCATCACGAAGACGGCCAGGTGCTCGCTCTCGGTCGCGATGGTCGCGCCCACCGCACCATCGAGACCGTGCGCAAAACAATCGGGACAGGCTCTGTCGTGCAAGCGCATCCCAAAGCCACGGGCGCGCCACGACAGAGCCTTCTCGAAACGCGTGAGCGGTTTGAGCGCCAAAAGCTCGGCAAAGGTGAGCTTGTCCAATGTCAGCGAGCGCCGAGTCAAATCGTAACGCAGCCGCGTATCGAGGAATTGTACCTGCAAGAGCTCCGGCTCACCGTCCGGCGGATCGGCCAGATCGTGAAGTGCCAGGCGGTATCCCAAGGTGCTGAATGCACCTTCGTATTGTGTCGTAGCGCCAGTTCCGATATCGACCCGCAACGAACCATGTCCCTGCTCCGGGGCCTTGTCGCGCGGCATCGGGACTTGGGTCGCAGGAATGGTCGCCGCCATCTCGCGGCGGCGCCGAACGAGCAATGCCCTCGATGCGGCGTACCCTGGATCGTGCTCGCCGCCCGCAATTTTGGCGAAACGCGCATCGAGAACCAGGGCCGCCGTGTCGAGCGCACGCGCCGCTTCATCCGCGGAAAAGCCATTGGGCAATGCGGCGTTGGGGTCGAGCGCGAGGCGTCCGGCGGTGTCCATTTCCTCCGCATCCATTCGAGCCGTGTGTGCGCGAAGCTGGCTGCGAAGCGAAGGGCGATAGCGCACCGCCCGGACCAATCCGGGCACGTTGAAGAGCGCTTTGATGGTGTCCTTGGGCAGCACCACCGTGTTCAAACCGGCAATGAGGTTGATGCGCGGCGCCACCGATTCGATGGCATCGAGGATTTGGTACGAGCAATTCTTGGTCAAATAGAAATAATCGATGTACGTCGGGCCGAGCTCCCAAAGATGGTACATGAGCAGCGAGACTTCCCGCGGAGTCAGCGCCAGATCGTACTCCCAGAGATCGCGCCCTTCGGCATTGCCGTATTCGCGAACTTTGAATTCGTACGAGTGAAAGCGAAACACGCCCTGAAAGAGGCCACTCAATCCTTTGAAGGCGTACAAAAAGGGATTCGCCGTATCCGTGTTCGCCGTGTAATCGATGCCGAAATCGATCGGATCGGCCGGTCGCATATCGCCCGCGGCGCGTCGTTTTTTCAAGCGAAGAAACGTGTGCCCGAAGGCCGAAGCGGGATTGTTCAGATAATTGGCCGAGTAGACGACCATGACCGATTCCGTGGCCATTTGGGCCTCGTAGCGCGCGAGGCCCGGGCAAACGGGCTCGCGCAAGCGGCCCTCGAAGTGGAGCTCCTCGTCCAAGAGGCGCCGCCGCGCCGGAAATCGGCATAGTGCGTGCTCGTCCTCGCGACCGGCAATCACCGGCGCCAAAAAGGCCTGCACGGTGGCGGTGAGCTCCGCATCCGGATCGTGCTTGCCGTCGGGCGCGAGGAAGAAGTTCGGCCCGTCCACCTCGCTCACCACGTTGCCCCATAGACCGGGGCGGTAATGCACCAGCCGCCGCCAGCCGATCGAGCGTGCGATCCCCAGCTCGCGTGCCTGCTGGAGCAGATCCGGCTCCGCGGCACGCGCGCTCGAGGCGAAGCTTAGGAACACCAACGCGAGGGTGAGCCAAAACGCGAATGTGGCCCCCGTCGTGTCGTTTGGATTCGGCATCGGCCTTCGGCGTGAATTTCCCTATGCTCAGAGCAAATAGCGTGCAAACCACGAAGTGGCGCGCTCGCGAACGACGGGGTGCTCCACGATGGATCGATGCCCCGCGCCAGGAACCAAGACGAGCTCGGCGTGATCTTTTCCCGCCGCGAAGATCCGTTGCGAGTGCGCGGCGGGAATGCGCCGGTCGTCTTCGCCGTGCATCAGCAGAACAGGGCTCCCGGTGTGCGTGATGGCCACGACAGGGCTCGCTTCATCCGGGTCGAAGTGGCCCTGCTGCCCTCCCCGGTCGATCACCTCGTTCACGAAGTCCGACGGCAGCGGCACCACCGCGTAGGCGGGCACGACCGCTCGCAAGCTTGCAAAAGGCGACACCGCCACCACGGCGTGCACGCGTGCATCACGGGCGGCCCATTCGAGGGCGGCCGCAGCTCCATAAGAATTGCCGATCACCCCCACGGAACCGATACGCAGGCCGCGGGCTTCCACCGCATCGAGCACTTGTGCGAGATCGCGCGATTCGAGGACGCCGTACGACAGATCATCGCCGGTCGAGCGGCCATGGCCGCGGAGGTCCACGAGGATGACGCGAAAGCCTGCGCCGGTGAGCATCTCCGACCAGGCGCGCATGCCGGATTCGACCTTGCTTCCGCGAATGCCATGCAGCACGAACACCGTCGCGCGGGCCGCGTTGGCCGGTGGATCGACCACGGCGAGCGACAAAGTCGCCGCAGGCGGCCCCACCGCCACGCGCACCTCACCGGGTTCGGCGGCCGGGGCAGGAGCACCCCGGCGCGGAGCCTTCACGATGACGGTGGCCAGCGCATTTTCGATCGGTGAGCATGCGAGGCGCCCGAGGGCCAGCACCGCGCCCAACGCGAGCATGGCGCGTAAGGCACGATGGGATGTCCCGGGAACCTGCATGGGTTCCCGAGTTTACTACGCCGGGCGATACGTCGCCGATTGACCGGGCGCGAGCCTTACCTGCGTGCTCCACGAGCCCGCGCGAAGCAGCGTTTCGGTCCCGCCCACACTGCGCACGGTGACGGTGGAGACCTTGCCATTGCGCCACGCCACGTCCACGACGAAGCCGCCACGGGCACCGATGCCGGTGACCTGCCCCTGCTTGGCCCACGCGGATGGCAGCGCCGGCAGCAGCTCGATGACGCCGGGCCGCGAGTACAGGATCATCTCCACCATCGCCGCGGTCGCGCCCAAATTGGCCTCGATCTGGAAGATCGTGCGGTTGCCCTGGCTGTACATGTCGAAGAAGTTCGGCGCCGATCCATTGTTGTTGTTGATGGATGGCTTCATCACCGTGCCCAGGAGTTTGTAGGCATTCTCCGCATTTTTGAGGCGCGCCCAGCACGCCGACCGCCATGCACACCCCCACCCGAAGCTTTCCATCCCACGGGCCACGAGCAGGTTGCGCACGCCCTCGATGAGCTCGGGCGGGCTCTCGTCCGTGTTGATGCGATCCCCCGGGAAGAACCCGATGAGCGGCGACAGGTGCCGGTGCGTCGTCTCGCCCAAATTGTCCGGCGACATCCACTCCTCGAGCCACCCCGTTTTGGGGCTGACCTGGGGGAGGTACAGTTTCGCCTGCAGCGCAGCGAGCTCGTCCGCAAAGGACGCGTCCGCGCCGAGCAACGCCGCCGCCTTGCGCGTGTAATCGAAGAGCATCCACGCGCCCTCTTGGCAATACGTGATGCCAATGGCGTCTTGCGGGCCATGCTCGGGCGACCAATCGCGATCGTCGACCAACACCTCGCGCGCCTGCCCATCCGGCCCCGTGACGGTGGTCGTGATGAGCCGCGCCTGCCAGAACTCGGCCGCGCCCTTCAAAAGCGGATAAATCTTGGCCAGGAAGTCCCGATTCAGCGTGTACTCGTAATGCTCCCACAACGTTTGGCAGAGCCACGCATTGCCACCCGGCTGCCACCACCAGCCATTGCCACCATAAATGTTGGTCGAGTAGGCCACTGCCCAGCCGGCGACCTTGCCCGACGAATTGCGATATCGGTTGCGCGGATCGTTGAAGAGCCGCTGCGTTACATCGCTCCAATAGGGCAATTGCGAAAGGCAATAGTCGGCCAGCACTTCGAAACAGGGCGAAAGCCCGGCGCGATCGGCCAGCCAGTAATTCATCTGGATGTTGATGTCGGTGTGGTAGTCGCTGAACCAATCCGGGTTGTTGGTCTCCAGCCACAGACCCTGCAAATTCAAAGGCAGCCAATTGCGCGAGCCGGTGATGGTGAGGTAGCGCCCGAATTGCAAATAGCTCGCCTCGAGTTCGGGATCGGGCGTGCCGCCGTCGGAGGCGCGCACACTCAACCGCGTCCATGTGTCGTACGAGCGCTGCGTGGCCGTGGAGGTGCCCAGGTTCACGGTCATCGTGTCGTAAAGGGAGCGATAATCCGCCGTGTGCGTGGCCTGGAGCCGATCGCCGGCCACCGCGACCGCCGTGCGTGCGCGCTGGATGGCAATGGCCACCGGATCGACCGTACCGTCGATGAAGTCGATGCTCGGATCGGGGCGGTAATTCGTCCCGCCGCTCACCACGATGATCACTTCCTTGCAGTTGGTAAAGGCCAGCTTGGAGCCATTCATGGCCACCGTTCCGCCGACACCGCGGGCGGTCGCCACGGCGGCATACGCGAGGCCATTGCCCAAGGTGGATTGGATGCCGCTGGCCAGTGAGTCCGCGTAGGCCAACGTCGGCTCCCCGCGCGTGCCCTCGACCGAGACCGTGCCGGTGAGCCGGTCGGTGCCCGTGGTCACGCGGAGGCGAATGACCACGACGTCGTCCGGGTGGCTCGCGAACACCTCGCGTCGATATTGCGTGCGTTTGCGCTGGTAGGACATCGTCACGATGCCGTTGCTCAAATCCAGCCCGCGGCGAAAATTCGTGATGGCCGACATGCCGTGGCCGGGAATCGAAATGCGAATATGCGCCAGCTTCAAAAACGACCCGAAGTGCGTGCCCTCGTAGGAAAACTGCCCGTCGTTATCGAGGGAGTCATTGGCATCGCCCATCCAGAGGCTGCCATCCGTGAGGTAAAGGAAGTCCGTATCCGGATCCCCCGCGACCAATGCACCGAGCCGCCCATTGCCGACCGGAAGGCCTTGCTGCACGATCAGCGCCTCGTCCGCCGGCGCTGGATACCAAAGCGTGGTCGCATTGGCCTCGGCCACCGCGGTGGATTCCTCTTTCGAAGGCCGCGCAATCGTGGCCGCCGCCGCGGTAAAAGGCCGCAGGCCACCCAGCAGGGTCGTCAGTCCCACCGCCCCGCCGCCCCGCAAAATGGCGCGACGCGACATACGAGACAATCGAGGCAATTGGGACTTCGGATCGACTTTGCGCATTGTGCGAGACTCTGCCGCCAAGCATCGCGCCGTCAAGCAGTATCGATGATGTGCGACATCGTATTTTTCGTTTGTTTGGCGAAGGCCGCACGCAGGTGATCGACGAAGGCGCGCACGCGCGGATTCTTCCTGTGTTCGGCGCGGAGCAGTGCTGTGGCGGTGACACTGCCGCAAAGCCAACGCGGAAGCACCACCCGCAAGGTTCGCTGGCGGAGATCGTCCATGACGAGCCAATGGGGCAATTGCGCAATCCCGGTACCCTCCAAGGCCAATTGCCGAACGGCAAAAGGGGCATTGCAGCGGAAAACGACGTTCGGCCGGGCGCGCACCTCGCCGCCGTCACGCCAGAGGAGCCACCCATCCTGCGCATTGCCGGCCGGATGGGAGAGCGCATCGTGCTTCCCGAGAGCCTCGGGGGTCTTGGGTTCCCCATGCTTCTTCAAGTAGGCCGGTGATGCCACGAGCACACGCTCGTACGTGACCAGGGTGTGCGCGATGAAGCCGGTGCTCGAAGGCGGCTCACGCCCCACACGAAGTGCCACGTCCACGGCGTCGGCGATGAGATCGACGAAGCGATCCTCGAGCCGGAGGTCGACGCGCAATCCCGGGTGCTCGTGCATCAGCGCCCCCATGTACGGCACCACGCAGGCAAGGCCGAAGCTCACGGGCGCGCTCACTGTGAGCAGGCCCGTGACCCCCTCCTCGCGGCCGATGGACTGCGCGCTTTCCACGTCGCGAAGGATGCGCACGCACCGCTCGTAGTAGGCGCGTCCTGCGTCGGTGACGGTCATCTTTCGCGTGGTGCGCAGCAAGAGCGGCGTGCCGATGGACTCCTCCAACGTGGCAATCTGCCGGCTCACGGCGGCAGCGGAGATGCGCAGTTGCTTGGCGGCGGCGGAGAAGCTGCCCGCATCCACGACGCGCGCGAAGGTTGCCATTTTCTCGAGCAAGTCCATCGCGTTCGAGGATGCCCGATTCGTAACTTCAGCGCAAAAATGATCTTCCGCAGCCGCGCCTACTGGGAAGACCTCGGCGACGCCATCTTGTTTTCCAGGAGAGACAAATGAACTCATTCGAAGGCAAAGTCGTTCTCATTACGGGCGCCAATTCCGGCATTGGCGAGGCCGCGGCGCAGGCGTTTCAGCAAGCCGGTGCCAACGTGTTCGGCATCGTCCGCCGTCAGGATGCTCTGGAGGCCGCACGGGCGCGCCATCCGAAGATCCATTGGCTGCTCGCCGACGTGTCCAAGTCGGGCGAGATCAAGGCTGCGGTCGAAGCCGTCGTGCGCGAGGCCGGGCGGCTCGATGCGGTGGTGAACAATGCGGCGGTGTTTTACCCGACCCCCATCGAGAAATCCGCCGAGGACCTCGTGCGACGTCAATTCGAGGCGAACGTCTATGGCCCCACGTACGTCGTGCAAGCTGCCCTGCCCGCGCTGAAAAAGCATCGCGGAACGGTGTTGAACATCAGCAGCGCGGCCGGGCACATGCCGGCGCCAAACGCGGCGCATTATGCGGCCACGAAGGCTGCGCTCGAGTCGCTCACGCGGTCGTGGGCCTTGGAGCTTGCCCCCGAGGGCGTCCGCGTCAATGCCATCGCGCCCGGCCCCACCGAGACCCCCGTCTTCGAAAAAGCGGGCCTGCCCGCCGATGCGGTCCCCGGCTTGAAGGACACCTTCAAGAAGATGGTCCCGCTCGGGCGCATGGCGGCCGTCGACGAGGTCGCGCATTGGATCGTCGCCATGGCCGATCCGAGCGTCACCTGGCTCACCGGGCAGGTGCTCTCGGTGGACGGCGGCATGAGCCTCATGTGAAACAGGGGCACGTGTCGGGGGGCCTGCGGGCCTTCATTGATCTGCTGCGCGAGACGACGTAGAACCGAAGCGACGTGACGCGGAACTCTGTGCTGGGGAGCTTGGCGCAATGTGCGCTTTGGGCGATGGGCCTTCTGCTTTTGCTGCTCACGTCCTCGTGCGCCAAGTTGGAGTACGTGCGGCAGGCGGCGGCCGGCCAGTACGATCTCGGCACGCGCGCACGGAACATCGACGAGCTGGTGGACGAGCGGCACGTCGACGCGCGCACGCGGAGGCTCCTGTCCGAGGTGGTGCGCATCAAGAGCTTCGGGGAGCAGAACGGCCTGACCCCCACGAAGAACTACCGCAAGTACGTTCGGGTCGACCGCGATTTCGTGGTCTGGGTCACCAGCGCCTCCGATCCGCTTCGCTTTCGGTCCAAGTCGTGGGGGTTTCCGCTGGTCGGGAGCTTCACCTACCTCGGCTGGTTTTCCCGCAAGGACGCACAGGCCTTCGCCAAGGAAATTCGCGGCAAAGGCTGGGACGTGGACGTGCGCGGCTCCGCGGCGTATTCGACCACGGGCTACTTCGAGGACCCGGTGCTCTCCACGATGATCCGCGAGGGCGATGCGGCATTGGGGTCGCTGACCAACGTGATTTTGCACGAGATGACCCACGCGACGTTCTTCGTGCGGAAGCAGTCCACGCTGAACGAGAGCGTGGCCAACTTCGTCGGCAACACGCTGGCCGAGACGTACCTCGAACGAACCATCGGGGCCGACGCCAAGGAGACCGTGGCCTACCAGGCCTCGCAGGAGCAAATCCGCCGGCGCGGCGAGGCGATGCGCGAGGCGTACCGCACGCTGGATCTCTTGTACGGGTCCACGAAGCCGAACGAGGAGAAGCTTGCCATCAAGACCGAGCTTCTCACCAAGCTCCGCGCAACCCTGGCCTTCAAGCGCCCCATCAACAATGCAACCTTGATTCAATACAAAACGTACAACTCGGGTCAGGACGAACTGGGGTTGCTCCTGGCCTCGTGCGATGGCTCCTTCCCGCGTTTCATCCGGGTGCTCAAGACCTTGGAGACCAAGTCATGGCCCAAGGACCAAGAGAAGGACATCGGAAAAATGATTCTGCCGCTGGTGTCCTCGAACGCGTGCCGCGCGGCCCAATAAGCATTATGTAGAGAGACCTCATGCTCTTGCGAATCATCGATAAGTCCGGCTCGTCCGTCGAACTCGTGCTCGATGCGGGGGCCCATGTGGAGCGGGTTCTCGCAGAGGTCGATGGCACATCGAAATTACGCAGCGACGATGCGGCGCAGCTCGCGAAGCTCGTGGCAACCCTGCCCAAAGAAGCGGACCAGCTCGACGTTCGCGTCGAATCGACCCGGTCGGAGTTCCTCGCGCGGGCCTGGGAGCAGGTGGCCCTGGCGAGCGAGCCCCTGGCCGCATCCAGTTTCGTGCGGCGTTTCGTGGGCGATGGCATTTCGGAGGACGATTCGGAGCGCGTGTACGACTTGGCCCCCTCCGGGCTGCGCGTTTTGCACGTGGTCGCGGGCACGCCGAGCGATGCCTTTGCGCGGGCCGTAGGGGTATTTTGCGCGGAAGGTGCCATCGATTACGAGATTTTCCCCAGCGGTACGCCGGAGCAGCTGCAAGAGCGCCTGGCCGATCGCACCCGTGCCGTGCACATCGTGCATTACGACGGCACCGTCTCGATCGAGGCGATCACGGCGCTTTGCGAGACGCTCGCGCGGCACAAGGTGCCCGTGCTCGCCGTCGATGCGCGCGCCTATGCCGATGGGGATCTCGGCGAAGCGGCGCTGGCCGCGCATCGCGCCGGATTGGGCAATGTCATCGGGCTCGCGCAGTCGACCGATCCGTGGGCCGGTGGCCGCTCGTTCGAGGCCGTCTACCGACACCTGACGACGGGGGTGCCTCTGAGCAAGGCGGTCGTCGAGGCGCAAAAAGAGATTTCTTCGCCGGGCGAGCCGTCGCTGGTGCACTTCGGAGGGCAGAAGGTCACCTTTTTCGAGAAAGCGCAGACGCGGGCTGGCCTCGCCGAATCGCAGACCCTGGCCGTGGCGAGGCAGCGGTTGCTGGGGTTCAAGGCCGCGATGCTCCCACCGCATGCCCTGCACGTGAGCGATGGGCCAGGCATCGAGCTTCTCGCGCGCGTGCGGGATGGCTCGTGCGCGCTGACACTCGTCGGGGAACCGGGGTCGGGCAAAACGCACGCGGCGCACCAGGTTGCGCTCTATTTGTCCCAGCGCAAGAACATCGACTTTGCGTTTTACTTCGATTTCACCTCCGACTCGTACTCCAAGGGCGACATGCTGGAGATGATCGCCCCCGTCCTGCAATTGGACGTGCGCGAGCGGGAGGAAGCGCGGGCCGCGCTGAAGAAGCTGCGCTGCTGCTTCGTACTGGACGCACTTCCGACGGCGGGCGGCAAACCCGATTGGGACGAATTGCTCGACTTCGTTTCGGAGTTGCTCGGCGATGGTCATATCGTGCTTGCCACGGGGGCGGCCGTCTCGCCGAAGTTCGTCGAGGTCACTGTCGCTCCCCTCCCCGCGGGCGCGCAGCAGCGGGTAGCCGAGGCGCGCCTGGCCGAGTGTTCCCTTTCGAACCACGACGTGCGGGGGCTGCTCACCGCCACCCGGGGCAATCCGTTTTTGCTTCGGTACACGATTCCCCTACTGGCCCGGCTTTCGGCCGACGAACTGGTCCAAGCCATCGAGAAACGCATCGCGCCGGAGGCCTCGCCGGTGCAGGCCTTTTACGAGTGGCAATGGTCGGAGATGCCCGCGGCGCGGCAGCGGATGCTGCTCCTATGCTCCGAAATCGAGGGCGTGCTGCTCGAGCTGATCATGGTCGGCTTCGGGCAAGGCGCGCCGGAGGGTCGCGACTTCTCCGAGGCGCTCACCGATTGGGAACGCGGTGGCTTCGTGGTGCGCGTGCCGCTCGGACGCATGGTGGATTCGCGGTGCCTGCCATTTCTCGAGGCCGAGCGCGAGGGGCGGCTTGCGGGTGAAGCGCGCGACGAGGCGCGTCTCGAGCTCAGTCAGCGCTTGTGCGAAGGCCTGCGCCTGCTCGGCCAGCACCTGCGCAAGCAGCAGAATCCCGGGCTTTCGCAGTACCTCATTGCGCGGCGTGCGCAATGGCGGGCCCACTTCGAGCGGCTCTGGGCCGCCAAGGATTACCGGGGATTCATGGGGGCGCGAAACGCCTTCGACGAGCTTTTGCACCAGGCGCAACTCGGGCCGGAAAGCGCTGAGTGGGCGCTTTACCTCGTGCGCCGCTCGCCCGAGCCGCGGATCGACGGCGACGTGAATCCGGAAGAGCAACTCGCCTGGCTGGCCCTCGCCACGCAAGCGCTCACCACGCCGCATGCCCAGAACGACGAGCACCTCGCGAAGGGGGCCGTCGTGTGGCAACGATGGCTCGATGCGCGCCCCGCCGACGTGGACAAGCGCGAACTTTTGCACTTCCAGCGCGCGGCCATGTTCCTCGACGTCTTTCATCGGACGAAGAAAGATTGGAAGGCCGCAATGGCCGTCAACGAGAAGGCCTATCCGATTTACCGCCGCGCCGAGGCCTGGATCATGGCCATTCAAGCGCTCAAAGCGCTCTCGCGTTGCCACGCCGAGGAGGGCGCACCGGAAAAGGCGCTCTCGTACGAGGACGCCATCCTCGACGACATCACCTACGCCGGTGCGCCGCCGGGCTTCGAGGCGCAGCAATGGTTCGACGTGGCTGTTGCACGGGCCACACGCGGGGCTTTCGCCGAGGCGGACGCGGTGATCACGCGCATTCGCGCCCGCGACGACGCGAAGCCATTTGGCGATGCCCTCGACGAGCTGAAGGCCGAGGTCGACTTCCAGCAAGGCCGCTACGCCGAGGCGCTGCCGCACCATTTCAAACTATGGACGCGCGCCTCGCAATCCGAACAGCGGCCCGTGCTCGATCGCCTTCGCACGCGCTTTTCCGAATTCGAGCAAAAGCTGGGCGCGGAGGCCTTCCGCCGCGCCATGGACCAGCACCTCCCCGAGGGCACTCCGCGCCCGCGCTGACTATCGGAAGTACTTCTTCCAGCCTTCCGGCAAAGGGCCGCCGAGCATCGTCTCGGCGCCCTTTTGATTCAGCAGGATGAAACTCATGGTGCTCGTGAAGCAGTCGGCCCCGTCCTGCACCATGCGAATTTGCGCGTGCACGATGCGGGTGCTCTTGCTCGTGATCTTCGCGCGGCCTTGAACTTCGCGCTCGACGCGCACGGGGCGCGGGAAGCGCGTGTTCATCGTCCCGGTGAAACCGAATTTGCCGAGCAGCGCAATGAGCGCCCAAACGCCGACCTCGTCGGCCACCGTCGTGACCAGACCACCGTGCATCACGCCAGGCGCCCCCTCGTGCGAGCGCGCCGGCGTGAAGTTCGTGACGACCTCGTCACCCTCGACGTGAAACTTCAGCCTGAGGCCCGTCGGATGGTCGGGGCTGCAAGCAAAGCAACGATTTTGCGGACCAAAGAGGCTGCCGTCGAGTCGGGTTCCGGGGTGCGGGGTCGTGCCGATGGGATGCTGGTGCATGACAGGGCGCGACCCTAGCACGGCTCATTTGCCCACGCTCGGCCCTACTTCTTCTTGCCCACGCGGATCGGGAGGAAGTTGCGATTGTTCCAAGAGAAGTACAGGTACTTCCCGTTGCGTTTCACTTTGAGGTTCATCTTCTTCGCCACCTTGCCGCAGTTCGATTCCTGAATGATGGTCGCCACCGTGTGGCCTTTGTTGGCCCAACCCGCGAAGAGCATGATGTGGTGCGAGGGCACGCTGTTCAAAGCATCGCCCGCCTTGAGCGACTTGATGCCGATGCCATGGCTCTTGTTTCGTTTGAACGGAGCGAAGTACCCCGTCGTGAGCCCCGGCGCGCTCAGCCCCCACGCATAGGAAACGAGGCCGGAACAATCCGAACGGTATTTGTTCCATTTGGCTTTGTTCGCGTCCCCGTGCCGGCGGCACGTGCCGCCGCAAATGGCATCGTGCCCGCCATTGACGCCGCCGCAATAAGGCATTTTCACCTTGACCCATTCCATGGCCCGATTGACCGCTTTGGTGCCGCCGAAGGCCTGCGTCGAAACGGAATCCGGGAGCAAATCGTCATCGGGCGAAATGCCCTCCAGCGTCAAATCCGTCGAGTCGTCGCCTGCCGAAGGATCCTCCGAGGAGCCGTCGGCATCGGAGCCCGGCTTGTCGAGGAAGAGGCCCGAAGCCCACCCCGTTCGTTCGCCGAAACGCACCCGGTACCAACCGCCCGAGGGCGCGGCTTCTTCCACGGTGACCTCGGACTCCTCGGGCACCACGGTGAGGATCGCATCGCTCCCCGAGGGACCGCTGCGCAGATTGAGATCCATGCTGGCTTGCAGCTTCTCGCCAACCGCCACCGGCTCGTCGAGAACCGAATCCGCGTTGGTGAGCGTGTCCGGCTCCTCGGGGGGCGCCTCGTTGGTGCCCGGATCGTCCGAGGGCTCGTTATCGACGAGGGCATCCTCGTCGGTGGACGGGTCGTCCCCCTGCTGCGCATCCGACGCACACCCGGAGAAGAGCGGCGCCATGAGCATGAGCGAGCTTGCCGTGATGAGAACCGATTTGGTTAGGAATTGCGAAAGGGCCATGCCCAGCCTTCAGTGCAATCCAAAGACCAAGGCGATAATGCGGTATTTATCGAAAATCGTGACGCAATACGTTGTCAACGGCGGGTTGAATCCGTCCATCCCGTCGTGATGTGGACATCAATGCCGCGCGTCTTTGACAGCGCCGCGCGCACGGTGATTCCATCGCGCGTCGAAAGGGCTCTCCCAATGGCCAAAATGTACCGCCTTATGGCATTCTTTTGTCTTTTGCCAACATCCGTATGGGCCAATCCCTATCCGGATCCCAACCGCGTTCCGCACGATCCCGTTTCCAGCGCGCCCTTGCCGCTGGACGTTCCCTTGTCCAGCTTTGCGGTGGCCGCCGCCGGTGTGGACATCGTGCGCACCGAAATCGAATTTACCGAGCAAGGAGAAAAATACCGATTGGCGTCCGCCGTCGTGGAGCGATCGGGCACCCAAGCCTTGCTGGCGCGCAGCCAAAAGTCCGATCCCTATGGCAGCTACCGCGCGGTGCTGAAAGACGTCGATGGCCGAATCGTGGGCTACGACTCCATTGGCACCGGCGTGGAATTCCGCCGCTTGGTGCGCGCGTTGACCTTTCGCTTTCCCGTGCCCGCAAAGCCCGCGCAATTGACCGTCACGGCGGAGAATCCTTCGACGGGGGCCACGCAAACCGTGCTTCAAGCGACCATCGACCCGGCAACCCTGCCGCGCGTGCAGGTCGATCCCAGCTCCTTCGAGGTGCGCCTCTTGAAACAGGCCACGGCCTCACCCGAGCTCGCGGTGAACCTTTATGCCGAGGGCTACCTGGCCTCCCGCAAGGAGCAATTCTGGAAGGACGCGAACAAGGCTGTGCGCGCCCTGGTGGACAATCATTTTCCGGGCGCGGAGCATTTCACCATTCAGGCGGTGTACTCACCGTCCAACGTGCAGCTGGGCGCCGCGACCAACCTGGGCCAGCCCGTGCCGGAACGCGACTCGTTCTTGGGCCTCTATTATCCGTATTGGCGGCCTTTCGAGCGCTGGTACAACGTGGTGTACCCCACGCGCGAATCGCGCTACCGCCGCGGAATCGGCAGCGTCCCCTACGATTACCCGATTGCCATCGTGGACAGCACCCGGTACTGGGGCGTTGGCAACTTCAACGAGCTCACCGCGATCCCCGGTAGCCATTCCTCCTTCGTGTACCTTCTGCTGCACGAGTTCGGGCACTACTTCGGCTTGAACGAAGAATACGAAGGCGGCGGCCCCACCGAGCTGCAGTTCGCGCCGGGCATCAGCGAGCCGTGGTCGCAAAACATCACATTCACGACCAACAAGAGCGCCTTGAAGTGGCGCCATTGGCTCGCCGCCAGCACCCCCGTACCGACACCCGATTCCTATTGGAACGGGAGCACCTACGGCGCCTACCAAGGTGGCTATGCCGACTCCGAGCCGCGCAATCACAGCCACAAGCCAGGTTTCAACTGCACCATGGAGTCGGGTCGTCAGTTCTGCCCCATCTGCAAAGAGGCGATCCAGAAAAAGGTCAATTTCGACATCGGCCAATAGCCCAACGCCGTTCGATTACCCGTACCCGTACACGTTCCCGTTCCCCTTCCCGATCTTCTCCTTGGGCTTTCTTCGTGTACGGGAACGGGAACGGGAACGTGTACGGGAAAGAAGTTCGCTTAGTCCTAAATGGCCAACAATGTGGGTGACACAATGCTCCGAGACAATCGGACGTTTTGACGCGGTATCATTTGATGGGCAAAGCCATGAGTGCGTCTTGACAATTCAGCGCTCACTGACACTATGCAAAAACTTAAAAATAGTTTGCAAATAGGTTTGTCCATCTAGGAATATCGCGGTATCCGCCAATGGATGGCGCGACCGATTGCATCCGTTTGCGCAAAGAAAATCTCCCATGGCGGATGCGACATGAATGCCTGACTCGCCCCGCCCCGCCTCTCTCACGTAAGCCCACGCAGCACAGGTCAGGAAGGAGGAGATTCATGACGCTTGTCTCGTTGTTGCCCGAGGCGCGATCGAAGCTGTTTTCGCTCATCGTGCTCGCACTCGCCGGCTGCTCCATCAATGGATCGTCCGGCACGCGCAGTGACAATCTCAATGCTGACGCGATCCCAGCGTCCGATTATCAGCATGTTCAACTCGCATTGGGCGCTGCCGAACTGGGTGAGCCCATGTCGCTCACGGTGTTGCCCGATCGATCCGTGCTTCACACGGCGCGTGACGGAACCGTTCGACTCACGGACGCTGCCGGCAATACCAAAGTAGCCGGCAAATTGAACGTATACACGCACGATGAAGAAGGGCTCCAGGGTGTCGCCGCCGACCCGGGATTTGCCAGCAACCGGTTCATTTATCTGTATTATTCGCCGACGCTGAACACGCCCGGGGGAGATGCGCCGGTCACCGGCACCGCGGCCGACTTCGAGCCGTGGAAGGGCCACCTCAATCTGTCGCGTTTCGTCCTGAAGACGGACGGCACGCTCGATATGGCCAGCGAAAAGGTCGTTTTGGAGGTGCCCAACGACCGCGGCCAATGTTGCCACGTCGGTGGTGACATCGACTTCGACGCCAGCGGCAACCTTTATTTGAGCACCGGCGACGATACGAATCCCTTCGACTCCGCCGGATTTGCTCCGCTCGATGAGCGCACGGATCGAAATCCGCAGTACGATGCCCAGCGCACCGCGGCCAACAGCAACGACTTGCGCGGGAAGGTGCTGCGCATCAAGCCGCTGGCCAATGGGACGTACTCGATTCCATCGGGGAACCTGTTCGCGCCGGGCACGGCGAAGACGCGGCCCGAGATTTACGCGATGGGGTTCCGCAATCCCTTCCGCATGTCCGTGGACAAGGCCACGGGCATCGTTTACCTCGGCGATTATGGCCCCGACGCCGGCACCACGGATCCCAACCGCGGGCCGCAAGGGCAGGTGGAGTTCGATCGCATCACGGGGCCGGGCAATTTCGGCTGGCCGTACTGCACCGGCTCGAACACCGCCTCGGAGACATACAACGAGTACACCTTCCCCAGCGGCCCCTCGGGCGCGAAGTACGATTGCACCAATGGCCCGACGAACAACTCCTTCCGCAACACCGGATTGACAACGTTGCCACCCGCAAAACCGGCGTGGATCCGCTACGCGGGCGATGCCGGCTCGCCGCCCGAATTCGGCAGCGGTTCCGAGTCACCGATGGGCGGTGAGTTGTACCGGTACGATGCGAATTCGACCTCGACCATCAAGTTCCCGCAGTCGCTCGACGGGCGCTATTTCGCCACCGAGTACGGGCGCAAATGGATCAAGGCGGTCGAGGTGAGAAGCGACGGCTCGCCGGGTATCATCGAGGATTTCCCCTGGCAGGGCACCCAGATCATCGATTCGCGGTTCGGCCCCGACGGTGCGCTGTACGTGCTCGATTATGGCACCGGGAGCGACAACCAGGCACTTTACCGCATCGAGTACATCGGCGGGCAAAACCGCAATCCCATCGCCAAGGCGGCGGCCGACAGGACATCGGGCCCGACGCCGCTCACCGTCGCATTCTCGTCCGCCGGCAGCAGCGATCCCGAGGGCAAGGCGCTGACGTACTCGTGGAATTTCGGCGACGGCGCCACCTCCACGGAGGCGAATCCGACGCACACGTACACGACGAAAAACACGTTCCAGCCCACGCTCACCGTGCGCGATCCCGAGGGGCTGACCGGCTCGGCGAGCTTGGTGATCACCGCGGGCAACACCGCGCCCACGGTGAACATGCAGACACCGGTGCATGGGCAACTGTTCTCCTTCGGCGACAATGTGCCCTTCACGGTGAGCGTGAGCGATCCGGAGGACGGCACCATCGATTGCAGCAAGGTCAAAGTGACCTATTCGCTCGGTCACGACAGCCATGCGCACCAGATCACCTCGAAGAATGGCTGCTCGGGGTCGATCCTGGTTCCGGTCGATGGGGAGCATGACGCGGCGGCGAACATCTACGGCGTCTTCGATGCCGAATACACGGACAACGGCGGGCTCACCTCGCACAGCATCAAGCGGCTGCAGCCGCGGCATCGGCAGGGAGAGCACTTCACGGCGCAATCCGGGATTCAGATCGCCACGCACGGCCCCGCCGAAGGCGGAAGCACCGTCGGCTTCACCGACAACGGCGATTGGGTCTCTTTCGATCCGTACGCGCTGGGCAATGCAACGAAGTTCACGGCGCGCGTTTCCTCCGGCGGGCCGGGCGGCACCATCGAGGTGCGCACGGGCTCGGCGACGGGCACCTTGCTTGGCTCGGTGGCCGTGGCCAACACGGGCGGCTGGGAGACCTTCGTCAACGTGTCGGCGAACCTGAGCAACGTGCCCGGCGGGACGACCACGCTCTACCTCGTCTTCAAGGGCCCCACCGGGCAGGGCAACCTGTTCGACGTCGATGCGTTCACCTTCGAGACGACGCAGAACGCCGATCCCAATCAGGTGCTGGTGTTCTCGAAGACGGCGGGGTTCCGTCATGATTCGATTCCGGCAGGCATCGAAGCCATCCGCCAATTGGGCTCGGCGAATGGGTTCACCGTGACCGCGACGGAGGACAGTACGGCGTTCAACCCAGCCAACCTGGGCGCGTTCAAGGCGGTGGTGTTCCTCAGTACGACCGGGGACGTGCTCGATGCGACGCAACAGAATGCGCTGCAAGCGTACGTCGATGGGGGCGGTGGTTACGTCGGCGTGCACGCCGCGGCGGACACCGAATACGATTGGCCCTACTACGGGCAGCTGGTGGGGGCGTGGTTCAAGAGCCATCCCGCCGGAACCCCGCAGGCCGTGGTTCGCACGGAGGATCGGACGCACCCGGCCACGTCGCACCTCGGGCCAACGTGGACGCGCGTCGACGAGTGGTACAACTACCGCACCAACCCGCGGGCGGCCGTGCACGTGCTGCAGAACGTCGACGAGGGCAGCTACTCGGGCGGCGAGATGGGCGACCATCCCATCACCTGGTGCCATCCCCAAGGCAGCGGGCGCTCGTTCTACACGGGGCTCGGGCACACGACGGAGTCGTACTCCGACGCGGCGTTCCGCACGCTGTTGCTCGGCGGCATCAAGTACGCCACCGGCGCGGTCTCGGCCAATTGCGCACCGGACGGCACGCCGCCGACCACCATCGAGGGCGAGTCGTACACGTCGGGCTCGGGGGTGCAGGTTGCAGCGCACGGGCCGGCCAGCGGGGGCAACACGCTGGGGTACATCGACAACGGTGACTGGGCAGGCTACTCGTCGGTGAGCACCACCGGGGCCACGAAGTTCTCGGCCCGGGTCTCGTCGGCCGGTGCGGGCGGGGTGATCCACATCCGCTCGGGATCGGCGACCGGCCCCGAGCTCGGCTCGGTCAACGTGAGTCCGACGGGCGGCTGGGAGACCTTTGCAACGGTCTCAACCACGCTCAACGGCAATGGAACGGGCGCATTGTTCCTCACCTTTACCGGTGGGTCCGGCTCGCTGTTCGATATCGACACATTCACGATAGGGAAGTAGACGCGACGGTCCCGAGGGGCGGTACAATCGGACGGATGGCCGCCCCTCGTGGTTCCAAGTTTCCTTTTTGGCTGCAGATTACACTCGGGCTCGTACTGGGGGCGTTGCTCGGTTGGCTTGCCAAGTCGTACGAGATTGCCTGGCTGAGCACGACGCTCGAGAAGATTGGTTCAATCTTCGTCCAATTGCTGAAGTTGGCCGTCGCGCCGCTCGTGTTCTTCGCCATTCTGGTGTCCATCACGAACCTGCGGCAGGTGAAGAACGCGGCCCGCTTGGCCACGCGCACGTTGCTTTGGTTCATGACGACGTCGCTCATTGCGGTGGTCCTTGGCATCGGCATCGGGCTGCTCACGAACCCGGGCGCGGGCACCGGCCTCACGGCGGCCGATGGAAAGCAGCCCTCGCACACGGGCTCGTGGATCGATTTTCTGACGGGCATCATTCCGTCGGACATGGTGACGCCGTTCACCAAGCTCAATGTGTTGCAGATTGTCTTTCTGGCCACCGTCGCCGGCATTGCCGCGCTGAAGCTGGGCGACAAGGCGGAGCCGGTGCTGGCGTTCAGCCGCTCGGTGTTGGCGCTCTTGCAGAAGGCCCTCTGGTGGGTCATTCGCCTCGCGCCGCTCGGCACCTTGGGGCTCGTGGGCAAGGCGATTTCCACGTACGGGTGGAACCTGCTGGGCAAGTACGCGACGTTCACGGCGGACATCTACGTCGGGTGCGCCATCGTGATGTTCGGCGTCTATCCGCTGCTTCTTTGGGGTGTGGGCAAACTGAATCCGCTGCACTTCTACAAGGGCGCCTGGCCCGCGCTTCAATTGGCTTTCGTGTCGCGCTCTTCCGTGGGCACCATGCCGGTGACGCAAAAGGTCACCGAGCAACTCGGCGTGCCGAGGGAGTATGCCTCGTTTGCCGTGCCGTTCGGCGCAACCACGAAGATGGACGGTTGCGCCTCGATCTACCCGGCGCTGTCCGCGATCTTCGTGGCGCAGATCTTCGATGTGCCCTTGGGGCCGGGCGAGTACATGCTCATCGTGTTCGTGTCGGTCATCGGCTCCGCCGCCACCGCAGGGCTCACCGGCGCCACGGTGATGCTGACCCTGACCTTGTCGACGTTGCGGCTGCCGCTCGCAGGCGCAGGTTTGCTCCTGGCCATCGATCCGATTTTGGACATGATGCGCACGGCGACCAATGTCGCCGGCCAAATCGTGGTGCCGCTGCTGGTGGCAGCCAAAGAGAACATCTTGGACCGCGAGGCCTACGACCGCGCCGCGAACATCACGACCGATGCCGCCGAAGCGCCGGCCGAATAGAGGCTCTTTGGAAGCAACCGACGCGTAGGCGTGGCCGATACGTTCTCCAACAGGAGAGTGTGGCCATGATCGCTTTGGGGAAAATGTCGTTTCTTGGACTTGGCGTCGTTGCGGGCATCGTTTCGGTGATGGGTGTGCATCTGGCATCGGCCCAATCGCGAGCGGCCAATGCCATCCCGGCCAACGCCGTGGTGACAGCCGATACGGATGTCGCGCAGATCCGCCAGGGACACATCTACGGCAGCGCCACCGGACAGATTAATGGGCCTTTCATCATCACGGATCTGGCGCCGAGAAGCGCACCCGATATCAAGGTTTACATTGTTCCCGGAGGCACTTGCTCGTATTCCGGGACGCCCGCACTGTGGACGGACAGAGAGGCCCACGGCATGCGACTCGCGGTTCCGACCGGCTACCTCGCCTGCATCCCCGGGGGCGGCAACGGCGTCTCCTGGTCTGGCTTCATCCCGTACTGACGACGCCCTAGCTCTTGCCGTCGGCGCGGAGGCCGAGCTCTTTCATCTTTTGTTGGAGGCTTTGGCGCACCATGCCGATGGCATCGGCGGTTTGGGAGATGTTGCCGCCGTGGCGCTCGAGCGCGGTCGCGATGAAGCGGCGCTCGAAGTCTTCGATCATCCGGCGCTTTGCTTCGCTGAAGGACGTGATGGCGACCTCCTTGGCGCCCGCCATCGAGGCAGCGCCGAGGCGGAGATCGGCTTCGTCGATCACGTCCTCCGATGCGAGAACCGCGGCTTGTTCGACCACGTGGCGGAGTTCGCGCACGTTGCCTGGCCACGAATGCGCCGCGAGACGAGCCATCGCCCGCGAGCTCATCGTGCGCTTGTCGCGGCCGAGACGCGTTGCGAGGCGCTCGAGAAAACGGCTCACCAAGGCCGGCACGTCCTCGAGCCGTTCGCGCAAAGGAGGCACCACGATTTCCACCACCTTGAGCCGATAGTACAAGTCCTCGCGGTAGCGGCCCCGTGCCACCTCGGCCTCGAGATCGCGATGGGTCGCCGCCACCACGCGAACGTTCGCCTCGATCGGGCGATTGCCGCCCACCCGCTCGAAGGATCGTTCCTCGAGAACGCGGAGCACCTTCGCTTGCGTCTCCAGGGGCATGTCGCCAATCTCGTCGAGGAAGATCGTTCCACCGCTGGCCGCCTCGAAACGACCGATGCGCCGTGCGCTGGCCCCCGTAAAGGCGCCCTTCTCGTGCCCGAAGAGCTCACTCTCGACGAGCTCGCGGCTGATGGCCGCACAGTTCACGGGCACGAACGGCCGCTCCGACCGCGGGCTGCATTGGTGGATCGCTTGCGCGACGAGCTCCTTCCCGCTGCCGCTCTCGCCGCGCACGAGAACGGTCAGATCGGTCTCTGCGACCTTCTGAATCTGACCGAACACCGTACGCATGGCGGGGCCGGCCCCAATGAGCGATGCGAAGCCATAATCACGCGTCACCCGCTCGAGCAGCAGGCGGTGTTCGCGGGCGAGGCGCGTCCGGTCGAGCGCGCGCGTCACCACCAGGCGAATCTCGTCGTTGTCGAAGGGCTTCGGTACGTAATCTTCGGCGCCGCTCTTCATGGCCTGCACGGCCACTTTTTCCGATCCGTACGCCGTGATCATGACCACCGGCGTCTCGGGACGCGCTTCTTTCGATGCGCGAAGCACGTCCATCCCGCTCGGACCTTCGCCGAGTGCGAGGTCGGTGAGGACCAGATCGAAAACGCCTTCCTGAAGCTTGCGCAGCGCCTCCGCGCCATCGTGTGCCTGCTCGACCTCGTAGCCCAGGCGCCGCAAAAGACCGCTCAGGGCGAGCTGAATGGCACGCTCGTCTTCCGCCACCAGAATGCGCGCGCTCGCCGTGCTCAAGGAAGCCCCTTGGGCAAGGTCAAGGTCATCTCGGTGCCGGTCCCCGGCGCTCCGAACGCTTCCAGCGATCCGCCGTGTGCGTCGGCAATCTTCTTGGACACGGCCAAACCGAGCCCGGTCCCCGTCTTTTTCGACGTGTAGAACGGCTGGAAAATCTGCGGGAGACGCTCGGGCGGGATCCCCGCGCCGTTGTCGCGAACGCGCAACCAGACCTCCGTGCCGGCGAGGTTTTCGCCCGCCGAGATCTCGATGCAGGGATCGAGCACCGAACCTTCTTCCAGCGCGTCGAGTGCATTTTGAACGAGGTTGATCACCACGCGGCGGATCTTTTCCGCGTCGGCACGCATCGCACCATCGGTGTCGATGGCGCGCTTGACCACCACGTTGCCACGCGCAAAGCGGTCGCGAAAGCTCTCGAGCGCCGAATCGACGATCTCGCTCATCTTGGTGTCCCCCATGACGATCTCCTCGTCGCGGGCGAAGCGAAGGAGGTGCGCAATGGATCGCTCGACCCTATCGAGCTCCTCGAGGGCAACCCGCGCGTATTCCACGTTGTCGGGCGACGATGGATCCTCCCCCATCTGCGCGACGAGGCTCTTCGCTGCCGTGATCGGGTTGCGAATCTCGTGGGCAATCGATGCCGACAACTCCTCGAGCGAGCGCGCATGCCGGCCCTCGAGAACGCGCCGCTCGGGCGACATCATGGTCGCCGGGAGCGGATCGGGCTCTTTCTCGGCCCAGCGTTGTCGCAGCATCGGCGCAAGGACCGCCGAAAATCCGTGACTGGCGAGACCTATTCCCCAGGAAAGCCCGAGGATGATCGCCGGCTTCAAGCCCCCCGTAAAGGCCACCAACGCGACCACCATCGAGAAAACGATGTAATGTGCAATGAACTTGATGCGCTTGTTCACCATCTTCTGGTGAGCGCTCTCGACTTGGGACGCGACGGGCAACGGATTCGAGACCCCCTTCCGGAAAAGGCGCCACTTTATCACGTCGATGGCGCGTGTGGGTCGGGGACCAAGGAACGGCGCGCTTGCGTCGAACGGGGCAGGATACGGTTCTCGAAAGGGACTCAAGGACATGCCTCGAGCTACGCAAGCGATGTGCCCGCACCGACGCCGCGAAAATGCGCCTTTCCCGCGGCGCAAGGTGCAGGAAGAAACCTGCAGGTGCAGCGCGCGCGCTGCACCCGCAGGAACTCTAAAACCCTTCCCGCCTTCCCGCCTTCATGTTCAATCCATCATTTCTTGCGCGTCCTAAGGGAAGTTCGGCCATTTGACGACCTGATTGGAGGTGTTGGCGGTGGGGCCGGTGTCGTTGATGACGTGGTTGATCGTCCCCACGCCACCGAGCGATACCGTGACCAGACCGTGGAAGCGCACGCCGGAGACGGCGGGAACCTCGAAGGCGCGGCTGGCCACGATGGAGGGATTCACATTGAAGTAGCAGTAGCTGCCTACGCCCCAAGCCTCGTGGGTCGAGACCGAATTGCCAACTTTGTATTGTGCCCACCCCAGGTTGCCGCCGCCGCTGGACCAGGCGGCTTGGTTCGGCGGATCGTAGGGAAACTCGTTTTGGAAGAAGTACGTGCGGCCGCCATTGCCGTTCCAGAGCACGTTGTGTTGCTGGTAATGCTCCACGAAAAGGCCATAGATGGTCACGTTCGCGCCGTTGACCACGATGCCATTGGCCGCGGGGTTCGCCTCCCAGCCGGTGCCGTCGCCGTGGTCGCCGCGCCAGAGCCAGAGATGATCGCCAATCACGTTCTGGCTGTTCACCACCACGCTTTGCGTGGCGCGCCCCGGCCCTGCCCCGCCGACGCGCACGAAAAAGTCGTGCAGCGACGTGGGGTCGGCCGCATGGCTCGCGTTGGAGCCCGGCGGGCCAACCTGCACGAGCACCGACGAATTGGTGGGCCCCGCGTCGATGAGCAACCCCGCGAGCTTCACGCCGTCGACGTCGGCGACGGAAATGGCCGTCACGCCATTGTCGGGAATCAACGTCGCGAGCCCGATGCCCAGCAACACCGTGCCCGGCCGGGTCACGTTCAACGATTGATTCAGATGGTAAACACCCGGCGTGAAGAGCACGTGCTTGCCCTCTTGCAGCGCCGTATTGATGAGGGCCGCCCCGCTCGAGGGTGATGCCACGAAGAACTGGCTCAACGAGATGGATGTCCCCGCCGGCGTGCCATGCCCCCATGACGTGCCCGAGGAGTTCTGCCGCAGGGACGGAACGAACACGTTGTAGCTTCCCGTTCCGTCGATGTAGAGAAATGGCTTCTCCCGCACCACGGGCGTCTGCCCAACCGTGGTCATGGGCGGGTTGGGGAACGATTGCGCGGGCGCGCCCGGCGTGCCCACGAACACCATGTTCCAATTGGCGCCGCTCCATCCGCCGGCCAGCTCCGAATTGCGCGTGAGGAACTGCTGCTGGGAGCCCGATTCCACCAGGCCATCGATCTTCGAATCGGCGATCAAGCCGCCGCTGGACCAGCCGTCGCCCCCATTCCAAAGTTGCACCTGGCCGCGCAGGTGCATGCGCCGGTACGGAACGGCCTGCGACACCGCCCAGCGCTCGATCTGCCCGGCGGGCAGGGTCACCGAGAGGTTCTCGGCATCGCGCCAGAAGTTCTGCGTCGCATTTCCTTTGTTGTTCGGATCGCTCCCCTGCTGCAACCAATCCGCCTCGACACGCACGTGGCCGTTGATGGTCACGTCGTCGGGCGACATTCCAAGACCGGATACTTGCGTGTAAAACCCGAGGTTCACATCGGCGTTGTAGCTACCCGGTTTGAACAGAACGGCATACCGCTGCGTTCCGAACTGGTTCGTATGCTGCTGATTGAAAATGGTATTCAGCCTGTTCTGCATATCGGGCTGCGACGACCCCGGCCCATATACGAAGACATTGGGGCCGAAGTTGGGATTCTTCGGATCCGTGGGCGGGACCGTCGTGCCTCCGTCGCCGGCATGCACGGCCACCTCGAAAAGCGAATAGCCCCACTGCGTGGCACGCTGCGTGCCGTAAATGCGCACGTAGCGCCCCGTGGCATTGATGGGGATGGTCTGCGAGCCTCCGCTGCTCGTGCTCGTGGAATACGCGTTGTTCCAGGCATTGCCGTCGGCGGATACCTGGATTTGAAAGGCCGATGCGTACGCCGCCTCCCAGGTCAGGTCGACCTGGCAAAGGGCCTGGCTCGAGCCCAAATCGATTTGGAGCCATTGCGGATCGGAAAATTGGCTCGACCAGCGCGTACCGCCATTGCCATCGACGGCGGCGGAGGCAGGAAACGAGGCCGATTCGGTCGACGACGCGGTGGCAGGCCGATTGGCCGCGACGTTGGCAGCACCACATGCCGCCGAGGCCACGGAGGGAATGAATTCCACCGCCATCGCCGCGGCCAAGGCCACGGCCAACAACGGCAACTCACGCTTACGAAGAACGGAGGCAGATCGCATAGGCACCTCGCACGGGGGCTACATTGATGTCGCGCATCATTGTAGATGGCGAGGCGGTTCGCAACGGGAACGTGAGCGCAACCAAGGAACTTCGGCCGGCGTCCCTTGTCGGACGAATTTGCCCATGCAGGTTCCGTCGTCGAAAACGTTGGTGTGCGTCTGTCTGGCTCTAGCGCTTTTCGCGTGTATGCACACGCATCGCGTGAAATTGGAAAAGCCACCCGCCGTCGCCATCGAGCCATGGGACACCGCTCCCACCCCCTCGCGGGTGCCGGTGCCGAAAACGACGACGCCCACCGTGGTCTCTTTCGACATGGCCGACGAACGCGGCGGAGGCGAGGTTAGCGAGCTTCACGAATTCCACTTTGGCGCCCGCCCTCCGAAACGCGTTACGTGGGCAGCGGCCTCGTTCCCGGGCGCGTATTGACTATTTGCGTATTGCCATGACGCGCGGCAAAGTACCAAGCCCCAACGTGGGGGGGCATTGTATCCATTTTGGCAGAAGGCGAAGGCGGTAATCGATGTCGCGCGGCCGGCCATTTTGGGCGAACTGAAGATCCCGGGCTTCTGATTCGACGCCGACGACCATGGCTCATTCGCCTATTTCGATGGCGCGCTCCTGCAGCTGTTCGACGTGTCGAACCCCGTCGATCCCTTCACACGGAAAGCTAGGAACGCGGGGCTCGAGTTCGGCGGCCACGAGCGACCATTTGGCCTTCAATCATTTCGCCGAGGAGGGCCTTCTCGCCATCCCCATGACCCCCGCGAGGGAGGCGGCGACGTCAGAACGGCGATCGCACGACGTTCAGCGGCCGCTCGTATACCGCGTGGACGTGCGCGCGGCCTTCGAGCGGCTCGGAAGCATCGACCACGGTTCGCACGGTCGCTCCACCGTCGTGCGCCGCATCTTCATGGACGATCTCGTCTACTCGATGGGGATCGTGTGAAGGTCCGGCGCACGTCCGCGCTCGGCCCCGGCGGGACCGATTTGGCCGACGTCGCGCTGGTGCCGTGAATCACTTCGTGACGAAGGCTTTTTCGAGCAAGAACGTCCCGCGCTCGCCGCTGTTGCCCTCGGTGAAGCCGCGCTCTTCGAGCAGGGTCTTGCAGTCGTGGTTCATGGCTTCGCTCCCGCAAAGCATGACGCGATCGCGGCTGGGATTCAGCTCGGGCACGCCCAGATCGCGGAAGACGCGACCGCTCGAAATCATGGTCGTGATGCGCTCGTTCACGGGGTACGGCTCGCGCGTGACGGCGGGGTGGTAGATCAACTTGTCGCCGATGATCTCACCGAGGAGCTCGTGCTTGTGCAGGGCGCGGAGCTCGTCGTGGTAGGCCAGCTCCCCGACGGTTCGCACGGTGTGGCTCAAGATGATGCGATCGAAGCGCTCGTACACGTCCGGCGTGCGCAAAATGCTCATGAACGGCGCGAGCCCGGTGCCGGTGCCGAGCAGCCAAAGGGTGCCGCCCGGTTCCAGGTTGCCGATCACCAAGGTGCCAACGGGACGCTTGCCGATGAGGATCGAGTCGCCCGGCTTGATGTGTTGGAGTTGGCTCGTCAGCGGCCCGTTCTCCACCTTGATGGAGAGAAACTCGAGCTGCTCTTCGTACGGCGCACTCACCACCGAATAGGCCCGCACGAGCGGCTTCCCATTCGACATCAAGCCAATCATGGTGAACTGGCCCGCCTCGAATCGGAACGCACCGTTTCGCGTGCACTGGAAGCTGAAGAGGCTATCCGTCCAGTGTCGTACGGATAACACGCGCTCGACGTAGTAATTCGGGGGGACGCGATCGACCAGAGAAGGCGGTGTGATTTGCATGGACGAGTCAGGCAGAGCCGAAGGGTTAGTGCCGAACCGGCTCCGAGGATGAGACTATGACATATTGAAAAGGAAAGTCAAAGTCATGTCTAGTATAACGAACACATTTCTAGATGCAGCGCGTGACGCAACCACCAGCTAAGGTTTCTTCAACGGGATGTCCAGAGCTCAGATATCGTCGAGATCGCTTGTCGTGCACGAGGAGGTCGCTCTTCAGGAGGGAGAGTTGCGGCTGGTGGTGGTCGCGGACACGCATAGCAAGCCTCATCCACGCGCGAACGAGCTCATCACAAGAGAGCGCCCCCACCGCATCCTCCACGCGGGTGACATTGGCGATTTTTCCGTTCTGGATCAGCTCGGTACGATTGCACCGGTCTCGGCCGTACGTGGGAACATCGATGGGACCGGGAGCGAGGTGCCCGACGTCCGAGTCATCGATGTGCGCGACGGCGACGCGAGCCTGTGGAAGCTGCTGCTGCTCCACATTGCCGTGAACGGCCCCAAGCTTCGCGCAGACGCGGTGAGGCTGGCGCAATCCGAGGACGCGTCGGTCGTCGTATGCGGGCACTCCCACGTGCCGTTTCTCGGGCGGGACCGCGGGCTGGTGATGTTCAACCCGGGTTCGATCGGGCCGCGCCGTTTTCAATTGCCGATCCTTTTCGGCGTGATTCACATCCAGCGGGATCGCGTGGAGATGCGCCACATCGACTGCGAATCGGGCAACGTGTGGCGACCTTGAGACTTGTGCTACGGAAAAAGCCGTGAGCTCGTTCTACCTACGCCAATTGCTGGTCGGTCGCGACATCGGACGTGGAAACGTTGCCGGTACGCAGATGCGGAATTTCGTTTACCTGATTGGAGATCGCGATGCCGGGGAATGCCTGGTGGTCGATCCGGCGTGGGACGTGGAGGGCATTGCGACACGCGCCACGGAAGACGGCATGAAGCTCACTGGGGCGTTGGTGACGCACTACCATCCGGACCACGTCGGGGGCTCGCTCTTCGGGCATAGCATCGAGGGACTTTCGCGGCTGATGGCGCTCGCGCCGTGCCCGGTGCACGTGCACAAGAACGAGGCCGAGGGCGTGCGCAAGGTGACGGGCCTCTCGACGACGGACCTCGTGCTGCACGAGGGAAACGATCGCGTGAAGGTGGGCGAGGTGGAGGTGGAGCTGCTGCACACGCCCGGGCATACGCCGGGGTCGCAATGCTTCCGCGTGGGCGATGCGCTGGTCTCGGGCGACACGCTCTTTCTGCAAGGTTGCGGTCGCGTGGACCTTCCCGGCGGCGATCCCGAGGAGATGCGGCGCACGTTGCAGCAACGCCTGGCGCGTCTCCCCGACGAGATGATGCTCTATCCAGGGCATGCCTACGGCGGGGAGCATGCTCCTCTGTCCGAGGTGCGAAAGATCAATCCGGTGTTCGGCTAGGGTTGAGCGAGGGCCGGAGGTGTCCGGGACAGGCCCCCGTTCGTCCCGGACAGGGGGCAGGGCCGCATGGGGTGCCCTTTCTTCGGTGGATGGCGTTGGCACTCGGTTGGCAATGCATCGGGGCAGACCTTCGTGCGAGGTGCTCCGGACAGCTCGTTCGCAAGGTCGCAGACTGAGATGATGGGTTGCCATTGGTATGAGCGGGAGGCAACAGCCCTCCACGTGCCCGTTGATAGCGAGGAGCCACTCCTACGGGAGCCTCGCCGGCGGGACCAACACGCGGAGTGGTGACTCTGTACCGGCGGTTTATGCAAGGCGATTTTCTTCTTCTTCGGATTTTTCTTCGTCGTCCGGGAGGAGGTGTTTTGGCGAAGCATGGAGCTCTCCTGTGGCTCGAGACGAGCCCGCTGCGTTTTGAAAAAGATGGGCCGCCAGACGTGTGTTTCGAGTTTGCCGTCAATTGACTCTTCGCGTTCACCGGGCAGCGATGGTCGCGGGTAGCCCCGGGACGCAGTATGGGATTCGTAGGGCGGAGCGAGACGCAATTTACGGGGCGAGCTCTCGACCTTGGCGTTACCTCGGTCGTGCTCACACCGCTCTCCCCGCGTTCATCGTCCTCCAATGGGTTCTCAAAACGTCGCGCGCTCTGCGGCGCATCGGGTGGGTCACGTCATGGTGACCTCCGAAGTCTTACGGCGAGTGTATCGCCGCTGAAGTTTCTTGGTCGCGCGCCGGAGCGCAACGGTGCGCTGAGTTTCATCGCTTCCACGCATGCTCTTTTTCTGGAAAGTCCCCTTTGTGGCCGTATTCGGGTCGTAGAAAGCCCCATCACGACACATCGCCCAGAGCACACCAGCAAGACGTCGGGCCACGGCGACAGCCGCGATCGATCTTCCTTTTTTCTTGGCGATGTTCATTCCCCAAAGACGAATGGGGTCCCCGGCATGCTTGCGCGTGCGCAGTAGGCTGTGGGCTGCTTGCACGAGCATGGCTCGCGCGTGAGGGTTTCCTTGTTTGGTGATGCCTCCGAGACGACGCTTGCTCGGTCCTCCCGTGGTCGATTCGGACGGAACGAGTCCGAGATAGGCGCTCACCGCATGGGCATTCTTGAAACGGTGGGCATCGTCCATGACGGACATGAACGTGGCCCCGACGATGAGCCCTACACCGGGGGCTGTGGCGCAAAGACGTATCCGAGGATCTCGCCCTGCCAAGTTCTGCAACTTCTCTTCCACTCTCACGAGCTGCTCGTCGAGTACTTTCAGCATGGCGGCTAACGGCGCAACAAGCTTCTGCAAGCCAGGATTCATCTCGGTTGCTTCCAAGTGCGTCACGAAGTTGCTGATATCGCACGTAGCAACACTTTTCCCATGTGCACGCGCGAGGCCGCGGATCGTGGTCACGTAACCCGCGCGGGTCTCAACCAGCGCTTGTCGGACACTCAACTGCTCGCGAAGCTCTCGACCTTCCACCGATAGGACGTGGGCTTCGGGAATGCGCCCCTGTTCGACCGCGATGGCGAGGTGCTCGGCATCGAGCGCATCGTTCTTGCGTTTGTGGTGTCCTATCCCGATCGTCTTGAGTCGCGTGGTGTCGACGATCTTCGGCTCGTGTCCCCAGGTTCGGAGGAGATCATGGACGAACCAAGCCTCTCGCGCTGCCTCGAAGGCGACAATGGCCGGAAGCGTCCCGGGCCCCAATCGACCCTTGAGCTGTTCGATCTGTTGCACGCTCGTCCGCTCCACGACTTTCCCATCGCACACCTCGCAATAAGCGATGTGGCGCGCTCCTAAATCCAGGCCTACGCTACGCATGATCGACCTCCCTTGGGCCCCCACTTCTCTTTGTGGCTCTGACCACGCGGGGGTGCCGATAGCTTCGGCGATCGGCGGGAGGTCGATCGTTTTTCTTCGCGAGGAAAGCCGGACGGCGCGCCCGCTGCGGCTGAGACCTTCCATCGATCTCGGCGTTGCAGTGGGCGTGACGTCCGGCGGCGGCGACGCGTCAGGTTTTACTGCCGCCGGTTCATCCAATCTATGGGACACGCAGCGGGCGTGGACCGGTGGCCAAACTCCTCGCTGGGGAAGCTGCACGAACTGCTCGCATCCACCGGAACTTTTCTAACCCTCATTTTTGTCTGGCAGAGAGAACGCCAGAGGAAGAAGGTCCGAGGTTGCGCGGAACGCGTGATCGCGCACCCGTCTGCCCTGGGGCGCGATCCGGCTGGCACAAGGGGAGCTCCAGCGCGACTTACAGCTGAACACCAGCCCCGTTGGCCGCAATAGCAACGGTCGAGCGCGCGTTTCCTCTTCGAGGATCGAAACTTGAATCCTCCCAGGAGAGAACACGCATGCCCCACCTCCGTCCCTTGAGTCTGTCGATCGTGCTCGCGCTCGGCGCGGGATGCCGAAACGCGCCGGCTCCCGCACCTGCGAGCGAGACGACGGCCGCGGACGTCTCCGCACCGATTGCGGACGATGCGCCGTACGCCGAGGCGCGCACGGTGCAGGTCGCAGGCGATCTCCCCGTTTTCTACGTTCCCGGACGCCGAAATACCGTGCAGCGCATGGTCTTCTTCCATGGAGCGTGCACGCACGGCCTCGGCTACATCCAGGCTTTCCAAACCGCAGCGCGGGCGCGCGGCTCCTTGATGGCGCTTCAAGGCGAGCACGATTGTGGCCGCGGCATGCGCAGCTGGTCGTGGGATCTCGAAAAAATCGACGCCCGCGTCGACGCAGGCTTTCGCGCCGCCGGCGATGAGCGATCCGGCCCCATCGTGGCCATCGGCTACTCGCAGGGCGCGCTCGTGGCGGAGAAGCTCGCGGCGAAATATCCATCGAAGTACCGACGCGTCATTCTCATGGGCTCACCGCGCGCAGCCGACGCGCGTGCCTTGACGGCCTTGGAGGGTGCCGTGCTCATGGCCGGCACCTTCGACAACCGCGCCGTGATGAAGGAGGGGGCCGCCGCACTGACGCGCGCAAACGTGCCCGCGACATTCATCGAGATCCCCAACGCGCACCACGGGGCGCTTCTCGAAGGAGAGCGCATCATGGGCGAGGCATTCGCATGGCTGGAAACGCACGCGAAGGGCGCGAAAACGACGACCATCGACGCGGGCCCCCCGCCGGAAAAGTTGGAGCCGTTGCGCGCCAATTGGCTCGAGACGCTGGATCTCGGGAAAGGCCAGCAAGCCGTCGTCTCCGTCCCGATGGGCGCCACCGAGCCCCGTCCGCTCATCCTCGCGATGCACGGCGCCGGCGATCGCCATGATTGGGCCTGCGGTGGATGGCGCCTGGGAAACGACGCCTACCCCTTCATCGTGTGCCCGCGCGGCACGCCCATGGGCGGCAACGTCTACGCCTGGAGCAGCCCCGAGCAACTCGAGCAACTCGGACTCCGCGCCATCGAAGAAGTGCGCCGCCATTACGGCCCTTACGTGGCCACCGCCCCCGTGACCTACGCCGGCTTCTCCCAGGGGGCCACCGCCGCCGCCCCCTTCCTCGTTCGCCACGCCTCCGAGTTCCCCACGATCCTCCTCGCCGAAGGCGCCTACGCCTCCACCGCCTCCCCCGAGTTCGCCCGCAACCTCGCCCGCGGAGGCGTCCAGCGCATCGTCCTTGTCTGCGGCACCGCCCACTGCTTCGCCCAAGCGCGCCTCGCCCGCCCCGTTTTGGAGCGCGCAGGCCTCACCGTCTTCGTCGGAGGCGACGCATCATCGGGACACAACTTGAACCTCCCGATGCAAAAGGCCCTCCGTAGCTCCTGGAAACAGTGGTTCGACGGCGTCCCCGGTTGGTCTCAGTTTCCGGAGTGACGCAGGGCCCTACGACTACTCGCCGGTGCACACGCCCGGGGCGGGATGCGCGCTGCAGTAGCTCGGATCGCTCGGTGCGATGATCGCGAGCACCGCGGTCTGTGACCCGAGACGCGGACGCGAGCCGCACGTCGTGGCGGTGGCGGGTTGCTCGGAGGCGGCGCAGATCCCGGCCTCGTTGGGTATCGTCCACGCTTGACCGGTGGGGTACACCACGTTCATCGCATAGGCGCCGGTCGGCAGGCAGCCGTATACGAGCTCCATCGGCCGCCGGAACTTTGCGCTCAATGCCGCTTTGAGCGCCGCCTCGTCCGCCACGATGCGGTTGCCGGCCTTGTCGGTCTCGTGCGTGATCACCACCGCGCCCGGCTTGCTCACATCGAGCGGATCCAGACAGATCACCGAAGGACGCACCGCCACGATCGCATCCGCGGACGGATCCCGCAGATCCGTCGGCGCGCTCGCCGTGCTCGCGATGTCCTTGTAGATGGTCAGCCCCTGCGAAATCACCACCGGCCCCGACACCACACGCGATGGCGTCTTCGGGACCTTGGTGAACACTGCCATCGGGTAGAGCGATGGCAAAAATGCCGAATCGGGAACGTGGTCCGCCGCATCGATGATGCCGTTGCCGTCGACGTCCTCGCGCGTATAAATCAGCGCCGACCCGTTTCTCACGGGAAGCGAGAAAGGCCGGTTGGACGCGGCCTCCACCTCCGTCGCGGGCACCCCTGCCCCGAGCCGCACGCGCACGAACGACTGCTCCAACGCAACCGGGTCCGTCGGATCGAACTTCGCCAATTGGAAGTCCGCCGGCATCACCACTTGAAGTGGATTGTCATTCGGCACCGGCTTCGGGTTCAGGACCTCCCTCGAATGGAAGATCGGCCGCTCCGTCGGCAGCGGCAGCCCCAGGGTGACCGCGATTTCACCGATTTTTGCCCCGTCAGGGCCTATTTGCCAAACACCGGGCGACTCTTGCTCGCCCAGCGGAAGCTGGCGATAGCGCGGAGGCCTTCCCGCCGCCACCTCGGCGATATTCTCGATAGCCCCGCCGGCAACGTCCCCGCGCGTCGGCAAATTCGATATCGAGAACGATGGATCGAAATTCCCATCGCGGTCGAAAAAGCCCCGCACTTGGTACACGCCGCCCGCGAGCGGTCCCACCGACCACGTGGCGCTCACGGTCACCGGCGGCGTCGCCGGATCGGGACACCAGCGTGCGCCATTGGGCTGGAACGTCAACGCGCCCCGAACACTGGCAAACAAAGTATCGCCGGCGACCACGTTGAAGCTCGCCGCCGAGCGCCCCACGCCCTCGGGCGGCGGCAAGAGACGCACGTCCAACACCAAGAGATTCGCGGTGCCCAGCACGTGACCGCCCTCCGTGCACGGCAGCATCCCCGTGTACGTCACCGTCCCCTCGAGCGCACCCGCCGGCTGCCCGACTTGATCCGACGCCAAAAAGATGTCCGGATCGTCACACGCCGCGAAGGCGAGCGACCCCAGAACCATCGCGAGCATCCGCGCACCAATCACCCGCTTGCGGGACCGTTCTTGACCATCCGTCTTGTGGGACATCATTTCCGAGCTCATAGCGAGTACGTGAAGAAAGCCATGAAACGGCGGCCGATTCGATTTCCGTAGGGATGCATCTGCAATGGATCGCTGTCCGAATCCCCCAAAATGTTGAAGACGGTACCGGATATCTCCGCCTTGTCTTTGTAGAATCGATACCCCAACCGAGCATTGAGCAGCATGTACGCCCGCACGTCGAACTGCTGGTACACGATGCCGTCGGGCGTGGCGATCTTCTCTTGCCACACTTGGGCCGATTGGTAGTGCCAGGTGACCTCGCCATTCAGGCCCATCTTGGTACGCACCTGGATACCGGCGTTGACCTTGTGCCGGCTGGTCCGCTTGTCCTCCGGAATGAGGCACGACGCGGGCTTGTCCTGCGTCGATACGTTCAATGCATAATTGGCAAAGACGTCGAGCCCTTCCACCGGATAGATGCGCGCACCGAGCTCGCCACCGCCGACGTTGTGCGTATCGCACTGATTGGTAAACCCGCCGAACGTGGCCGTGTACCGTCCCGCGCTCGGATCGTAGCCTCCCAGCCCGTGCTGCCGATCGGAGAGGGTCACGTTGCGGTTGTCCTGCACCGCAATGAGATCGGTCACCCGCTGGTAATAGGCCGTGACGTCGAACTCGAACAGATCGCTCTGTTGATTGAGATATCCAATTTCCGCCGAAATGATTTGCTCCGGCTGCAATCGACTCCCATCTTCGCGGCCATTGCCTGAATAATAGAGGGCGCCGGGCACCGTGAGCATGATCGGCAATCCGACATAAGCCTCGAGAAAGCTCGGCGAACGGAAGGCCGAAGCTCCCACCAGACGAAACGCTTGCCGGTCCGTGGGCTTGTAAATCACCGAGGCACGCGCCGACGGAACGATCTTCTTCAGATAGGGAACGTAGTCGAGCCGCCCCGAACCCACGATGTTGAAATGCTTGCCGAAGTGAACCGAGTCTTGGACGTACGTGGAGGCGTGGTGCTCGATGTCGTTGCCGCGCAGGTACTCCCAGCTGACGTCCTTGAGGCGATAGCCCAGCCCGAAGTGAACGTCGTGCGAGATCTGCTCGCCGAAGGTGCCGACGAACTCCGCCTCGGTGTTGAACACGTTCTGGCGCGGGTGCGACGTGTAGAGCGTGTGGCCGATGTAATCGTATGCGGCCTGGCCGGTGCCCGACAGGCGCGTGAAGTACGTGCGGGCGTTGAAGTTCTTGCTCTTGAAGTCGACGGTGATATCGCCGTTCGCTGCGTCGAAGTTGTATTCGTTCAGCGGGCCGATGCCATACACGTCGAGCTTGCTGTTCGCATAACCGCCGCCGATGTCCAAAGACATGTCCTTGCCGAAGCGTTTCGACGTGCGAATGTCGATGCGCTGCGACTCGGCGCCGGTGAATTGATTGACCGGTGCGAAGAGCAAATCGGTGCGCCCGCCGTCAATCTCGCGCGTCCACTTGGGATAGCGCGTGTAGCCCGCGGAAATGCGGTATCCAATGTCGCCCTGGCGCCCCGTGGCCCAGACCGAGCCATAGGCCTGTTGCTGATCGCCATATCCGACGCGCAAACCGGGTTTCCCCTCACCCGGCGCGATCGTAATGATGTTGATGACGCCGGCGAAGGCATTGGCGCCGTAAAGCGCCGAACCCGGGCCGCGGATGATTTCGATTCGCTCGATTTGATCGACATCGACGGAGAGCAGCTCCCAGAAGGTGGAGCCCAGAATGTCGTTGTAGACCGAACGCCCGTTGACCAACACGAGGATCTTGTTCGCCAACCGGCTATTGAACCCGCGCATGGACACATTGGTGTCGCCGCCGGTGATCTGCATGACGTCCATCCCGGCGACGCGCCGGAGCAGCTCGGGGATGCGGGTGATGCCCGACAGGCGAATGTCCTGCTGCGTGATGATGGTCGTCGAACTAGGAGCATCCAGCGGGCTTTGCTTGCCGCGCGATGCGGTGATGATCGTCTCCTCGTAGACGTCTTCCGTGCGCGCCTCGCCCACGAAGGGGGCCGGCGCGGCGGGCTTTTGCGGCTCGGCGGGCTTCGCCTCCACCGGCTTGGGGGGCGCCGGCACGTCGCCTGGGGCGATGGGCGTGGGGCCCGTGAGGTCGGGTGCGGGCGTCGGAGCTTTGGGCTCGGCGACCTTCTGCGCCGCGAGCCGATCCTCCAATTGCGCGAGCACCAATTCGACCTCGACCCGATCGGGCGGATTGCTCGCGATATACTCTTTGTAGCTGGCCACCGCCGGCTCGAGCTCGCCCGCCTCCGCGTGCGCACGGGCAATGTTGAACACGACATTGGGGTGCGGGAGAATCTCGTTCGCCTTTTCCAGTTCGGCGATGCCCTCGGCATATCGCTTGTTCTGGACCAATTGCATTCCATTCTTGAAATGCCGGCGAGCTTCCGTTCGGGCGTCTGCGAGGGCGCTCGAGGAAATGAGAATGCTCAGCAAAAAGGCAAGCCCGGAGGCGTACCTTCGAGAGGCACCGCGCCCAAGGCCCGGCTTTGCGGGCCGTTCTTGAGGTGCTGCAATTTTGAAATTGCTCACTAGTAGGGATCTGGCTTGTAGGGATCGGGCTTGAACGACGGGGCGTTAGCCGGATCTCCCTTCGGGGCATCCGGCCTCTTGCGAGGAGTCTGCGGAACGGCCACCGGTACGAGCGTGACACTGATGCTTTCCGCCCTGGGATCGACGGAAAGAGGAGACGGTTTGAAACCTTTTTTCTCCATCGTGAACCGGTGCTCTCTCGTGGCGTTCTGGCCGGAGAGCATCACATCACATGGGGTGCTCGCGCAAAGTTCTTGTCCATCTTCCGACACAATGGCGCCGGGAGGATCACTCTCGACGTGAATCGTCCGCGGCGAGGCGCTCGCTGCCGGTGCGCCCGATGCCGAGACAGATGCCGTGACGGGTGCGGAGACGGCTTGCGGCGCGGCCGGTGCTGCGGCCATGGCCGCCGCCGACTCACGTTGTTGCGACATCAGGTGCAGGACCGCCGCCACGGCGCCGGCCGCCACGAGCAACGTGCCCCCAAGGAGCACGCCCATCAACGCCTTGCGGCCCGTCGTGCCCCCGACCACATCGTCGGGCCGCCGCACGAGCACGGTCTTCTCACTCGAGGGCGGCACCGGAATGTGCGGCCGCATGCTCAATGCGGCCCCGGGTCCTGACGGTTGATCCGGCGAAAGGAACGGATTGCGCGGCGAAGCGAAGGGGCCGCTCACGTCGATGGAGCCATCCTCCGCAAGCCCTTTGATGGCGAGCAGCAGCGCGCTCATCGAGGCGAACCGGCGCGCTGGATCTTTCTCCAAGCAGCGATACACGATGGCTTCCATCTGCGGCGAAAACGCCAGCGAGGGTGCCATCGAGTGCATGTTCGGCAGCGGATCGTTCACGTGCGCCATCAACGTGGCGATGTTGGCCCCACCGCGGTCGTACGGCACCTTCCCGGTGAGCATCTCGAAGAGCATGATGCCCAGCGAATAGACATCCGCGCGGGGCGTGAGCGCCAGACCGAGGATCTGCTCGGGCGCCATGTACTTGGGCGACCCCATGAACACGCCCTCTTGCGTGTGATCCTGCGCGTCGGTCGTGACGTCTTTGACGAGGCCGAAGTCGAGCACCTTGACGTTGTCACGCTCGTCGCCCTTGTTCGTCAGCATGATGTTGCCGGGCTTCAGATCCCGGTGGACCACGCCGAGTCCATGCGCCTCGCGCAAGGAGCGACAGATCTGTGCCGCGATATGCCGCACGCGCTCCTCGGGGAGCGGCCCATCGTCGCGCAGCGCGATCGAGAGGGTGCGCCCCTCGATGTACTCCATGGCAATGTAATAGATCTCTTCGTTCTCGGCTTTGCCGTAGTCGAAGATGGTCACCGTGTTGGCGTGCGTGAGCTTCGCCGCCGTGGAGGCCTCGAGGAAGAAGCGACGCCGGAACTCCGGATCGTCCTCACCGTCGTAGCGTGGGCTCAGAATTTTCAACGCGCAGACGCGCCCGAGTGGGGCCTGCTCCGCGCGATAGACCTTGCCCATACCACCGCGCGCAATCACCGCGTCAATGCGGTAACGCCCATTGATGGTGCGGCCAATCAGTGGATCGGGGCCTGATTGGCGCGCGGCCGCGGCAACGCCGCCCGCACCTGCCATACCACCTGCCCCACCTGAGGAATGCTGCGGACCTCGTGCATTCATCGGATTGTCGGCGTTGGCCCCTCCTCCTTGACGCCTATCAGACATGGCTTCACGGCGCTCGACTCAGTTGTTCAGCTCAATCGCAAGAGTTTGCTAAGACCGATTCGCGATGTCAAATCCGAAACAACGAATCGCCCCCCTCGTGAGCGGAATTCTGGCGCTCGGATGTAGTAAACGAGCGCACCCGTACTGGGCCGCAAAGGCCATGTTCGGCGCAGCATAGCCCGGCACCGCGCCTCAGTGACAGCGCGGTCATGGCCGGAGGCCGCGCAAAATCATTCGCGGCCGAATTTCTAGCGTGCGCGACAGATGGCCCGCGGCTTGCGCAAACGACCGCTCATGAACTTCCTTGGCTTCAATCGCTACCTCGCGGCATTCCTCCTCCTGATTCCCATTCTGGTGGGCGCGGCGGCCTGTACCTCCGCGGAGTCGGACTATGCGGCAGGAGACAATGGGGCGGCGCCGCCCCCGTCGGCGGAGGTCCCGCCCGGCGATGAGACGCCGATGCAGGACGATGCGTCGCGGGCCATTGCGGAGGCCGACATCATTCAGGCCGCCGGCGGCCGCCTCTATGCCATGTCGCGCTTGGGGAGCGTGTCCGTCGTGGATATCTCGCAGCCGGGGCAGCTCACGCTCCTCGGGCAGCTCCGCATTGCGGGCGAGCCGTTCGAAATGTATCGGCGCGGCGATCAACTCGTCGCCATGGTCAATGGGGCGTACATGCCCGACGGCACGCCGTGCAATCCTATGGGCTCCTCCTATCGCCCCCGCCCCGCCGATTCGGGGGCGGCCGTCGTGGTGATCGATGTCTCCGATCCGACGCGCCCCCAGGCGGTCGACACCTTCCCCATTCCGGGCGACGTCGCCGATTCGCGCATGGTGGGCGACGTTCTCTATCTGGTCACCTACGACAATGGCCGGTGCTGGAAATGTGGCCCGATGCCGCGCACCTTGCTCACGAGCTTCGATCTTTCCGCGCCCTCGCAGCTGCGCCTCGTCGACCAACTCGCCTTCGCGAGCGGCCCCTTGCAGGGCTCGAACACCTTTACGCAGATGCCGTGGAAGCGAAGCATCGTGGCCACGAAGGACAGACTTTACATCGGAGGCATGGCCGACTCGCCCTACGCCGACTACCCCGATGACTTGGGCTACGGCGAGGGCATGCTCGAGGTCGTCGATGTGACGGATCCCAAAGGCGCGCTGGTTCGCACCACCACGCTTCCGCTGGCGGGTCCCGTGTTGAGTCGTTGGCAGGTCGACGAAACGGACGGCGTCCTCCGCGTGGTCACCCAACGCGGCGCGGGGACCTCGGTCAATGGCTCGGGCATGCCCGTGGTCGAGACGTTCAAAATCGAGGGGCCCGGAACCTTCACGCGCCTCGGGTACGGGAGGCTCCGGCTTCCCATGCAGGAGGGCCTGCGGGCGGTTCGCTTCGACAAAGAGCGCGCGTACGCCATCACGTTCCGCGTGCAGGATCCGCTCTTCGTCATCGATTTGTCCGATCCGGCGGCCCCGCGCCAGCGCGGCGAGCTTCACATGCCCGGCTACATCTTCCACATGGAGCCGCGGGGCAATCAGGTGCTCGGCTTGGGTGTCGACTCGAGCGACATCACGGCGCCGCTCAGTGTGTCGCTCATCAGCGTGGAGGATCTCGACCACCCGCGGCTGGCCCAGCGCGTCTCCTTCGGACCGTACATGTACTGGGGCGGCGCGGCTGCGGTGAACATGCTCCCCGAGGATCAGGATCGCATTCAAAAGGCCTTCCGCATCATCGGCAACGGCCAGGGCACGGATCTCGTGGTCATTCCCTATGCCGACGGGAAGTCTTATTACGAGAAGGGCTGCACCTCGACGGGGGGCGGCGTGCAGCTCGTCGACTGGTCCCACACGAGCCTCCGCCCGCTGGAGAAGCGCGCCCTGCTTCCCTTGCGCGGTCACCCGCGCCGCGCCTTCGCCAACGGTGAGGAGCTGCTCACCATCAGCGAGTCCAACGTGCGCGCCTTCTCCCTGGCCAACCGCGACGAGGCTGTGCAAACCGCCGATCTCCGGCTCGAGGAGTGCATCTCCCCCGGCGGCGAATATTACAATGGAATGGGGGACCGCCATTACTACTCGTCCCGGGGCAAGCACTTCGGATGCTCCACGGCACCGGGCTCGCAGAGCGCGGGTTGGGTCGTCTTGGCGGGACTGATTCCTCTCTGGATCGTGCGCCGCCGTCGCTCACGCTGAGGCGCGTTCGAAGGTGCGGCGGTACTCGGTGGGGGGCACGCCCACGATGCGCGCGAAGTGATGGCGCAGGTTGGCCTCGCCCCCCAGTCCGCAAAGCTCGGCGATGCGCGTGGGAGGCTCGCGCGTCGACTCGAGCAAGGAGCACGCTTTCTGAACGCGCTGGAGGAGGAGCCATTTGAGCGGCGGCATGCCCGTCGCCGCGCGAAAGTGCCGGATCAACGTGCGCGGGGTGAGGCGCTGACGCTTGGCCAGATCGGCAATGGTGAGCGGCCGCTCGAGGTTGCGGAGCGTCCAATCGAGCAAGGCGGCAAGTCCCTTGTCATCGGTCTGGGGCAGCGGCGTCTGCACGTATTGCGCTTGCCCGCCCGGCCGATGCGGCGAGATGACCAGGCGGCGCGCGAGAAGGTTCGCAATGCGTGGCCCCATGTCCAAGCGCACCACGTGAAGACATAGATCGAGCCCTGCGGCGACGCCGGCGCTCGTGAGCACATCGCCATCGTCGACGTAGAGCACGGAGGGATCGACGGTGACCTTGGGGTAGCGCTTGGCGAGTCGGTCCGCGTAGATCCAGTGCACGGTGGCCCGCCGCCCATCGAGCAGTCCCGCCTCGGCGAGAACGAACGCGCCCGTGCACAGCGATACGATGCGCGCACCGCGCGCGTGCGCCTTCCGCACGGCGGCAACGAGATCGGGCGGCGACGACTCGAGTACGTTGGCGCACGCCGGGACGATCACCGTGTCCGTCTTGCGGGCTTTGCTCAACTGGTCGAGCCCGTAGGCCGTACCCACGACGAAGCCTGCCGCGGTGCGCGTGCGACCGGGATCGCGTGCGCAGACGCGCAGATCGTACCAGGGATCCATGAGGTCGAGCCGCTGGCGCCCGAAGACTTCGCACGGAATGGCGACTTCGAAGATGGGCACGTCGTCGCTGACGGCGAGAAGGACGCGACGGGAACGCATGTCATTTATTTAGCGCACATTGTCATTCTTGCCACTGGTTGACCATGCGCTCTCGCCGCATCGTCCCATTCATGAATCGACTCCAAGGCAAGCCTTGGCTCGTGCTGGCGGTCGCTTCGGCGGCGAACTTCCTCACCGTTCTGGACCTTTGGGTGGTGAGCATCGCCTATCCGGAGCTCGAGCGAGCCTTTGCGCCGACGACCCTCTCGGAGGTGTCGTGGATCCTGAACGTGTACGCCATCCTGCTGGCGGCGTTTCTCATTCCTGCCGGGCGGCTCGCCGATGGCGTCGGCCGGCGCGCCTGCTTTCTCGCCGGCCTCGTGCTCTTCGGCCTCGCGTCGCTGGGTTGCGCACTCGCGCCGGCGCTCTCCGCGCTGATTGCCGCGCGGGCCCTCAAGGCGATGGCCGCGGCCATGCTCATGCCCACATCGCTCGGATTCGTGCTGTCGGCCTTCCCTTCGCAGCGGCGCAGCATGGCCGTGGGCATCTGGGCCGCCGTGGGAGCAGTCGCCGCAAGCAGCGGACCGGTGCTCGGGGGTTTGCTCATGACCCTGAGCTGGCGCTGGATCTTTTTCATCAATGTCCCGCTCGTCGTCCTGGCGGTGGTCCTTGGCGCGCTGTGTTTGCCCCGCGGTGACGCGCGCGTCCGGCGGCGCATCGATGCGCTGGGCGCGTTCTTGATTTCGCTCGCGATGGGGCTCGTGTGCACGGCGCTGGTCGAGGCGCGGGAGTGGGTACCGTGGCGCACGTGGTCTGCGCTGGGCGTGGGTCTCCTTCTCGCGATGGCCTTCGTGGCGCACATTCGCCTGCATCCCGAGCCCATCGTCTCGCCGGCGCTGTTCGGCGTGGATCGCTTCCGCAGCGGGGCGTGCGGCATCTTCGCGTACTACGTGGGCTTCTCCGGGATGCTCCTGGGCTCCACCTTGCTGCTCACCGACGGCTGGCATTTCTCGGTGCTGCATGCAGCGCTCGCGATCGCGCCGGGGCCCATGACCGCGAGCATCGTATCGCCCTTCGCCGGACGCCTCGCAGCGCGCATCGGTCCGCGGAAGGTCGTCCTCGCGGGGGCCGCGCTCTTCGCCGTGGCGGCGGCATGGCCCCTCGTGGTGGCGCGCACCTCGCCGGCGTACGCACTCGTCGTGCTTCCGAGCCTGCTCCTCTGGGGCGTGGCCAACGGGCTCCTTCAGCCCACGCTCTTCGCCACCGCCGATGCCGTGCCGCGTGAGGAGCTCGCGTCGGCGTCGGCGGTGTTGACGATGGCACGGCAGCTCGGTTCGGCCTTCGGTGTCGCCGTTCTCGTTTCCGTGCTGGGCACCGATGCGGCGGGAGGCTTGGACGGGCTCCGTCGCGCATGGATGGTGGTCATTTTCACGGCGGTACTCACGGCATTCACACAAGGAGATCGATCATGGATACGCACTTCCTCGAGCTCATGGAGCTCGCGGCCCACCTCCGCGGACGCGAAGTCTCGTCGCTCGACGTGACGCGCGCGCAACTGGATCGCATTGCCGCGTTGGACGGTGCGCTGTGCAGCTATGCGCACGTGACCGCCGATGCGGCGTTGGCCCAGGCCGAGGCGGCGGATGCCGAAATGGCCGCGGGCCGATACCGCGGGCCGCTGCACGGGGTACCCATCGCGGTGAAGGATCTCTGTTGGACCGAGGGCATCCCCACCGCGGCGGGTATGGCCGTTCATGCCGGGCATCGCCCGACGGAGGACGCCACGGTCGTGCGTCGTCTGAAGGAGGCCGGCGCCGTGCTTCTCGGCAAACTGCAGCTCACCGAGGCCGCGTACGCGGACCATCACGCGTCCATCGTGCCGCCGAAGAATCCATGGGATGCCGAGGCTTGGCCGGGGATGTCCTCGAGCGGCTCGGGCGTGGCCACGGCGGCGGGGCTCTGTCATGGCTCGCTCGGATCCGACACGGGCGGTTCGATCCGCTTTCCGTGCGCCGCCAACGGCGTCACCGGCCTGAAACCGACGTGGGGCCGCGTGAGCCGCTACGGCGTGTTCGAGCTTGCTGCGTCGATGGATCACATTGGACCGATTGCGCGCAGCGCCGCCGATGCGGGCGCCATGCTCCGCGTCCTTGCGGGCGACGACCCGAAGGATCCGACGGCGAGCCTCGAGCCGGTGCCCGATTACCTCGCGGGAGCTTCCCGTGGCGTGCACCGGCTACGCATTGGCATCGACGAAGCGTGGACCGACGACGTCGCCCCCGAGACGAAGGGCATGCTTGCGGGTGCCATCGAGGCCTTTGCCGCGCTCGGAGCGGATCTCGTTCCCGTGCGCTTTCCCGAGGTGACGCAAGCCATCGCCGACTGGTTTCCCATCTGCGCCGTGGAGGCGGCCGTCGCCCACGAGGCGACGTATCCTGCGCGCAAGAGCGAGTACGGCCCGGTGTTCGCGCAGGTCCTCGAGGACGGTCGCGCGCTCTCCGCGACCGCGTACCAAAAGGTGCTGCTGCGCCGCATGCACTTCCGCGGCTTGGTCGACGCGGTGCTCGATGCGATCGATCTGTTGCTCCTTCCCGTGCACCCCTTCGCGCCGCCGACGTTGGCCGATATGACGGCGCTGGGCGGACGGCCCGAGCTCGTTACGCGTTTGCTTCGCTACACGTGCCCGTTCGACATGACCGGTCACCCGAGCTTGACGTTGCCCGGAGGCTTTACGCCCGGCGGGATGCCCCTCGCCTTTCAGCTCGTGGCGAAGTCCTACGACGAGGCGACCCTGATCCGGGCCGGGGTGGCCTTCCAGGGCGTCACGTCCTGGCACCGCCGGCATCCGGCGCTGCTTGAAGGCCGCGCATGATGCGGGCGAGTTCGCGCTCGGTCTCGGAGGCTTCGAGCCCGGCCGCCGCGCCCTCGAAGTCCGCCGGCGACAGGTTTTGCCCGAGTTTCCACTTTCCCTCGAGGCGCGCGATGGGCATGCGAATGCCAATGATGGCGCGAAGGAGGCCCTCGATGTACTTCGGCGGCGCGTCGTCGACGCTCCAGGGGTGCGCCCGCCCGGCCTCGTGCTTGTCGGTCAGGCGCGAGACGATGCTCAGAAGCGGCGCCGGCGACTCGATGGTCTCGAGGGCTCCGTAGGCGTGCACCGCGATGTAATTCCAGGTCGGCACCCTGCGCCCGTGCTCACGCTTGCTCGGATAATACGACGGCGAAATGTAGGCGTGCGGGCCGGTAAAGGTGAGCAGCGATTCGATGTCCTTCGAGGCCGTTCGCCACTGCGCATTGGCGCGCGCGACATGGCCGTAGAGGGTCCCCAGCGGGCCCTCGTTCGGGTCGACGTGAATCGGTAGGTGTGTCGCCTCGAGCCCGTCGGGCCCGTAGGTCACCAAGGTGCCAAAGCCGATGCGCACGATGGTGTCGTGCAGCACATGAGTGCGCTCCTCGCGAAAATGGCCGGGCATGTACATGTGTGGGTGCAGTATTTAGGGTGGCCGCCGGCGACCGCAAATGTGCATTTGTACGAATGGCCGTAGGTCAAAGCTCGTAGAATGCGGCCGCGTGGAGATTCATCGCCTCACCGCCGACGAAGGTCCCCGGCTTCGCGCCGTCCGGCTGCGTGCCCTTCGCGATGCGCCCGATGCCTTTGGCACGACCTTCGAGGAAGCCAACGCTTGGCGTGCGGAGACATGGACGTCGCAGCTCGAGAAGCTCGCCACCTTCGTGGCTGCGCGGGATGGGATGGATATCGGGCTGGCGCGAGGCGCGCCGCACGACGACGTGGAGGATGCGGCCATACTGCTCTCGATGTGGGTCGCCCCCGAGGCGCGCGGCCAAGGCGTGGGCGATGCGCTCGTTGGGGCGGTGGCCGCATGGGCCCGGGCGCAGGGATTTCGGCAGCTGCTGTTGGACGTGGCCGACACCAATGCGCGAGCCATCGCGTTCTACGCGCGGTTGGGCTTTTTCCCCACGGGCGCCGTCTCGACCTTGCCGCCACCACGGGAACACATTCTCGAGCACCAGCGTGCGCTCGATTTATCGAGGAGGGGAACACGATGAAATGGATTGTGGTCATGGCACTCGTCACCGTCGCCTGCGGCAAGGGTGGAAATCCCGCAGCTGGAACCGGCGACAAGTGCGTCGCCTCGGGAATCGAATTGACACCCGCGAAGGGCGTGAACATCGAGGGCAGCCCCACATTCGAGAAGATTCGGCAGACCGGCAAAATCGTAGTCGGCGTCAAAGCCGACGAGCCAAACCTGGGCTACAAAGACGCCGACGGAAAGCGCTGCGGCTTCGACGTGGAAATGGCCCGACTCGTCGCCGCCCGACTGGGCATCGACTCCGCCAAAATCGAATACCGCGAAATCCCCACCACGAACCGCGAGACGGCCATCAAAGGCGGCGAAATCGACTATTACATCGGCACCTATTCCATCACCGACAAGCGCAAAAACGAAGTCGGCTTCGCCGGCCCTTATTTCATTGCCGGGCAAGATCTCCTGGTGCGCAAATCCGAGTCGGCCATCACCGGAAAAGATTCCCTCCAGGGCAAACGCGTCTGCGCCTCCACGGGCTCCACACCCCTGCAGCGGGTGCGGTCCCTCAAACTGACCGACGATGCGAACATCACCGAGTTCAAGGCCCCCTCGGAATGCGTATCGCAATTGCTCGACCAGAAAACCGACGCCGTCACCACCGACGACGCCATCCTCAAGGGCTTCGCCGCCCAAATGCCCGCCAAGATGAAGGTCGTCGGCCAGCCCTTCAGCCAAGAGAAATACGGCGTGGGCGTCCGCAAAGAGGACATCGCATTCCGCAACGCGATCAACGACGTCCTCGAGGCGGCCATCAAAGACGGCAGCTGGAGGAAGATTTACGACGGCACCTTGGGGCTCTCGGGCTCGACGGCCGTACCGCCCGCGGTGGAGCGGTATTAGCGCGGAGCCCCACCGGCACCAAAGGCACACGTGGCACGCGACACCTCGTAATGGGGTGGGCCATTGGATGAGCGGTGGCACGTGCCCTTGCACTCCTGCCCGGCCGAAAGCTCATCGCATGGACGATTTGTCGCCGTGTCGATGCAGGTGAGTTCTGGGTTGCACGAGACTTGCCGGTCACAAGCCTCACCGATGCGCGGAGAGCGGGTGCACACCTTCGTCTGCGGATGGCAATATCCACCGTACGCGCAATGATCTCCATCGCACGGCTCACCGAGCGCGTCAAACGGCTTGCAGATCCCGGTCGGCGTATTTCCCGGTCGCGAGCAATATCCGATCAGAGGATCGCACGAGCGACGTTCGAACTTGTCCTTCGAAATCGCCTCGCAGGTTTCGCCCATCGCGAGATTCCATCTCGCGAGATAACACTTGTCGTCCCGCTCCCCCTGGTTGGGGTTGATCCCGAAACTTAGACAGACGGCATGCGTCCCGGGCCCCGAATCGGCACAGTCGAGAGCATCCGTGCACGCTTGCCCCGGACCTCCCCGACCCGCATTCAAATTGGTGCACGCGAGCTCCACGGCCCAATCGGCACGCGCCGTCGCATCCGGCGACGCCAAGCTATCGGTGCACAGGGCCATCCGCGCACGCACCGCTTCCGCGCACTTCCGTATGACCGAGCGCTTGTACTCAAGCCCTGGTATGGGCGGCCCGGGCCACCACCACTGCCACGGGGTGCCACACTGCGACACATCGTATTCGAGCTTCCCCACCTGGCAACAGTCCCGCAACGACTCGCAATAGGCCGGCCTCAGGACCGCGATGGCTTCTTCCTGGGTATATGTACCGGTGTCCGAATTGTCGGAGCCATCGGTGGCGTCAGCATTGTCGGAACTTGAGCAGCCCTGCAGCATTGTCGCGAAGATAGCGAGAGCCGAGAAGCTTGCCCATTCAACACGGGTCGAGAAAATGAATATCATGTTAAAGCTTCTCCCGTCGTCGAGCTTAAACGGCGTCTCCGGAATAGGCCACGGCACGACGTCCATCGCATTCGCTCAGCACGCCAAACGCGCAAAGGACGCCCGGGGTGCGTGGCGGTCGAGTCATGCGAACTTGAGCCGACCTGCTCGCCACTCTTGAAGGGTTACCTTAGCGGAGAAGGACAAAAGGCGATGCTGGCCCGTTTCAATGGCCTGCAACACGCGTTCACCATCTTCCGGTGCAAATTCGAGTGCATGAGCGGCCGCCCACAGTCGGATGCCCACGTCTGAATCCGTTAAGAGAGGGAGAAGCTTTCGTTGCTCACCGCGGCGGCGTATCTCCGCGTATGTCGCCGCGATCAAGTCATGAGCTTCGTTGGCCTCCTCTGAGGCTCCAGACCGTGTTGCAGTTCCATGTTTGGAGGCGGCCTCTTGATAGCGAATGAGCAGCTCTTCAATCGTTTCCATGAGTGATTCCTCGTTACTGTGAAACACCAAACATCCGGAGAACCTCCCGGCCGAACGTCTGTTGTTCCGCGAAAGAACGTCCGGACAGATATTGGCGTACAGTCATGCCGCTTGTAAACGGTTGTTTCGAACTGTAGTAGGCGCTTATCTCTTGATGAATTTCAGTATTGACACGAACCAGGTTACCAGTGTTGTGGACGGATTGCTCACCAAACCGAGCCACGTTCGCGGAGGTCTGCTCAACGACATGGTGCCACTGCGAGTCTGCGCCAGCTTCGCCAACGACCCCCTTGAAATGCGCGAAGCTATCAAACCCTGCACCCGCAGCAGCATTAAACTCCTCTGCTGCAGCGCCGCAGATATTATGCACGAGGGCTTGCAGCTCACCGACGAAGTATGAGTGATTGCCGGCAACCTCGAAATTGTAGACGGTCGCAATACCTGACTTGCGTTCGCTATCCTTCACGAGAAGCCGGGCGCCATCCACGTCGCGGACCTCATCGCCGACTGTCAATGCCCCCGCGCCAGTCCAGCCTTTGCCTTCTACCCAGAACGGATGCTCCGATGTGGTGTGCACCAGGTCGCCGTATCCGGCAGCCGTAGTGAGGGCCACGTCCACAAGCTCTTCTGACGGACGCACAGTGGTCCGCACCACCACTTGGCACTGTGGCGTTCCCGTCACCTCGTTCCATGACAGCACTGAGTCGCCCGGCCGAATCGTCTCGATGGGCTGCTTGCTCCCATCGCACGTCGTCACGAGCGTGCCCTCGGTGAAGCACCCCTCGCGAGCGATCAGTGACAAGCCGTCACCTGCGGCGCCCGCTTGGGCGATGGCGCCGAGTCCACCCGCTACAATCGCGACTGCCGTCGGAATGAATTCGCCAGCCTCGAAGTCTGACTGCGCGTAGGGCGTGGTGGGCGGCGTGAACGTGACCGCTGACTGCGCCGCATTAATGCTGTCCCCGAACGCCCGCCCTAGTATCGGATCGTTCCTCATAGCGTTGAAGGGAGTGCTTGCGACGCTGTTCCAAGCGCCCTTGCCCAGGAGAACTGCGGTATCGCCCCACCCCTTGGGTTCGAGGTTGGCTCTCCGCTCCGCCTCGAGGGCAAAGTTCGCCCACGCGACGCCCAGCGCGAGCATCTGTTCCGGTGAGCGTTGGTCCTTATCTTTAGAGACAGCAGTAGCGGTCAGACCCGGGTTTATGACGTCTACCACCTGCATGCACCACCCCTTAGGTATGTCGCAAGTTTGGAAAGCATCGCCACTGTACCCCGCCATCAATCCGCTGCCGTTTGAGTAGCTCACACCCTCGGTGCCTGCGTTCGTGACCGTAATTTTATTCGTACTAAACAAGCCCCCTAGGTCCGTGAGGTGCTGCGGTGATCCAAAGACGTAGGCATACGGATTCAAATCGCTCTGAAGTGCATGCACCGTAAGCGGGTCGGCGCTGGCCCACTGACCGAGAGCGGGCACGTAATATCGGAAACCAAAATACGTGAGCCCGACACCAACGTCGTCCTCTTTGCCGCTAAACCGGTAATGCTCTCGATACGCCTTCCATCTCTCTGGACGATAATCGCTCTCGCCCTGGCCAAAGGCTTGGTACGTCGTGCGCTCGACCAGTTCGCCCGTCCACTTGTCGATGACGGCGCTCGTGGACCCCATCGGGTCGGTGAGCATGAAGAAGATATGTTGGGCGCCACCAACTCGACCTTGAGGCAACCGCTCGTCGTAAATCACGCGCGCAAGAGGATTGCCGTTGGCAATCAGGTACACCGTAACGGTGTCCTTCGTACGCTCGTAATCGCCATTTTGGAAGCGGGCGTGCTCCAGTCGAAGTGTGGCGAAAATTTCGCTCGTGTACGTGCGCTCGTGGGTGTGCGGATCCTCGACTGACTTGGTAATCCGCTGGCCGCCTGCGTCGTACGTGTAGTGAAAATCGGCGCCGCGGTCGCCGCTCACTCCAACGATTGGCTCACGGTTCGCGCGAACCAATCGGCCGATCTCATCCCACTGGTATGAAAACACGATATTCAGCGTCGCACCGGTCGGGCCTGGTTTCGTGACCGTGAGCTTCGTCAAGTTGCCCGCGGCGTCATAGCTGGCATTCGCGTGCCCCCGTGGCCCTTCCGCCGATGCGATGCGATTGGGTCCGTTCATTGCGCTCCCGTAAGTCGCGGTTCCCATGGACCGGTCGTGAAACGCGTGCGCATCGTCGTCCGACTTCGTCAAGTTGCCTTGCCAGTCGAAGTCGTACGTTTGCCACCTCACGCGCTTGTCTTGGTTCCCTTCCGGAATAGGCCGCGTGTCGCCGCTCTTGGTCTCCGCATCGAACAGTGGGACCTGCTTGTCGTCCGTAGTCGACGTGACATAACTGTAGTCAACGCGTCGAAGCTGGCTCAGATCATCATAGGTCAACTGACGATTCACAGGCTTTGCGCCGTCAGGCCATTCCGCAGCGTTGCGCCCGTCCGCTACGCGCAGTGGATTTCCGATCGCGTCATAATCGAAAGTCCAATCCTGAATGACCTTCGGAGTCGAGGTTTCTTGTTTCACCGCCGTATGGCGAAGGCGTCGTCGCGGATCCGGGTCGAACGTCGCCGACGTTTGGACAGCCTGGGAGGTGTCCCCAAACGTAACGCGGTCTACAAATCCGTCCGCTTCCACTTTTTTACCAAGAATCAGGTCTCCATAGCTGGTCCCGATGGTCTTGGTGACCCCGCGGCCCGAATAGGTGGTTACAATGACGTCATTGCTCGTAAGCCACCCCTGGCTCACGGGGTTACCGTAAAGTTCCGGCACCTCGGCGGATCGCGCACCGACCGCATGCCCCCTTACGCGTTCCGCTTCATCGTACGAAAACGCGGTCCGATACCAGTGTGGGGCATACTCGCCTCCTGGTGTGGATGGCACCCCTCCCCCACCGCCGTACGCAAGACCATCAGGATCAGGAACGGCGAGCTGCCGCTGAATCACGATCGTGCGCCCTCGCCCGTCGTAGGTAAGGCGCGAGTGCTGCGCGCGATCGTACATCGCAGCGAGCTTGCCGGCCCACAACGCCGGATTCGCGGCGCCTTCCTGACCCTCCTCCGGCGAATCATACACGTACAGGTTCGTCACGTGCTGGTCGTACGGATGCTGGCTCGACAGGCAGGGAGAGTAGGTCTCCGAAACCATACGTCCAAGACCGTCCCATTCGACGTTCTTGCCGCAACCTCGAGCATCGCTCGTACCGACGATTTCGTTCGAGTCATTGTAGGCGTAGCGCCACGTCTTCAAGCTGGTGGTGCCGAAGCCGGTCGACGTGTTTGGCTCCGCGGTTTGCACGAGACGACCCCACGAGTCGTAGGTCATCTCGCGCGTGTAGACATCGCTGCTAGCGGTGTGCGTGCGCTGGACCTTCTTCACCTCGCCAGTGGGCGCATAGATCACGCGCGTCGAGATGGAATCCGCCGTCCCATTCTGATTCGTATTCTGTAGCGAGCCGGTTGGACGCCCGTGCCCGTCTCGAATCGTTCGCGCCGGGTAAGATGTGGAGCCTTGCCCCAGGTCCGCAGCATCGAAGTTGTCCTCCGAGAGAGCGTAGTAACGAGTCTTGCTTGTCGGCTCTCCTTCCAAACCGAAGGTATCTGTCACCCGGCCGAAGGCGTCATGCAAAGCAACCCGGGACGCAATCGAACCTGGCACAGCGGGTGGCGCGTACGTCGAGGGCGACTCGCCGCTGAAGTATGGCTCGTACGCCCGGACCACGAATCCCCGGCCATCTCGTTCGACCCTGCCACGGATGATGTAGGGATCCGCATCGCCCGCCGACGTATCGGCCTCCGAAAATGTCGCGATGATTTGCCCGTAAGCATCGGTGTACGTCCAGGCACTGTGATAGCGCGGCGAATCTCCATCGTCGTCCCGGACCTCCGCTTGCACGCGTTGATACGGCCCACCGGGAACATCGAAGTACGTAAACCGGGACGAAGGTTCGCTCTGCGGCAGTATCCCAAGAGTCACGTTGGCCTTGTAGATCCGCGTGGGACGTCCGAAGCCGTCATACTCCACCGTCGACGTGGCACCCGTCGGGGCCGTCGATGACGTTGGCACCTCGAGGCCGCGGTCGTACGAAGTCGACGTTGTAAGGGCATCGCCACCGCACCCGTGCTTGTAGGCAAGGTGGGCCACGGCGAGTTGCGCGAATGGACCATCGAACCTGGTATCCGCACAGCGTGTACCCTTGGCATTCTTCACGCGGACGGCATTGCCGAAGTTGTCGTAAGCGACCTCGGAGTGGAGCTGATGGTCGCCATTTTGAGAGGCATCTGCGGGTGGCGGTGCAACCATCTTGTCAGGGTCCTCGTGGAAACGTTGCAAAGGCAACGTTCCGCTCAGATCTGCGTACGTTTTCAACACTTGACCGAAATTGTCGTACTCGAAGCTCGAGTGCCTCAAACTCGGCGCGCCAATGGACTCTCGGACATAGCTATCCTTCGGCCGCCAGATCCAGTGGCTCGTGTCGCCAGGCTGCAGTGTCCACACCGTGTAATTGACAATGGCAGAATCCTTCGGAATGATCGGGTCGAACGATTCCATTACGCCATAGTCCGCCAGAATCGTAGGATTGCCGAAGCGATCGAGCTCCTGCGTCGTACGCGTGTGAACGGAGTTGGTGTGCGACGCAATCGTGTCGCGTCCATTAAGCGTCAATCCCTCGTTCGACGCCAAATCCACGAAGTCCGTTGGCCCGCCATCCGCAACGAAGTCCGCAGTGTCGAACGTCCACGTGTCGGTTTGGCTGACGTAGATCTGCCGCACTTTACGGCCGTCCATCCCATCGTAGAGTTTATTCATCTGGTACTGCTGATGGCTCGTCGACAAATGCACGCCATTCGCGTCGAACTGATCGACCGAGACCGGGAGGTTGCGAACGGCCATCGTGGGATTGTCCACGGCGGCGGCGCAAGGGATCTCTTGGCCTTGAGCCTGGCAGCTTCCAATCAAATAGCGCGTTTCGCTGATCACGCGTTTGGGATCCGCCGCGTCGCCTGACGTCGTACGAACCTTGCGAAATCCTCGAAACTGATGCTCCACGTAGTCGTACACGGGCCCGTCGTATTCGTAGCTCGTGACGTACGGCCCGCCCGATTCCTGGGCCGTGCCCGTAGCTGTAACCCTGATGTTCTTCACACGGTGTAGTGCGCCCGGTATCCCGGGAACGACCTCGTATTGCAGCGAAGTCGTCGCGCCGAGACCATTGCCAATCGTGCTGAGCAACGCGGGACGCGCGCCATTGTCGGGCGAGGTGTCGATGAATTCGACGTGAGCGATATTTCGGTACTGCTCCGAAGTCTGCGCCGTGATTATCATCCTCACCAAGCCATTATTGAGTTGGCTGGCGAAGTGCAGCTGCATCGGCTGGTGGTACGCCTGCGTTCCACCGGGCGTCGGATAAATGGTCGCCCAGTTGGGGATGTCAGGATCTCCGGGGTTCAGATGTGCGACCTGATTCCAGCGCCAACCGTCTCCCAAGAAGATGTCGATTCCGGGATTGGGATCCCCTGCACCTCCGTAGTTTGCGTTTCGCAAATCGATGCGATCGGCAATACCGTCCGAGTTCAGATCTGCGACGAAGTTCGTGAAGTTCGGTGGATAGGCATTGGTGGGTCCCCCATCGATCGTGCGCGCCGGCTCGTACGAACCGTTGCCCAGACCGAACTCGACAGTCCAGTGTTGATCAAATATCGGGTGCTCAATATCCGGTATACGATTCCGCCAAGAAGACCGAATCCGATCAGGAATCCCGTCTCCATTGAAATCTGCATCGTAATTGCCGTCCAGAACTCGAGGTTCGTAGTTTTCAGAGCTTTCATCCGGAATGCATTTAGTATTCGGTTGCTGACGCGAGTACGGCACGTTGTTGCCAGCAGCATCCCTCGTCGAGAAGAGGTAGCATTCCTGATACTTGGCCTTCTTGCCAGCACTGGGGTCGGGGGCTGTCAGGATGATGGTCGAGCGGAGATCCGGATTGCCATCCGCGTCGATGTCAATGGGAGTCGTCGGGTCGCTCTTGTAGGTCCGATCTTCGGGCGGCGGAGGTATGGGGATCGGCCAAGCGGCTTCTGGCGGCAGAGTTTGAACCGGCCCGCCGACCAAGCGATACTGGTTGGTGGCGACGTCGAACTTCCATGAATAGAACATGTAGCGGCGGACATCGTCACCCTCGCCGCGCCACAGGAAGTTCATCCTGCCGTCGTTGTTCCAGCCGCCCTGCGCGCCTAGTTGCAAAAGACCGACGACACTCGCTCCGAGGTTGCCATTTTCCAAATAGACAGCCCCGCCTCGGTGGTAGGTAAGAGGCCCCGTCGCGCCGTGACTCAGGTAACCGTATTCGACGGGCTCGCTCTGCGTGCTGTAGGAAAACACATCGGCCCTATTGATGCCGGACACGTCGATGAATCCAATTTTCGTTCTTTCCGGGTAGAACGCATGTTCAAACGGCAGCGTTTTTCCCTGGGCACTTGGATGCGTATCGAATGCGGCGTAACCCGTATACGTCATCCCGGCTATATCGCGCTCCTGCGTGGCGCAGACTCCGGATTCGGGCAAGTCGTAGTTGGCATCTTCGTAGGTGTTTGGGCACGCCCCAATCAAATGCACGCGCTTCAGCAACTTCCGAGCTTGCTGCGCATAGGTGCCCGGCGCATAGTATTCCAAGAGATAGCGACGGACCAAATGACGGGGCGCGCCCTCCGAGCCGTTGTAGTCCGCGCTCGAGACATCCACTCTTGCGAGGTGGTACCCAGGGCGCGCGTGCCAGATGGCTGCACCCGGAAAGCGCTCTTCGGCGACCCGATCGTAGTGGAGGCGGGTATGGTGCGCGAATTTAGCCGCCCCGATTGGCGCGCCGCCCGACACACCCGCGCGTGGCGTATCGAACACGTCGACAAGATAGTTGCGACGGTCGACCGTCGCGTCGAACTTTTGCCACCGATAGACGACTACGTTCGCGTGGCCATGGCTCCACAACCTCGTTAGGTTCCAACGAAACACTGGAGCGGTGTCCGAGCTGATGCCGTCGGCAAGGTCCACGCCACCCAAGTCGGCGGAATCGTCAGTCGGCACGCCAAACTCCGCGACTACTCCTGACTTTTCGAACGCGAAAAAGGTGCGACCATTTTTGGAGAGAAAGTATCGAGTGCCATTGTCGACGCGGGTGCGGAAATAGCTGCTGCCGCTCTCGATGTTGTCAGGAAGGATCTCGCCCGCCAGGAGTCCGGAGCATTGTCCGACCGTGCAAATCTTGACGAGTTCCGCCCCGTTGATTCGAAGTCGGTCGTTATCATCGTATCGCGGCCCGCCGCCTCGGTTCTCACGTTCGATTCGGGGAACATTGAGAGACCACGAATAGCCTACCTCGGTATTCCCTCCCGAAGAGCTGTACGAAACGCCGAGACTCGGCTGCGCCTGACCGCGCGCCCGTGGCAGACGGAACGCGATCGATGCGCTCGACGCCCCCGTCGATGGATCAACGCTTGCCTGACCGGCGCTTCCCTCGGCAGAATCCACCGAGACCGGGCCCTGAAAAGGGGGGTTACTGGACACATTTCCCACGGGATCTGCGGCCAATGCGGCGCTCGTGCTCGAAGGTTCCGCGGCGTCCGAGGGCTGCGAGTTTTTGCTCCCTTCTTCCGCGAAGGCACGCAGGGGCATCGGCCCCAGGACCAGCATCGGAATCAATGAGAGCGAAATGAAGGCATTGAGGTTGCGCCTCAAAATGACGGTCCGTCGGAGCATAGCCTCCGACATGGCGGAGGGCCGAGTCTTTTTCATTGGATTCTCACGTCCAGAAAGTCTCGAAAATAAGAATTGGGCGCCCATGTGATCGTTTAGCGACAGGCACGGGAAAGTTGCGCTTCTGCGGCGCGGCATTGGGCGGCCAGCTTCTCGCGCGCCACATCGTCTTTATCCTTGGCAGCCGCGATGAAGGTCTGGCGGGCCATCCCGGTCCGCTGGGAAGCCAGGTCTTGCCCGGCCGCCGCGGCACAGCGAGATAGTGCGCGAACATAGGAATCACACTCGGAAATTCCGGTGTTCTCGTCTGCGACCGAGCCACACGCGGCGAGCAAGGCTGCGACTCCCACCAGCGCGATGGTGCGCGCGTGAGCCACAAAGGCTAGAATGTGCTGCATCGACCCCTCGAATATTGGAATCCCGCACATCGGGCCCGGTTTGAATTGCGTCAGCGGACCATCGGAGATTAAGCAACGGGGAAGATAAGACGCACGTCGGACGTTTGCCTCTTTCTCACGGCGCGAGATGACGGTCAATCGCGAATTGCTGAGTACTCACAAAATTTTGGCGTCGGCCACCTCTGCGAGAAGTTGCTAGGTTTCGGCAATAAGTCTCGAGACCTTCCCTGCGGCAACCTGAAGGCGGAGCACGGTTCGAGATCGAAGGGCGCGGCGTTTGTGACGAACGACGCCGCGCCCACGAACGGCCGGCCGCCGAAACGCGGAATGCCACCGAGCGATGCCGAGGTCCGACTCCGATACATTCGATTGTCAACGCTCGAACATTCACACTGGTAGCTCCGATGTCTCACTACATCAATAAACCATGTCGCGACGTCGCGAAAAATTGACATATGTAGACTTGGACAGATCGCCGCCGATCCATCGGAGCTAAGGCGATACGCTCGCGTTGCCGTTGTCGTCGAACGTGATCGGGATCTGTATTTGAAATGGGCCTTTTTTGGGCGGCCCCTCTTTTGCGGTTACGAATTGGCGCAGATGCCAATCCACGCAATCGGCGATCGGGGACGGTGGGGACAGTTTTGCCTGGCCTGTATTTCCGTGTTCGTCGAAGGGCACGGTTACTAGGTACCGACGAGGAGGCGGTGGCTCGTCTGCCCCCTGCTCTCGCAGTTTTGCCTTCGCCTGGTTGCGGTCCAGTAGATCGCGGCCGCACCCTTGCAATCGATCGAGGCGGGCGAGAATGCGACGGCGGCCCCACTCTTCGTTCGTCATTTTGGACGCGGCGTTTTGCGCGGTTTTCGGTGCCGCGGAGGCTGCGACCTCCTGTTTCGTCTCCGCTTCGGCGGCTTCCGGCTCCGCCGCCCCTGTCGATTCGTGCGCGTTGCCGGCTTTGTCGAACTCCAGGGGTACTTTGATGTTGAAGCTGCGCTGGGCCGGCGGACGCTCTTCGGTCAATTTACGTCCTCGCATTTCCTCGATGACGCAAATTTCGAAGTGTATGAGCGTCATGGGCTTTGGATGCATATCGACGTTCGTGTCTCTCACGGAGCCATTTTCATTGAAGTAGACCGCGAGCGTGAACCGTCGGGGGGCTTCTTCTTTGACCAGCCCCAGGCCGCAACGATGCAGCCGATCAAGGCTAGAAACCAAAGAGCGGCGCCCCCATTCCTCGAGCGCTTTCGGGTCCACCTCGGAGGGGGGCGGAGGGGCGAGCGCCGGTGGCGGCGGCGCTGCAGTCGAAGCCGCGGTACCGGCGGATCGCTTCGATTTCCACGCCTCCATGACGGCGGACACGCCGCTGCACGTCGCTGGTATGGCGCCAAGGAACAGCGAAAACCCCAAGACTGCGAGCACCATGCGAATGTTGTCACGTTGCACGGCGCGAGAGTGTTCAGCCCATTTCCCTGGAGTATCCGGCGCCGGCACTGGGTGCTCCACGGCCACCGCCACACCGCAATACCGACATCGAAGCTCGGTCTGTCCAGGCTGCGGGGCATCGAGCGGCGCGCCGCAATTCGCGCAGTTGTTCGGTTGTTTTGCCTTTCGTCGTGCCATGGAAACCGTCATCGCATCGGCATCGGGCGCGCGTCAAACTGGGCTCGCGAGAAAGCGCGCACGAGCCGTTCCTCGAGAGCACCATGAGATGGTGCTCCCACGTGAACACGTGGTTCAGCCGAACGGCACCATTCGCGGAGCGCACCGACGACGCCATCCTCAAGGGCTTCGCCGCCCGAATGCCCCGCCAAGAAGACGGTCGTCGGCCAGCCTTTCAGCCAAGAGAAATACGGCGTGGGCGTCCGCAAAGAGGATATTGCATTCCGCAATGCAATCAACGACGTCCTCGAGGCGCACTCCCCACGGACCAAAGGAAACTCGTCGCACGTGACACCGCTGCGGTGCGCTTACGTGGGCGAAACGGGGCGAGGAGGCCGGAGTGAGAACGAGGTGAGGCTCATTCCACCGTCGATTTCGATTTCCTGCGCGGTGATGTACGAGGCTTCCTCGCTGGCCAGAAATGCAGTGAGGTGCGCTATTTCTGCCGGCTCCGCGAAACGTCCGGCGGGGATGGCGGCGATGGCACGCTCCCGAATATCGTCGGGCATCGCAAGGGCCTTGGGGGTCGCGACCAGTCCCGGCAGAACACAATTGGCTGTGATGCCGTGACTCGTATTCTCGATCGCCACGGTCCGCATCAGCCCCTGCAGCCCCGATTTGGACGCCGCGTATGCTATTTGACCGGGCGCCCCGAGGTGTCCGGCGACGCTCGAGATCGCAATGACGCGGCCCCAACGCCGCGCCCGCATTCCAACGAGGCAAGCCTGAATGACGCGGAACGACCCCGTGAGGTTTACATCGATATCTCGAGACCACTGCGCGAGTGACATTTTATGCGCCGCGGCCATCGTATCGACGATGGCGGCGTTCGCTACACAGATGTCCACGCTGCCGAAAACATCGGCGGGCAGCGTGTCCCGGGAGATATCCAGCTTGAGATCGCAAGGACCGCTAACATCGAGACGGATAACCTTCAGCCCATTGGCGCGCAGCCGTTCGACGATCGCAACACCGATACCACCGCTGGCACCGGTCACCAAAGCAGTGCGTATGCTCATGAGTGGGGCCCTTTCATGATGGACCGCAGGATACCGTTCTGCGGTGACGCAACGGCTATAGAGAGCACTTTTCCTATATCAAGGTCTCCCGATCTGAACTCCCGTCAAGAGACCTCGTTCCGTTCTTCCGACCGCTCGCAGCATTCCTCGAGAGCACCATGAGATGGTGCTCCCAAGTGAACGCGAGGTTCAGCCGAACGGCACTATTCGCGAATCGTGTGGAGCACGAGCTCCCCGGGTAACTCGCTGGCGCACGCCTTGAGCGCGGCATCCACCGCGCCGCCGTCATCGCCCGCCCGGCGAGCGATGAACAGCCGCGGGCCGGGGCCGGCATCATCGGGGATGCGCGGCATGACCTCTTCGCCATCGATGGGACGCGCGGGGATTGCTTGCACGGCCGCGCCGTCGATGTGGCGCGTGGTCGCGAGGATCATCCGGCGGCCACCGTCGCCGTTGGGCGGCGGAGGATCGGGCCAGTCGGTGGCGCCGTGGGCACGCATGCATTGTGCATGTTTCACCATTTTCGCGTGGACCTGCTCCATGGTCGCGGCATCCGCCGCCGTTGCATCGGCCGTGGTGAGCGGCTGTGTGCTCGAGGTGGGCGATTCCGCAGGTGGGTCGCTGGAGCCGTTCGAACAACCGACGACGACGGCTGCCAATGTGACAAACGACGCGAGAGAGGCAAACGAGACGATACGAAGTTGCATGGGTTGGTCTCCTTTGCCTGGGACCGTACTTCCTCGAAGCTTACGGGAAGCTGAGCACCCCTGAGACTGTTCTCAGCCTGCCTCTCTGCTTCCCGAACCTCTCAGGAAGCTTTCAGGTCGGCACTGGCAAGATGGACGTTCCACCATGCGAATCCTCATCGTCGAAGACGAAGCGCGGCTGGCCGATGCTCTGGCCACCGGCCTTCGCGCGGAGGGCTTCTCGGTCGATGTCGCCCGCGATGGCGCGGACGGCCTCGAACGTGCGCGCGATGGCTCCTACGCCGCCATCGTGCTGGACCTCCTCCTGCCCGAGAAAAATGGCTACGAAATCTGCGAAGCGCTCCGCGCGGAGCAAATCTGGACGCCCATTCTCATGCTCACCGCCAAGGACGGCGAGTACGACGAGGCCGAGGCCCTCGACACGGGCGCGGACGACTTTCTCTCCAAGCCGTTCTCCTACGTCGTCCTGGTGGCGCGCTTGCGGGCGCTCATCCGGCGCGGCTCCGTGGCCCGCCCGGCCAAGCTCTCCATCGGAGACCTAACGCTGGATCCGGCCACGCGCGAGGTTCGGCGCGGCGACAATCCCATCACGCTCACCCCGCGCGAGTTTGCCCTGGTCGAGGCACTCATGCGGCGCGGAGGGCACGTCATCACGAAGCAGCAGCTCTTGGCCGATGTGTGGGGCGAGGAGTTCGGCGGGGATCCCAACCTGGTCGAGGTGTACGTGCGCTACGTGCGGCGCAAGGTCGATGAGCCGTTCGGCCGGCGCACCCTGCAAACGGTGCGCGGCGTCGGATACCGCATGGTGGCCGACCCATGAAGGCGCTGCCGGCGGCCAGCGTCCGCGTGCGCGTGACCTTCGCGGTGACGGCCCTGTTCGGGCTCGCGCTCATCCTGGGAGCGTGGCTCCTGGTGCGCGCCGTCGAGCAAACCGTGCTGCGCACGGTCGAGCAGCGGCAGACCGGGCACCTCGAAGCGTTGCGCGCGCAAGTCGAACACGGCGTGCCGCTCGATGCGCTGCAACTTCCGCCCGGCCCGCCGAACACGCAGTTCGAGGTGCGCACGCCGGCAAGCCCCGCGATGCCCGCGCGTGTGTTGGGCGTCGGGCCTCGGCTTTTCCTCGCCCAGCGCAGGTTGCCCGATACGGACCTTTCCACCACGGAGCTCGCCACGATCTCGCCCAAAGAGGGACGCTTGATGCTCGTGGCCATGAGCCCTCTCGACGACGTTCGAAACAGCGTCGATGCCTTGAAACACGTGCTCTGGGCGGCCATCCCCGCGCTGGTCGTGGCCATCGCACTCGGTGCGTGGTGGGTCACCGGCCGTGCTCTTTCACCCGTGCGCGTGATGACCCGGCGGGTCGCGTCCATCACCGGGAGCACGCTCCACGAGCGGCTGCACGTCTCCTCCTCCGGCGACGAGATCGCGGAGCTCGCCCAGACGATGAACTCGATGCTCGACCGGCTCGAGCGCGCTGCGCAGCGGCAGCGCGAGTTCGTCTCCGATGCCTCGCACGAGCTGCGCAGCCCCGTGGCGAGCATCCGCACGCAGCTCGAGGTCGCCCTCGCCCACCCCGATCCAACGCGCTGGCCGGCCGTCGCGCAGGACGTGCTCGCGGAGGACGCGCGCATGGAGAAGCTCGTCGCCGACCTGCTCCTTCTCGCGCGGCTCGATGAATCCAATGCCGTGGCGCGCGACGAGATCGATCTCGACGATCTCGTGCTGGAGCAGGCCGCACGCACCTGGCGACTGCCGGTGCAGGTGCACGGCGTTCAGGCCGCGCGCCTCACGGGGGACCGGCACCAGCTCGCGTGCGTCGCGCGCAACCTCATCGAAAATGCCGTACGCCATGCCAAAGGCCGCGTGGAGGTGGCCACCACCACCGACGGCAGCGCCATCCGCTTCACGGTGGACGATGACGGCGAGGGCATCCCGCGCGCACACCGCACGCGTGTCTTCGAGCGCTTCACGCGCCTCGAGGAAGGACGCAGTCGCGACGGCGGCGGCGCCGGCCTGGGGCTCGCGATGGTTCGCCGCATCGTCGAACTTCACGGCGGTGCCGTGCGCATCGGCAAGAGCCCGCTGGGCGGTGCCCGTGTCGCCATATCTTTGCCGACTGCAACGTGAGGTGCGCAGAACCTCAGTTCGGCGAGAGCCGATTCTACACTGCTTTCATGGTCGCTCTTGCCGGCTCCAATCTCGTTCTCAAACATTGTGATCGCAATCAAAACGAGAGGCCAGGAACATGCGCGCCATTCTTCTCACCGCATTTGGCAACCCCATCGACGTGTTGCAATTCACCCAGGTGCCCGAGCCGCCGCCGCCCGGACCGGGTGAAGTCTTGGTCGATATGCTCTTTGCGCCGCTCGATTTCAGCGATCTATTGATGGCACGCGGCGTTTACCCGCTCCCTATGACCTTGCCGAGCGTCATTGGAAATGAGGGTGTGGGGCGCGTCCGGGCCATTGGCAAAGGGGTAACCAATGTCAAAGCGGGAGATCGCGTGTTGGCGCCGCTTCATGGCCTCACGTGGGCGGAGCGCGCGACCTATCCGGCCGATCGTCTGTTTGCACTGCCGGTCGGTGGGGACGCACGCCAATTGGCCATGGCCGGAATCAATCCGCCCACCGCATCGCTTCTATTGAGTGAATACGTCGATTTGAAACCGGGCGATTGGGTCGTTCAGAATGCCGCCAACTCGGGCGTGGGGCGCTCGGTGATTGCATTTGCCAAAAAGCGCGGGCTGCGCACCATCAACTTGGTTCGCCGTCCGGAGCTGGTACCAGAGCTGATGGCCGCCGGTGGCGATGTCGTTCTCGTGGATGGTCCCGAGACCCTCTCGTCGGTCAAGCGCGCCGTTGGAACGGCGTTGCCCCGGCTGGGGATCGATGCGATTGCCGGCCCGTCGACGGCGTCGCTGGTGCGCCTGCTCGCTCCGGAAAGCACGGTCGTGTTGTATTCGCAACTGAGTCGCGAACCCGCCGCGCTCGACGGCCGCGATCTGATCTTCCAACGCATCACGGTGCACGGCTTCTGGCAGGGCGCGCCGCAGTTCGCGACCAAGCTCCCCGCGGCCACGCGCGAGGGTGCGGAGTTGATCATTTCCGGGCAGATCAAGGTGCCCATCGCCGCAACCTATCCGCTGTCGGCGATTCGGGAAGCGGTGGCGCACGCCGAGCGCGGGGGCAAGGTGCTGCTGCAGATGCAGGCCTGATCAGCGCAGTTGCGCATCCAAAAAGGCGAAGGTCCGGTCGAGCACCTCGCGCGTCTCGTCCGTCGCATCGAGGACATCGAAGGCGTGGTGCGCCCGATCGTGCCGCACCAAGGTGACGGGCGCCTTCATGTCCGCGGCGAGCTTCGCGAAGTCGTCGATGCCGCGATTGAGCACGTCCCAGTCGTAGCCCGCGCGCACGAGCAACACCGGCGGGATCTTCGCGCCATCGCGACGAGGCCGGCGAAGCTGCCGCACGGCCGACAGCCGCTCGATCACCGCCGCCGGCAGCGGCGGCTCGGTGGCCGTCAGCGTCGACTCGGTGATGAGCGGGTAATACGCGACCACCGCGCGCGTGAAGGGCTCGAGGTTTCCCAGGGCGCTGCCCAAGCCATATGCCCCGCCGGCCGAGGCCACCCAAAGCGCCACGCGCGCCGGATCCACCCCGAGCGACGCAGCATTCGCGCGCACGTAGCGAACCGCCTCTTCGAGGTTGTCGGCCACGGGCACGACTTCGCTGAATAGCTTGTTCGGCCCATAGCCGGTAGCGCTGGCCCCGAGGTTGGGCATCACCGCCACATAGCCTTTGGAGGCGAGAATCTGGGCCATTTCCTGGTAGCCGCGCCAGTTCTTGGCCTCGCGCACGAGCGCCGGGTGCATTTGTCCGTGGACGAAGATGACGGCGGGCCTGGGGCCTTGGACTTGGGTGGAGCGGTACACATCGAGGCGGAAATCCTGCCCCGCCACCGTGCGGTACGTGCGCTCGGGCAAACGCTCGAACGACGACGGCGGCGGGAGTGGATACGCCACCGGCAGCCGTGTCATGTAGAAGCCGGGGATCTTGGCCTGCTCGGTCTGGGCCGGCGCAAAGACCTGCTGCAAGAACTCCCGTCGATCGCGGAGGACGACGTCCGCGTTCATCGACTCGTAAACGCGCCTCACCTTGGGATCGGGCGTCTTGTCGAACATATCCTCTGACGGATCGCGCACGTCGAATTGTTCGAAAATCAGAACATGGCTGTCCTTGAGAAAGGGCTCGTCCTCTTTTCCGAACTTCGCGGCATTCGCGAATGGCGGTACCACGAGGATTGCCGCCTTGACCCGCGAAAGCACGGCAACGCCATGGCGATCGCCCACGTACGCCATGCGATCCGCATCGACGTCGGGCTGCGACGCCAGCTTGTCGAGGCCCTTCGAGGGCTCGTCACCCTCGTCGAGCGTCCGCGAAACGATTCCCAACTTGGCCAATGCCTCGACCTCGGCCTGCGGTGGCCGCTGCTGGAAAAGCACCGCGGGATGCTTCGCGCCATGTTGAGGCGCAATCGTCGCAGGGGGCGGACCAGAAGAAGTACAGGCCAACGAAGCCAAGACGCTCAAGTGCACCACGAGGCGAGAAAGCCGCATGGTGCCACATCTTACGCTTCAATTTTCCGTGCGAGGTTCGGAAAAAGGCGCAGTGCATTTCCTCGTTCAATGCGGGCACGAGCTGCAGCATCGAGCGCCGGATCCGCCGCGAATCGTGCAATATCGTCCTTCACCAGGTCCTCGACGACCTGGTGGTAATCCGTCCCGAAAAGAATACGGCTGGGATCCGCGCTGGCCAGCAACGTGGGCGTCATATGCGAGGACATCGGGCCGGCCGTATCGAAATAGAAGCGGCGCATGTACGTGCGCACCTTTTCGGGATCGATGCCATCTCCGGTGCGGTATCCGCGCGACATGCGATCGACGATGTATGGCAGAAAGCCGCCGCCATGCGGAAGGATGATCGAGATATCCGGATAGCGATCCAACGTGCCGGATACCATCATTCCGAGCGCTCCGCGCGTGGTGTCGAGCATGAAGTCGGCGAGCGATCCTTCGATTTTCGGAGATATTTCATTGTCTCCAGGCAGGAAATCCGGATGGGTCAACACCACCGCCCGCCGCGCGTTCAGCGCCGCGAACAAGGGTTCGAAGATGGGGTCCCCCAAATACCGATGTTCGAAATGATTCATCAACAGAAAGCCATCCGCCCCCAAATCGGCCGCCCGCCCGAGCTCCTCGAGCGCGAAATCGACATGAGCCAATGGCAAATAGGCAAAAAAGCCCCAGCGCGTGGGATGCCGTCTCGCCATGTTGGCCAGCGAGTCGTTCAAGGTGCGAACGCCCTCGCGCGCCATGGCCAGGCCGCGATCGGCGGCCTTGGGATCGAAAAAGATGTCGCTCGGCGCGGGCATGGAGGTCACCCCGGCTTGGATGCCCAGCCGGTCCATCACGCCGAGGGCGGTGACCTCGTCCCAGATCATCCAGGGCTCGGTCGCCTGAGGAGGCAATTTGTGCTGATCCTTCATCCACTGCTTCATCTCCGGAGGCAGCGCGTGGTGGTGCGTGTCGATGCGTTTCGTGCTCGTTGGATCGAGCAGCGGCGGTGTGGGATCCCCATCTTCCTCGTTGCATCCCAAGGTGGTCCGAGCAGCCGCGATGGTCGCCCCGGCCATCATGGCGCGCAACATGACGCGCCGCCCAAGCCTTGATGTATCGTTCTTCATGCATCTGGGCTCCCGGAAGGGGCTGCGCCGTTCAAAAATATTTTGATTTTCGAACTATCCGAATGTCTAACCATAAAATGTCCAGCGAACTTCGGGCTCAGGTCGCCGTCGCCGTGCAACGGATGCAAGCAGCATCGGACGCCATGGATGAGGCGGCGGCCAAAGTGCTGGGCATCAACCGCACCGACTTTCGCGCCTGCAGCGTGCTCGCCTACGCGGGGCCCATGAGTGCAAGCGCCCTGGCCGAGGCCACGGGTCTGAGTCGCGGTGCGATGACCACGTCGCTCGATCGACTGGAGCGCGCAGGCTACGTGCGCCGCACTGCGGCGGAAGCCGACCGGCGCAGCGTCATCGTCGAGTTGACCAACAAGATGCTGCGCATCGCGGCGACCATCTGGGGCCCGCTCGCCGTCGAATCCAACGGGCGGCTCGAGCATGTTTCGGATGAAGGTCTCGCGACCATCGTCCATTTCCTCGACGGCTCGACACGCCTGTTGGAGTCACACGCCGAGCGCGTTCGCGGCATGGCCAAACGCCGTGTGGCGCGCAAGGCAATGGCCTCGAAGCAGGATTGACGCATACACGCGTTGCGAGCCAAGGTGCCCTCCGTCCGTGATCCGTATTGCGTGATCCGGCACATCCCAGGAGGGTTGAATGAAGCGTGCATCAAGCATCCGCAAGCTTGGATTGTTGGGAATTGGTGTGATGTTGGCCGGCATGTCCCTGGCCCCCAATGCACATGCCGACGGAGGTACGTATTACGCGTCGTATCCCACGTACGACGAATGCCACGATGCTGCAGTGGAAGGACGACGTGCGGGCGAGTGGTATCGCTACTTCTGCCGTGAAGTAACGGATCACTGGGATCTCTGGGTGAAGTAGTGGCGTGACATTCTCGATTCGAGCGCTATCCTCCCGAACCGCCTGCTACCGGTGTCAGATCTTCAGAAACAGCAGGAACGGTGGAGGAATCATGAGCACGAATCGATCGATCCGAGCGGGTTTGGCCTGCAGTATCCTTTCCGTATCGTTCGTTGCGACCGTGGCCGGGACAGCCCAAGCGCAAATTGGCTCGGGGTGGAAATCGGCCACGTATACCAAGAAGATTCACCTCGACGACGAAAACGGCCTGCAGACCTTCAATTGGACCTCGTACAAATCGGTCTGTAATCCGATATGCGCCGATTACCGTGCAACCGGTAACTCGGAGACATTTCGCATCTTGGACAATCGGTCCAACCGCTCGGAAATACGCCTCTACAACGAATACAGCAGTGGGGAGAGGCAATTTCAGGGCTATGTCATCTTCTCCGCGCCGCTCAACGATGAATCGTTGTTTCAAATCTTCGGTAGCACCAGCGGTGCAACGCTCACCATGATGCGCGGGTATTCCGACTCCGGCGGTACGTTGCGAACGGTCGGCGGGGGCGGAGTGCTCGCCACGGGCGTTTATGGCAAAGAGCAACGCATCAATGTCATCCACAAGCAGGATGACTACGTGGAATTCTACGTCAATGGGTCGCGCAAGGCGCGGTTCTCCGAGGACGAGGAAGTGACCAATTATTGGAAGTACGGCGTTTATGGGACCTTGCGCACCGGGGCGGTGAGCGTCACATGGCGCGCCGTGCAGACCTTCACGCGGTGAGCCTCATGCGATGGGTGCCCGTCGCAGGGTGGCTTGCGCTGCTGTCCGCGGGGGCGTGCTCCAGGCCCGCGGAGCGCGTGCACGAGAAGAAGCCGCGCACGGATTCGACGCTGCAACACGCGTTTGCCGCGCCGAGGGGGCTTTCGTCGGCGCCCTCGGGCGGAAACGTGCTTCTTCGATGGGAAAACCATGCCACCGCGCCCGGCGGCTATTTCGTCGAGTTTCGCACCGACCCGAACGACGCGTTCACGATGATCGATGCCGTCTGGGCCGATGCGCAGACGCGCACGCAGCAATTCGCCCATGAGGACGCGGCGCGGGACACCGTGTTCTCGTACCGCGTTCGTCCCTTCTTCGGGGCCACTTCGGCGGCGGCGGTCCTCACCACCGGCGCCGGCGTCGATGCGGGCGCGCACGAAGAAGAGGGCCCCCTCGCGGAGCCCTCACCAACCGGCGCCGTGGCCTCACTTCGCGATGCACGTGCCATGGTGGAGGCGGCGCCCGCCGAGCTTTCCGCCACACTTGCGTCGCCGACCACCGCCGTCTTGCGATGGAAGGACCGCGCCCGCGATGAAGATGGCTATCTGCTCGAAATGGCACCGGCCGACTCGTCGGCATTCCAGATCTGCGCCTTGCTGCCGCCAAACACGACGTCCTTTCGCAAGGTGAAATTGCCGCCCCATACGAAGATGCAGTTCCGGGCACGAGCCTATTTCTTGGGGACCCCCTCCAATGAGACCACGGCCTCGCTGCGCTAGTCCGGCCTAAGCCCGCGTTCACGAGAATGGCACCGTGTGTTCACGGTATGCTAAGGCCGCTGCTGGCACCCGTATGGGCCTCCCGATGCTTCTTCCCCGGCTCTTGCGTGAACCCGTCGTTCAGTTCCTCCTGATCGGCGCGGCGCTGTTCGGCGTCGAGCGGCTGCGACGGCACGAGGAACCGCCGCGAACTCCGGAGTGCCGTCCCGAGGCGACTGCCGGACGCATCGTCGTGACCGACGAGCTGAGGCAAACGCTTTCGGAGGAGCACCTGCGTGTTCATGGGCGACGGCCCACACCGGCCGAAATGGATACCCTCATCGCCGCCTGGGTGAACGAAGAGGTGCTCTTTCGGGAGGGCCTTGCGCGAGGCCTCGAAAAGGATGATCCGCGCATCCGCCAGCGCATCGTGGAAAAGATGTCCTTCGTCCTGGACCAGGGCCTCGAACCGCCCGTGCCGAGCGAGGCCGAGCTCTCCGCGTGGTTCGACGCGCATCCGAACAAGTGGGCCACCTCGGAGCTCGTGGACTTCACGCAAGTCTTCATCCAAGGCGACGATGCGGCGGCCCGCACCCGCGCCCGTGGGCTGCTCGCCCAGCTGGAAGCGGGCGCCGATCCCGCGGGCATGGGGGACACGTTTTCGGGTGGCCGCCGCTACCGGCGCCGCAGCCTCACGGACTTGGGCGAGAGCTTCGGCCCCGATTTTTCGGCGGGCCTGGCCGAACAGAAAGAGGGCACGTGGTCGCTTCGGCAATCGCGCTTCGGCCTTCACTTGGTTCGCGTGGACCGGCGCACCCCGGCCGAACGCCCCACGCTGGTGCAGGTGCGCGAGGACGTGCTCCTCGATTACCGCGAGGCCAAGCGCGCCACCGCGCGCGAAGGCGCCATCGCCGAGATGCGCAGACGATGGACACCGTGATCAAGGTTCTCTTCGCGCTGCTCGCCCTGGTGGCGCTGCTGGTGGCGACGCCGGCCGCCGCGCACGACTTCAACCCGGGCGTGCTCACCTTGGTCGAGGTGCGCGAGGGCCGCTTCGACATCGCGTGGACCGAGCCCGTCGACAGCTTGGGCACCGGCCATGTTCGCATTGGGTATCCGCCGCAATGCCACCGCGAGGGCGACCACCTCGCCTGCGGGCGCGAGGGTCTGCGCGGGGAGCTCACCTTCGAGGGCCTGCACGCGCGGCGCACGAGAATCGTCGTCACCGTGCGCTACCTCGATGGCGACGCGTTCGATGCCGTGGTCACCTCGGACGAGCCGCGCGTCCGCATCGACAAGGCGCCCCACTCCGAGATCGCCTCGCAGTGGATCCGCCTCGGGGCCGAGCACGTCTACACGGGGCTCGATCACGTGGCCTTCGTCGTGGGCCTCTTTCTCATTACGGGCGCGCAGCGCCGGCGGCTGCTCGCGACCATCACGGCCTTCACGGTGGCGCACTCGCTCACCTTGGCGCTCGCCGCGCTGCACATTCTGGAGCTGCCACGCGCGCCCGTGGAGGCAGCCATCGCGGCCAGCGTGGTGCTCGTGGCCTACGAGTCGACCCACGACGAAAAGACCTTCACCCGCCGGTATCCCTGGGCAGTCGCTTTTGGCTTCGGGCTCGTGCACGGCCTGGGGTTCGCCGGCGCCCTCGGCGAATTGAGCTTGCCGCGGGGCGCCTTTGGCGTGGCCCTCGCGTCCTTCAACGTGGGCGTGGAGCTCGCGCAGCTCTCCATCGTGGGTGCGCTGCTGGCGCTCGCATGGCTGGCACGCGCGCGCCTCAGCGACGTCCGCCAGGCCATGGCGACGAGGGCGGTGTCACTCGTCCTCGGCGCCTTCGGGGCCTATTGGTTCTTCGATCGCGCTTATTTGGTACTAAACCGATAAACCGGGCTGCTGACGACGTGCGCGCAGTCGGTCACCGTGGCGTACCACTCGTAGTTCTTCCCCGGCGCGAGCCCGTCCACGTTGGTGCGCACACCGGACGCATCGGCCAAATCGAGCTTGGCCACCGACTTGAACGAGGCATTGCCCGCGCCCGAGAGATCGACCTTCAGCGTAAATTGGCTATTCGCATCGGTTTCGAATTTGTTTGCCGTCGGCGAATACGTACGCACGGTAAGCTCGCCGTTCTTGGGCGAAAATTCCCAGATGCGCAGGTACCCACCCCCGCCATTGGCGCGTGATTGGTAATCGGCCAGCATCGAGTGAATCGTCCTGCCCCCATACTGGTCACTGCGCTTGCTCTCCGCGCTGATGTGTCCGCAGGTGAGGAGCTGCACGTTGCTGGTGGTTTTGACGGCATCGTAAATCGATTTTCCGGCCGCACCAAAGCTCGCATCGGCATTCAAAATATGGTGCGAATTGACGATACCGAAGGCGTTCGGGTGCTGGGCAAAGACGTTTTTCGTCCAATTGAGCACGGCGGCTTCGCGCGCCTTCGAGCTGTATTGAAGATCGACGAGCACGAAATCCAGCCCACCGCCGGAGAAGGTCACCCAGTTTTCGTCGGTCTTGTTCGCGGAGTAGGTCCCACCGAAATAGGACCTTCCCTGGAATCGGCTGGTACCGAAATACTGATTGTATTTCACGGTACCGCCCGCCGTACCAAAGGGATCCTGGTCGTGATTCCCGGCGCCAACGCCGTAGGGCATTCCTTCGGGGAAACGCGCGGACTTCGTCTCCAACGTTTTCATCGCCTTGTCGGCGACCTGCCATTGGGATTCCACGTTCACTTGGTCGACCACGTCGCCGTTGTGGATGACGCCGACGATGTTGTACGCCGCCGCATTATCCATGATCCATTTGGTTTGGTCGTAGTAATATTTCGAATATTCCGGATACCGTGAATAATATTGCGTATCCGGAAGCACCACGATGGTGAAGTCTTCCCCCGCCGTCACCTCGCGCACGTAAAACGATGCACTGAACGCCGCGCTATCGGGATCGTCCACCTTCACGTCCAAGGTCGCCCTGCGGCCATCCACCGACGGCGTCCCGCGCAATGCAGGCGGGAAGCCCAGGTCCAAGATGGCCCCATCCCGCACGAACGCGGCCCCCGCCGCGATGCTACCGTGATTCGTACCCGCGCTGTCCGGCGCACCGCGATCCTTTTCGTCGAAGGCCCAGCGCCCGACCAAGCCAGAGCCCCGGGCTGCCCGGCGGTACATCGAGGCGGCAATCTCCGACGCGCTCCGTGCGTGATCCCAAAGGCGTACCTCGTCGACGGCGCCCTTCAGGAAGCCGGTTGGCGTCCCGCTCGCATCGAGCATGCTGCCGACGGCGAACGACTGCGCGCCCGACGTGCGCGGGGTAGTCTTCGCGACCAATTCGGCATCGAGCCGGCCATCGACGAAGAGCCGCCACGTCGTGCCGTCGTAAGAGGCCGCCAAATGATGCCACTGTCCCAGGGAAATATCGGTCTTTCCGAGCACCGTATGGTGCACGCCTTCTTCGTTCTCGAAGTCGGCCGCAAGCTCCCCATCTTCGGCGAAGCCGAGCACGTAGTTTCCACTTCCGCGGCCGGCAATCGGCACCAAAGATGGCCCACCTTCGCCGGCGGCATGCGGCACGCCGAATCCGTCGCGCCGCACCCATCCTTCCAGGGTGAACTGCTCGAGCGCGAGGCTCGCCGCGTCTCCCATCGCCACGTGCCCGCGCTCGCCGTCGAAGGCGAGCGACGTCGCGTCGATGGGCACCCTGCCCGTCGGGCAGGCAACCGTCTCACGCACAGGTTTTTCCGGCGGCACCTGCTCGGTCCCGCGGGAATCGTTCGCAGCAGGGCTAACCACCGAGCCCTCGCCGCCGTCCGCGCTGCACGCCACCAGCGACAGCGAACACGCCGAGAGAATGGCCCAAGGGCCAAATCGATATTTCCCCATGGCGGGCACGCTAAACGAGCGTGCCCATCCATGTTGTTACAATTATCCGGCTAAGCCGACTCGAAGTTACAATCGTTCGACTAAGCCGATTCGGGAATTGCCATCGCGTGTTCAGTTGAAGCGCGGCGCTCTGCCAGAAGCACATTGATGGCACGGTCGATGAGTCGATGTCCGATATCGGGCGATGTCATGACCGACTCGGGATGAAACTGCACCGCGGCCAATGGCAATGTCGCGTGTTCGATCGCCATCACGACGCCATCGACGGTTTCGGCGGTCACGATGAGCTCGGGCGGCAAGAGGATGCGGCTCGCGTGGATCGAATGGTAGCGGCCGACGACGAAGTGCTTCGGCAAGTCCGCGAGCACGCGCCCGCCGAGGATGCGCACGTCGGAGCATTTGCCATGCATGGGCAGATTGAGCACGGCCAGGGTGCCACCAAAGTGCTCGACCATGCCTTGCAGACCGAGGCAAACGCCGAATACCGGCAGGCGCCGTTCCACGGCGAGGGCCAAGGTCGCATTCATGTCGAAGTCGGTCGGACGCCCCGGGCCTGGCGAGAGCACCACCAGATCGGGATCGCGTCCGGCGCGCAGTTCCTCACGCGCCAGCTCGGGGCGCATGGTGGTGACCTCGGCGCCGGCAACCCGGAAATAGCCGGCAAGCGTATGCACGAAGCTGTCCTCGTGATCGATCAGCAGCACGCGAGCCCCAGTGGCGCTGGCGGCGCGCATGGGTGCCTGCACGCCGGAAACACCGTCGGCGCGGATGGCCGCGAACATCGCGGAGGCTTTGAGGCGCGTTTCCGCTTCTTCGGCCGCGGGTTCGCTGTCGTGCAGCAACGTCGCGCCCACGCGCACTTCGGCGATGCCGTCCTTCATGCGGATCGTGCGCAACGTCAGACCGGTGTTCATGTTGCCGTCGAACGTGACGCGCCCGATGGCGCCTCCGTACCAACGGCGCGGGCTCTTTTCCTCCTGCTCGATGAAGCGAATGGCCCACCGCTTGGGCGCGCCGGTCACGGTGACCGCCCAGGCATGGCTCAAAAAGCCGTCGAACGCGTCGAACTCGGGCCGGAGCATGCCCTCGACATGGTCCACCGTGTGGATCAAGCGTGAATACTGCTCGATCTGCCGGCGTCCGATAACGCGGACGCTGCCGGCCTCGCACACGCGCGATTTGTCATTGCGGTCGACGTCGGTGCACATGGTGAGCTCCGCTTCGTCCTTGCTCGAGTTGAGCAATTCGCGGATGCGGTCGGCGTCCTCCAGGGCATCGACGCCGCGCTGGATGGTGCCGGCGATGGGGCACGTTTCGATGCGCTTTCCTTCGACGCGGACGAACATCTCGGGTGAGGCGCAAACGAGGAACTCGCCGCCGCCGAGGTTCATCATGGCGCCGTAGGGCGCGGGGTTTTTCGCCCGAAGGCGGCGGAAAATCTCGCTCGGCGCCTCGCCGCACGTGGCGGTGAGGGTCTGCGCGAGCACGGCCTCGAAGAGGTCACCGCGCGCAAAGGCCTCGCGCGCACGCTCGACGCCGGCGATGTATTCGCCGGGCGCGTGATCGCTCTCTGGCGGGATCGGTCCGATGGGGTCGCGCTGGTACGGGGAGTCGCCGGTGCGCCGCGGAACGCCGATGGTGGAGCGCCCCGATACGACGAAGTCGTACCGGACGACCTGGGCCGAGCGCTGCATGTGGTCCACCACGAGGACTTCGTCCGGCAGATACAAGACGAGATCGCGCTGTTCGGCCGGGCGCGTGAGGCGCAAGGGCATGGGCTCGAACTGAAAGACGAGATCGTACCCGAAGGCTCCGTAGAGCCCGAGCTGGTGGTCTTCGTTCGATTGGAAAAGCTCGGTCAAGGTGCGCAGCACGGTGAAGACGCTGGGCTGCCGGCTTCGCATTTCCTCCGGGAACGGCTTGCTTGGGGCATGGACCTCGCCCTGGATGCGCTCCTGGTTCGCATGCAGCGTCACAAAGACATCGAGCTCGTAGAGCGCCACCGCGATGGTGGGCAACAGCACCGCACCGCGGGCGTTCAGCGCTTCGATGGTGAAGCTGCGGCCGCGCGCGGTGACGACCAGCGGCGGATCGGCAAATCCGGTATCCCATCGCGCATAGCGACCTGGGAACTCGAAGCTCGAAGAGAGAAGTACTCCGCGCCGCTTGTCGAGGCGAGCCGCGAGCAGCTGGATGTCGTTGGGGTACGGAATGTCCTCCCGCTCACGATGAACGGTGATCCCGCCTTTGGTACGATAATCGTCATGGTACATGAGACCTGCTCCTCGAAAGGCTGCCGGTCTCGGACTCGGTTGGCGGACCCTAGAATGAACGAAGGCCGCCTCGACTCCGAGACGGCCTATGTCAATGCGCTGCTGGGCCGCTCGGATTAAGCGGGCCACCACCAGCGAGAAAGGGTCGACAACGAGCTCACATCCCTGGGATAGCAGACTTTTCTGTCTCGTCCGTAACATTTTTGCAAAACTGCCCCGACCGTCACAAAACCGCGGGGTTTCGTCTCCGATGACGCATCCCCCCTTCCCGCTTCACCGAGCCTAACCGCGCCTTCTCTCCCCCCCCCCTGCCCGTGCCCGTGCCCGTGCCCGATCCGCTTCTCCGAAGAAGCGAGAGCGGGAGCGAAGATACCGGCGCTCCATAGCGAGTCGGCGAGTCATCTCGGCTCGGGTGCACCTTTCATCGATTGGCGGCCAACGGAAATGTCATTTAACGCCATTGGCGCCATATTAAAGTTGGATATTCCAATCCGCATTAACGATTGCAGTTCGGAAACTCATTTTCCGAAGGCGGTGATCATTCACTGTGGCGTCTGGTGGAAGACCGATTATCTTCGCCTCCGTTAAGCAGTGCCATCGATGCGTGAGCTCCGTATTGGCGAGCCGCGTCGAGTTCCAAGCGGAATCTGTGAGCACAACAGGAGGCCAACATGCGACGTTCCCTACCCGTCGGGTTGTTTCTGCTGCTATCGCTATCAGCGCTTCAAGGGTGCGCTTCGGATATCGAAGATAGCGATTCGAGCAATGCTGCGTTGACGCAGAATGACGGCATCGAGTTGCAATGGAAGGAAAACCTCGATTCGGTGGGCGGGGATGTGGTGGGAATTCAGGCCGAAAACGACGGATGGCGGGTCTTATCCGATCACGGCTTATTTACCTTCCCCACCCGCCGATTGGCTCAACCCATCGATCGCGTATGGGCTACAGCCTCGGGCGACATACCGGACCAATCCGAAGTGGCCATTGAAGTACGCAATCGTTCCATCGGGGGCGGTTGGTCGGAATGGCGAATCGCCACCCCGCAGGAACCTGCGGTCTTTCCGCGCGCGGGCTCCGAGGTTCAGGTTCGCGCCGTGCTAACGGCCAATCCAAGTGGGCAATCGCCGGTTCTTCGTGCGCTATCCTTGCACGCCTCGCCGTCCGCCGCATCGGCACCGATGAGCGAGGTCCCGCTGGCCCCATTGACGTATCGCGTTTACGCGACGCGCGAAGGCTTGGTGGGCGGCACCACGGCCAATGGCCACGTCATCAAATCGCGCGATCACTTCGTCGCCCTTCCCACGCGCCGCGCACTCGCCAGCAACGGTGGACGAGAATACACGGTGACGCTCCGATACAATGGCCGCACGGTCACCGAACCCGTATGGGACGTCGGGCCTTGGAATACCAAGGATGATTACTGGAATCCCGCGGCCACGCGCGAGATGTGGCGCGACCTCCCGCAGGGCAAACCGGAAGCGCAGGCCGCGTACCAAAATGGCTACAACGGCGGCAAAGACCAATTCGGACGCAAGGTCGCGAACCCCGCCGGCATCGACCTCGCGGATGGCACCTTCTGGGATTCGCTGGGCATGTCCGACAACGATTGGGTCGACGTGACCTACAACTGGACGAGCGGTGGCGGCTCCACCTGGGAAACCATCGTCGACGACGCCACCGAAGGACGCTTCCACGCGAGTGCCAATTGGGGCAGCTCCTCGTGGTCCTCGCAACGATACGGCACCGGCTATCGCTTTGCATCGCCCGAGGCGGTGAGCGATGCGGCCTGGTTTGCCGTCGACGTTCCCGCGGCCGGCAATTACGAGGCTTACGTCTACTACCCCGCCGACTCGGGCTACAATTCGCAAACGCCGTTCCTCGTGCAGGCGACCGATGGCGTACGCACCGTCAAAGTCGACCAGCGACAGGGCGGAGGCCAGTGGGTCAGCCTGGGCGTCTTCCCCATCGCCGCCGGCGATCACGATGTCGTCGGCGTGAGCCGCTGGACGACCACCACCGGTTACGTCATCGCCGACGCCGTCAAATTGGTTCGCCGTTAATCATTCCAGTTCGAGTACTTTCGCTTTCTCTCCCGACAGGGAGGGGGGCCACCAGGAGGATTCCCATGCGGATATCGTCACGGTCGTTCCTATTGGTTACGCTGTTGGTCGCCTCGGCTTGTGCCTCGGCCTGTACCGCCCCCGAGGACGAGAATGCCGGCGATGTCACGCCGCAGGCACTCGACGATAGCCGCAGGCCCCTCGATGCGATGTTCGAGGACGCGGCCCGCGAATTCCAGGTTCCCGCGAACCTGCTCAAAGCCATCGCGTACACGGAAACGCGGATGGAAATGGTTCGGGGCGAACAGGAATTCGAGGGCCGCCCCGCCGCCTTTGGCGTCATGGCCCTGCGCGGCGACACGCTTTTGCGCGGCGCAAAGCTCGCCGGTGTCACGCCGGAAAAAGCACGGACCGATCCGCGCGCGAACATCCGCGCCGGCGCCGCGGTGCTCGCATCGCTCGCCGAAGAAGCGGGCCTCGCCGATCGCGCCGACGTGGGCGCATGGGCCACCATCGCCGTTCGACTCAGCGGCATCACCAGCCCGGAGGCGCAAGCCCACTACGTTCACCGCGAGGTCTACGACGTGCTCCGCCGCGGCGAACCGGCCGCCGGCATCACACCGGCCGAGGGCATTCGTCCCCAATTCGCCGAAGCCCAAAGCGCGGTGCAGGCGGCAGGCCCGGATTATCCCGCATCGATCTGGCGCCCCTCGCCCAACTATGGATCGCGCCCATCGGGTGACATTGGCGACCCCGGGATGATCGTCATTCACACGTGCGAAGGCAATTATGCCGGTTGCTGGGATTGGCTCACCAATTCCGCGTCACAGGTGAGTGCCCATTACGTCGTCAACGAAAGCGGGAGTGAGGTATCCCAGTTGGTCCGCGAAGCGAACCGCGCCTGGCACGTCGCCGCGACCTACAAATGCTCGCTCAATAGCAACGTGGAATGCTGGCGCAACGGCTACTCGGTGAACCACTTCTCGGTGGGCATCGAACACGGCGGCTTCGCCAGCCAATCGTCGTTCCCGGCCGGCCAGATCGACGCCTCGGCGAAATTGTCCTGCGACATTGCGCGCGATCAGGCCATCCCGCGCGACCGCTTCCACATCCTCGCGCACGGCCAGCTCCAACCCGAAAACCGCACCGACCCCGGTCCGAATTGGCCGTGGACCAGCTACATCAGCAAGATCAACTCCTTCTGCGGCACCGCCACCGGCGAGATTGTCATCGACAGCGACAACGCCAACAACGATACGGCCAAGGCCAAAATCGAAGTGTCCAGCGAGTGGGCGACTGGCTCTGCCACCAGTGGCTACTACGGCAGCGGCTATCTTTATGCCTCCACCGTGGCCACCGCGGACAAGGCCACATTCTCGTTCTACCTCCCGGCCGCGGGCACGAAGACCGTCGATGCTTGGTGGGTCGCCGGCACGAATCGAACGACCGCGGCGCCCTTCGTCGTGGTCGATGCCAATGGCACTACACTTGCGACGGTGAATGCCAACCAGCAAACCAATGGCAGCAAGTGGAACACGCTGGGCTCGTGGTCGTTCCCAGCGGGATGGAACAAAGTCGAACTCCGGCGCACCGCCGCCGAAGGCAGCGTGGTCATCGCCGACGCGGTTCGCGTCCGCTAACGTGGCGGATGCGTTCGAACCGCCAAGGGTCATGAAGAAGGCATTTCATCTCATACATCCATCTTGGCGTCTTGGCGGTTAATCGAAGCTATCTACGGAGAGTACGGACATTGTTGCAGATTCGTGCATTCCAATTTGGAGCCCTGCTCCTCGTCTCCGGGCTGCTGACCGGATGCCCCGCCGCCTCGTGCGGCGGTTCAGGGGCATCCGGCCTGGCGGGGGCGCTCGGGGCCGACGAGCGTGCGGCGATGCCCGGGCGCATCTATTTCGTCTCCGAGCGCGCGGGGCAAAAGGACGTGTGGTGGATCGATGGCCGCGGCCAGGAAGGGCGGGTCACCCAAGGCCCCGAGGACGAGTTCCCCGCCGCGCCCACGCCCGACGGCCTCGGTCTGCTCGTCGTCTCGTGGCGCATGGAAAACGGGGCGCGCCGCGAGGAGCTTCGCCTGCATCCGACGAAGGACAATGCCCCTTCCCCCGGACAGCCGCTCACCGCCCTGCGCGGGCGCGCGCGCCACCCGAGTTTCTCGCCCGATGGCCGCTGGTTCGTCGCCGAGTCGGACGAACGAGGTTTTAGCGACCTTGTCCGCACGGACACGCAATCGCGAACCGAGGAGCGCCTCACCGCCGTGCGCGAGGGCTGCTTCGAACCGGAGGTCTCGCCCGACGGAAAGCATATCGCATTCGTGTCGAGCAAAGAGGGCGATCCCGAGATTTACGTGATGGATGCCGACGGCTCGAACGAGCGGCGCATCACCGCCTTCCATCGCGAAGACTGGTCGCCGAAGTGGAGTCCCGATGGTGCGTGGCTCGCCTTCCTGAGCAACCGCGAAAACCGCGATCGCGTCTACTTGGTTCATGCCGACGGGTCGAACGTGCACCCCGCCTCGGGCTCCGCGTTCGCCGGCGACGAGCGCGAGCTCGCCTTCGCCCCCGACGGAAAGCACATCGCGTACGTGAGCCGGTCCGCCGACGGGAAGAGCCGCATTTGGCTCGCACCCGTCGAGAGCGGCACCGCCGCGCCTCTCACCGATGGTGCCTTTCGTGACGACGCCCCCGCGTGGAGCCCGGATGGAAAGCACATCGTCTTCGTCTCCGAACGCGCGAACGAAGTCGATCTCTACTTGATGCGAAAAGACGGCACGGGACAAACGCGCCTCACGCAATCCAAAGGCGCCGATTGGGCACCGCATTGGGTCGCGACATCGATGCGGTGACGAACCTTACATCGCGTTAAGATAGGAAATATATTACTGCGGCAACCATATTCCCTTTTCGGTTGACGTCATATCGATGCTGCTTCGACATCCAATCATCGGATTCAACATCGACTTCGACTAATTCATAGTATGTGCGCCCATGGACGACGCTCGAGATTGCCGAGTTCGTCCAATTAAACCATTGATATACAGAATTTTAATTCTATGCTCCACCGGCGATGGCAACCAAGCCGGTGGCACACATCTCGGATGGCCGGCATGCGACCTTTTGGGGGCTGGCCGCTGCAAGCGTACTCACCGCTGCGATTTACGTCGGTAGCCGGCGTCTTCGCGATTTCGATGCGGCATTGGTGCCCTACGCGGGCGCTACCGTGTTTGCCGCATTCGGCATCGGTTATCGCTATAGTATGTGGATCCGCCGCCCGCCGACGCGGCTCTATTGGCGGCGCGGCTGGCAGATTTTTTTGCGCCGTCTGCCCGTCAATGCGATAAAGCTCGCGACCATCGTCTGGAACGACATCGTCGCCCAACGCTTCATCGCCAGGCGCTCGCGCAAACGGTGGGCCGCGCACATGCTCATCGCCTGGGGATGCATGCTCGCCGCCGCGGTCACCTTACCGCTCACCTTCGGCTGGGTGCGTTTCGAAAGCGAGCCGTCGGCGCAACTCACGTACGACGCATTGGTCTTCGGGATCAAAGTGTTGCGTTTCGACAGCAACGGGCCGCTGGCCCCGCTCGTATTCAACGTACTCGACGTCGCGGCGGTCATGGTCCTGGCGGGGGTGGCACTCGCCTTGTGGCGGCGCGCCGGCGATCGCGGGGCTCTGGCGCTCCAGCAGCCGGTGAACGATCTGCTGCCGCTCATGCTGCTGTTCGCCGTGTCGATCACGGGCCTCTTCCTGACGTTATCGACGCATCTCTTGCGGGGCGTGCACTACGCCTTCTTGTCCGAAGTTCACGCCATCACGGTGATCTTCACATTGCTCTATCTGCCGTTCGGCAAATTCTTCCATATTTTCCAAAGACCAGCACAGCTCTCGATCAAGTTCTACAAAGAGGCCGGGGCGCGGGGCGGGGATGCGCACTGTGTACGCTGCAATGGCGCGTACACGAGCCAACTGCACGTGGACGACCTCAAGAACGTCGAAGCGACACTCGGCATTCGCTACGCCACGGCCGACGGGCACTACCAAGACGTCTGCCCCGCGTGCCGCCGAAAAATGCTGGCCCTCGCCCAGGATTCGCTCTGGAGGCAATGATTCATGGCCAAGCTCCCAACATCGGTCCCATTACTCGTCGATCGTTTCGGTCCCCACACCCATACCATTCCCCCCGGCGGCTGGACCTCCGCCGAAGAGCCCGACCGAACCGTCAAAACCCATTGCTGCTTTTGCGGCCAGCAATGCGGTATCCAGCTCAAAGTCAAAGACAACAAAGTCGTCGGCTTCGAGCCCTGGCAAGATTTTCCCTTCAATTTGGGAAAGCTCTGCCCCAAAGGCGTTAAACGCTATTTGCAAGGCGACCACCCGGATCGCCTGCTCACGCCGCTCGAACGGGTGCAGGGCGAAGGCTTTCGCCGCATCGACTGGAACAAAGCGCTCGACCGCACCGCAGAGGCCATTCGACGCATCCAGCAGGAGCACGGCCACGACGCCTTCGCCGTGCTCACCGGCGCCTCGCTGACCAACGAAAAAGCCTATCTCATGGGCAAATTCGCCCGCGTTGCGCTGCGCACGGCGAACATCGATTACAACGGGCGGCTCTGCATGGTCTCCGCGGCGGCGGCCTCGAAAAAGATCCTCGGCTACGACCGCGCGGCCAATCCGTGGAGCGATATCCGCAAGTCCAAATGCATCCTCGTGGCCGGCGCCAACGTCGCCGAGTGTGCTCCCATTACCACGGAGTATCTCTGGTCCGCCCGCGAGGCGGGGGCGAAAATCATCGTGCTCGACCCGCGCATGACCCCCATCGCGCGCACCGTCGATTTGTACATTCCCGTTCGTTCGGGCGGCGACATTGGCATCTTCAATGGAATGCTTCACGTGATGATCGAACGCGGTTGGATTGACCGCGATTTCATTGCCAAGCACACCACCGGATTCGAAGAGGTCGAGCGCGCCGTCCGAAAGTACACGCCCGAATATGCCTCCAAGATCGCCGGCGTCCCGGCCTCGATGATCGTGCGCGCGGCAGAAATGTGGGGGCCGGCCGAGTCGAGCTTCCTGCTTCACTCGCGCGGCATCGAACACCACACCAAAGGCGTCGAGAATTGCATGGCGGCCATCAACCTGGTGGTTGCCACCGGTCGCATCGGCCGCGAAGGCTCCGGCTACGCGATGATCACGGGCCAGGGCAACGGCCAAGGTGCACGCGAGCAAGGGCAGAAATGCGATCAGCTCCCAGGTCATCGCGACATCGAGAATCCCGAACACCGCGAGCACATGGCCAATGTGTGGGGTGTGCTCGAATCATCCATTCCGCACAAAGGGCTGAGTGCGCTGGAGATCTTCGAGGCGGCCCATGCACGCAAAATTCGCGGGATGATTCTCCTGTCGTTCAATCCCATGGTCTCGTTGCCCGATCAGCGCTTCATCCGCGAGGCCATCGAGCGGCTCGAGTTTTTCGCGGTCATCGACTTCTTCCTGTCCGAAACGGCCCGCTTCGCCGACATCGTGTTTCCAGGCTCGCTCATGGAGGAGGACGAAGGCACCACCACCAGCGCGGAGGGCCGCGTCGTCCACCATCGCCAAGTGGTCGACCCGCCGGGCGAGGCGCGGCAGGATTGGAAGATCATTTGCGATCTCGCCACGCGGCTCGGCCCCAAGGACAAGTTCGCGTTCGCGTCGCCCAAGGAGATTTTCGACGAGCTCCGTCAAGCCTCGCGCGGCGGGGCATCCGATTATTACGGCATCACCTGGGAGAAAATCGACGAGCAGAAGGGCGTCTTCTGGCCCTGCCCCGAGCTCGATCATCCAGGAACACCGCGCCTTTACGAGGGCGGACGTTTCGCCCACCCCGATGGCAAGGCGCATTTCCAAGCCGTGGAGTGGCGACCCGCCGCGGAGGAGCCCGACGAGGAATACCCCATCACGTTGACCTCGGGGCGCGTCGTCGCACACTACCTCTCGGGCAACCAGACGCGCCGCATTGGAGCGCTGGTCAAACAAACGCCGCAACCGTATTGCGAAATGCACCCGAGGCTCGCGGAAAAGCTTTCGGTGGCCGAGGGCGACTTCGTCCGTGTGGAAAGCCGCCGCGGTTCGACGACGTTGCGCGCGTTGATCGTCAAAACCATCCGCCCCGACCACGTCTTCGTTCCGTACCATTGGCCGCTGGAGCGCTCCGTCAACAACTGCACCATCCGCGCCATCGATCCGGTATCGAAGATTCCCGAATTCAAAATATGCGCCGTGCGCGTCGCCAAGGCGGCGCCGCCTTCGGACGATCATGTGAAGCTCGCCCCCGAAGCGGGAGGTCTACGATGAGCGAGTTGGCCTTTTTCATCGACTACTCGCGGTGCATTGGCTGCCGCGCCTGCGTCCAAGCCTGCGAAGAGTGCGACACGCACCGCGGGCAATCGATGATCCATCTGGAAACCATCGAGCGCCGAGATACCGTGCAAACGGCACCGCAGATGTGCATGCACTGCGAAGATCCGGTGTGCGCGCGCGTGTGCCCCGCGGATGCCATCAAACAGACGCCCGACGGCGTGACCCAATCGTCGCTCAAGCCCCGATGCATCGGCTGCGCGAATTGCGTGATGGCCTGCCCCTTTGGCGTGCCCAAATACGAAGCATCCATCGATCAAATGATGAAGTGCGATTACTGCTTCGATCGCACCAGCATTGGCAAAAAGCCGATGTGTGCCACCGTCTGCCCATCGCAAGCGCTGACCTTCACCACGCGGGAGGAAATCGAACGCACCCGCCGCGGCCGGCCCATCAACGAATGGCGCTTCGGGAACGAGGTGGTGCGCACCAAGGTTTTCGTTCTCGTTCCCCCTGCCACCACGCAGGTCGACGTCGGCCTCGGCGACCTCGTTCAGATTCGCGCGGGCAAGAAGGCTTCGCATGTCCGCCCTGTCGCCAAGGACGACGTCGCCGCCCTTTTGGAGGATTTGCCATGAGCGAAGACGCAAAACGGCATTTACCGCTCTGGCGTCGTGATTTTCCCATTCGTTGGGACGAGGATCATTACGTCACACGCCGCCAGCTGGCGAAGTTTCTCACTTTGGGCTCTGCCATTCTCGTGGGTGCGAATGTCGCCATGGTCGCCGCGGGGCGAAAGCACACGGCGGAGTCGTATCCGCCGCAACGCATTTGCGCAGCGGACGCACTTGGACCGGGGGAATCGCTTTTGTTCCGCTATCCGACGGCGCAGGATCCGTGCATCCTCGTGCGCACGAAGGCCGGCGCCCTGGTCGCGTTTTCCCAGGTTTGCACGCATTTGTCGTGCGCGGTCGTATACCGCAAATCCGATGATCGCTTGTTCTGCCCTTGCCATGAGGGAGTCTTCGCCTGCCACGAAGGAACGGCCGGCGCCGAACCGCTGGAGGGGCCGCCCGAACGTCCCCTCCCTCGCATCACCTTGGACGTGCGCCAAGGCAACGTTTTTGCCACGGGAGTCGCGCTTTGAGCCGGTCGCAGATTGAGAACTCGATGGCCGATGAGGCCTACGAGGGCCGCAAGGCCCGAGTGCACAATGAATCGAAGAAGCAAGTGCTCCACGTATTTACCTTCGTGGCCTGCCTCGTCGGAATGGGCGTCGTATTGCAATTGTGGTTGCTCGGCGATGCACTGGAGGCCTTGTTGGCCGGCAAGGGCGATCTCCTGATCCCGGCCGCGGGCGCCTCCCTGATGCTCTTCGCGGTTCACGCCGGTCTGCTGGCCTTCGTCCATCGTTTGGATCAGCGCACCACCCACGTGTAAATCATTTAGTCGAGAAGCTCGGCGAGGCGGTCCCAGGTCTCTACGGCGCCGGCTTCGGCCCCGCTCTGCATCATTCCATCGCGCGCCTCGAGCGATTGGAATACCGATTTGGACGTGATGCGCGTCTTGCCCTCGATTTCCTCGAAAAGCACCGTTTCGAGGAGCACGTGGCCGGGCATTCCCTCGAACTCGAAGGTGTAGACCAGGCGCTCGGGCGAGAGGGCCTCGTGGTAGACGCCGTTGAAAGCAAATTCGTGTCCCGCTTCGTCGCGCTGAACGAAGCGCCAGAGTCCCCCCTTGCGCGGCTCCATCTTGTCGACCACCGTCTTCAGACTTCGCGGCCCCCACCAGCGCGGGACCGCTTCCGGATTGGTGTAGGCCGCGTACACACGCGCGCGGGGCGCATCGAAACTGCGCGACATGAGAATCTCTTGCTTGCCCGGTTCCGCGATGAACGTCGTCTTGCTCATTTTGGCTTCTCCTCGTGTTCCTCGTGATGGATGGACTGCAGAAATTCATCGAGCCGATCGAAGCTCGCCTCCCAGTGCTCGCGGTAGTTCCACACCCAGGTGGCGACCTCCTTGAGCGGCGCGGCCTCCAGCCGACACGGCCGCCACTGCGCCTTGCGCGTCTGCGCCACGAGTCCCGCGCGCTGCAGAACCTTGAGGTGCTTCGAAATGGTGGGAAGCCGTAGGTCGAACGGCTCCGCGAGTTCGTTCACCGTGGCCTCCCCTCGAGCCAGGCGGGCCAAAATGGCGCGCCGGGTGGGATCGGCCAGCGCCGCAAACGTGAGGCTAAGCTGGTCCATGCATTTTCCTTATCGGCTAATTAGCCAAGAAGGAAAATAGGTCGTCCAGCGATGGCGTCAAGTCGCACGGTTGATCGGTCGTGACGGTGCAATTGGAACATCCATAGCCACCGCTTGTGCTGTCCAGGATTCGTTGACTTCGAGCCCTAAAGCCGGTCTCCTTTCAGAGACAGCGGAAGCGGCCGCGCACAAACAGCGGGGAGGAGTGAAAACCTGGTGGTCGAGGCGGGGTTGACGCGGTCTTTGGACGAGCTGCTAAGCAAAGCCGGGGAATTCCCTGGCTACACACTGGACGAGGTGGTGCACCGCGGCTCGAAATGCACCGTCGCACGCGCCCGGCGCGCCCGCGACGACTGCCGCGTCGTCCTGAAAATCGTGACCGACGCGGATCCCGAAAGCCGCCCCTATGCCGTATTGCGCCACGAGCGCGCCGTCGCCAACCGCGTCGCCAGCGATGGCATCGTGCGCGCGCTCGGGTTGGAGCAATGGAGCGGCCGCGTCGCCCTTGTGCTCGAGGACTTCGGCGGAAGCTCGCTGCGGCAATACCTCGATCGCAACGGCAAGCTATTGCCCGAGGTCTTTCTCGACATTGCCTTTCAGCTCTGCTCGGCACTGGCTGAGATTCACCAGCACGGCATCATTCACAAGGATTTGAAGCCGGACAATATGCTCATCAACCCTGCCGGGGTGGTGAAGATCGCCGACTTCTCCATATCGTCCATCCTCTCCAACGAGGTGACGGTGCCGGCGAGCGCGCGCGAGCTGGAAGGCACGCTCCCGTACATGGCGCCCGAGCAGACGGGCCGCATGAACCGGGGGCTCGACCAGCGCGCGGACCTGTACTCGCTGGGCATCACGTTCTACGAGCTGCTCGCCGGCCATCGCCCCTTCCGCCAGCGCGATGCGCTGGAGCTCGTGCACGCGCACATCGCGAGCGTGCCCATCCCGCTTCACGAACTCGATCCGGGCGTGCCGCGGGCGCTCTCCATCGTGGTCGACAAGCTGCTCGCGAAGAACCCCGAGGACCGCTACCAAAGCGCGGTCGGTTTGCGGACGGACATCGCCGAGTGCCGGCGCCAGCTGCGCGAACGCGGACGCATCGCCGACGACTTCGTCCCCGGGACCAAGGATCATCCCGATACGTTGCAGCTCCCGCAAAAGCTTTACGGGCGCGAGACCGAGACGAAAACCTTGGTCGAGGCCTTCGAGCGCGCCTCGGAGGGCAAAGCGCAGCTGCTCTTGGTGTCCGGCACGGCGGGCGTGGGCAAGTCGGCGCTGGTCAACGAAGTGCACAAGGAGCTGACCCGCCGGCGCGGGCTCTTCGTCACCGGCAAGTTCGACCAGCTCACGCGAAACACGCCTTTTGCGCCGGTGGCGCAGGCGATGCGCGAGCTGGTGCGCCAGATCCTCTCGGAGGAGCCGCAGGCCCTCGCGGTGTGGAAGACGACGCTCGAAAACGCGATGGCCGGCAATGGCGGGGTGTTGACCCATCTCATTCCCGAGCTTTCGCTGGTGATGGGCCCGCAGCCCTCGGTCCGGGAGCTGGGCGCGGCCGAGGCGCAAAACCGATTCACCCTCGTCTTTCAGAACTTCATTCGCGTCTTCGCGGACGAGCAGCATCCGCTGGTCATCTTTTTGGACGACCTGCAGTGGGTCGATCCCGCGTCGCTCCGGCTTTTGCAGCTGCTGCTGACGGATCCGCGCAGCGGGTATCTGCTGGTGATCGGCGCCTACCGTGACAACGAGGTGCCGCCGACGCATCCCTTGGCGCTGGCCATCGGCGAGCTGCGACGCCAAGGCGCGGCGGTCGCCGAGGTCGGCGTCGGCCCGTTGGACCTGGGGAACGTGAGCCGGCTCGTCTTCGATGCGCTGAGCAGCGACTCGAAGGAGACGGCGAAGCTCGCGGAATACCTTTTCGCAAAGACGCACGGAAATCCGTTCTTCGTGAATCAATTCTTGCGCAGCCTGCGCAAGGAAAAGCTGCTCACGCGCGATGCCGCGAGCGGGCGGTGGATGTGGAATCTCGAGGACATCGAACGCGCACGGGTCACCGACAACGTGGTCGAGTTCATGGCGGCGCGTCTGCGGCAGCTGGCGCCGGAGACGCAGGCGATTCTGCGACTGGCGGCGTGCATCGGCTACCAATTCGACGTGCGCACGCTGTCCGTGATCCGAGAGGCCTCGATTGGCGATACGGCGGATGCCCTGTGGGAAGCCCTTCGCGAGGGCTTCGTGCTGCCGCTCAGCGCGGATTACCGCTTTCTGCATTCGCCGGATCACGACCACTCGGACCCGGCGGTGTCGACGGGTTCGACGTTTCATGTAGGCTACAAGTTTTTGCACGACCGCGTGCAGCAGGCGGCCTACTCGCTCATCGAGGATGCGCAGAAACAGGCGGTGCATCTGCGCATCGGGCGCATCCTGCTCGGTAAGTGCACGGGCGGCGTGCCTCGCGACGAGGAGCTGTTCGACGTGGTGAACCACTTGAACGTGGGCGCCTCGTGCATCGAGGATGGAGAGGAGCGCCTTCGCCTGGCGCGGCTCAATTTGCAGGCGGGGCGCAAGGCCAAGTCGGCAACGGCGTACGATGCCGCCGCGGATTATTTGCGAACCGGGATGTGGCTTCTGGAGAAGTGCGGCGCGCACGCCGAGTCGGACGGCGGCTGGGACATCGACTACGAGCTCGCCTTCGGGTTGCACCTTTCGCGTGCCGAGTGTGAGCATTTGACCGGGCGCTTCGGACAGGCCGAGCGGCTTTTCGACGTCATCTCATCGCGGGTGAAGACGGATCGCGAGCGGGCGCAGGTTCAAAATCTGCGCATGGTTCTGTGCCTCACCCTGGGCAAGTACGCCGAAGCGGTGGCCGCAGGCCGTGCGGGACTCAAGCTGTTCGGCATCGAGCTGCCCGAGAATCCCGACGAACTGCGCGCCGCGCTCGATGCGGAGCTGGCCCAGGTGGATGCGACCCTCGGCGGGCGCCCCATCGCAGACTTGATCGACACACCGGCGCTGACCGATCCGCGGATCCAGACGATTTCGTCGCTGATGTCCACGGTAACGCCGGCGGCGTACTTCGTGAACCCAACGCTGTTCGGGTTGTTGGGCGCGAAGCAAGTGAACTTGGCGCTGCTCCACGGACACAACAACGTGTCGGCGTACGGGTACGTCGCATACGGGATGTTCCTCACGGGCGTGCTTGGGCGCTACCGCGAGGCGTACCAGTTCGGCGTGTTGGGTTTGGCGCTGAACGACAAGTTCGCCAACAACGAACTCACATGCAAGGTCAACGTGCTCTTCACGGCCTTCATGAACTTCTTCGGCATGCCGCTGCGTACGGGCCACCAGCCACTGTCGCGGGCGTATGCGGCGGGCATGCAAACGGGTGACTTCGTTTACCTGTCGTACGCGTGCGATCAGATGCTTTTCATCCGCCTGGGCGCCGGGGACGAGCTTGCGATGGTGCGCGAGGAGATCGATAAATTCCTCGAACTGATGCACCGCACGAAGCATGCGCTCTCCATCGAGCTGCAGAAGATCATGCTGCAGATGGTGAAGAACCTGCAAGGTTTCACCAAGGGTCGCTACACCTTGAGCGATGCCGGTTTCGAAGAGGCCGGGTACGTGGAGGGGCTGCTCGCGTCGGGGCTGGGGTTCGCCGCGAGCTGGTACTACGTGGTGAAACTGATGCTGCTCTATCTGCACGGCGACTATGCGGGCGCCTTCGCGGTGGGGCTCGAGGCGCAGAAGCGCATCGGGACCGGCGGCGTGTACTTTGCGACGGAGCTGCCGTTCTTCCTCGGGCTAACGTGCACGGCGCTGCACGATGGCGCTACCGACGAGGAGAGGGAAACCCAGCGCACGATGCTGGGTCCCATCGAAACGAAGTTGAAGCTGTGGGCCGAAGAGTGCCCGGAGAATTTCCGACACAAGCACCTGATGGTGGCCGCCGAGCTGGCGCGCATCCAAGGGCGGGACGAGGCCGCGCAAAAGCTTTACGAGTCCGCCATCATCGCCGCGCAGGATGCGGGCTTCGTGCACCACGAGGCCATGGCTGGCGAGCTTCTGGCCAAGTTTCATCACGCGCACGGCCGGCGGGCCGAGGCCGCGCGCACCCTCGACGAGGCACGGCGCGCATACGAGCGGTGGGGCGCCACCGCCAAAGTGGACGATCTCGAGGACATGCCATGACTCGAAAAATGGATCCCGGGCAGGAGCGCTTTCAGACGCACGAGGTGGCCAACGTGCCGCCGGCGCTCGTCGACTACAACCTGTTCACCACGGACCGCGTTCTGGCGGAGGCCACGGAGCGCGAAGGTGCCGGGTGGGCCACGGCGGATCTCACCGCCTTTGGCGAAAAGCTTGGACGCGCCGAGACCATCGAGCTCGGGTTTCTCGCCAACCGGAACCTGCCGATTTTGCACACGCACGATCGCACCGGCCGGCGGCGCGACGAGGTGGAGTATCACCCGTCGTGGCACGAGTTGATGAGCATCAGCGTGGGCCAAGGGCTTCATGGGAGCCCGTGGTCGGATCCCAAAGACGGCGCGCACGTTGCACGGGCCGCGGGGTTGTTTCTGCTGGTGCAGGTGGAGGCCGGCGTGATGTGCCCCACGACCACGACGTACGCATCGGTGCCAGCCCTGCGGCGGCAGCCCGAGCTTGCGGCCGAGTGGGAGCCGATGATTCTGCCCCGGCGTTACGATCCGCGCTTCCGGCCGGCCAAGGAGAAGTCCGGTGTGCTCGTGAGCATGGGCATGACGGAAAAGCAGGGCGGCACGGATCTGCGCACCAACGCATCGCGCGCCGTGCCCATCGGCCGCGGCGGTCCCGGCGGCGAGTACCGCATCGTCGGGCACAAGTGGTTCTTCTCCATTCCGATGTGCGACGCGTTCTTGGTGACCGCGCAAGCGCCGGGCGGGCTTTCGTGCTTCCTGATGCCCCGTTGGACGCCGGATGGCGCGGTGAATGGGCTGCGGCTGCAGCGGCTGAAGGACAAGCTGGGCAACCGCGCGAACGCATCGAGCGAGGTGGAGTTCCAGGATGCCTGGGCGCGCCTCGTGGGCGAGGAAGGACGCGGGGTGGTGACCATCATGGAGATGGTGAACTACACGCGGCTCGATTGCGCGGTGGGAAGCGCCGCGCAGATCCGCCAGGCGGTCGCGCAAGCGATTCACTATGCGTCGCACCGGCAGGTGTTCCAGCGTGCGCTGGTGGAGCAGCCTCTGATGGCGCAAGTGCTGGCCGATCTGGCCATCGAGTCGGAGGTGGCGACCGCCTTGGTTCTGCGCTTGGCGCGCGCCTTCGACCTGCAAAACGACGAGCACGAGACGGCGCTGCGAAGGCTCATCACGCCGGCCATCAAGTATTGGACGACGAAGCGCTGCCCCGCCATCGTGACGGAGGCCCTCGAGTCCTTCGGGGGCGTTGGTTACATCGAAGAGTGCATCATGCCGCGCCTTTACCGTGAGGCGCCCCTCAATTCGATCTGGGAGGGCTCCGGCAACGTGATGTGCCTCGACGTGCGCCGCGCCCTCGCCCGCTCCCCGGAGAGCGCCACAGCCCTTCTCAAGGAGCTGCGACTCGCCCGCGGATCCGACCCGCGCCTCGACCACGCCATCGCCGCCCTCGAACCAAAGCTGCGCGATCCCGACATGGCCGAGGCCCAAGGCCGAACCCTGGTCGAGCACATCGTGCTCGCCCTCGCCGGGTCATTGCTCGTGCGCTTCTCTCCCCCCGCGGTGGCCGACGCATTTTGTGCATCGCGCCTCGCGGGCCATTGGACGGGCGCTTTTGGCACATTGCCCGCGGGTGCAGATACGCGAGCCATCGTGCAACGAGCCACCCCCGCCACTTAGCGGCGCGAAACACGCGAATCGACGGGTTCAGACTGCCTGATCGAACCGCCAAGACGCCGAGGACCCCAAATTGCCCTAGACGGACAAACGCCACCCCCACCGAGTGCGGTTCGTCCGCAGTCCCGGACGGTGTTGCAAGACCATGCGGTGGGCCCCCAATAGCCCGTCGAGAAAGGCGCGCGCACACCCGTAAAGATAAAGCCGGAACCTCCGATAAAGCCCCGGGCTCCACCGGCGCGCGATCTCCTCGGAGACGGCATCGAGGTTCTCTGCCCACTTCTTGCAGGTCAAATAATAATTGTGCGTATCGTCTTGCAAAAGCGCCACGTCGAAGTCGGTGTGAGCGACCTCTTTGAGGTACGTCGGCAAATGAAGCGGCGAGGTATTGCCTTCGAAAACCCATTTGGTCACCACCGACCCCATGGCAAAACGGTCGCCCGAATAGGCATCGAGGTAGACGCGCCGTCCCGGCTTCAACAGATTTGCGTATTGCCGTAAGGTTGCGCGGTAATTCGGCAGGTGCTCCGTCACCCCAAGATTCACGATGCCGTCGAATCGATCCTGCGTATCGAATTCGAAAAGATGCACCTGGTGGGCGCTGCAATGATGGAGACCCTTCTGGGCAATCAGATTCGTCATGTACCGATACGACGAATCGGAAATCGTCACCGAAGTGACATGCAATCCCTGCTCACCGGCATATTGCAAAAAGGAACCCCACCCGCCACCGATGTCCAACACACGGTCGCCGGGCTTCAACCCGCACGCGTCGATGGCATATTGGAACTTGCGCACCATGCCCTTTTCGATGGGCTCGTCGTCGCTTTCGAAAAATCCGTGCGAATAGCTGCGGATGTCCTTGTCGAGCCAGAGCTCGAAAAACTCCGAATCGATATCGTAGTGGCTACCGATTCCCTTCTTGTCGGCGCGCACTTGGCCGAAAACGGCCGCACGCAGGTACGTCGCCCAGAGGTAGCGCAACACGCGGCGATCGCGAAGGAGCGGCCGGAACTTGAGCAGCTCCATCAGGTCCCCTCCGAAATCGAGATGGCCATTCATGTAGGCCTCGGCGATCGCGAGATCGTCGAGCGAGGCCAGGGCAGCGCGCCCTTCATCGTTGACCACGTCGATCGTCGATGCGGCCACCCCCGGCCCATAGGTGCGCGCCTCGCCGTTGGGAAAACGAACCCCGAACGGAGCAAGCTCGGCCAACGCCCCGCGCCGCACCAACTCATCGTAGCGAAGTTGAAGTGCGTCGAGGATGCTCGACTCCGAGGCCCGAACGCCGGACGAGGTACGATTCCAGCCATTGATTCTGGGGGTCGTGAGCGTTTCGAACGTATCGCGTAGCCTCATGAGAGCTCCTCCCTTCGACGGGCGGGACCATAGCAGCGGGCGACGCCCTCCCGCTTGGTCAGTGTGTAAGAAAAAAAGTGCGAAAAGAAATGTCCGACCGCATGCCCTGGCCATCGAGCACGTAGCAAGGTCATCCGCGGAGAACGCTCCGACGACCCGAAATGCGAAGACGGGATTCTCACCGAGCTCCCCATGTTCCCTATACTTTCTCCGGAAGGATCGATATCCGGATTGGCGTGTCCGTCGCTCTCTTGAAAGAAGCCTTTCTCGCCGCCCCGTCATGGACTCAGAAGGACGCGGAGCTCATCGCACGCGTCATGGACTCCTTGATGCGCATGGCGCCGAACCTCACGCGCAACGAGGTGCTCGCGTGCTTCGGCGCTTTGAAGCAGGATCCGCAGTACCGGTTGCTGCTTTCCGACCTCCATTTGGCGTCGTGTCTCGAGCGAAATCCCGCGCAGCTCGACGAGATGCTTCGGACCAACACGGATACGGCCTCGCGGACTGCGCTCCTCCGAAGAGCGATTCGCCTGCGCTGGTTCGAGCCAATGGCTCAGGCCATGCGCACCTGGACGATGCCGCAGATCCTGTTGGCGCTCCCCATTGGCGATCTGGATTCGCTTCCCATGGATGCCGAGGAGGGCGCGGCGTCGTTCTGCACGACCCTTGGGGTTCGGCACCGATGCATCTACCGGCACGCGGCCAAGGCAGGTGATACGGACTTCCTGGCGCGCCAGGCCAGCGAGGCCGCACTCGTCGAGCGGAACGACGTCAATGGTGGGCTTGCACGAGCAACCCTGCCTTGGGCGCTGGGCACCATCATCTCGGAAAGCGCACGGGCCGGGTTGTTGGATTTCTCGTACACATGGCTGCAGCGAAGTGCGCCGGCGTTCGAGCATCAACCGCCGTGGCGCGGTGTCGTCGAAGACGTCGCTCTTCATGCCGGCCGTCACGGATATTGGGATATTGCCACAACCCTACTTCCGGACGTGACCAATGAGCGAATCGCGTTCGAAATCAAGTTCCAGCTTGGATTCGCCGACGCCGGGGGTTGGCGCGAACAGCTCGCCCAATGGCATGGCATTGCCCCCAAAGAAGCCGCACCTCTGGGTGAGGAACTTTGCTCGGAATTGTTACGGCGAAACGATGTCGATGCCGCCTACGAGGTCCTGAGTTGGTCGGCGGCCGCAGCTTCCGGGCTTCGATTCGCATCCGAGCATCCGCTGGCTCCTCTGGTGCGACGAGCCGTCGAGCACTTCTGCGCCGTGGGTGAATACGAGACGGCGGTTCGGTGGGCCGAGGTGCTCGGAGGCGAGCATGTGAAGTCTGCCTTCTTCTCGGCAGGCCATGCCGCGGCACTCGGCGGGCAGCACGATATCGCACGCCGCTTTGCCTCGCGCCTCGGAGGCCATGAAGGGCTCCTTGCCGTGGTGGACAGCGCTTTGCCGAATACCGAGCCTCCGGCGAAAGGTTCGGATCCGTCGCAGCGTCTCACCGCGACGCTGCTTCGGTTGGAAGCAATGCACGGACGCAGTCCTGCGAGCGTGGGATTCGGAATTTCGCCGTTCCGGATATACGCGCAGGCATTCGTGCGAATGCCGCCGGTGCCAGCACGTCCCCTCCCGGAGGGCGCGCGGGCGCACATCCATCGCCCCAAGCCTGCGAAGGTCGGGGCGGGGGCCCGCCGCACCGCAAAAACGAGCCCGCGGGAGCTCGACGCCATTCCCGGCATGCGCTCCAACTTGGCATCCGAGGTTTCGCGATTGCTTCGCATCTTCCGCGACAACGGGCGCAAGCTTGCGCTTTCGCCGCTCTCCTCGGAAGCCCCCTTCGACGAGGTTCAGGCTACGACGGGCATCGTCCTCGAGGAAGACATGAAGGCCTTCTATCGCGCATTCGGTGGCGCGGACGGCGCTTCTCTCTTCGCCATCGAAATCGCCGGCCCAACGTGGTTCGAGCTCAACCCCTTGCCCCGTGCCATCGAATCCTGGGATGGCTCCGGCCCGCATCCAATTGCGAAATACCCTGACCTGGAGCTCGAGCCGCGCGATCGACGCATTCATCCCGATGCCGTGATTCACCCGGGCTGGTTTCCCTTCGCCGATTCGAGCGGCGGCAGCGCACGGCTCTATTACGATACGGCGCCAACGAAACACGGGCGACACGGGCAGATCATCGCCTTTCAGCACGATCCCGACGAGATATTTTACGTTGCGGCCAGTTTCTTCGATTTTCTCCGTGCATCGAACGACCTGCTGGAGAAAGCTTGGGACGAGCTCGAGAGCTATTGAGCCGTTTCGGGCAGCTCGTGGCGTTTGCGCCAGAAGTAGATGGCCACGACGACGGTCACGATGGGCAGGCCGAGGCCGAATTCGTCGATGTAATAATTGGTATGCCCCGTATCGACGGTCAGCGGTGTGAAGATTTGCTGAATGAACAAGTTGTGACTGGCGTGCAAAATCGCCCCCGTCCACAGGCTCCCGGACTTCATGCGAAGCCACGTCAGAACGAAGCACATGGCGAACACCATGACGGAGAAACACGTCAGGGAAAACCACTTGGGGCCGCCCAGGTTGTAATTCGAAAAGAGCAAGATCGGATAATGATACAGCGACCAAATGAGGCCCATCCACAGCGACGTCGCCGTGTACGAGTTGAACTTGGCCAATTGCGGCGTGAGAAATCCACGCCAGCCGATCTCCTCGCCCAAGGCCGATGACAGGGAACGCGCCATGCCGAAGGTGCCGGCCAACAGCGTGAACAGCACGATCACCAGGCCATCGGGCAGCGACCAGCCGAATCCCTTGGCCACGTTCGCGACGAATTCCCGGTTGTAAAAGCCTCCCTTGCCCGTCAGCCAAATGCCGATGTACGCCGCGCCGCTGTAGAGAATGGGCACACCGTAGGCGATCCACTGGTACTTCGTGGGGCGCCAGTTCCATCCCAGCGCGTCGAGCGGAATGCTTCGCAGGCGGCACGTGGCGAGGGCCGCCAAGGCGGGGCCCCACATGAGAATGAGCGAAAAGCCGACAGGCTTGTAGCCGCCGCCGAGATTGCCGGTGTGGATGCACCAATAATAGGGCGGCAGGCAAAAGAGCACGGTAAGACCAAGGTAGGTGGCGACATGCGCCTTGATGCGTGCTTTGCCATCCATGCACCCTACATAGGCTCAATCGAGGAGCCATTTCCAGGATTCGCCAACCGCTTTTGCGACGGGGCCGTCGTACGTGTGCCCTGCGGACTTGACGCCCACGATGCGCGTCTGCACGCCGGCCGCTTCGAGATGGGCGGCGGCCTTGCGCGCCGAGGGAAAGGAGCCCGCCTGCCCGCAGGCAAAGAGCACTTTTTTGCCGCCCGCGCCCGCGTAGCGCTTCGCGGTTTCCGGTGTCCAGGCGTCGTGGCCTCCCTCGATGAGCACGAGGCGCTCGTACGGGGTGGCGTCTTTCGGGCCCATCGCAAACGATGCTCCAAGAATCGCGCCAAGGCTGAAGCCCGTGTAGACGATGGGGGCATCGGCGATGTACGCGCCAAAGCGCGCGCGCAACGCGGCCAGTCCCGCGGAGATCTCGCGCGCGAGTACTTTGCCATTGGAATACGTGAAGCGGATGTCCTTGGGCGAGGGTGAATCACGGCGGGCGATGCCCCGCGGGCAGAGCACGAAGGCGGAATCGGCCACGATGGCGCGCCATACTTCGCATTGCCATTCGGGCCGGTCGTAATTCCCATGGGTCGCAAGCACGATGGGACGCGGCTCCACGGCGCCGAGCGGCAGCGAGACCACCGCCGCGCCGAAGCCCTCCACCTCGAGTTGGGCATAGGGCTCCTCGGCCGCCAGCGGCGCCAGCGCTGTACTGGGTGCCTCCGGTGCTTCAGGCGCCTCTTGCGCGACCACCGCCACCGCCGCCTCTTCTCGTACAGGCGCGGGGCTCGACGAGCGCCCGCCGTTGCAACCGAGTGCGAGCAGCAACAACAGAGCCCAGCGATCCCGCATAAAAGATAGACTCCGCGCCATGCTCCGCCTTGGATCCCTCATCGTGGCCGTGTTGCTCGCGGCATGCCAGCCTGCCGCCTCCAAAGCCCCCAAGAGTCCGTTCGTGGGGGTGTGGAAGGTCGACCCCGCAAAGAGCCAACAGCGCACGGAGCCGCTTCGCTACGAGGACCTCGGCGGCGGCCGCATGCGCTTTTCCGCGGCCGGCGCATCGAGCTACGAGTTCGCCGTCGACGGCCAGGAACACCGCAGCGGAGAGAAACGCACCGTGGCGTGGACCCTTCTTGCACCGGGGCAGTGGCAGGCGACGAAAAGATTCGACGGCAAGATCGTCGAGACGGCCCGCTGGACCATGTCGCCCGATGGCCAAAGCTTGAACGTGGTCGCCAATGGCACATTGCCCAACGGAATGTCCTACCGGCACGACGCGCATTTCGTCCGCGAGGGCCAAGGCGACGGGTTGACCGGCTCGTGGCGCAACACCGACATGAACACCAACGACATGCCCGACGGTTACGTCCTGGAGGAAGACGCCTCGGGCGTGGTGAGGTGGGCGATTCCCACGGACAATCAGACGATCACGGGCCGTTTCGATGGCTCCGACATGCCCGTAATGGGCGCCACCGCGCCGCCGGGCACCACCCTTTCCGTGCGCCGGGTCTCCGATCGCAAACTCGCCTACGAGATGAAGACGAATGGCAAAATTGGCCAATTGGGCACGGTGACCATTTCGGAAGATGGCCATACCTTCACCGAGGAATCGTGGCCTCCGGGCAAGGAGGACCAAAAATCCATCATGGTGCTCGTCCGCCACGAATGCCCGCCGGGAGGCGTATCCACGACCGACAAAAACGATCCCAATTGGATATGCGCCGCCAGGTCTAAGGCATCTCCGTGACCATCTGCTCGATGGTCGCGTCGAGGGATTGCTGGCCTGCTACGTAGCGCGGCCAATATTGATTGAGCAGCGATTCGGCGGCGGACCACGAAGCGATCGACCGAATACGATTCCGCGGGCCATGCGATTCATGGCGCATGGCCAACTTGGCGAGTTTGGATCAGCGGCGCAGCTTGAAGAGCACCGAGTGAACTTTGCCCCCCGCCTCGTCCGCGGCGGTCACCGAAAAGAGGACGTTTCCGCACCGGTCCGTGGTGACGGCATCGCCGAAGCCGACGCCGAAAGACTCCTCGTGCCGCCAGGTCACGGCGCCCGCGGGGTCGAGCTTCTCGATCCAGGTGCGCGCCTTGGGCAGTGCGTTGCCCACGAGACCACCGCTGAGGATCATGTTGCCCCGCGCATCGGAGGCGATGCCGCGCACGTCCCGCACGGCGTCTTCGCGCTTTGCCCAGAGCAGCTTGCCCGTCTTGTCGAGCCTTGCGACGAAGGCCAGCGGCAGCACGCCCGCATCCTCCGAGAAGGGCGTGGCCACGTTCTCGCCAAAGAGCTTCACGCTGTCGACGGCAAGGCCGGCCACGAGCACGTCGCCATTCGGCGCGGCGGCGATGGCTTCACCGATTTGGTCCGACGGATCCGTGACGAAGCCGCCGCTCGGCCGTGCAATGGGCAGATCCGCGTCGCCCACGATGGAACTCCATTGGTGCGCGCCCGTTGCCGATAGGCTCACGATGAAGGCGTCGGCGCGACCGCGGCTGGTGACCGAGCCGCCGCCGAAATCCACGGTGCCGTGAAAATACCCGGTTACGAGGACGGCGCCGTCCGCTCCGAAGGCCACGTGGCCGCCGAACGGCTTGCTCCACACGACGTTGCCCTCTGCATCGAGCCGCACGGTGCCGAGCTTCGCGCCCGAGGCGAGGATGTTGCCATCGGCCGAGATGGCCAGGCTCTGCGCCGCACCGCTCCCGATCGCGCGCGACCAGACGGCATTCCCGTCCGCATCGAGCTTCGAGAGACCGGCTTCGCCGGCCAGGTACACGTCGCCCGTTCGATTCACGGCGACAGCGTTACCACCGGGCTTTTGCCACACGATGTTCCCGCTCGCGTCGAGCTTCGCAGTGCCCGCGTCGGGCCTTGCTTGAAAGGCGTTCCCGGTGCGATCGAAGGCCACGGTCGCCGGACCGAGGTCCTCGGCGACGAGGCCGAGATCGCGCTTCCACACGACGGTGCCGCCGGGCGGCTGGCCCGGCCCGCACAGCGCGTCGTCCTCCGGTGCGGCCGCCGCGGATACGGTGTCGTGGCCATTCTCGTTCGGTTCGTTGTCCGGTGCATTGGCGGCGCATCCAAACGCCGTGATCCCGAACAATGCGATCCAAGTGCGCGCGATGCGCGTGATTCCAAAGTACATGAATTCCTCCTGTTACAGACGAAGGAAGAGACGTTTGCGATGTAGGATCGCCACGACGGCGAACCAAAGAAGCACGATGGCGATCGCGAAGGCGAGCGACGCATTCCTAGGACTGGCCCACGATGCGAACAGTGCCCGATAGATCGGCTCGTGCAGGTGAAGCTCCCAAAGGAGCGCCCCGCCCACCGCCGACAAGATGAGCGCGGTGAGCGGGCTGGCGCCAAAAATGACGAAGGGCCGCGCCCAGCCGCGGTGCCCCCGCACGTCGATCACGAAGTGCACGAAGGCCAGCGTCTCGAGCGCGAATCCGGCGCAGAACAGCACGTAGGAGCTGCTCCACAGGCTCTTGTTGATCGGAAAAACGTGATTCCACCAAAGCCCGAGAACCATGAGCAACGCACCGCCTACGAACATGCCGGCGGTCTTTTCGACGGCCGGCCGGCGCGCGTGCAGGTAATGGCCCGTGAGGGCGCCGAGCAGCGTCGTGCCCACGGCAGGCACCGTGCTCAAGATGCCCTCGGGATCCCAGGCCTTCGCGCCACCCTCACCCAGATGTTGCCCAAGCATCAATCGATCGAGGTGCGCAGCCAGATTCCATTCTTTGGAGTCGAGGAGGCCCGCTCCGTGATCGGGAACGGGCACGCGGGTCATCACGACCCAGTAGCCGAGGAGCAAGGCCCCCGTGAGCAGCGCCCACGTGCGCGGTCGCGTGAACATCACCACGGGAGAGGCCACGAGGTAACAGAGCGCGATGCGCGGCAACACACCGAGAATGCGGATCGTCTCGAATGGCGGGCGTTGCCCCTCGAGCAGACTCGGGATGCACACGATGAGCAGGCTTATCGCGTAGAGCAGCACGCACCGCTTGAGCACGTGCGCGAGCAACGCCACGGGGCCCTCGCCGAGCTCGCGCCGTTTGCGGAACGAGAGGACCATCGATGTGCCGACGATGAAGAGGAACGACGGGAAGATGAGATCGGTCGGCGTCCAGCCATTCCATGCCGCGTGTTTCAGCGGGGCGTAGACGTGCTCGCTGTCGCCGGGGTTGGTGACGAGCAACATGGCCGCGATCGCCAATCCGCGAAACACATCGAGGGCAACGATGCGCGGCTCGATGTTAGGTTCACCACGAACGTGACCGCGTTCAGGCGCCGAAGAGGCCTTGTTGCCGAGCCTCCTCGAGGCGGATCTCGAGGAATTCCCAGAGTGCAGGGCATCCCTCGCGGATCGGAGCTGCGATGCGACCAACGACACGCGCGTGGCTTATGCCGTTTTCGCGCCAGCTCTGGCCTTGGTTCGCCAAGTTCAACAAAACCGGCATCGCGCGGTCTGCCGCGTGGGCGAAACGCGCCTCCGGGGTCTCGCCGCGCTCGAATTCCTGCCACAGCTCCAAAAATGCCTCACCAGAGGGTCCGGGAAGCAGGCCGAAGATGCGTTTTGCCGCAGCCAGCTCGGCAGCTTTGCGCTCCTCCCAACCGCCCTCGGCATAAACGAGGGTGTCGCCCGTGTCGATCTCGCCAATGTCATGCACGAGCAGCATGCGAATCACGCGATCGATGTTCAGGGGCGTTTGGGCATACGGCGCGAGCGATGCAGCCAGCATGGCGATCTGCCAACTATGTTCTGCGGAGTTCTCGTAGCGGTCGAGCCCCAGAGGGCGCGTCTTTCGCGTTACCGCTTTGAGCTTGTCCAACTCCAGGATGAAATCCACGATCGACTGCACGGTCATTCTTTTGCCTTCGACGTCCTCGCCACGTAAACACCTAGCAAAATCAGGCCCACGCCCACGAACTGCGCCAACGCCGCACCCACGCTTTTGCTGTTGCGCACATCGAGGAGCACGCCCGTGATCATTTGTCCGCCGATGACCAAGAGCACCGTCTTGGTCACGCCCAAGCGAGGCAACACGTAGCTATTGAGCGTCACGAACAAGGCGCCGAAGATGCCACCCATGTAGGCGAGCACAGGTGCATTCGTCGGGATGTCGAACTTCATGCTCGCGATGGCGAGCATGATGACGGTGAGGAATACGAAGCCGACGATGTGATTCCAAAACGACGCCTTGAAGGCCCCGAGGTCGATGGCCAATCGCCCATTGATGGCGCGACTCGCCGCGATGACCGCGCCGTTGAACACTCCAAGGAGTACGAATCCAAGCATGGGTGCCTAAGAGCGAAAGAAGATCAAAATGGCACTTCCCGAAAGCACGGCCAACACGACGAAAAGGTCCTTAAGGACGAATCGCCGTTTGGGTACCCCGAAAAGGCCAAATCGATCCGAGAGAATCCCGAAGATCACCTGCCCCACCAACATGAGGGCCAAGGTCCCCGAGAGTCCAAGCTTGCTGTTCACCGTGACCGCCGCCAGCCACACGGTGAACGCACCGGGAATGCCGCCGAGGTAAGCCCACCCCGGCGCCTTGGCCGGCATCGGGTTCGGCCCCTTTGGCCGAAATATCCGCGCGCCCGCGACCACCAGAACGAGCGCCCCCAGCGTCCCGATGCCGTGCGCCATCCAAGACGCCATGACCGGCGAACTATGCTTGGCCAACACGCTATTGTAGTGGATCATCACGGCAAGCAGCGCCCCACCCGCCACTGCCAAGATCCAATCCGCCGAGCGCCCTTTCATCCCAGGGGCGTTCTAGCACGGACACCTGCGCGAGCATCGAGCAAGGTTTTGATAGCGGGGGCTATGGCGGGTGACGCATGCTCGGGGCATGATGGTTTCGGTTCGAAAGATGGCGCTGGCAGGCGTCGTGGTGGCATCGATGCTTTCGTGCACCCCGTCGGTGCGGACACCCGCGGCGGCGCCGACGAAGGAGGAAGCGTATGCCCAGCGGCTGGAGCGGCGGGTGGCGGCGGCGCCGGAAGATGCGGGGATTCGGTATTGCCTCTGTTCGGCCTACGACGATGCCGGCAAAGTGAACGAGGCGCTCGCGTGCCTCGAGGTGCTCGACAAGCGCGGGTGGCCGGTGTCGATCGTCCCACGGGATTTTCGGAAGAGCAGCCAGCGGCCGGAGTTCGACGCGCTTTTGCGCCACTCGGACGAGCGCGTGCTGCACGTGAATCGGAGTCGCCTCGCCTTCACGGCGCCTGGGGAATTGGTGACCGAGAACGTTGCCTTCGATCCGAAGTCCGGGGCGTTTTTCCTCGGCAGCATTCGGCTGCGGAAAATCGTGCGCGTGAGCGGTGGGCAGGTGCAGGACTTCCCGGCAGGGAACATCCAGCCCCCCTTGCTCTCGGTGGTCGGCATGAAGGTCGACGCCGAGCGGCGCACGCTCTGGGCGGCATCGGAATTCAGTCACGGCCCCGAGGCGGGACGCAGTGAGTTGCTCCTCTTCCACGTGGACACCGGCGAGCTTTTGAAGCGCTTCGAGGTACGCGATGGCAAGCCGCATCTTTTCAATGACGTCGTCATCGCCTCGAACGAAGACGTCTTCATGACCGACAGCGTGGGCGGTGGCGTTTACCGTCTTTCGGGCCGCCGCACCCTCGAGCCATTCGTCCCCGCAGGGACCTTCGATTATCCAAACGGCGTCGCGCTCTCCGCGGACGAGAAGAAGCTTTTCGTCGCCTTCGACGTTGGCATCGCCGTGGTGGACATCGCCAGCGGCGCCGTCGCCGAGCTTCGAAATGACACGCCTCTCTCCATGGCGGGCGTCGATGGCCTCTATTTTCATCGCGGCGGGCTGGTCGCGGTGCAAAACGGCACCGGGCGCGGCAGAGTCCTTCGACTCACGCTGGACGGCACCGGCCAACGCGTCACCCATGTCGACGTCCTCGAATCGGGCAATCCCGACTTCCAGCGCCCGGACACCGCCGCCCCCACCACCGGGGTCCTCGTCGGCGACCAATTCCACTACGTGGCAAACTACCTCCCCCATAGCTTCGAGTTGAAGAGCAAGCCCACGGAGGACGTCCGCATCCTCTCGCTCGACCTTCCTCATTAGCGTGCTACAGAGCATCGCCATGGATACCGCGTCCGCAGATTACTGAGCCGCAGCAACGCCAAACGTCGTTGTTGCGGCATCTGCGTTATCGGGCTTCCAACGCCTCACGAGAACGGCAGTTGCCGCCGAATGCCAATCGTCATTTGCGCGCGCAGGTCGTCATGTCTCGTTCTCCATCTTCCGTATTCCATCGTTCGCTGTTTGCAGCGTTGTTGCTCATGTCTCCCTTCGACCTTTTGGCGTCGATGGGGATGGACGTCTATTTGCCCGTCGTGCCGGAGATGCCGCGCATCCTCGGCACCACACCGTCGATCGTGCAGCTCACGTTGAGCATGTACATGATCCTTCTCGGCGCCGGGCAGCTCGTGTTCGGGCCCATTTCGGATGCCATCGGCCGGCGGCCCGTGCTCCTTGGCGGCGCGGCGATGTTTGCGGTGGCGTCGTTTCTCCTTGCCGGTGCGGCGTCGGCGTACGCCTTCGTCGGGCTTCGCGTGCTTCAAGGGGCGGGTGCAGCGGCGGCGCTGGTCGCGACCTTTGCCACGGTGCGCGATGTCTATGCCGAGCGTCCCGAGGGCACCGTCATCTATGCGCTCTTCGGTGCGATGCTCTCGTTCGTGCCGGCCCTCGGCCCGGTCCTCGGCGCGGTCATGGCCGAGCATCTCGGTTGGCGCAGCATCTTCGTCTTGCTCGGCGTCCTCGCCACCGCCGCCGCGCTGCATGCGTTGGCCAAGTGGCACGAGACGAAGCCGATGCAGCCGCGCGAGGCGCGGCCGCACATGGCCTTTGGCGCCATTCTCCGCGATCGGCATTTCTGGACGTACAGCCTCGGCTTCAGTGCGGCCATGGGTTCGTTCTTCGTCTTCTTCTCCACCGCACCGCGCATCCTCATCGAACGGGCCAGCTTTTCGCAGCTCGCCTTCAGCCTCGCCTTCGCGACCGTCGCCTTGGTGCTGATCGCGACCACCCGCTTCGCGAAATGCTTCGTCGGCCGGTGGGGCCATGCGGGCAGCCTCCGTCGCGGCATGGGGATGCTCCTTCTCGGCGCCGCCCTCCTCATCGTCGGTCACCTCGCGGGCCCGCCGTCGTTCTGGACCTTCGTTACCCCGATGTGGGTCATCGCCGTCGGAATCGTGCTCGCATGCTCAGTGACCGCAAACGGTGCGCTGCAGGCCTTCGGGCATGCCGCGGGAACGGCCACGGCCCTCTACTACTGTGTGGAAAGTCTGCTCGTGGGCCTCGTCGGAACGGCGGCCATCGTCCTCCTTCCCGGCGACACCGCCTGGCCACTCGTGGCCTACGCCTCCTTAATGGGCGCGCTCACGATGTTTTTTCTAGGCAGCCTGAGCAGGCATGATCGGGCACGCCTACCGGAACAATCGAAGACGATCGAGGACGTCCGAGAGCCTTCTGCGTCACGTTGACGTGACGATCGACGTGAAGCGCGCAAGGTTTGCGTGAACCAGCATTCATGATCGTCATCCGCAATACTGCCCACACATTTCCAGGTGTGTGTCAAGCGACCCGTCATCCTTGATTTTTGGTCGAATCGATGCGACAGACACGCGGCTTTTAGCTGGCTGGGGGGCCATCGAGAGGACGTTCACTCGTGTTGGATGCTTTATCGTATCAGTCGATAGGAACGGGCGCCGTCGCGCTCATCGTCGCTCGCGCGTTTTATGTAAAGGTCAAGAAAGCGCCGGAAGGTAACGAGGCGATGGCGCGCATTGCGCGCTACGTCCGTGAAGGCGCCATGGCCTTCCTGGCACGCGAATACAAGGTGCTCGCGGTTTATGCCGCGGTCGTTTTCGCGCTCCTTTCGGCCACGCTGGGCCTTTTGGCCGGCGGCGCCTTCATCACCGGTGCGTTTCTGTCCCTCGTGGCCGGCTTCTTCGGCATGAAGGCAGCCACCTACGCCAACGTTCGCACGGCCGAAGCTGCCCGCGCGCACGGCAAGCCCACGGCACTCGTGACCGCCCTCGATGGCGGTGCGGTCATGGGTCTCTGCGTCGCCGGCCTCGGCCTTCTGGGCCTCGGCGGCATCTACGCCCTCTTCCGCAACGACGACCACCTGGCCACGATCGTCCACTCCTTCGCGGCTGGCGCCAGCTCCATCGCGCTCTTCGCGCGCATCGGCGGCGGCATCTACACGAAGGCGGCCGACGTCGGCGCCGACATCGTGGGCAAGGTCGAAGCGAACATTCCCGAGGACGACCCCCGCAACCCGGGCGTCATCGCGGACAACGTGGGCGACAACGTCGGTGACATCGCCGGCATGGGCGCCGACATCTACGAGAGCTATGTCGCGGCCGTCGTCGCCGCGGTGGCCCTGGGCCTCACATTGCCCATCGACACGTTGTCCAAGCTCGCACCGCAGGTGACGGACGAGAAGAACCTGCGCGCCATGGCGGTGTCGTTGCCGCTGCTGCTCGCGACCATCGGTCTCGGCATGTCGGTCGTGGGCATCTTCATCACGCGCATGCTGAAGAACCTGCCCCCGGCACGCGTTCTGCGCCTCGCGCTCATTCTTCCGCCCTTCCTCGTCGTGGCGGTGGCGGCCATCATTCTTCCGATGGGAGGCTTCAGCGCCGGCGCGGTCATCACGCTCGCCGCGGGCGCCGCCGGTGGGGCCATCGTGGGCCTGGTCACCGACTACTACACGTCGATGGGCCCGATTCACAAGGTCGCCCAGAGCTCCCTCACGGGCCCGGGCACCAACGTGATCCGCGGCCTCGCCGTCGGTCTCGAAAGCTGCGCCATCCCGCTCGTCACGCTCTGCGCGGTGGGCTGGATCTCCAATGCGCAGCTCGGCCTCTACGGCATCGCGCTCGCCGCCGTCGGCATGCTCGCCGGCACGGCCATCGTCATGACCGTCGACGCTTACGGCCCCATCGCCGACAACGGCGGCGGCATCTCCGAGATGGCCGGCCTCGGCAAAGACGTGCGCGCCATCACCGACGAACTCGACGCGGTGGGCAACACGACGGCGGCCGTCGGCAAGGGCTTCGCCATCGGTTCGGCGGTGCTCACGGTCGTCGCGCTCTTCGCGGCCTTCAACATGGAGGTCAACGCGGTTCGTCGGGCCAAGGGCGGCGCGGATCTCGTGCTGTTCCTGACCGACGCCAAGGTGCTCATGGGCATCCTCTTCGGCGCCATGCTCCCGTGCCTCGTCGGCGCGATGACCATGACCGCCGTCGGTCGCGCCGCCGGCGCCATCGTCGAGGAAATCCGCCGTCAGTTCCGCGAGATTCCGGGCTTGCTCGAGGGCAAGGCCGGCGTCGACCCGCAGCCCAAGGTCATCGTGGACATCGCGACGTCGGCCGCCATCCGCGAGATGATCGCCCCCGGCGCCATCGCGGTACTCGCGCCGGTCATCGTCGGCTTCATCGCCGGTCCCGAGGTTCTCGCCGGCATGCTGGCGGGCGCCCTCGCCGTCGGCGCCGTTCTGTCGCTGCTCATGGCCAACGGCGGCGGCGCTTGGGACAACGCGAAGAAGCACATCGAGAAGGGCGGCCTCGACGGCCACGCCAAGGGTTCGGATGCGCACAAGGCCGCCGTCGTCGGCGACACCGTGGGCGATCCATTCAAGGACACCTCGGGCCCGGGCATCTCGATCCTCATCAAGGTCATGGGCGTCGTTTCGCTGCTCATCGCGCCGCTCATCGCGTGAGCAACGCGTAACCGGTCATCGGACCAACTTGGAACGCGCGAGCCGCTCAGCGGCCTCGCGCGTTCCTGTTTTGTCGGCCTTGGCCGCGGCGAAGACGTCGAGCAAGATGCCGCCGAGCCGCTCCACGGCTTGGTCGACTTGGGCCTCGCTCCACTTCCACAGCTCGAAGCCCACGCCGTGGAGGACGCCGCCGGCGCTGGCCACGAAGTCAGGGGCGTAGAGGATGCCGCGATCGCGCAAGCGCGCATCGTCCTCGGGTGTCTCGAGCTGGTTGTTCGCCGCACCCGCGATGGCGGCGCATCGGAGCTCGGGGATGCTTCGCGCATTGAGGATACCGCCCGTCGCACACGGCGCGAGAATGTCGCACGCGGTCGTCACGGCATCTTCGGGCGCGACCGCGGCGACGCCGAAGCGCGAGACCAAGTCGTCGACGCGCGCGGAGACGACGTCACTGACGATGACGCGCGCACCGGCGCGAACGAGCATCTCGACCAAGGCACCGCCGACGCCACCGACGCCCTGCACCACGATGGACCGCCCGGTGAGATCGCGCCGGCCGAGGGCGAATTCGGCGCTGGCGAGGATCGCATGGAAGGTGCCCAGTGCGGTGTGGTGCGTGGTGCTTCCCGAGCCGCCTCGCTCGGCGGTGCGGCAGAAGACGTAACGGCTTCGCTCGTAGATGAAGTCCATGTCATCGGGACCGGTGTTCATGTCCGGCGCGCCGTAGTACGTGCCGTGCAGCGACTCGAGCAGCGCCGCAAAGCGCGCAAGAATCTTGGGGCGCTGCGCCTCGAGCACCGCAGGGTCGACGAAGATGACCGACTTGCCGCCGCCGAGCGGTGCGTCGCAAATGGCCATCTTCAAGGTCATCGCGCTCGAGAGGCGCAGCCCGTCCTCCATGGCGGAGACGGGGGCGTCGTACGCCTTGATGCGCAACCCTCCCGCGGCGGGTCCGCGGGCCGTCGAGTGCACGCAGATGAACATGAACGCGCCCGTGTCTGCGTCATGGCACGAAGCCACGAACTCCCCACCCCAAGCGCACAACGACTCTGCGTAGCGGTCGACCGTCATTTCGACCTAGATAACCGGGGCGCCGGCGAGTTCGTCAACGGTATTACTCGAATCGCAAGCTCAAGCTGGGCAGCGCGAGGCCTTCGACGTCGGCACGCCAGACGTCGCCCTTGGCGATGGCTTGGCCCGTGGTCAATGTGCCGGTGCTGATGAGATCTCCCGCCACGAGGGGTTTGTGATCGGCACGCGACAAGGCCGATGCGAGTTCGGCGACGCAGAGCGCGGGGCTGCGAAGAGAGTTCCTCCCCGCCCCTTTTTCGACGAGCTGCTCGCCCTTCGAGAGGGTCAATTTGAACGACGCCAACGACTCGGCCAATGCGGGAATGTTGCCGGCCTCCACGCGAAGGGGCGGGCCGACGACCAGCGCGAGATGCAGACCGAAGGCGGCGACGAAATCCGCCGGCTTGAAGTTCCAATCTGGAAATGGGCAATCGATGATTTCGAATCCGAGTGCGAGCCATTCGACTTTATCGAGCACGTCTGCGGCCGCCTCGACGCCCGTCGGCACCGGTTCTCGTAATTTGATGACAATCTCCGGTTCGATTTTCGGAGAGCGATAATACGGTAACCTCAGCGAGGTGCTCGAGGCGTCGGTAAAGTGCACCGTATCGTCGTACATATGTGCCCAGACCAGTGTTTCGAGCTTCAAGGCACGCCACACGGCCTTGTTGGCGTATCCAACTTTGAGGCCTGTGCTCTTCCGCCCCGCGGCGAGGCGCGCGCGGAAGAAGTCGGCCTCCGTCGCGTAGGCGGCGCGCAGATCGAACGCGTCGTCCCGCGCCGAGGGGGTCGATGGAACGACGGCGTTCGATTCGTACGCCGCCAAGAACTCGCGCGCAAGCGCGCCCGGATCGGTATTGGGCATCGCTCATTTGTTAGCACCGTTACTAGCGGAAGCTTTCCTCCTGTTTGTTGGCTTTGCGCGTCCCGGCTATAGCCATGGGTATGTCGGACTTTCACTCGGTCGTGTCACGCGACGGCAGCATCATCGGTTACGAGAAGATCGGCCACGGGCCTCCGATGGTCCTCGTTCACGGCGGCACCGCCGATCGACGGCGCTGGTTGCCCGCCGTTCCGCAGCTTGCCCAGCGGTTCACGCTGCACATCGTCGATCGACGCGGCCGAGGTCTGAGCGAGAAAGAGCAAGGGCCGTACGACATCGCACGCGAAGGTGAGGACGTAGCCGCCGTCGTCGAGGCCGCCGGCCGCGATGTGTATTTGGTGGGGCACTCGTACGGTGCGCTGTGTTCGCTGGAGGCAGCCTTGCGCACCAACGCCATTGGGCGGCTGCTAATTTACGAGCCGCCCGCCGCGACGCCCGGCCACGGCGTCACCCCGGCGCCCGTGCTCGAACGACTGCGCGCCGCCGCCGGGCGCGGTGATCGTCCATTGGTGCTGGAGACCTTTTTCCGCGAGGTCATCCACTCGACGCCCGAGGACATCGCCCAAATGGTTCCCACGCCGATGTGGCAAGCGCGCCTGGCGGCGGCCCTCACGATTGTGCGCGAGCTCGAGCAAGTCGAGCGATGGGATATTTCGCCGCGGCTCGGCGCCATTCGCATCCCGGTTCGTCTGCTCCTCGGAACGGAGAGCTCCGCGTATTACGAGCCCGCGGCGAGGGCCATCGCCAAGGAGATTTCGCAAGCGGACATCCTGCCGCTTCACGGTCAGGGCCACATGGCCATCGATCGCGACACGGAGCAATTCGTGCGCGCCGTCTTCGCGTTCAGTGCGGGCGGGCCCTCGGTGTAGTGCACCCTCGAGGTCCGTGGACTCGACACGGTCGCGACGTCGCGACGTCGCGACGAAGCGGCGCATCGTGATGAGGTGCGCCCCGGCACGAGATGCCAACCGCGAACGCGCTGACTGAACAGGCCAGCGGGCCATGCGTTCATCGGCGGCATGGACGCGTCAATCACGTCGGCAGGGCGAGTGCGAAGGGTGTCCGGGACAGGCCCGACGTCGTCCGGGACAGGCGGCGCTGTATGGGTTCATCCATTTTGAGGGTGGACGCGGATTGGCACAGCGTTGGCAACGCGTGGGGGCAGGCCTTTCGTGCGCGGTGCTCCGGACACCGCGCCCGCAAGGCCGCAGATTAAGATGATGGGTTGCCACAAGGTACAAGCGGGAGGCAACAGCCCTCCGCGTGCCCGTTGATAGCGAGGAGCCACTCCTACGGGAGCCTCGCCGGCGGGAACAACACGCGGAGTGGTGACTCTGTACCGGCGGTTTATGCAAGGCGATTTTCTTCTTCTTCGGATTTTTCTTCGTCGTCCGGGAGGAGGTGTTTTGGCGAAGCATGGAGCTCTCCTGTGGCTCGAGACGAGCCCGCTGCGTTTTGAAAAAGATGGGCCGCCAGACGTGCGTTTCGAGTTTGCCGTCAATTGACTCTTCGCGTTCACCGGGCAGCGATGGTCGCGGGTAGCCCCGGGACGCAGTATGGGATTCGTAGGGCGGAGCGAGACGCAATTTACGGGGCGAGCTCTCGACCTTGGCGTTACCTCGGTCGTGCTCACACCGCTCTCCCCGCGTTCATCGTCCTCCAATGGGTTCTCAAAACGTCGCGCGCTCTGCGGCGCATCGGGTGGGTCACGTCATGGTGACCTCCGAAGTCTTACGGCGAGTGTATCGCCGCTGAAGTTTCTTGGTCGCGCGCCGGAGCGCAACGGTGCGCTGAGTTTCATCGCTTCCACGCATGCTCTTTTTCTGGAAAGTCCCCTTTGTGGCCGTATTCGGGTCGTAGAAAGCCCCATCACGACACATCGCCCAGAGCACACCAGCAAGACGTCGGGCCACGGCGACAGCCGCGATCGATCTTCCTTTTTTCTTGGCGATGTTCATTCCCCAAAGACGAATGGGGTCCCCGGCATGCTTGCGCGTGCGCAGTAGGCTGTGGGCTGCTTGCACGAGCATGGCTCGCGCGTGAGGGTTTCCTTGTTTGGTGATGCCTCCGAGACGACGCTTGCTCGGTCCTCCCGTGGTCGATTCGGACGGAACGAGTCCGAGATAGGCGCTCACCGCATGGGCATTCTTGAAACGGTGGGCATCGTCCATGACGGACATGAACGTGGCCCCGACGATGAGCCCTACACCGGGGGCTGTGGCGCAAAGACGTATCCGAGGATCTCGCCCTGCCAAGTTCTGCAACTTCTCTTCCACTCTCACGAGCTGCTCGTCGAGTACTTTCAGCATGGCGGCTAACGGCGCAACAAGCTTCTGCAAGCCAGGATTCATCTCGGTTGCTTCCAAGTGCGTCACGAAGTTGCTGATATCGCACGTAGCAACACTTTTCCCATGTGCACGCGCGAGGCCGCGGATCGTGGTCACGTAACCCGCGCGGGTCTCAACCAGCGCTTGTCGGACACTCAACTGCTCGCGAAGCTCTCGACCTTCCACCGATAGGACGTGGGCTTCGGGAATGCGCCCCTGTTCGACCGCGATGGCGAGGTGCTCGGCATCGAGCGCATCGTTCTTGCGTTTGTGGTGTCCTATCCCGATCGTCTTGAGTCGCGTGGTGTCGACGATCTTCGGCTCGTGTCCCCAGGTTCGGAGGAGATCATGGACGAACCAAGCCTCTCGCGCTGCCTCGAAGGCGACAATGGCCGGAAGCGTCCCGGGCCCCAATCGACCCTTGAGCTGTTCGATCTGTTGCACGCTCGTCCGCTCCACGACTTTCCCATCGCACACCTCGCAATAAGCGATGTGGCGCGCTCCTAAATCCAGGCCTACGCTACGCATGATCGACCTCCCTTGGGCCCCCACTTCTCTTTGTGGCTCTGACCACGCGGGGGTGCCGATAGCTTCGGCGATCGGCGGGAGGTCGATCGTTTTTCTTCGCGAGGAAAGCCGGACGGCGCGCCCGCTGCGGCTGAGACCTTCCATCGATCTCGGCGTTGCAGTGGGCGTGACGTCCGGCGGCGGCGACGCGTCAGGTTTTACTGCCGCCGGTTCATCCAATCTATGGGACACGCAGCGGGCGTGGACCGGTGGCCAGATCCTCGTTGGGGACGCTGCACACAACTGCTTGCATCCACCGGACTTTTTTTCCTACCCTCATTTTTATCTGGCAGAGAGAAGCCAGAAGAAGACCGTCCGAGATTGCGCGGAACGCGCGATCACGCACCCGTTTGTCCGCTCGCGCGGGGCGGAGCGAGCGGTGTCGTCTCCCGAACGGAACGTCGAGACGACGTCACGTCCGAGAGCCCGAGAGGCCAGGGACACCCTAACTAAATGCCGTTGGCAGCGATGAAGCCGAAGGTCATCGCTGGGCCGATCGTCGAGCCTGCCCCTGCGTAGCTGTGGCCCATCACCGCCGCGCTGGCGTTGCCCGCGGCGTAGAGCCCTGGGATGACGGCGCCCGCCGGCGTGAGCACCCGTGCCGCAGCATCGGTGACCAACCCGCCCTTGGTGCCGAGATCGCCCGGCACGATCTTGAACGCATGAAACGGCGGGAGCGAGAGCGGCGCGAGGCACGAGTTGGGGCACACCGCCGGATCGGCGAAGTAATGATCGTACGCACTGTCACCGCGGTGGAAGTCCACGTCGGTGCCCGCCAGGGCCAAACCATTGAACCGCGCGATCGTCTGCTCCAGCGCGTCGGGAGGCACGCCCATCTTCGCCGCGAGCCCGGCAAGCGTCACCGCGCTCACGAGCGACCCGTTCTCGTACCACGATGCCGGAAACGGCAGCAGCGGCCCGAGATCCCTGAAGAGGTACCGATTTCGATAATTCTGGTCCACGACCATCCATGCCGGCACCGCGCCCTTTTGGTACATCGTGTGCACCACGTCACTGTAGGGTGCGGCCTCGTTCACGAAACGCTTGCCGCCGGCATCGACCATGATGCTCCCGGGCAAGGTGCGCTCGGAAAGGCAGAAATACGGCCCCTCCGGCAGCGGAATCGTCGGCCCCCACCAGGCATCGTCCATCAAGGCCACGGCAGCCCCCACCTCGAGCCCCGCGCGAATGCCGTCGCCCGTGTTGGACGTGGCACCCATGGTCCAGTCGACGCCGATCGGCTGCTCCTGGTATCGCGTGCGCATCGTCAGATCGCGCTCGAAGCCACCCGATGCGACGATCACACCGCGCTTGGCGCGAACCAACACCGAAGCGCCGTCGCGTTGCACGAGTACGCCGGTGACGCGGCCTCCCTCGACCTTCACGTCGAGCATCGCGCTGTTCAACCACACGGGAACACCGGCCGAAAGCAGCCCTGCGCGCAAGCCGCCGGCGAGCGCCTGGCCCATGGTGAGCGGTTTCTTCCCGCACGCCACCGCCTTGCCGTACCGCGCGACCATCTCCACGGCCGTGGCCGCGCCTTTCGCGTTGACCAACGCCAAGGTCAACCACTTGTAGTCTGCACCAAAAACGACGACACCGTCCGGCAGGGGCATGTATGCCGGATTCAGATGCGCAAGCTCCTCGCCCAGCAGGTTTCCATCGAACATGTCCGGCTCGATGGATCGACCATGCGGCATACCGCCCGTTCGCTCCGGATAATAATCGGGATATCCTTCCATGAAGCGAAATCGCAATGGGCTATTTCGCATCACGAAGGAGATCATCGCGGGCCCGTGGTCCAAAAAGGCCGCTTGCCGATCCCTGGCGACATCACCGCCTACCACCGCCGCAAGATAGGCCGCGGCCAAGGCTTTGCTGTCCGGCACTCCGGCGGCGAGCACGATCTCGTTGTTGGGAATCCAGATGCCAGCCCCGGAACGCGCGGTGGAGCCGCCAAACTTTCCCGCCTTCTCGATGACCAAGGTCCGCAAGCCGCGCTTGGCCGCCACCAATGCCGCTGTCATCCCCGCGGCACCCGAACCGATGATCGCCACGTCGTAGTCGAACACCTGCACCGGCTCGGCCCGTGCCGCTCCCCGTCCGAGAACCTGCGACCCGACGATCGCCCCCGCGGCGCTATGCAGAAGCTGCCTCCGGCCCATTTTGGCCTCCGAATCTCGATCCATTTTCATCCCCCCTCGAAACGCGGAATCCGTTTTCGCAGATCGCGAGGAAAAATTGGATCGATTCGAACGGTGCCTTGTCGGTGTCTTCTGGACCGGTGCGGTCGAGGCGCCCCGCACCAGGACTACGGCACCGAGTCGCGCCGGCCTTCGCGGTAGTACGCTTCGAACGTCGCGTGATCGTCGCCATCGCCACCGCCTTCCACGATGCGGACGCGCACGTCGGAGGCCCGCGCAGCCACCAGGGCCCCTTCACTGCCGCCGAGCATGTCCTGCCAAATGTTGTGATCGAAGCCGTAGCACTCGTGGAACTTCGCCTGCACGTAGCCCGGGCGTGACTCGACGATGTCCATCGTGCCGAGTTCGTAATAACGATTGAACAGACGCGCCGCGCCCGAGATGATGAACGCCGGCGACACGACGCGCAAAAACACGGAGTAGATGCCGCCCGAAAGATCCTCCGTTGCCGAAATTTTGCCGACGGTACGCGGGAAGCCGGGCCCCATGCCCACGGCCTGCGCCGTAGCATGCAGAGTCCGATACCAATGAATCGGGTACCAACCGCCGCGCACGACAGCGCCGTACTGAACCGCCTTGCGGAAGTCGTCCGGCAAACGGCCGATGCACTCCTCCTCGCGGGCCTTGCCGCCCTCCTGCCTCAGCACTCGCAGCAGGTTGTGAATGTTGGTCCCCTTGCAGCGATTCTCCCGCATTCCCCACCTAGACTGCGAAGACCCGGACAGCGGCCATGATATGCGACTATACCGCCTTACCTCCAGCGGTTCACCTTAACCGAATAAAAAGACATCCCCTGTCGGAGCGGCACCGGTCCATTCGTCCTCTGCTACATGCAACGCCAACTCATACTGAAAATGTCCATGTCCATCGATGGGTTCGTCGGCGGACCGAACGGCGAGGTCGATTGGCTCTTCAGAAGCATGGATGACCGCGCAGCCAGGTGGGTCATGGATACGCTCTCGCAAGCGGGCGTGCACATCATGGGCAGCCGGACCTACCACGACATGGTCGCGTACTGGCCAAGCTCCACCGAGCCGTTCGCGGCGCCCATGAACGAAATTCCCAAGGTCGTCTTCTCGCGAAAGGGAATCTCGCCCGGCACGGCCCCGACGACCGCCGCCTTGGCCGACGCATCGCGCATCCGCGACGCACGAGGCGACGTTCCGGCCCCGACGCCGGCGCATGTCGCGGCGTCCTGGAGTGAAGCCCGCGTGGCGCGCGATCTCGTCGAGGAGATTGCGCGATTGAAACAGCAAGACGGCAAAATCATCCTGGCGCACGGCGGGGCCAGCTTCGCACAGAGCCTCGTCGAGCACGACCTCGTCGACGAATACCGCCTCCTCGTCCACCCCGTGGTCCTCGGCCGCGGCCTACCGATCTTTTCGCGCGCCCCCGCAGGCTTCGACTTCAGGCTGGTCAGCACAACAGCATTCCCCTCCGGCGTCATCGCCAACGTCTACCAGCGGGCCTGAAGGGAAGAGATATTTCCCCATCTTCGTGAAAGCAACATCCCGCTTCCGGTTGATGTATGTCTTGTGGACGACATGGCTGGGGAAAGATTCCGAACGGAACTCGGGGAAGCCTGGTTCGACGATGAAAACGGCATCGTGCGCTTCGCGTATTTCGCGGGCGGCGCCTGCAACCTCGAGGGTGCCAAAAAAGTCCTCGCCGTGGAGGAACTCGCGTCGGCCGGCAAACGCCTGCCCATTTTGATCGACGTTCGCCTCCCCATCACCGTCGATCAAGAGGCGCGCGCCTTCTTCGCCCGCATCAAGTCGTTCAGTGCCTTCGCGTTCCTCGTGGACTCGCCGGTCAGCACGATGATGACGAAAATCTTCGCGGCCGTTCACGAGAAGGAACTCGTCCCGACGAAGCTTTTCAACGCGGAGCGCGAAGCCATCGATTGGCTGCAGGGGTTTCTCGAATAGATGAGCTCCAGCTCCAACTCCAACTCCAGCTCCAACTATTTTGGCGACGCCGGCGATCGGCTGCGCGACCTGGAAGAAGTCATCGTGGCGCTCGCGTCGTTCAATTACGCGAAAAAGGCGCAGGTGAGCCAGCGCGGGGACACCATCGACAGCATGGCCGTCGGCCTCAACATGCTGGGCGAGGAACTTGCCGCCTCCACGGTTTCCAAAGGCTACGTCACGAACATACTCCACTCGATGGTCGATCCCGTGGTCGTCACCGACCGCGGCGGCGTGCTTCGCATGGTCAACCAGGCCGCCTGCGCGATGTCCGGCTTCGCCAGGGAAGAGTTGCTTGGGCAACATTTCATCGCCATCCTTCCCGAGCTGAACACCGACGACGTCATCGCCAGCGGACGCGCCACGCATCCGGACACGTACTTCGTCTCGAAACACGGCGAGGTCACCCCGGTGTCGGTCACGGCATCGATCATGCTCGACCGAGGCGAGGTGCAGGGCATCGTGTGCGTCGCACGCGATCTGACCGAGGCGAAATACGCCGAGGAGGAGCGCCTGCGTCTGCGCGACGCGGTGAAACTGCAGGCCGCGCTCATGGAGGAGCTATCCACGCCGCTCATTCCCATCGCCGACGACGTCTTGGCCCTTCCCCTCATCGGCTCCCTCGATGAAGATCGCACCGTGCGCATGACGGAGACGCTCTTGCAAGGTGTGATTTCCCGCGCGGCACGCGTGGTCATCGTCGACTTCACGGGTCTGCGCGCCTTCGATCAGGCGTCCGTCCACGGTCTCCTGCGAGCCATCGGGGCCGTGCGACTCATTGGCGCCGATGTGGTCATAACGGGTATTCAGCCGCGAGTTGCGCAAACGATGGTCCAGCTCGATGCCGATCTGAGCGGCATCGTCATCTTCGGTGCCTTTCAACAAGCCATTCCCTATGCGCTCGACGGCAGGCGGCGAGAGCGGCGCTGAGGTATCGCCACGCGAACCGGGCACCGAGCGCGACGCGCTCGGACCGGTCCGTTCGACGCACGCACCACTTCCACTTTGGCGCGCCGTGCTTCCGGTGACGATGTCGGTGGTCATCATCGTCTTCATAAATGGATTTCTCTTCGCCAAGCAGGGTCGGATCGGCACTCTCTTCGCCGTCACCATCCCCGTGGCCGCGGCCGCCTTCGTCTTGTTTGCGTGGGCGCCAATTCGGATGCGCCATCTGCGTATCACCCTTCACGCATACGGTGTGGTGGTGAGCACACCGCGCAAGTCGGACAACGGCAAGTCGCACGACGAAGATGTCATCCTTTTTGATGACGTCGACGAAGTCTGGTTCATCCTCGAATCGATGCGATCGTGGTTGGGCACGGTGGCTTTGATGGATGCTTTGCGACTCGTGAAACACGATGAAACAAGCCACCTCGTGCCGCTGCACGTGAGGGGCGGCTTCACTGTCGCGAAAGAGATCCTCCGCGCTTGCTCCCATCCGCTTCACGACGATGCGGCGCGGACCGTGCGCGATGGCGGGACACTCACATTCGGAAACGTCGCGCTGGATCGAATCGGACTACGAACCACATCGTGGGCAATCGCGTGGAGCGAGCTCCGCTTGGTTCGATATCTACCGGGACGCGTCGCGTTATTTCGCCGACAGACCTTGTTTCCATGGCGAAACATTCGCCTCGACCAGGTGCCGCACCCTACGATTTTTGCCAAGCTCGTTACCGAGTACGCGCCCAAAGTCGAAGTCGACGATCCATTGGGCACCCTGCGCGATTGAGAAAACGAAAGTCATCACCAGCTCCGCTCCGTTGCCTCGCAAGCACGGTGGTAACTGGCGCGACCAGCCTCTCGCGCGGGTTGCCAGGTGTACCGGTGACTGTATCGAAGCCATTAATCCGTACCGCGCGCGAATCCTAACTTTGATACAGTGGTTCCTGGTCGATCCGACTCGCCTAGTCCGTTCTGTTCATTTACGGCCGCAACTCACGGAACCTCCGGCACCGTGACCCTGGCACACGGGTTGATGAGTGCATACGCGACCTCGATGGGAAGGGGACAAATGGAATTTATGAAAGAGAAGGTTTTCGTCACGTTTTCGCTGGTGGCGGGCATGCCGGCGATCGTCGCAACCGCGGAGCCTTCGGGCGGTCCGCTCAGCGTCCAGGACAAACAAACGACCCGCCGGCGGCCCTCGCTGCGTCGCCTCGATGAGCATTCGGCACTGCGCCGCTGGGTACGTGTGCCGCTGCATGTGAGTCGTAAGAAAGTCTGATCCGTGTCGCCTTCGCCAACGCCCTCTCCGCGCTACGTGGCCGCGCACATGGCCCTCCCGGCGTTGTTGCAATCGCTTGGACCCAAGCGCGTGCTCGACGCCATCGAAGTGAACGACGCGGAGCTCTTCGCGTTCCTGTGGACGAAGTGCGGGTTCCACTTCCGCCCTCGCTTCTTCCACACGACGTACGGCGTTCATCGATTGGGCGTGATGACCTTCCCGGAGCCTCGCGACATCGCCGAGGCGTACATGGGGCTCGTCGTCGGAAGGACCGATAGCCCGGCGTACTACCAATACTTCACGTGGGAAATGGCCCTGGACTTGGCCGGCGGGCCCGAGCCTGCGACCTTGCTGGGCACGTGGACGAGTCGGACGCATACCAATCTCGGTGAGGGGCCGGCCTTGACCGGCGATCTCATGAAGGACGCGTGGGCCTTCGCCCAGGCCGCGCTGAAGCACCTCCAAGCAGCCTAGGGAACCGCCGCGCCGCCTCTCGTCAGAGAAGCGCGATGTCGACGCGGCGGTCACGGGCCCAGCTCTCTTCGTCGGTGCCGGTCGCATCGAGCTTGCCGCGAGAGGTTTCGCGCAGCTTGTCCTTGGCCACGCCGAGCTGGCCCAGATAATTGGCTACGGTGTCGGCGCGGCGTTCGCCGAGTGCGAAGTTGTATTCGACCTCGCCGCGCGGATCGGCGCGACCGACCAGGGAGAGCGCGCGACCGCGAAGCGGGCCGGTGGTCACGCACTTGGCGACCTGATCGAGAACGCCGCGATCCTGATCGGGGAGCGCACTGTCGTCAAAATCGAACTTGGGTGCCGAGTCGACCTTGTTCACCACGAGGTTGCACGCGGCCACGAGGTCACCGGAGATGGCGACCGCCGCGCCATCGTACGATGCGGCCGGCGGCGGCGGCGCACTCGCGACAGGCGCAGGGGGACGCGCGGCGGGCGTGGCCACGGCGGGCGCAGCCGGCTCGTGGGCGCAACCTGCCGCGGCCAATGCAAAGAGAGAGAGCCCAACGACCGGCAAAACGAAACGAGTTTTCATGTGAGCCTCCGAAGAAGGAAGCGGCGGATGCACGCGCGCATTCCCCGAGGCTCCATAACTCGCCGTAACCTACAATCGCTCGTCGTAGGGATTGCGTGACGTCTTCGGTGCGGACGGCTTCGTCTTTCGCGCCGCGGGAGGCGACGCCGACGGCGCTGCGCTCGGCGACACCGCAGGCGCGGCACTGGCCGATGCCGGCGCACCCTCGATGACGGGCGCCGCCGAAGCTGCGGAAACGGCGGACGCGGAAGGAGGTGGCTCCGGGATCGGCGCTCGCGGCGAACGCATCACCGCCAAGAGAACGAGCGCCAGGACGAGCACCAATGCACACGCGACCATGGCCACGACGAGCCACGCAGTGGGAAAGCGCCGCGCCGGCTTCTCGGGCAACGGCACCGTGAGCTCGCTCCTCACGGCAAGCGTGCGGCTCAGAGGAATCGTCTCGCCGCCGACGCTCGCCGGCGGCCGGAGATCGCGCACGACGTCCAACGTCTCCCCCATGCCCAACGTCGCATCGACCCGCCGCTTGCGCAGGGCCGAGCGTTCGCGAAGGGCCGACTCGAAGAACGAGGCCACGTCGCCCGGCGTCGTCGACAAGTGGCATTCGTCCATCACCGATTCGATGGCCCGCCCGAGCTCGTGCGCCGTCCCGAAGCGACGCTCGCGCGCGGAGGCAACGGCCCGCTCCACGACGCGCCGGCACGGAGCGGGCATCTCGATGGGGAGAAGCTCGCGCAACACGACGCCGAGGCTCCAAATGTCGGAGCGGCGATCGGTGTGGCCCGAGATCCGCTCCGGGGCGATGTATTGGATCTTGCCGCGCAGCGAAGACATATCCGGCGTACGCTGCGAGCTCGCCGGGCGATTCACGATTTTCGCGATGCCGAAGTCGGCCAGCTTGGTGATGCCGCGCGAGGTGACCAAAATATTGTGCGGCGAAATATCGTTGTGGACGATGCAGGCGGGCGCGCCGTTCTCGTCGCGCATCTCGTGGGCCGCGTGCAGGCCGGCGCAGACGTCCGCCACCACGCGCAAGGTTATCCCGATGGGAATGACGGCATGCCCCGTGCGTTCCATGTCCCGCCGAAGCGCGTGGAGCGATTCCCCCTCGACCCATTCCATGACGACGTACAGCGAGCCGTGGTGTTCGCCCAGCTCGAACGTCTGCACCACGTTCGGGTGCTCGATCTTCGCCGTGATCCGGGCCTCGTTGAGCAGCAGGGCCCGAAAGCGCGGCTCGGCGGCGAACTCCGGCAAAATCGTCTTGATGGCCACGAGCTTCTCGAAGCCATGTTTTCCGCGCAGCATGGCGGCCCAAACCGAGCCCATACCTCCCCGCCCCACCTCGTACAGAAGCTCGTAACGATCGAGTCTCCGGCTTACGACGAGGTCAAAAGGGGCAGGCATCGGTATCCATTACGTCGCGCGACCGAAGATTCTACCACGTCGCCCATGCCACCAAGCCTCGAGCGCCCCAATCCGGAGCACCCAGGTGCTCCAAATTGGTGCAACCGCCCTCGCCTGCAGCTCTTTTCGCCTCGAAATCGGCGTGGCATCCCCCTCGCTAGGGCATGTGTGCATGAGAATCCGATTTTGGGGCGTTCGCGGGAGCATTGCTTCACCGGGGCCTGCGACGGCGGGGGTGGGCGGCAATACCAGTTGCGTCGAGGTCTCGTGTGAAAACGAGCGCTTCATCCTCGACGCAGGCACGGGACTGCGCGGACTCGGGGATGCCATGCTCGCGCAATCTTCCAGGCCGGCGATGGAGGCCACACTGCTCCTATCGCACGTGCACTGGGATCACATTCAAGGTTTGCCCTTCTTCGGGCCGGCGTACGCGCCAGACATGAAGCTGCGTATCGTCGGCGGCAAGAATGGCAAAATGGGATTGCGCGAAACGCTGGCGCGCCAGATGACCGATCCCGTGTTTCCCGTCCGGCACGACGAGCTGCGCGCGTCCATATCCATCGAGGAAGTGCAGGCCGGCGACAGCTTTCGCGTCAACGATGCCACCGTGCGTGCGGCCAAGGGTAACCATCCCAATGGGGTCCTGGCCTACCGCATCGAGTGCGGCGGGCGCTCGGTGGTGTACGCCACCGACACCGAGCACTTCGCCGGCACCGATCCGCAGCTTCTCGAGCTGGCCCGCGGGGCCGATGTTCTCATTTACGATTCGCAATACACCGACGACGAATACCGCACGTCCCGCATGGGGTGGGGCCACTCGACCTACGTGGCCGGCGCCGAGCTGGCCAAGGCGGCGGGGGTTGCACAGTACATCCTTTTTCATCACGACCCGAGGCGGAACGACGACCAAGTCCTCGAGCTGGAGGCTCGGGCGCGTGAGCTCTTCGAGGGGTCGGTCGCGGCGCGCGAAGGAATGGAAATCACGCTCGACCGGGCGTAGCGGGTGGATACCATCGATGAAAGCGTGTCCTCTCGTCTTTCGCTCCTGGTGGATCTTGCCTCGCTGCTCACGCGCGAGGTCGACTTCGACGTCCTGCTCGGAACCGCGTGCGAACGGCTGGCACGCGCGCTGAATGCCGATCGGGCCACGATATGGCTGGTCGACGCCGATGCTCTGGTCACCCGCGTAGCGCTGCTGCCCGAGGTGGCGTCGCTGCGGCAGCCGCTCGACCGTGGCATCGCCGGGCACGTGGCGCGTACCGGCGAAAGTGTGCGCCTCGAGGACGCCTCCAAGGATCCGCTGTTCGATCCCACGGCGGACCGCACCACCGGGTATCAAACGCGCTCGATGCTCGTCGTGCCCGTGCGCGAGGTCGCGGGCGAGCCCATTCGCGGTGTGGTGCAGGTCCTCAACCGAAACGATGGCGTCTTCGACGAGGAGGACGAGCGCTACCTCGCCGCGCTGGCCACGCAGCTGGCTCGTGCGCTGTCGCTCACCACGTTGCGTGCGGCCGATGCTTCGCGACCCGGCGTGACGTTGCGCGGGCCGTTCAACCGCATCGTCGGCCGAAGCCGCGTGCTGGCCGACGTCTACGAGCGTGTGCAGCTCGCCGCGGAGACGGATGCGACCGTGCTCTTTCGCGGCGAGACGGGAACCGGAAAAGGGCTCTTCGCACGGGCCATTCACGTCAATGGCAAGCGCCAGGCGGGGCCGTTCGTCACCGTGGATTGCACGACCTTGCCGTCGCAATTGGTGGAGAGCGAGCTGTTCGGCCACGAGCGGGGCGCCTTCACGGGCGCCGATCGGCGGATGCCTGGCAAGGTGGAAACGGCCGAGGGAGGCACGCTCTTTCTCGACGAGATCGGCGATCTTCCGCTGGACATCCAGGGCAAGTTCCTGCGCTTTCTGCAGGAGCGCTCGTTCGAGCGGGTCGGCGGGCGGCAGACGCTCTCGGCGGACGTGCGCGTCGTGTGCGCAACACACCGCGATCTCGAGAAGGCCGTGCGCGAAGGGCGCTTTCGCGAAGATTTGTATTATCGCATCCGCGTCGTCGAAATCGAATTACCGCCGCTGCGGGCGCGCGGTGGCGAGGAGATCGAAGCGCTGGCCTTGCACTTCGCCGACACCTACGCGGCGCGGTATGGCCGGCCCGCGCCCGTGATCGATGCGGATACCCTGGCGCGCCTGCGCGAGCACGCTTGGCCGGGCAACGTGCGCGAGCTCGAACATTGGATCGAAAGCGCCGTGGTGCTCTCGCCCTCGGGTTTGCTCTCCAAGGCGCTGCTGCCGTCGCGGCCCCGTACCGAACGAGGCGCTGCGAACACGGTGGGCGTGCCTCTCGGCCTTTCGCTGGAAGAAGCCGGCCGTCGCTACGTGCTGGCCACGTTGGAGGCGTGCGACAACAACAAGGCCGAGGCCGCGCGCAGGCTCGGCGTCGGCCGAAATACCCTGGCGCGGCTACTGAAATGAGCGCTCACCGCTCGTGGAACGTGCGCTTCGTCATAATGAGGTAGAGCGACACCAGCACGCCAATCACCGAGGTGAACATGACGTAATAGCCAGGGGCCATACCCCCGAGGCGCGCGGCCATGTAGGCGATGAACGGAGGCGTCAACCCGCCGAAGATGGCGTACGCAACATTGTACGAAAACGACAATCCGGAGAAGCGCACCGCTGGTGGAAATGCAGCCACCATGACCGCGGGAATGATGCCGGCCACGCCGGTGAAGGCACCGGCAACCGAATACAGAAGGAGGAAGTTTTCCCCACCGTTGTGGAGATCGACATAGAGCGCATAGATGCTCAAAAAGAGCCCCACCGAGCCAATGAGCAACGCGCGACCGCGGCCAATGGCGTCGACCAGAATGCCGCCGCCCAGCGCGGCGAAGGTCAATGCGAGCGCCGCGAGGCTGCTGCCGACGAAGGCGCGGGATGCCTCGATGTGGAAGTTCGCTTGCACCAAGGTGGGGGTCATCAGGATCACCACCACGATGGCGCCGGTCAGCATCCAGGTGACCAACATCGATAGGAGCACGCCCGGCAAGTGATGCTGGAGAACGCGCTTCAAGGGGAGCTCTTGCACGAGCTGCTTGCTCTCGCGCATGGCGGTGAACACCGGCGTTTCACGCAACCAGCGACGCAGAAACACCGCGAAGAAGCCGAAAATGCCACCCACGAGGAACGGAATGCGCCAGGCATAGTCGAGCACTTCCGCCGCGGGGAAATGCCGATTGATCCAGGCGGCCATGAGCGAGCCGAGAAGAATGCCCGAGGTGAGTCCCGACGAGAGGCTTGCACAGGCGAAGCCGACGCGTCCCACCGGCGCATGCTCGGCCACGAAGGTCCACGCGCCGGGCACCTCGCCACCAATGGCCACGCCCTGCACGATGCGCAGGAACAACAAGAGGATCGGCGCCAGCGCTCCAATTTGCGCGTACACCGGCAAAAAGGCCACGCAGAGCGTGGGCACCGCCATCATGAACACGCTCAAGGTGAACATGCCTTTGCGGCCGCTGCGATCGCCATAGTGGGCCATGATGATCCCGCCCAACGGGCGAATCATGTAGCCGGCCGCGAAGATGCCGTACACCTGCAGCTGCGCCAGCCAGGTCGGCATGTCCTTGGGAAAGAACAATTGTCCCAATGTCTTCGTAAAGAAGACGAAAATGACGAAGTCGTAATACTCCAGGGCGCCTCCGAGCGCCGACAGCATCAAGGTATTCGCGTCCGCGCGGCCTAACTTGCGCGAGGACGCGGTGGGTACGGCGGTCGTCGTCACGTCGGAGTTCATGGTGTGCATTGTATCCGCAGCACCAACGAAGATGCGGAAATGCCATGGGAAAGAAAACCCCAGCACGACCGAATTGCGATCAAGTTAAGGTGCGACCACGTACGACCCGCCCGTTCGGCGGGCTACTGCGTCAAGTCTCAGCCCAACCCTGGGCTTGCGCCATGACACCCTCGAGTTGATCGAGCACATGGCGATTGTCCCGGTCCCAGGGGTGAAAGCCTGGGCGGAAATAAGCGGCCCACGGCTTCAGCAGATTGGGCAAAAACCGCGTTTCCGTCCACCAATGGCGCACGAACATGCGCCAGCCATCGCGATCGAGGAGCCGGCCCTCTGCACGGAGAATGCGCAAGAAGGACGGAATGGCGATGCCCCAGAAGATCCCCGTCGCAATGAGAAGGCCACCGCAGCGCATGACATAAGTGCGCGGATTGCGCCCCATCACGGTGCACCAGACGTCGAAGGCAACCGATTTGTGCTCCGTTTCCTCCAGAGCGTGCCATCTCCACATCGCCGCGAACCGCGATTCGGCACCGTCGAGTACGCGTGGTTCGGTCAGCACGGCGTCGGCGAGAATCGCCGTGAAATGTTCCAATGCAATGGTCGCCGACAACCGATACGAGCGAGGCAGCCACTTCTGCAGGCGGGCCAGGAGCCCGCCGACGAAGCGCTCGATGCCCTCGGCCTCGGGCACGGCCGCGATGAGCACCTCGTTGAGGGCCCGATGCTCGCGCCCGTGCATGGCCTCCTGCCCGATGAAGGCCGCGACCGCCTTCTTCAGCTCGGGATCGTCGATGCGATCTTTGTAATTGCGGACCGCCTCGATGAAAAAGCGCTCGCCGGTCGGTAGGAACAAGGAGAACGTATTGGCGAAATGCGACACGTGCGGGCTGCCGCGCAGCCAAGTGCCCACATGCTCGGCGGGCAGATGGAATTTCACATCGCGGCGCACGGGCATGACCTCGTTCATGAGTGACATGGGCAACTCCTCGAGCGTGGTGTACAATCGTCTACTTGAAGTCTACGAATGTCTACCACCTTGTCAACGCATGACGACCGCAACGCGAAAAACCCGGCCAAAACTCAAACGCGGTGATCCCGTGCTCGGGGGTCGCAGCAAGCTGCTCGCGGCGGCTCTGCAGCTCGCGGCGACGACGCGCAGTTGGGCGTCGATGGGATTGCGCGAGGTGGCGCGCCATGCCGGGGTGAATCCCAATACGTTCTATCGGCACTTCAAGGATTTCGACGAGCTCGGGCTGGCCTTGATCCAGCAGATCAGCGGCGAGCTTCGAAGCGGCTTGCGGGCGCGGCGGCGCAATTTGACGGGCGGGCGACTCGCCTCCCCCGTGTCGACGGAGCGTGCGCAAGAGATCGTGCGCGAGTCGGTGGCCCTCGCGCTGGACTTCGCGACCGAGTACGGCGCGGCGTACGTGGTGGCCATCCGCGAGCTGCATGGCGGTTCGCCGGTGCTGCGCAAGGCGCTGCGGCAAGTCATGGACGATCTTGCCATCGAGATGGCCGAGGACATTCTCAACCTGCTGCCCGCAGGGCTGCTCGACGAAAGGACGGTGCACGAGCTTTCGCAGATCGTGATTCGTCAAATGAGCTTTCTCTCCCTCGAGTACGTGGAGCACCCCGAGCGCCGCGACGAGCTTCGCCTGCAGGCCGAGACCTTCATTCTGATGCTCTTCATGGGCGCGATTGCCAGCCGGGATTTCGGCGCCCTCGAGGCGATTGCCTCGCGGTTTTCGTCGTCCATCGAGCATTGATGCAGCTCTAATTGAGGCCCTAGTTGAATGTCGGGCCGAAATCCTCGGGGCCAAAGACCTGGAGGATTTCGGCCTCGCCCTCCCAGCCGGCGCCGAGGACGTCCTGGTGGATCTTCATGAAGCGCGCCGCGATGGCGACGGCTTCGGCCTTCGATTTCACCTCCAGCACGACCCAGCCGGCGATGACCTCTTTGGCCTCGGCGTAAGGACCGTCGGTGGTCGTCAGATCGCCGTTCACCGCGGTAATGACCGTGCCTTTCGACGCGATTCCTCCCGTCGCAACCACGACGCCGGCGCGGATCATCTCCTGCGAGAACTTGCCCACCTCGAGCATGAGTTTCGGATCGGAAGCGATCCGCATGTCGCGATTGTTGCGTTTCATGGTCACCGTAAATCGCATGTCACAGTCTCCTCCTGAGCAACGTCGATCGAGGCGGCGCTGGATCGACAGGGTGGGCGATCTTTTTTTATCGAAGCTCAGCTATCGCAGGAAATGACGCGCCAGCGGTCAAATGTACTCGTCGAACCAATCGAACATGCGATGGTTGGCCACCGCCTGCGCCGCCTCTTGGCAATGAAGGAGGCCCGTGTCCTCGGCGTTGAAAAGCATGTAGTCCTTGGGGCAGGTCAACGCGTCGAAGAGGAGCTTGGCCTGGCCGGGCGTAAAGCTTTCGCCCGTGCCATCCATCACCAGGGTACGGGCGGTGATGCGCTGGACGACGGGCTCGTTGGTGAATTCGCGAAGCTTGAACAAGAGATCCGACGGCGATGTCGCACCGTGCTTGAACATCGCGTCCTTCATGTACCAGCGGTACAGAAACACCTGCTCCATGAGCTGGGCCATCGCCGCATCGAAGGCCGCCGGATCGCGGTCGAGCAGGGCCATGATGTCGGGGAAATTCTGATTGAACTGGTCGAAATGCGCTTTGCCCCAGTCCATGACCCCCGGATTGGGAATCAACAGCTTGATGCGCTTTTCGAACGCCGCCGCGCGCGGAACCAAGGCGCCGCCCATGCTCCAACCCAGGAGCGCCATGCGCCGCGTATCCACCCCCGCGATGCGCGTGGCGAAGTTCACCACCGGCGTCACCACCTTCTCCCAATCCGGCCGGAATGGAAGGCCGTGCTCGCGCAGCGCCATCCCCTGCCCCGGCGCATGCACGATCAAACAATGGTAGCCGCGCTCGAGCGCGCCATCGATGATGTATTTGGATTCCTCGGGCCAGGCATCCCGCCCCTGCGTAAAAATGAGAAGCGGCGCTTTGCTCCAGGCATTGGGCGAACGGAAAAAGTATCCGGGGAGCGTGCTCTTCTCGTACGGAATGCGCACCGGGTGCGCCGGAATGCGCAAAAGGAATATGGCTTTGTCGTACGCCGCCACGGCCTTGCGTCCGGTTTCCAGCACGCTCGGGTGGGTTGGCTCGGGGTGGTGGATCAGCGCCGCACGGTAATAATTGGCCGCGCGCAAATAGGCATTTCCGGAGCTAATCCAGCGGCGTTTGGCCACGCTTTGCTCGGCCATCGCGTGGATGCGATCGGCCGTGCGGACCCACTCGTTGGGCCAGCTCCACTCGTCCTCGACGCGGATGCGTGTGGCCGTATCGAGCACCTCGCCAATGTCGGCCTGCGCACTGTAGGTCGCCGCCAAGAAGTGAAGCAATTGGCTATTCATGATGGGGTCGGATAGGGATCCGAGCTCGTACCAGGGGCGTGCCTCGGAAGCGGCACTCGGCGCCGGGGCCATTCCGAGCGCGTGGGCGTTCGGCGCGCGCAACAAGGAGAGTGCGCCGCCAAGGCCGAGCGCTCCATGCAAAAAAGATCGCCGACGGAGGGCAGAGTTCATGGTCGTGCCTTTCGCAAAGGATGAAACGGGAGACTGAAACGTCCGTTTTAAAGTGTCAGAAGGCCTCGCCGACGTTCACGTAAAAATTCGGTTCGTCGCCATAAGCAATATCGAGTCGGATGTTCACCGGAACGTCCTTGATGGGGGCGAGTCGCAAACCACCGCCGGCGCCCACTTTGATGTCCGACGGGCGCACGTCGTCGATGGTGCGCGCCACCTGCCCGGCCGATACGAAGGCCACCGCGCCCAATCGCCAGAACAGCGGCATCCGGTATTCGGCTTGCGCCGTCACGTAGTTGCGATCGCGGAATTTGCCTTGGAAATACCCGCGCATGGTCGCGTCCCCACCGAGCAAACCGAGATCGTAAAAAGGGGGTTCGCCGTCGCGCATCTCGAAGAGCGCCTGCACCGCGAGCACGTGATTTTTCCACGGCATGGGGAAGTACTTGCGCGCATCCACGGTCAAGGAACGGTACGAAAAGTCGGATCCGAGCCCCGTGAGGGCCGTGCGCGCGTTCACGCGGACGATGTGGCCTCGGCGCGGGTAGATCGTATTGTCGCGCGCATCGTAAAAACCGGACACACCGAGTTGAACGATGTTGCCCCCGTCGGCTCCGCGAACGGCGCCCGATTGCAGGAGGCCGCCCGAGTCTTTCTCGGTGATGTTCGCATATTGAAACCGCACTTCCGGTCCCACGTACAAGCCTTCGAGAAGGCGCAGCTTGGGGCTGAGCGAGGCCTCGAAGGTGACCGGCGTGTACTTTTCGTCTTTCTTTCCGCTGGCCGAGTTGCCGATGCCGTAAAAGGTATTCGGAAAACGCGACGCGGCGAGCGTGCCGCCGATCTGGACATTGTCGTTCCAGAGGTACATGTCCGGCTGCATTAGAAAGGTGACCTGCCCTTTCACGGATGCCGCGAGCGCGGTGATCACCTGCGAGTCGCGCCGGCCCGAGCCCTCCGGGTAGCGGTAGACGAACATGGCCGCACCACCGAGCATGAGGCTCGTCTCGGGCGAGTAGGTCGGCGCCGCAAACGGCACCACGGCGAACTCGCCTTTGACGGGCGCGGGCGTTTCGGGGGCCGGCGTTTCGGGGGCCGGTTCCTGGGCAAATGCAGCGGGCGCAGCAACGAGGATCGCGAGAAAAGCACACAACGGGATCGCGCGGGTCACGCGTTTCAAACACATGTTTGAATCAATAGACTCAAACAGATGCTTGTCAAGCGTGCGTCGGCGACGCATGATGCGAGTATGGCGAGCGCCTCCTCGGAAAAATCGGCGAAACCAGCTGCTGGCAAACGTGACGACGTCCGCGAACGCATCATCAAGGCGACCATCGTTTGCATCGAGCGCAACGGCATCGAAGCCACCGGCGTGCGCGACATCGCCCAGGAGGCCGGCGTGAATGGCGCCGCGATCAATTACTACTTCGGCAGCAAGGACAACCTGCTGGCCATCACGTTGGAAGGCACATTGGACGAAGCCTTTTCCAATGTGCTCGACGACTTCGACAAGCTCGCACAGGAGGGGCACGGCCCTCGCCGCATCCTCGAGCTGCTCTTCGAGGATTTGATGCAGTACAACTTGCATTTCCCACGCATCGCCTATGCGCACATGCACGAGGCGCTGAGCGAACAGCGTTACGACGGCCGCGCCATGGCGCGCCTGCACGACTTCGTCGAGGGCCTCGTGCAGCGCATCCGCGCAAAGAAGTCGACGCGCAGTGAACAGCAGCTGCGCATCGCCATCACCCAAGTGTGGGCGGTGATGCTGTTCTCCGCGCTCCTTCCTCGCTTCTTCGAACGCACGGGCGAGCTCCATTTGGAACAAGCGGACGTGCGCAAGGCATTCGCCCACCAGATGGCGCGCACCATCCTTCCAGATGAAGACGAGGAGCCTCGCCGCGGATCGCGCCGCTGATATGGATGTTGCAGATACCCGAGAAGCGGGACTTCTCTATGCATGGATAAAAATGACGTCTACCGACGTCGACAACGCGGGACACATTTGGCAATAACGTTGTCATGCCGAAACGCCTTGCCGCTTGCTTCGCCGTCCTCTGTTTGATGGTCGCCTTCGCGATACCCACTCCCGCAGGCGCGGCGGGTCGCGGGCGTGACGTCATCGACATCGCCCACCGGGGCTCGTCCGGATCGGCGCCCGAGAACACCGTAGGCGCCATGAGGTTCGCCGTGGATCACCGCGCGTCGTTCGTCGAAATCGACGTGCAGCGCTCGGCCGATGGCAAGCTGGTCGTCATGCACGATACGACCATGGCGCGCACCACCAACGCCAAGGAGGTCTTCCCCACGCGCTCGCCGTGGAACATTCGCGACTTCACCTTCGCCGAGATTCGCCAGCTCGATGCCGGCACCTGGTTCTCCACGGATTATGCTGGCGAACGTGTTCCGACCCTTCGCGAGATCGTCGAGGCGGTGCGCGGGCGTGCGGGCCTTCTGCTCGAGATCAAGGCGCCGGAGCTTTACCCGGGCATCGAGGCAGAGATTCACAAAGAGCTGCAGAGCATTCCCGGCTATTTGCCCGTCGCACTGCGCCTCGGCAAGTTCGTCGTGCAGTCGTTCAACGTCGATTCGCTCCGCATCTACCACCAGATTGCCCCCGAGGTGCCGCTCGGCATTCTGCTCAGCGCACGGCCGTCGGAGGAGGTGCTGGTGGAGGCCAGCACGTGGGCCCGGCAGATCAATCCGAGTTACACGGTGACCGACCAGGCCCTCATCCAACGGGTGCACGAGCTCGGGATGACCATCAGCGTTTACACGCCCAACACCGGCCAATTGATGCGCCAGTACATCGGGCTGGGCGTCGACGGCATCATCACGAACTACCCCGGCGTGCTGCGCGACATCCTGGGCCGCTAAGCTATTTGGTCCCTTTCGTCTCCTTCGTTTCGTTCGTGGGCCGGAGCACACCGTCCTTGTCGCGCTTGAGCGGAAATTGTTGCTTCGGCAACGGCGCACCGGGTGCTTCGGCGATGGTCACGCCGTGGGGCCAATCCGGAGGGGCGATGGCCACGTAGCGCGCGTATCCGCCCGTGCCACCCTCCGGTTTGGCGAAGCCGATGGTGATGAGGGCGCCCGCCTCGGGAACTTGATCGAGGTTGGCGACGCCTTCGGCCTGGGCGAAGTGATTGTGCATCAGCCAGGACTCCCCCTCGAGGGAGGGCGTGGTGTCCGTATCCAGCGCCTCGTGGCCGTGGAAGAGGATCTTGCGCTCGAGGTGCAGGAACTTGAGCGCATCGAGCTTGATGCCCGGAAAGGGCGCAATGGCAAAGCGCTGCGGCTCGTTCCACTTCTTGTACCAATCCGAGCGAATCATGACGACGGCGCCCTCCGGAATGGTGCCATGCCGCGTTTCCCAAGATTGGATATCGGCCACGGTGCAGTGGTAGTTCGGATCGCGCGCCGCCTGCTCGTGGATGTCGATGACCACCAAGGGCCGCACGGAGAAGGTGGGCGGCAGATCGCTGATCGTCGCGCCGTATTCGTCCCAGTGCGCGGGCGGGTCGAGCTGCGTGCCGTATTGATCGGTGGTGAATTCGTAGGCGGTGGCGATGAAGCCGTGGGGCTTGTACTTGTACTCCTGCCCCTTCTTCACGAGACCGGCAACGTCATGGCCGGCGATGCTCGGTTTGAACTTGGCCGGCCCGAAGCCGGGCCACACCGGGATGCTCGGATTGAACGCGTGCGTGAGGTCGATGTACTTCGCCTGCTTCAGGGTGCTTTGGTATGCCTCCCACAGCGTGGGCGGCGCTGCAGGTTTGGGCGGCGGTGCCGGTGCGGGCGCCGGCTCGGGCGGAGGCGGGCTTTTCTGGCAAGCAGCGAGCAGGATCAGTGAAGCGGCGGCAGCAACGGCGGTCTTCATCATCGTCATGTAGGGACGAGCTTACGCCGGGCGAAGAACGTCGCACATTGCATCGAGAAAATGTTGCGACGGCGTCCAGCCCGGTCGAGGTGCACGAATCCGGCCGGTCGCAAGTTACGCTCCAGGGTCGAGCCCCTGGAATTGGTCCAAGACGGGGCGCGCAGGACCCCGCTGGTGCCCTGGCATCACCCACCCGTCCAGCGCCATACAGGCCCCCGTGGAACGTCTCGAGAGCGGAACTAAACCTCGGGTTCGCGGCCCTCGAAGCCGCGTTTTCGGAGGTCAAAAATTCAAATTTGGACCGTGCTTAATTTGAATTGAGATGCTATTATTTCATCCAATCCAATTCGCAAAACGACTGCGGAGGAAGCATGGAAGACATCGAGGTTCTCTATGCCGTGGCGTGCATTCGAAAGCGGCCAGGCATGTACGTGTTGGACGTGCACGATCGCAGCGGTCTTCATTGGCTCGCTCGAATGCTCTTCGAGGAATTCATCGAGGAACATCGCCGGGAGCGGTGCTTTCGGCTGGAGGTCACGATTCATGCTAGCGGCGCGCTGACGCTCGAGAGCGACGGGAACGTGCTCCCGCTTCATGGGAGGAAATGCGCCGAGGTCTTGCTCACCACGATCGGTTGCGCCCCATCGTGGGATATGTCCTTTGTCTGCGCAAACGCCCTGGCAGAATCCCTTTTCGTCGAGATTCGACAGGGTGGGCGGTGTTACACCCAAAGCTATCGGCGTGGCCAAGCGCAAACGCCGATGATGTGCATCGGAGCAACGGAGAAAACAGGCGTACGGCTCACGCTGCGCCCCGATCCGGAGATTTTCGACAATCCCCAATTCGACGGACATCTCGTCTCGCGCATGATGGGCGAGCAGGCCTTTCTAAATCCCGGCCTTCATTTCATATTTTACGACGAACGCAGCGGACGCCGCGAGACGTTTCATGGTCGCGGCCTGGCGGAATGGGTGACGCGTCTTACCGAAGGCCAATCCGCATTTCCAAAAGAGCCGCTGGTATTTCGGCATGCCCATCCAGGAAAATCGCTGCAGGCAGCGCTGTTGTGGACGCGTCATCGAACGCCCCGGCTCCGAGGCTTCGTCAATTTGCGGCCCGTTCCGGAGGGAGCCCACGTCGAGGGATTGGTCGAGGGCCTCGCGCAAGCGCTTCATCGCGCGAGGCTCGCACGATATGGGTATCGGGCTCCGTGGGCTGCCGAGCGGCTGAAAGAGGGCCTGGTGGGCATCATCGAAATGCGCGGGGATGCGCTCGAAGTCGGGGGTTCGTGCCGAGAACGACTGGAGGGTGCGGAAACGAAAGCGACCATCCGACAGTTCGTATGTGAAGCATTCACGGAACAACTGTCCCGCCACGAAGAGCTTTGCGTCGAACTTTGCAAGCTCACGGAGCTTTCAGCCTCTCGGGATTAGCGCAATTTCGTTTAGCATGGCGACATGCAAACGTATCGCGCAGTCCAAGTTCGCCAGGCAGGCACACTGGAGATCGTGCAGCGTCCCGTACCCGAGCCGGGGCCCGGTGAAGTACGCATTCGCGTCGAGGCCTGTGGCGTCTGTCATACCGATGCCTTGACCGTCGACAACAAATCTCGCGCGCTCACGTATCCGCGCGTGCCGGGGCACGAAGTGGCAGGACGCATCGATGCGCTGGGTGCCGGCGTATCCGGGTGGCAGGTTGGTCAGCGCGTGGGGGTGGGCTTTCTCGGCGGGCATTGTGGGCACTGTGGAGCCTGCCGGCGCGGGCTCTTCGTGGATTGTCCCAATCAGCGAATTTCAGGCCTTACGCACGACGGGGGTTATGCGGAAATCCTCGTGGCGCACGTGCACGGTCTCGTGGCCCTGCCGGACGGGCTCGATGCGCGTGAGGCCGCCCCGCTGCTCTGCGCCGGCGTGACCACGTACAATGCTCTACGAAATTCGCCGGCGCGCGGTGGCGATCTGGTGGCCGTTCAGGGCATCGGTGGCCTCGGGCACCTGGGGATTCAATATGCCAGGCATATGGGCTTTCGCGTGGCGGCCATTGCGCGCGGCGCCGAAAAGGCGGCCCTCGCCACGCGCTTGGGTGCCGCGCACTACATCGACAGCGTGGAGAAGGATCCGGCCAAGGCGCTGCAGGAGCTGGGCGGCGCGCGGGTGATCCTCGCCACCGCGGCGGATAGCAAATCCATGGGGCCGCTGGTCGGTGGGCTGGGGCCGCGTGGCCGCATGATCGTCGTCGGCGGTTCGGGCGAGCCCATCCCCGTCTCGGGGACACAACTCATCTTTGGCGGCCGCTCCGTCGAGGGAGCCCTCACCGGATCGGCCATCGATGCAGAGGATACGCTCGCCTTCAGCGTGCAAGAGAACGTGCGCGCGATGATCGAGACCGTGCCCCTCGAGAACGCGGCCGAGGCGTACGCGCGCATGATGAGCAACAAGGCGCGCTTTCGCATGGTCATGACCATGACTTAGTCTCTAAAGGCGAGGATCGACGGGCTCACTCTCCAGGGCAAGGACGGCGAAGACGCATTCGTGCACGCGAAACAGCGGCTCGCGCGCCACGAAGCGGTGCAACGCCTCCATGCCCAGGGAGAACTCCTTCATGGCAAGCGTCCTCTTGAGGCGCACCTGACGCCCGCGAAGGCGCTCCAGGTGCTCGGGCATGGCGTACTCCGGGCCGTAGATGATGCGCAGGTACTCGCGCCCGCGGCACTTCAGTGCGGGTTGCACGAGGCCTTTTGGCCCGCGGTGGATCCATTCGCGCGGCTTGACGACCATCCCCTCGCCGCCGCCATCCGTGAGGGCTTCCCACCATGCAATGGCCGCGGCGACGTCCTCGGGCTGCTCGAGATCCACGTCACGGTAACGCGTGGCCATGAGCAACGCTGGATCGACCTTGGCGAGCCGCGCCAACGTCTCCATGTGCCAGACGTGCGAGCGGTCCACGAAGGTGCGCCCCTCGGCCGCGAGCACGTGGAACGGTGCAATGCGGTAGTCGTCCAGCGCGCGCACGTCCCAGCAATAGCGGCGGTATGCGTCACGGAATGCGCCGAGTGCGTCGTGTCGCGTGCGGTACTTCGCGGCGAGATCCGCCATACCCGGGACATCGCCTCGCGCGGCGAGGAGCCCCGCTGCGGTGTCGAGCGAGGCGAGGCCCGCGCTCGCGACGGCAGCATACTGCGTCCTCAGGAGCTCGATTGCCTTCGCGGACCACGGCAGAATTTCCGCATCGAGAACGAGCCAATCGGTTTCGAGCTCGTCCCAGAGCGATGCCATCGCCGCGCGCACCCGGTCGATGATGGCGCGCTCCAACGACGCATCCCCGAAGAACGGGCGCCCCGTGCGCGTGTACACGACGCCTGCACGACCGTCGTCCACGTCGAATCGGGCGGCTGCGGCCGATTCGTCTCGACAGGCCACGATCACGGCACGCGATCCCATGTGCTTCTCTTCGCAGACGACATGGCGCACGCCCTGCGCCGCAAAGTACGCGAACGCCTCCTCCGGCCGCTCGAGCCACGGCTGACCGGGAGCCGCGGTTTCCGGCGGCGACATGGTGGGCGGCAGGTACACGAGCCACCGTGGATCCACCGCAAAGCGACTCATCACCTCGAGTGCCGGTGCGGCGTGGGTCTCGCGAATGGTCACCGTGTGCGCATACCGGGTGTGCACGATCCGTTTGCCTGCCACGTCCGTATAGTCCAGCGGCCGCGGTGCGATTTTCGAATCGATCGACGGCACGAGGGGACGCGCAGGCTCGTAATGGACGCGCTTGGCCTCGACGGACACCAGCTCCCGCTCGGGCCATCGAAGGGCCGTGAGCGCGCCACCGAAGACGCAGCCTGTATCGATGCACAAAGTGCGATTGTGCCACTCGGGCGACGGTACCGGGGTATGCCCGTACACCACGGCGGCGCTCCCGCGATAATCCGTGGCCCAGTCGTATCGAATCGGTAATCCGTATTCGTCCGTTTCGCCGGTGCTCTCACCGTAAAGGCAGAATTCGCGAACCGCCCCACTGGCGCGGCCCTGAAATGCCTCTTTCAGCCCCGCGTGTGCGACCACGAGCTTGCCCCCATCGAGTACGTAATGGCTCACCAGGCCGTCGATGAACTCGGCCAGTTCGGCCTTGAACGCGTCGTCGGTTTGGCCAAGCTGCTGCATCGTTTGCTCCAGCCCGTGCGTGAGTCTCACGTCCTTGCCGCGCAGCTTTCGCAGCAATTTCATCTCGTGATTGCCAGGGACCATGAGCGCCGCACCGGACTTGGCCATCGCGATGACGAGACGAAGCACGGGAACGACACCGGGACCGCGGTCCACGAGATCGCCCAGAAATACCGCTTTGCGCCCTGCGGGCGGGGTGACGAAAGGTTCCTCCGGTGTCCCGCCAACGGCATATCCAAGCTTCGCGAGCAATTCGACCAATTCGTCGTAGCAGCCGTGCACGTCGCCCACGATGTCGAATGGGCCGTAATCGTTCTTTCGATTGTTCCAAAGAGGCTGCCGCACCATCGTGCACCCGGCGATCTCCTCCGGCGAGGAGAGCACGTACACATGCCGAAAGCCCTCGTCTTTCAGGCGGCGCATCGAGCGGTGAAGGATTGACGCCTGCTGCCGAACGACATGGCCGCCAAAATCGCGATCGGGCCGCGCGCGATTGCGCTCGCGGCACACCTTTTCCGGAACGTCGAGCACCACCGCCACGGGAAGCGCGTGGTACTTCCGCGCCAAGGCGACCAGAGGCTTGCGCGACTCGGGTTGCACGTTGGTGGCGTCAATGACGGTGAGGCGCGCGGCCGCGAGCCGCTTGCCGGCCACGAAATGAAGCGCTTCGAACGCGTCCGCCGTGGCCGATTGCTCATTTTCGTCGTCGGAGACGAGCCCGCGGAAGAAGTCGGACGAGAGGATCTCGGTGGGCTTGAAATGGCTGCGTGCAAAGGTCGATTTGCCCGCACCGGAGCACCCGACGAGTACGACGAGTGACAATTCTGGAATGACGAGCCGGGTCATGCGCCTTCTCCTTGGGCGCGCCGAAAGACGGCCATCTGCGTGGGCGGGCCATGGACCGGATGCTCCGCGCCGATGCCCTGGACGCGGGTCTCGTAGCCATGGGTCGTGGCCACGCGGGAAACCCAGGCAGCAAACTCGCCCCGCGTCCACTCGAAGCGATGGTCCGAATGGCGATACCGTCCCGCGGGAAGCGACTCGAAAAGAACATTGTATTCTGCATTGGGGGTAGTCACGATGACGCTGCCAGGGCGCGCGTCGCCGAAGACGACCCCTTCGAGCGCCGCGAGGCGCGAAGGATCGACGTGCTCGATGACCTCCACGAGGGCAGCCGCGTCGAAACCGCGAAATCGCGCGTCGCGGTAGGTGAGCGCGCCTTGCATCAACTCCACGCGCTCCTTGCGTTCGCGCTCGAGCCGCTGTCGTGCAATCTCGAGCGCGCGCAGGGAAGCATCCACGCCGACGAGGCGCGTGAACGCCTTTTCGCGAAGCAGTGCCCGCAAAAGCTTTCCCTCGCCACACCCCAGATCGATCACGGAGTGCGCACCGAGGGCGTGCAACTCGGCCACCACGGCCTCGATACGCACGTGGTCCAGCCGCAGCTTCTTCTCCACGGTTTCTTCGGCAGCAGTGGCTTCCGCATCGGCGGGTGCGCTTTCATCGAGCGATAGGCGCTCGAGCGCACTCCGCACGAGTGAACGCTGGTGACGCAAATAGCGATACGCAATCAGATCGCGCTCGGGGTGCGTGGCCAGCCAACCTTCGCCCTTGCGAATCAGCTTTTCCACCTCGTCATCGCCAACCCAATAATGCTTTTCGTCGTCGAGCACGGGAATGAGCACATACAGGTGCGAAAGCAACTCCCCGAGTCGAACGGCGCCGCGGAGCCGCACGCGGTGGTAAGGGCCATCTCCCCACGAAGGGAAGTGCGGGTCGAGAGGAAGGCGTTCGGCCTCGACCGCATAACCGAGCGGGACGAACAGCTTCTCGACGAGCGCACGCCCACCGCGGCACGGGAGCGATTCGAGGGTGGCCTCGAACGACAGCGCATGCCCTGCCCGCTCCGGCCGCTCACGGCTCTTGCCGCCCAGTGCCGAGCCAAACACCTGGGCAATGGCCACGCTGAGAAAGGACGACGCGACGTAAGGCCGATCGTTCACGTAGGGCTCGAGCGGCAGCGGATCGACATCGAGCAGGAGCGCCGCCGTGCACCGCTCGGCGCACGCCACCGGATAAAAGACGTGCGCTCGCCCAAAGCCGAGCTCGAACGACTGCACACGATCCGGATTCTTGCCCAACAGGTAGCCGAGGTCCGTCGCCGGGCGGAGCGCCGGATCCGTCGTCGAAATGGTAAGGAGCATGGTAAGCGCGCCCACTCCAAGCAACCAGCGAGCCAGTCCCGCGCTTCCCGGATGTCCCGGTTTTATTCCCGCACGCGCCCGGCTGGGACGATACGGCAGGATAAATTTTATCTCCAAGTCGTCGTGAAAAACGGCGCTCGTCTCGCCTAGAGTGCGTGCCATGAGCGATCCGAAAGCACTGGTTCAGGACTACTTCGACTGCATCGAACAAGGCGACGAAGCACGGTTGCTCATGATGTTGCATCCGGGTGTCATCCAGCAGGAACTGCCCAACCGTCTCAACCCGAATGGCGTGGAGTACGACCTCGCTGGCATGATTGAAGCATTCCGACGCGGAACCAAGGTGCTCTTCAGTCAAAAGTACGAAATCAAGAGCATGGTCGCTCAGGGGGACACCTTGGCCCTCGAGGTCGCATGGTCCGGCACGCTCGCCGTCGCCGTCGGCTCCCGCGCGCCGGGCGACGTTCTTCGTGCGAGCTTCGCCGTCTTTCTCGAATTCCGCGACGGCCAGATCTTCCGTCAACGCAATTACGATTGCTTCGAGCCTTTTTGAACGATGTTCCGCGTCGACGCCAATTCCCTGGACGAGTATTTCTCGGCCGATCCTTCCCGTGAGCGCGACCTACGCCAGCTGGACGCGCTCATTCGGAAGAGAGCCCCGAGCCTCGCGCGCGAATTCTTTCGCGGCACGGCGGAGGGCAAGCCCGGTATGTCGATGAAAATGATTGGGTATGGCAAGTTCCAATACAAGACGAAGTCGTCCAAAGAGGCCATCGACTGGCCTCTCATCGGATTGGCGCTTCAAAAGAATTACATCAGCCTCTACGTCTCCTCCGTGCGCGACGGCCAATACGTCATCGACGAATACGCCGGCCAACTCGGAAAAGTGAGCACTGGGAAGGGCTGCATCCGCTTCAAACGCTTCGAAGATCTCGATCTGGAGGGCTTGACGGTGATGCTGAAGAGCATCGAGGACGACGTACGCAAAGGCCGCGCCTCGTCGCGGTACAATCGGGTGGCAAAAGAGTAATCTGCATTTCTATATTCCTGGAGAAGCTCAGTGGCGAGCAGCCGGCTGGAACCGGCAGGGCACAGGTTCGAATCCTGTCTCCAGGTCCGGTGAAAGCATGAGCAATGCGAACGGTATGGGGTATCCCTTGGGCCAGCTCATAAAGGCGCTCGCGGGCACGGGCGAGGGTGCGGCTGCGCGCGCGCGGAGATGGGAGCTCGTTCTCGGTGGGCTCGCCGATGGCACCCTTCGCATTGGCTCGCGCACACCGGTGGCGAACACGCCGGCGTGGGTCACCCTGGAGGTGCTCCACGGCGGATTTGCCACGGGCGAGCATGCAGCAGGCGGACCGCTGCAACCGCACGAGCATGCATGGCTCGCCGCAGCCCCGCCGCACATGCAGGGCGCCGAGCGGGCGGCATTGAACCTTCATTTTCTCGGCGACGCGGGACGCGCCGACCTCGAGACCATGCTCGAAACGGGCTGCTTTCGGGTCCAGGTGCCCGAGGAAGGTGCCCTGCTCGTGGTGGATTGGCTGCTACGGCACGGCGAGAGCGAGCGCGCCGGCACACTCCTCAAGGTGCTCGGTCCCTTCTTCGAGCGCCTTCGCTTCTATCCGGTGCCGCATGCGCAGCCCCTCCGCAGTGGGCTGGACATTCACGTGCATACTGCAGGCGAAGTGGTGGCGAGCCTGCGCGCCAAGAAGCCGCAACGCGCAGTCGCGCGCATGAACGAGTCCCTCCGCATCTGGGCCCCGCTCTACGATCGGACGGTGGCCCTCTTCCTCGAAACCGTGGACGGCGATGAAGGATGGCCTTGCCGGCGCTATCCGCCCGACTGGCGCGACCGCGCACAGGCGCTGCTCGACGATTATCACGCCGCACGCAACGTGCACACGCTGTGTCGAAAGCCGGAAAAGCGAAAGGAGAACTTTGCCCGCCTTCGTCGTTGCATGGAGATCATTCTCACCGATCCGAACGCGCTCACGGGCGGTGACGTGGGAATGATTCGCAAGATCCTGGCATCCTTCGTCGCCCGCCGCGGCAAGCCGGGAAGCGAGAGGTGCCGAAATGCGCGCGCTGCGCAGGGCCGCACGGCAGCCAAGCCGACGCATGTCGAGATGGCGCGCGCTCTGGCCGCGAGGCTCGCGCCGTATGCGCCGGACGAGGGTATTCCGCATATCGACGACCTCCTCGGGCCGCTTACCGATATGGAAGCATCCCAGATCGGTGCCAAGGCCGGTGAGCCCATTCCGGAGCCACTCGCAGCAAAGGCGCTGCGTTGCCTCGAGGCCCCGATCGATTCGTTGTTCGAACGGGGGCGCATTCCTTCCAGCGAGACCCTGGCCAAGGTATTGCCATCCCTAACTGCGCAAGTCCGTGCTGCGGCCATCGTTGATCCGGAGTTGCAACGGATTTACCGTGCCGTTTACCTCGCTTTCCGCCGTCGCCGTTCGCTGCTTCTTCTCAACCTGGAGAGTCAGGTCAAGCTCACCGAATTACCTTGGATGGCCGTAATCCAGCCTTGGATGGCCTCGGACGAGGCCTCGCAGCGCAAGGCCCGCGAAACGCTGGTTCACACGGCCACTTTGGTTCTTCGAGCATTCCCGCATACCATCCTGCCGAATACGCTCACCAAAGAATTTCGAGCCCTCGCCGCAGGCGCGGGCCTATCCCCGCCTTGGGTCGACGAACTCGCCGCCGACATTTTCATGGGGGCCTTCTCGGAGACCTTCATGCGCGCCGCCAAGACAGCTGCCCGCGCGTTGGAAGGGAGCCTTTACCCCCGGTATTATGGAATCCCTTGTGATCGCCTGGCGAACCTGCGGGACAGCGATACGTCGCAATTGCATGCCATTTGCCAGGAGCTCGCGACGTCGCACGCCAATGGCCCGTGGTCGGTTGCTCGAAACGGCACCATCATCGAGCAGGCGCAAATCCTGACGACGCACAATCTCGTCCTCCTGTTCGATGCGCTGCACGTGGCGCCTGGTCTTGATATCCCCAGCATGGCGCGCCACACCTTCACGTGGATTTGCCGGCGCCAACGAAGAATCCTGCCCGATTGGCACACTCGATTGACGATGATGAAGAACACCGCCTACGCATGGCGCCAGATGATCTTCTACCTCGCGCACCTCGATCGCTCGGATCAAGACGCATTTTTGGAATGGGGTTCGTCCCATCTCGAGAAACAACGCCTCGTTTTCCAAACGCGGTTCGAACCGGTGTGGGCGGGACTCCGGTCCGTAGCGAAAGGGCACCATTTCAATGAAGATGGGATTCACTCGGCATCGGGCGGCCGACGATTCCTCGGTTGGTCCATCGGAAAGCATTGGCTCTTGCCCTAAAGGTGTACAGAGATAGATCTCAATGGCTGGAGAGGCCATGCCGCTTCATGATTCGTACGAGTCGACTCGGCCTTTATCTAATTTTCTTATCGACGGCATTAGCCAATACATTCCTGATCGCCACGGGTTGTAGTGAGAACTCGACGCACCCGCCGGTGAGACGGAGAAACGGCAACTTCGGCGGTGAGCAAGTCCATTGCATCGAGAGCGTGTGCCCGGCCGCTTTCGACCAAGGAGGGGTGTATACCGAAACAGCAGCCTGCACCCCCATGGCCGCCGCGGGCCAGCCTTGCCCCAAGACACCGTCCGGATCGAGTGCGTGCGCGCCGGGGACCACGTGCATCAACGGCACGTGCACCGCGGGTGCCTGCTTCTGACCCGCGCCCGCGACGATCCATTGGCTTGACACATTGGAAACGATTGGCAGGTCGCCGGAACCGGCCTCGATGCAGGTCTTCGTCGGGCCGATCTCCCGGGCGCACAATCCAAAGGGTTTCATTGTCAATGGCCGGCCGATGCGGCGAATGGATTCATGTCACATCCGTACAATGAGCCTGAATAAATGCCCAATCAACGACGCCTACACGCACAATCCGGAGCAATGCGCGAAATGGACACCCGTGCACAATCACAATGCTCGTGCGTCACCGTGATCTGACATCCCACCTTCCGCTTTGTTGCCTGGATAAGCTTCCATTTGCCTAAATTTCCCCGATTGAATAAATTGGCGCATTGCAGCAACCAATTTGGATTGGGAACTACATTGACAGAATTCCATTGCCTGGATATTCGTTAGGAAACTTTCCTAACGAATTGGGAGGAAAAGCTCATGCAGATCCAATTGGTGCAGCATGCATCCCGACGAAGGTCTCTCCTTGACTGGGCGCGCCCGTGCACAGTGCTGGCTGCGGTGATCGCAGCAGGCGCAATGGCAATGGGCTGCGCGCAAGCCGAAGCAGATGACGAAACGTCATCCCAAGAAGTATCCAGCACGGCGCTCGCAGCCGGCGGCGACCTCGATGAGCCGCGCAAGAAGGACATTGCGATGCAAATCGTGTCCAGCGCGGAAAATTCCTCGCTCGACTGGAAGTCGCAATACAAATACATCGAAGATATTCACGATGGCCGCGGATACACGGCGGGCATCATTGGCTTTTGCTCCGGGACCGGCGACATGCTGGACCTCGTGGAGCATTACAAATCCTTGAAACCGGGAAACATTCTCGAAAAATACCTTCCGGCCCTTCGCAAGGTGGACGGGACCGACTCACACGCCGGTTTGGACCCGAATTACACGAAGGACTGGAAAACGGCCGCCAAGGATTCGGTGTTCCAGCGCGCTCAGAACGACGAGCGCGATCGCGTCTACTTCAATCCCGCCGTATCGCGGGCCAAGCAAGACGGGCTCGGAGCACTCGGTCAGTTTGCCTACTATGACGCGATTGTCATGCATGGTGACGGTGGCGATTCGTTGAGCTTCAGCTCTATCCGCAAAAATGCGCTGAAGAAGGCAAAACCACCGGCACAAGGTGGTAATGAAGTTACCTACCTAAACGCCTTCCTCGACGCGCGGGTCAAAGCCATGAAGGCTGAGCCGGAACACGAGGACACGAGCCGTGTGGATACGGCTCAACGCGTATTCCTCAAAAACGGCAATCTCGATCTGCATACGCCACTCGATTGGAAGGTATACGGAGACTCGTATCACATCGATTGAGTATTGACATATTGCGCTCGATTGATATTCGTTAAGAACATTTACGAACATCAGGGAGGCGCATCCCCCATGAAAACGCGATTCGTGTCTTCGATGGCAGCAAGCATTCTGGCGATTCTGTCCACAGTCGCCATCGGCTGTACCGCGGAATCTGCGGCACCGCAGAGCGTATCCGGCGCATTATTGGCGTCGGACCTCGAGGAGCCGCACAAAAAGGATATCGCGATGCAGCTCGTATCCAGCGCGGAGAACTCCTCGTTGGATTGGCGGGCACAATACAAGTACATCGAGGACATCGACGACGGCCGCGGCTACACCGCAGGCATCATCGGCTTTTGCTCCGGTACGGGCGATATGCTGCAGCTCGTGGAGCACTATCAAAACGTCAAACCAGGGAATATTCTCGAGCAGTACCTCCCTGCCCTGCGCAACGTAAACGGGACACCGTCCCACGAGGGGCTCGATCCGAATTATCCCGGCGATTGGGAAACGGCCGCGCAAGATCCGGATTTTCAGAGGGCGCAGGACTACGAACGCGATCGCGTCTATTTCAACCCTTCGGTGTCCCAGGCCAAACAGGATGGCCTCGGAGCGCTCGGCCAATTTGCCTATTACGACGCCATCGTCATGCACGGCAACGGCGGGGATCCGCTGAGTTTTGGCTCGATCCGCCGCAATGCCATGAACAACCGGCCCACCCCCGCGCAAGGAGGTGACGAAGTCGCCTACCTTCACGCCTTCCTCGATGCGCGGGTCGAGGCCATGAAGGCAGAACCCGAACACAGCAACACCAGCCGCGTCGACACCGCCCAGCGACGCTTCCTCAACGAAGGAAATCTGGACTTGCACACGCCACTCGTGTGGCACGTCTACGGCCAGGAATTCCGAATCGACGACTGAGACGGCTTTCGCGTTTGGTCGCGTTTTCGTCGCGTTCTGGAAGAACCTGTAGCACCATGCGGTGCATGACAGGAACGATGGTCCAAATCCAGACGGCCGATGGCGCGGCCAATGCCTACGTGTCGCGCCCCGCAGGAAACGGCCCATGGCCCGGCGTGCTCTTTCTCATGGACGGGCTGGGCCTTCGCGATGCGCTGTACGCCATGGCCGATCGCATGGCGTCGCACGGCTACCTCGTGCTGTTGCCGAATTTGTATTATCGCATTGGCGCCTACGAGCCATTCGATCCGCAGGCCGTCTTCGGGGGCAGCGGCCCCGAGTTCGATCGACTGATGCGCACGGTGACTTCGCTCGATCGCGAGGATGCCATGCGCGATGCCGGCGTGTGGTTCGATTTCCTCGATGCCCAGCCCGATGTGCGTGGCCGTGCGCACGGCGTGGTGGGCTATTGTCTGGGCGGCGGCTTGGCCATCGCCGCCGCATGCAAACACCCCGCGCGCATCGGGGTGGCGGCCTCCTTTCACGGGGGCGGCTTCGTCACGGAACCCGCCAGCACCGAGATCATCGCCGCGCAGGTGCGCGCCCCGATTTACATCGGCGTGGCGGAGATCGATCGGCGACATACCGCCGCAACGTCGGCCGGGCTCGAGGCCGCGCTGGCACGCGCCGCAGTACCCCATGCGGTGGAGCTTTATCCCGGCTCGGCGCACGGCTTTGCCGTCGTCGATTTGCCTGCATACGACGCGGCCTCCGCCGAGCGCCATTGGGAGCGGCTGCTCGCCTATTTGAAGTACCTCGAAGGCTAACGCACGAGCGCGGGGCGCTTCGGGTCGAAGGACCAGTCGGGAACGAGGTAACGCATCGCGGCCGCATCGTCGCGCCCGCCGAGGGCATGACATTGGTAAAGCTCGTGGGCGAGTTCGAGCTGCTCGGAATCGAGCTCGATGCCGAGGCCGGGCGCGTCGGGTACGGCGATGTGACCGCCCTCGATGCGCAGCGGCGCGCGGGTGAGGCGCTGGCCGTCTTGCCAGATCCAGTGCGTGTCGATGGCCGTGATGTCGCCCGGCGCGGCGGCGGCAACGTGCGTGAACATGGCCAGCGAAATGTCGAAATGGTTGTTCGAGTGCGAACCCCAGGTCAAATTCCAGCTTTCGAAGCTCGCACAGAGCTGCGCGACCCGCACGGAGCCGGCCATTGTCCAAAAATGGGGATCGGCCAGCGGAATGTGCACCGCGCCGGCGCGGATGGCGTGCCCGAGCTGACGCCAATCCGTGGCAATCATGTTGGTCGCCGTGCGCAGCCCCGTCGCACGCGCGAATTCGGCCATGGTCTCGCGACCGGAAAAGCCGTTTTCGGCACCGCACGGATCCTCCGCGTAGGCGAGCACCCCGGCGAGGTCGCGCCCGATGCGAATGGCCTCGCGAAGTGACCATGCCCCATTGGGATCGAGCGTGATGCGCGCATCGGGAAATCGCAAGGCCAATGCGCGCACGGCCTCTGCCTCCTCGTCGGCGCGAAGGACACCGCCTTTGAGCTTGAAGTCGCGAAAGCCATAACGGTGCTCCGCCGCCTCGGCGAGCCGCACGATGGCCTCGGGCGTGAGGGCCTCCTCGTCGCGCAGGCGCATCCACGCGTCGTCCTGCGTCCCCTCGCGGTAAGGCAGATCGGTCCGCCGCCGATCGCCGATGTAGAACAAGTAGCCAAGTACCGGCACATGCGGCCGCTGTTGGCCGTCGCCGAGAAGGGCACAGACCGGCACGTCCAGATGCTTGCCCAAGAGATCGAGCAGCGCGGACTCGATCGCGGTGACGGCGTGAATGGTGATGCGCTGGTCGAAGGTCTGCGCACCGCGCCCTTCGGCATCGCGGTCCTCGAAGCGCGCACGCACCGCATCGAGCACACGGTGGTACGTGGCAATGGGCTGCCCGACGACCAGCGAGCGCGCATCCTCGAGGGTGCGCCGGATCCCCTCGCCGCCCGGCACCTCGCCGAGGCCCTTATTTCCGGCGGAGTCCTCCAAAACGACCACGTTGCGCGTGAAAAATGGGGCATGCGCTCCGCTCAAATTGAGCAACATGCTGTCCTGCCCCGCCACGGGGATCACGCGCATCGCGGTCACGACGGGACTACGCACGATCGGCCCCGTGCAGACGCGGCAGACGGGACACGAGCACCGACAGCGCATCCACCTCGGCCTCGTCGAGATCGACCAGCGGCGATCGCACCGGCCCGGCCGGGCGTCCCACGACCTTCATACCGGCCTTCACGATGCTCACCGCGTACCCTTGCCGGCGATTGCGAATTTCGGTGTAGGGAAGCACGAATTGGTCGAGCCATTGGAATACGAGGGTGCGATTCTTGGCGCGGACCGCATCGTAAAATTCGAGGGCAAACTCGGGCAGGAAGTTGAATATCGCCGACGAATACGTACTGACTCCCAATTCCAAATACGGCAACGCGAAGGTTTCCGCCGTGGGCAGGCCGCCGATGTACACGAGCCGATCGCCCAGTTTTGCCACGACGCGGGTCATCAGATCGAGATTTCCGACACCGTCCTTGTAGCCCGCGAGGTTCGGGCACGAGCTCGCGAGCCGGGCAACCGTGTCCGCCGAATAGACGGCGTTGCCGCGGCTGTACAAGATGACGCCGAGCGAGGTCGCACGACAAACCGCCTCCACGTGGTCGGCGAGCCCCTCCGCATCGGCCTCGGTCAAATAGGGTGGGAACAATAGAATACCGTCCGCGCCGGCTTTCTCGGCGGCGCGGGCCAGCTCCACGGCGATGCGCGTGCCATATCCCACGGGGGCCACCACCGGCATGCCGGACGGCGCGCTTTGCACGGCGGCCTTCACCACGGCGCCGACCTCGGACGGAGTGAGCGAGAAGAACTCGCCCGTGCCACCTGCCGCGAAGATACCGGCAATGGGATATTGTCCCAAACGGGCGACGTGCTCGCGGTACGGCGCTTCGTCGAAGGCAAGATCCTCCTGTCGAAAATGCGTCACCGGAAACGAGAGAAGGCCGGATCCGAGCTTTTTTCCCAGTTCCGAAGGGCTGTAGGCGGTCATGGACGAAGGTCTCCTGGCCTGGTAGGGGGCCGGTCATTTCGAATCAGAAAAACGATGAGGGCGCCGAGCAACGTGGTGAATGCCAGCGCATAAAGGCCGTAGGTCACCTCCCCGGTTCGCGCCTTCACGAGGCCGAAACCGAAGGGTGCTACGAAGCCACCGAGGTTGCCCAATGAATTGATCACGGCCACCGCCGGTGCGAGTACCGCGGGGTGCAAGGTGGATTGCGGGATGGTCCAAAACAAGGGACTCGCGCTCTTGAAGCCCATGGCGGCAATGCACAACATGAACAGCGCCGGTGCGGGCGAGACCACCGCCGCGAGAAAGGTGCCGATACAGGCCACCACCAGAGAGGCCGCGAGAAGCGGTTTGCTGCGCCCCCAGCGATCGGCCGCCCAGCCGGCGAAATACATGGCCACGATGGCACAGAGCCACGGGAGCGACGACAAAAGCCCCACGGTGATGTCCGTCGTGCCGCGAATGCGCCGCACGATGGTGGGGAGCCAAAACGTATTTGCATAAATGGATAATTGGATGACGAAATAGATCGTACAAAAGAGCAGCACCTGCGGCGAGAGCAGCTGCCTCCAACGGGATGCACCGTCGGCCTTTTGCTCGAGGCGGGCGAGGTCCTCCGCGGCGATGCGCTCGATCAAGGCCGCTTTCTCCTCGGTGCGAAGCCATTCTGCCTCGTCGATGCGCGCATCGAGCAAGCGGTACGCGACGAGGCCCACGACGACGGAGAGCAGTCCCTCGATGCCGAAGAGCCATTGCCAGCCGGCAAGGCCCGAAGCACCGTGCAAGGACAGCAAGGGCCCAGAGAGCGGCCCGGAAATGGCCGCGGCAATCGAGGAGCCGGCGACGAACATCGCCGTGGCGCGGCTGCGGTGCGTGCCGGGAAGCCAGCGCGTGAAGTAGTAAATGATGGCCGGAAAGAAGCCCGCCTCGGCGGCGCCCAAGAGAAAGCGCAGCGTGTAGAAGAGGATGGGGCCGCGCACGAAAATCATGGCGGCCGAGACCAGGCCCCAGGTGACCATGATGCGCGTCAGCCACACCTTCGGGCCGAAGCGCTCCATCATGATGTTGCTCGGCAGCTCGAACAGCGCATAGGCCACGAAGAAGAGCCCGGCCCCGAAACCGTACGCGGCCGCACCGATGCCCACGGAGGCCTCGAGGTGCGCCTGCGCATAGCCGATGTTCGAGCGATTGAGCTGATTGCAAATCAGCATCACGATGAACAATGGGACGGTGCGGCGAAAGATCTTGGCCACCGCCGTGTCGAGAGAGCCGTCCATCGTGGAAAACCGTAGGACGCGGATCGATACCGGTCCAACACTTCTTTGGCATGGTTCGATGCTAGAATTGAATCAATTGCACCATGTTTTCGCTGAACCAAATCGAGAGCTTCGTCGCCGTGGCCGAGGAGCTGCACTACGGGCGCGCGGCAGCCCGGCTATCCATGACGCAGCCGCCTTTGAGCCGGCGCATCCAGCTGCTCGAGCGCGAGCTCGGTGTGGAGCTCTTCGATCGCTCGCAGCGCGCGGTGAAGCTCACGCCGGCGGGGCGCGTTTTCCTGGCGGATGCGCGCAAGCTTTTGCATCTCTCGCAGGAGGCCGCCCTTTCGGCGCGGCGGACGCCGCGCGGTCACGCGGGTGTGGTCACCCTCGGCTTCACGGCGGCCACCGCGTACTCGTTTCTCGAGCCGGTGCTCGCCGTGAGCGCGCAGCGGCTGCCCCAAGTCGAGCTCGTGCTGCGCGAAATGGTGAGCAGTGCGCAAATGCAGGCCCTTCTCGCAGGCGCGCTCGATCTGGCCATGGTGCGGCCGCCCGCCACGGGTGCCGACATTGCCACCGTGCCGCTGTTTCGCGAGCCGCTTCTCGCCGCACTGCCCGCGCGGCATCGCCTGGCGCGGCGCAAGCGCGGTCCGCACGTGAGCGACCTCGATCGCGAGCCCTTCATCATGTATTCGCCTTCCGAGGCACGGTATTTCTACGAGCTCCTGGTGAGCATTTTCCACGCGGCGAACGTGTGGCCCGTGTACCGGCAGTACATCAGCCAGGTGCACACCATCCTCGCGCTCGTGCGCGCCGGACTCGGTATCGCGCTGGTGCCTGCGGCGGCCTCCGCACTGCGCTTCGACGGCGTCGTCCTTCGCCCGATCGAGGGCACGGCGACGCGCCCCGTCGAGCTGGTCCTCGCGTGGCGGCGCAGCAACGACAACCCGGCGCTTGCCGCGTTGTTGCCCTTGATCCGTGCCGCCGCCTCCGAGGAGCGCGTCTAGATTTCGTCGATGGGCTACGGCAGCATCACCACGCGACCGAAGGCGGAGCGCTGTTCGATGTGGGCATGCGCCTGCGCCGCGTCGGCAAGGGCGAATTTCCGGTCGACCACCACGCGCAACTCGCCGCGCGCCACGCGCTCGATGCACTCGGAGATGACACCTTGGAAGCGCGCCAGCTCGTGGCTTGCCGAACCAAAGAGAAGATGGAGCCCGTGCAGCGAGCCATTGCGCAGCCACAGCGGATACGGATCGAACGCGCCGGAGTCGCGGCCCGCGCGCCCGAGGTTGACGATGCGGCCCTTGTATTTCAGCACCTCCACGCTGTCCTGCAGCGTCTTACCGCCAATGGGGTCGACCACCAGATCGACGGTGCCCACGGCTTTCGCCACCTCGTCTTTGAACGACGTCGTTTTGTAATTGATGGCGTAGTCCGCGCCAAACTCGCGCAGCCGCGCCAGCTTGTCATCCGAGGACGCGGTGGTGAGCACCACGGCCCCTACGGCCTTGGCCAGCTGGATCGCGGCCAGGCCCACGCCACTGCCGCCGGCGTGCACCAGCACCTTCTGCCCTTTCGTGAGCCCGCCCAAGTCGAACAGCGCCTCGTGCGCCGTCCCGAAGGCGACGGGCACGCACGCGAGGGGCGTCAAATCCGCACCATCGGGAACGATCCAGGTGAACTCCGGCCGGGCTACGACCTTTTCCGCGTGCGAACCATTCTCGAGGACGGCGACCACGCGCTGGCCGACGCGCCGATTCTTCACATTGGCCCCGACTTCACGCACGGTGCCGGCGGCCTGGTAACCAACGATGTTGGGCACGCGCGGGAGCGGCACCATGCTGCGGTGGATGGTGTCGCCGCCTTCGACGCTGATCACCTCGATGTCGATGAGTACGCCGTCCGGCGGACAAACGGGATCGGGAACGTCTTCGTACTGTAGAACTTCCGGACCGCCGTTCTTGTAATACACCGCAGCTTTCATGAATGCCTCCGAGGATGTAAGAAGCGCCGTATGTGTGGGCCCCGCTCCCGGCACGGAAAGGTGGTTACCCGCAGGTTACCGAGCCGCGCGGGCCTCGCGAATCCAATAGGTCGCCGCCGCGAACACCCCGCACGCACTGGTGGCCAGCACCCACCCGCGCCTTCGCGACATGCGCGACAGCGTTGCCACGAGCGTGGCGAACTGCAAAACGGTCACGGCCTTGCCCGCGATGTTCGATGACCGCGGCTTTGCCGGAGCATCGTGGCGCGCCGCGCGCAGGAGCAGCGGAATTTCCCCGAGGTCGCGGGTTTCGAGGAGGATGGCATCGAGGAAGGTCAGCATGCGCTCGCGCACCAAGGTCGCGACCACGCTGAGCACGAAGGCCTTGTCCATCACGGCATCGAGCGCAGCGCCGGTGGCCGTTTCCTCGTGGAATGTGCGCGCATACCAGCCGTCGAGCACGTCCGTGGCCGCGGCCAAGGTGAGCCAGGGAATGGGCCAGCGACGCTGGCGCACGATCCACGGGAATGCGACCGCAAGCGGAAGTCTTGCGAGGCTGATCAGGTTCGGTGTCCTGATCACGTCGCGCAACGAATAGGTCGCCATGGCAGTACCTCTGTTCTTTGGTGGCGTGGCTGGCCTGCACGAACCGAGCCGAAAAAGCGTGCACCTCACGGCGTGCTCCAGGTCACTCTCCGTACTGGAGCATGCGATGGCAGACCCTGGCGGCAACCCTTGCGACCGTGGCCATGTGCGTCTTTGGCGTGCGTCCGGCCAAGGCGCAGGCGACCGACACGGTGCCTCCCGCGCTCACCTCGGCACCCGAGGTTCCTTATCCGCCAGGCGCACGGGGCGATGCGGTGGTCGTGCTCGTCCTCACCGTGAACGCCGACGGTACGGTGCGCTCGGTCGTTCCGGAGACGACGCAAGAGCCCTTTGCGACTGCCGCGGCGGAGGCGGCCATGACCTTTCGCTTTCAGCCCGCCACGCGCAACGGCACGGCGGTGGCCGCGAAGATTCGCATGGAGCTCGCCTTTCGCGCGCCGCCGCCGGAACCCGAGCGGATGCCGGATCCACCGCGACGTGGCGCGCCCGCAGCGAGGCAGCAGGTGCACGAGGTGCCAGAGGTGCACGACGTGCGAGAGGTGCAAGACGTGCGAGAGGTGCGGGTTGCAGGCGAGCGCGTGGAGCCATCGCGCACGGCGACTTTGTCGCGCGCCGAGGTCCGGGAGATCCCGGGCACCTTCGGCGATCCATTTCGCGCGATCGAAATGATGCCCGGCGTGACCCCGATCGTATCGGGCTTGCCTTTTTTCTTCGTGCGCGGCGCGCCGCCGGGGAACGTGGGCTACTTTCTCGACGGAGTGCGGGTGCCCTTGCTCTTTCACGTGGGGGCGGGACCTTCGGTGATCCATCCGGCCCTGGTCGAACGCGTGGATCTATACCCTGGGGGGTATCCGGCGCGATTTGGCCGCTACGCCGGGGGCATCGTCTCCGGGGAGATGACGGCACCTCGCCCCGAGACGCACGGAGAGTACAACCTGCGGGCATTCGACGCCGGCGCCTGGGCGGAAACCGGCTTTGAAAATGGCCGCGGAACCATCTCCTTGGGCGGGCGCTATTCGTACACCGCCGCACTGCTCTCGCGCCTCGCATCCGATACGGTTCTCGATTATTGGGATTACCAACTTCGCGCAACGTACGATTTGACACCCGACGACCGCGTTGGCGTATTCGCATTTGGCTCGTACGATTTTCTCGGGCAGAAAACGCCCACGGAAACCCTACCGCTCTTCGCCTCCGAATTTCACCGTGTCGACCTGCGCTACGATCGCCGCCTGGGTGAAGGCAGCACCTTGCGCACGGCGTTCACCTTGGGGTTCGATCGCACGCGCCTTTCCCAGGGCCGGCGGCTCCAAGATCGCATGGTGGGAGCGCGCACCGAGATCGTCCACCGCGTTTCGCCGCGCGTCCTGGTGCGGGCCGGAACGGACGTGCAAATGGACAGCTACGCCGTCGTGGCCAATGAGGACGAGCTTTCCCCATCGGCATCGCGCGTGTCGAGCTACTTTCCTTCGCGGACCGATCTGACCATGGGCGCACGCGCCGACGTCGTGTACGAGGCGATCCCCGGTTTCGAGATCACGACGGGTGCGCGCGTCGATTTTTTCTCCTCGCAAGGCAGCACGGCAGTGGGCATCGACCCGCGCCTGATGACCCGGACCAACGTGGGCGAACGCGTGCGTGTGCTCGCGGCGCTCGGGCTCGCGCACCAGCCACCGGCCTTTGTCGTGCCGGTGCCGGGTTTTCAACCGGGAGGCCTGCGCGGCGGGCTTCAGCGGTCCATCCAGGAGAGCGTGGGGTTCGAACTCGGGCTGGGCGCCGGAACGACGCTTACGCTTTCGGCGTTTCACAATACGTTCTTCGATATGAGCGATCCGTTGGGTGCAATTCCACAGGATCCCGGCGGCTGCCCTCCGGGTGCTTTTCCCGCCGATTCCCTCGGTGGCGATAGCGCGGGCTTCACCCCGGGCTGGACCCCGTATTGCGGCCCGCGCTTTCCGCCGGGCACCATCGGGCCCGATCGCAGCGGCGGCGGCGGACAAGGCGCGGGCAGCCGCGGCGAGGAGCGCGCCGTCGAAGTCTTCGAGGTGCGCAGCCGCGGCACCGCCTACGGGCTCGAGTTTTTCCTGAAGCGAAAGCTCACCGCACGGCTGGGCGGCTTTCTCTCGTACACGCTCTCGCGCTCGACGCGGTATGCGCGGGGTGAGAAGTTCGTCGCATCGTTCGACCGCACCCACGTGGCCAACGCCGCGGTGGCCTATGACTTGGGCCGCCATTGGCGCGCCGGTACGCGCGTGGTTTTCTACACCGGCGTGCCGCGCGCGGACAATCCGGCGGTCACGTCGACGGAACGGCTGCCGTCGTTCTTTCGAATCGATCTTCGCTTGGAAAAGCGATGGCAGCTCGGTAAGACGAGCTGGCTGTCGGTGGTGGCCGAGTGGATGAATGTCACCTTGAACAAAGAATCCATTTCCACCGATTGCACCTTGCGCGGGTGCTCCGTGCAAACGGTGGGGCCGGTGACCATTCCGAGCCTCGGCGTAGAAGGAGGGTTTTGACGCATGATCCGACGGACATTGCTTGCCGCGCTGCTCGTCGCGGCCGTCGGGTGCGAAGATGGCACCCTTCCCCCGCCCCCTCCGTGCGATGCCATTTGCCAGGACTCCATCGCTCTGCGCGGTGTGCGCGAGATGATGAAGCTGATCTTCAATTTGACCCTGCAGGGTAAGCCGGTCGGGCAGCACGATGCCACCATCGCCTGCCCGCTCGGCGGCACGGCACACATCTTCGGCACGGCCACGTCGAATGCCGTGCAGGGCGCCACCGAGGTGTCGCTCACCTACGTCTTCGACCAATGCGCACACCTGGAACGCGACGAGGAAGCGCGGGAGAATTACGCGCTCACCTTGACGGGAACGTTCTCGCAACAGGGCACCATCGCAGTGCAGCCCTCGGCCACCACCGCGCTGCTCATGAAGAGCGCCTCGGTCACCGTGTGGGGTACCGTTCACGCCCCGGCCATCGACTACCGCGCCGAAAACTGCATCGCCAATCTGGCGCAAAACGGTAACCATGTCTCGGGCATGTTCTGCGAGCGCCCCGTCGGCACCGATTTGTGAGATCGCGGCACTATCGGCTGAAGCGCCGCGCGCCGGGGGCTCCGGCGCGCGACATGATGTTGCGCGAATTTGGATTAACGCGTCCAGCGGATCGAAGATGTCCTGTCATTCATATAGGTAAAATCCCCGACCCCTGCACCGACATCCAAGTTCGCTCCGCCAAAATTGTTGGTCTCGTAGTGCCATCCGTGGAAGCATCCGACGCCGCCGTAAATGAGGGCCGACGAGATGACATCGTTCCACCCGGATGGCATGCTCGCGAACACCCAATCCTGATTCTGGCACCCAGCATCCGCCGTAACGGCCAGCGACGGAAGTGAGTAGTTCGCATTGGCGTATTCGCGCGCGATGACGATCGATTGGATTCCCAGGTTCCTCGTCGTGTCGTCCGCGACGGCGTCGTCCACCTCTTTCATCGTGGCATTTTTCGGCAAATTGACCCGCCCCTTGGTCGCGAACGACGTGGCCTCGGCATAGGTGTGGAAGCACTTCGCCGCCGGCGGGGCGATGGAAGGCGAAACTTCCTCACCGGGCCGAACAGGAACGGCCGCAACCACGCAATGTGGAAAATCCGATGACACCCTGTCCGACGACACCGAAACGCCGGACGCCTCCATGCCCAGCGTCTCCGTCTCCGAATTTGCGGCGCAGCCCGCCAAAGCAACCAACGAAAAGCACACCGTAAATGAAAAACAAGATGACTTCACATTCATGCGGTCCTCCATATCTCGATGTCTCGCATCGCATTGAAGACGCGAACCGCTTCCGCGAGTTGCATCGATCCGCGGCTCTTTCGTCACGTGGCGCCGTGTGCTTCACGCTGGCGCCTCATGCCGATGAAATCGCGCACGGGCGACCACATTCAATTCAATATACGCAATAACGAGAGAATTGCCTCCCAGCAACGAACGAGACAGGTATCGCGCGAATGAAATGTCTTGCCACGGACCCTATCCTTGGATCCGACTGTTGCCATGGCATCAATGGATCGGGGCATCCGTCGAGCTCTGCGAAGAGGCAATTGCCCCTCCGCGTTCATGCCGTGGATCGCAAGGGTAGCCTCGAAACCGAGCGAACCGAAGGTGTGGAGGCGTAGCACGCGCAATTTGCTGGTGCATCGTTCGGGCGGTGCGGGCTAAAAGGCAAGTATGCTTGCACGAAAATTAGCCCTCGCACCTGCAACCTGGAAAGGGGCCACGTGGGGTGCGTTGCTCGCGGTTTTCGCACTTTGGCTGGTGGAAGCGGTTCCCATGCTCGCAACCGGCGCGGGCAATGCCATGGTCTGGCTGGTGCTCGCGATCGTGACGTTGGCGCTCGTCCTGGCGGGGTTCATCGCGAGCCTGCTCCTGCGGTGGCTCGGTGCATTGCCGCCGCGTCATCGATGGATCGTGGGCACGGCCATCGCGCTCGTCGTCGCGCTCACGTTTTGGTCGGGCGCCACCACCTTGGCGCTCGTGCTCCTCGCGTCGGCGGCGATCATCCTGGGCTCCGTTGCGGGAGGGGCGTTCGCGTCCTGGCGCAGGCGACGGCGGCGCGTGGCCCTGGCGGTGTTCGCGGCGGCGGCGTTGGTGCTGTTTTTCGGTGCGCGATGGCTTCTCGTGGACGGCAACGATGCGTACGTGCCATCGCCGGAATGGGCGGACAACGCCCTGCCGCTCGATGCGCCAGACCCCTCGAGACCGGGTCATTTTGCGGTCAAGACGCTTGCGTACGGCAGCGGATCGGACCGACGCCGTCCCGAGTTCGGGCCGCAGGTGGCCGAAGCCTTCCGCACCGAATCGGTCGATGGCTCGAAGCTCATCGAGCAGTGGTCGGGCGCGGCAGGCTGGGCGCGAACACGCTATTGGGGATTCGACGCGAAGCACATGCCGCTGCAAGCGCGCGTGTGGTACCCGGACGCCCCGGGCCCGTTTCCCTTGGTGCTCGTCGTCCACGGCAACCACGATATGGAGGACTATTCCGATCCGGGATACGCGTATCTGGGCCAGCTGATGGCCAGTCGCGGTTTCATCGTGGCGTCGGTGGACGAGAATTTCCTCAATAGCGCCGCGGCATCCAACCTACTCGGAGTACCCGAAATCTTTCTCAAGAAGGAAACGGACGCGCGCGCGTGGCTTCTGCTGGAGCATCTGCGCGTTTGGAAGGCGTGGAACGCGCGCGAGGGGCATCCTTTTTTCGGGCGCGTGGACATGCACCAGATTGCATTGATCGGGCATTCCCGCGGCGGCGAGGCGGTTTCGGTGGCGGCGGCGTTCAATCGATTGCCGTACGATCCGGACGATGCGAGCATCCGATTCGGATACGACTTCGACATTCGCACGGTGATTGCCATTGCGCCGGTCGATGGGCAATACGAACCCGCCGGACGCAAGACCGAACCGCGCAATGTGAATTACTTCGTGCTGCAGGGCACGGAGGATGGAGACATGTTGTCGTTTCATGGGTCGCGCCAACTCGAGCGCATCAAATTCACCGACCACGGCGATTGGTGCAAAACGTCCCTGTACATTCGCGGTGCAAACCATGGGCAGTTCAACACGGTGTGGGGGAGATATGATTTGTCGGGGTTCGGAGGGCGCCTTTTGAATTTGCGCGGCATCATGCCGCCCGACGCGCAGCGGCAGGTGGCCAAAACGACGATTTCGGCCTTTTTGGAGGCAACCTTGCACGGCCGAACAGAATACCTGGCGTTGTTTCGAGATACGCGCACGGGACGAAATTGGCTGCCGCCGACCGACTACCGGAACAAGTTCGAGGATTCGACATACCGGTTCTTGGCCACGTACGAGGAGGACATCGATCTTACGACCACGACGGCCGCGGGCGGATTGGCGCGGGGCGAGAATCTGGACGCCTGGGGCGAGCAATGGCTCAAGCTCACCTGGGGCGATTTGGATACGAGCGCGGTCGTGCTCGGGTGGAATGCCAAGAAGGATAGCCCGAGCTACACGCTGACCGTGCCGGGGGCCGCGGCCGCGAAGGCAGGCGATGTGCTGGTGTTCGCGATGGGCAACATGGGCGAGACGCCGGTGGCGTTCACGGTGGAACTGGTCGCCCGTGGTGGCGAGGTGCAGCGGACGTCGCTGCGCCTGGGACCGCAGATTGCGACCAATGTCTACAAGGCGTCGTTCGCGGCACGGGTGCCAAAGTCGGAGTTGGTGTTTCAGAGCTTCGAGGTGCCGGTGACCGGAGGCGAGCTGGAAGCGGTGCGGTTCGTGTTCGATCCCGTGGCGGCCGGCACGGTGGCGCTGGATGACGTGGGCCTGCGCACCCCTCGGCAGACGGCCCGATAGGCCTCGGGCGAAAAAAGTGTCTCGCTCGTGTCGATCCCGAGGGTGGCCGTTCGACGGGATCACGAGGAGACGAAACCGATGCGATTCATGCTGCTGATGATCCCCAAGGGCTACGAGAACGCGGCGCCGGGAACCGTGCCGGACGCCGACTCGGTGGCGGCGATGATGCGGTACAACGAGTCGCTGCAGCGCGCCGGTGTGTTGCTCGCGCTCGACGGGCTTCACCCTCCATCGATGGGCGCCCGCATCGAGTTCGGCCACGGCAAGCCGAAGGTGCTCGATGGGCCCTTCTCGGAGGCCAAAGAGGTGGTGGGCGGCTACTGGATGCTCCAGGTGAAGTCGCGCGAGGAGGCCATCGCCTGGGCATCACGCTGCCCTGCGTCAGGCTCCTGCGTCATAGAAGTCCGCCAGGTCCAGGAACTCGCGGATTTCCCTGGAGATGTGCAGGCCGTGCTCGCCCAGTACCCAGAGATTCCACTCTCACGGCAGTGAATCATCCCACCTTTAACCGGAGCTGTTCTATTAAATCGTTCCTGGGTTGATGTGGATGGGCCATTATTGAACCCATGGACGAGATCGACCGAAGGACATTTCTGCAAGGTGGGGCGATAGTCATCGGATCTATCGCGACAGGCTGTTCCGGGGAATCCGCGACCGGATGGGATCGGGCTTCGACGTTGGACGGCTCGAGTGAGGGTCCGCACGAGACGGCCGTGAAGGACGCGCGGATGGTGTGGAAGCAACTGCCCGACAGTTGGCAGACGGCTCCCTTCCTCGCGAACGCGCGCTTGGGGGTGCAAGTCTACCGCGACGTCAACGCCCTGGGCAACGTGCTGAAGTTCATGCTCAGCCACACCGAAGTGCAGGACCAACGCCCGCAATGGGAGGCGGCCATCGGACTTTCGCGCCTGCCCATTGGCTACTTTACCCTCACCATGGCCGGGTCGATCACCAGCATCGATTGGGAGCTCGATCTATGGAACGCCGAGCTGACCGGCGCGATCACGACCACCCAGGGCCACATCGAGTTTTCGGCATTGGTGCTTCAGCAACAGAGCGTCCTGCTCGTCTCGATGGTCCCGAGTGCAGGCGAGTCGGCGGCCGCCTGGGCCTTCGTGCCCCTGCCCTCCCATACGACGCGGAAGGTTCGCTTCCCGCCGCCCGGCGGTTACGAGGGAAACCCTCCGGCGAACATTGGCACCTCCGGCGAAACGCATTATGCGGAGCAAACCATGCTCGCTGGCGGCGGATACACCACCGCCTGGCAAGAAAAGCGCGAAGGCACGCGACGCCTCATCGCCGCCAACGTGAACTACGGATACCCGAATTCGACGGGCCTCGGCGAGGCCATGGTCGCCGTCCGCCGGGCGCTGGCCACCCCACCCGATACACTCGTGGCGCAGCACCGGCATTGGTGGAATCGATTTTACACGCGCAGCTTCGTCTCGGTTCCGGACAAATGGGTGCAGCGCTTCTATTGGATCCAGCTCTACAAAATGGGCTCGTCCACACGCGCCGATGCACCGGTGATGTCCGAATGGGGTCCGTGGTTTCCCGAAGTCGGCAATAGCTGGACGGCCGTGTGGTGGAACCTCAATGTCCAGATCTCCTATCCCTTGGTTCAGATCGCGAACCACGCCGAACTCGACGCCGTCACCTCGGCGTTTCGTCGTTTCGAGCAAAACCTCCCCCTATCCGTCCCGCCGGAATACCGCGACGGCCAGACGTATGCGCTCTCGCACCCCGGTGATTGGACCTTGCGTCCCGGCGGCACCCGCTCGGTGGGCGTTCCCGGCACGACCAGCAAGACCGACCAAACGGGGAATCTCGTCTGGGGTCTGCACAATGTATGGCTCGCATACCGCCATAGCATGGACAAATCCATACTTCGCGACGTGCTCTATCCCATTCTGGGAAAGGCGCTGAACTTCTATTCGAAATTCTTGACCGAGGGCAACGACGGCGCCCTGCACCTGCCGCTCACGCGATCTCCCGAGTCCGCCGACGCCGAGGATTGTACTTACGATCTCTCGCTGATCCGCTGGGCGTGCACGACACTCATCGATTCGGCGCAATTGCTCCGCATCGACGACCCCCGTCTTCCTCGATGGCGCGACATCCTTGCGCGATTGGTGCCTTACCATCGCGACGAGCGTGGGATCCTGATCGGCCGCGGCGTAGCGCTCCCCGGTTCGCACCGCCACTTTTCGCATATGCTCTGGTTCTACCCCTTGGAGGAAATGAGCTGGCATCGCCCCGGCGACCGCGAGATCATCCAAACGACGTTCGACCATTGGACGAGCGCGCGCGACCAGTGGGCCGGTTACAGCTTTGGCGCCGCATCGACGATGGCCTCGCGCATGGGCAGGGCCGAGGATGCGCTAGCGCATTTGCGCTTCTTCCTCGACGGCAACATCTTCCGCGATTCCCAATTGATGCCCAATACCATGTACCGGGAAGGCACCAATTTGGCCAGCGAGAGCCCCATCGCCGCGGCGCAATCCGTGTTGGACATGGTGATGCACGGCAGCAGCACCATCGACGTTTTCCCCTCCGTGTCGAACACGTGGGCCGACGCCTCCTTTTCGCAATTGCGCGCCCAAGGAGCTTTCCTCGTGGACGCCTCCCGCCGCAATGGTGGAACGGAATGGATCCGCGTTCACAGCGAGGCCGGCTCGCCGTTGGTCCTGCGCCACCGCATCGCCGGCGACATCGACGTGCGCAGCGAGTGCGGACGGCCCCTTCGCTGGCGGCAAGAGGGAGCCGATGCCATCGCCATTGACTTGCGAAAAAATGACACCGCTATCATTTCGCGGCGCGGCCAGATCCCCGATATGTCTCCGCGCAACGTCCCCGCCAATGGCAATGCGAAATCGTGGGGCCTGCCCTAGTCACGATATCGCTACGGAACCGGCATGGAGCGCGCCGCACGATACGAAAGGCCTACGGGCGCGTGCGGCGCCTCCCCGCCGATGGATGGCCAGGCGAGGCTCTTTTCGACGTCCTGCGCCGCGCGCTTCGAGTAGTCGCAAACACCGTTTGGAAATATCGCTTTCAATTCGTCGAACTCGGCATCGGTGAAGGTAGCGCGGTAGTCGGAACGAACCAGCGGTTTGAGTTGGCAGCGGACGACGTCGTCGCTCGCCGGCATGCCCGCCACCATGCGCGGTGTATAGCCGACGGGATACATCGCCGAGCAGGGCCCCCTGCCGGTGTCGAAATTCTCGGGCATCTCCGTGCGGGTCCCGCTCACGAGAAGAACGCAGCGATCGGTCGCACCCGCCGGTTTCGCCGCAACGATGGCGCGCGCACGGTCGGTGCCGTGAGGAAGTGCCGAGAGCGGGGCTAGCCACTGCTCCAAAATGGGATAAGCCTCCGGCGGAGCCACGGCGTTTCCGCGCCAAATGCTCTGCGTGCCGTCGAGCCCCACGCGACTCCGCAGGCGGTTGCGCACGATGAAGGGCCGGACGGCGTCGTGAATGCTCGCGCCAGGAACCTGATCGAGGTACAGCCCCATGTCGACGATGGGGCTTTCACTCAAGCTCCCACGGCCGATGACCATGCCCGTGCGATAGAGAATCGATTCGACCTCGGGCGACATCGCCATGCGCTCGTGGACGTACCGACCATCCATGTCGAAGCCACCGATGTTTCGATTGAGATCGAGAAACTCCGCCGCACTGATCAGATACATATTGAACGCAGCAAGGCCGTATTGAACCCCCACGTTGTCGAGCGGGCGGCGCGCAAATCCCGTCACGGGCTCGCGGCCGAGCAGGTTGACGTTCGTATCCTGAATGGTGCACCGCACGCCGTGGGGATTGTTCACGGGATGGTAACGCATGGCCTCCGGCACCGAAGGATCGCAGCCGCGCTGCGGGTCCAGAACACTGCGCAATTCCGGCGCACTCCAGCTCTTGCAAATTCCCTCGCGGGGAATGATTCCGAGAAGCGGTGCGTGACCTTCCACGTGCGCGCGCTTCATGGGCTCCCAGTTCGGCGCGTACGTGTCGTAATAGTGGGTGAGCAGCCCGCAATCCGCGATGGTCATCATCGTGGACCAAACATCGGCCAGCGAGGCGATGGGCAATGCCCCGTTCAATAGTCCGGGAGCATTGTTGATGGCGTTGTACTGCTGCACCGCCGCACCCGAGCCGCCGGTGCCAATCATGGCCGCAATCGATCCGTATTTCTCGGCAATGTGCTCTTTGACCATCATGGTGGTCTCGATGCTGACGAGCGGGTTGCATTGGACACCGAAGGTGCTCAACGTGGAGTGCACCACGATATCGCCTTTACGCAATCGCTGGTCGACGCCCACCATGCTATGAAAGTCGAAAACCGGTGAACCCGAGATGCCATCGAGAACCGTCTCGGGACGGTTCACCCCCTGGTGGTAACCCACGCCACACAAAGCACCGTACGCGTAGTACACACGGTGATTCCAGCGGGTCGCCTGAAACGGTGCGGCGGGCCCGCGCGCGTGAGGATCGTCGAGCACGGCGATGCGGGTGATTCCGCGATTGATGGTCGATGACTCGACCCGCACGACGAGCGGAACGTTGGTGCCGCCAGGCCCCGGAACCAATGTCACGTCCGATGGATAGGGAGCATATGGATCTTCCAATTTTAGATACTTGTTCCCCGCCTTGGGTCGATAGAACCACTCGTACTGCGTCGCGATCGAGCAATCGGCATCGAGGGGATCCCCCAAACCGGCCTCGCGTGTGCGGCAGACGAACGGCGTCTGGTGCGGACCCGAGAGGATCGGCCCCGTGATGGAATGGTTGATCACGCGCAGAACTGCCCGTCGCCTGCCGTCCGGGCCAACGGCCTCGGCCGCAATTCGATTTTCGCCCGGGGCCAGCTCTGCGACGAGACCTTGCACGTCACCGCCAGGCACGCGTTGGAAAGCACCGGTCACATCGATACCATTGCGCGTGACCGAATAGACATCGCCGGCGGAAAGGCCGCGCAAGCCGACGAGCACATCGCCGTCGGAAACGGCATCGGGCAACGTCGAAAGGGTGACGAGGTCGAACTCGCCGGGCGCGCGCGGGGGCGTGGCACGATCGTGGAAGTTCGCTTCCACCGAGGTCGTCTCGGGCTCCTCGTTCGACGAGGAATGCCGCAAGCCCTCGCGCGCACCGTGCATGTGGACCGATGCGGGCTCATCGCCGGGTGAACATGCCACGAGAGAAAAAAGCCCCAGCGCGATCCATCCACGCCGAATCTCGACGACCCGCATGAGCCCCCCACGTGCCTTCGCCGCCGACCCCGACGAGCGAACCCATAAAGTGGCTTACGATGCGTCCGCGGGCAAGCTCGCGTCGCCGCGTTTGCGTTTCGCTGGCCGAGCTCGTTCCCTATCGAGCGGGGGCTTGGTCCTCGCGTTCGGCGGCGGACCCGAATCGCGCACCGGGTCGACTCGAATCCGCCATGGGATCAAACTCGATGTGCTTTTAGCCCGAAGTCAGCGCGACCGAATTGATGGGCCCAAGGTCGCGATCGAACCACTGGCCGGGCTCGAGCCACCCATAGGGATCGATGCAATTGTACTTTCCGTAAAAGATCATGAGCGCGCGGCCCGTTTGATTGTTGAAGAGGCGGTGGGTGCCGTACTGATTGCTAAGGTTGTAGCACGCGTACTTGTAATATTTGTGAGAGGGCCTGTCGTTGTTCCAACCCGCATCCTCCGGATAAATGCAGCCATATCCGCAGGGGCAGCCATGAGCGGTGGCGCAGGCAAGTTCGGACTGGTCGCCTTGGTCGCTCGGATCACCCTGATCGGCGGCCTGCCCCTGTTCCTCGGTCGCTCCCTTGGCCTCGGTCACGCTGACCGCCGACATGGCCACCAGGGCCAATGCGCACACACCACCAGCCGTCAACATCTTCGTCAGTTGTTGCATGATGTTCCTCTCGATTGTAAGTGGATATACAGCCCAACAATGAATTGCCGCCGGGCCACGCAACGACAACGCTCCAGCACACCAATCTTATCTTGGCGTCCTTGGCGTCTTGGCGGTTCGATCAGGCCGTGTAAACCAGTCGAAGCCAAACTATGAATTGCGGGTGATTCACATCATCGCCAGGACACGCGATAGCAATCGACATACCCCGACGAAACGCGCCGCAATGGCGTTTCCTCTTTCGATCTGCTGGCAAAAATCCGCGTTATTGGAATTAGATGATGTATGAGCCAATCACCACTTCGATGTACCGTGGTACATCTGTACCCGGTACGCCGGCCGGTACACCGGTACGATCGCCCTCAGCGTTCAGCCGAAATAGGCAGAATGGGTAGTGGCTCTGCTTTTCCGACGATGAAGGCGTAGGTGAATGCCCCGATCAGCGCCACCACAGCCGCCAGCGCGAACGATGGCGTGTAATCGCCATGGTAGACGTCCAAGAGCCAACCCATGATGTACGGGCTGATGATGCCGGCGATGTTCGAGGCGAAGTTCTGTATGCCTCCAATCGAGGCCACGTGGCGAGAACTCGGGGCTACGTCGCTGGGCAAAGACCAAATGCCGGTCGCGGCGACGGCAAGGCTCGCGTAGCACATGGCAAGCAACGCGAGCGCGGCATACACCGATGGAACGATGGCCGCGAATACGATGACCGAGCCCCCGAGCAGCCCGCCCACCATCACCGTTTTGCGCACCCGCGTGAGATTCGCTCCGCGGGCGATGGCTCGATCGGCCAATTTGCCGGCCAGCCAGGCCAGGATGACGGCGGTGATGCCCGGAATCATGCCAAGGGTCCCGAGCGCCTGCAGATCGAACCCGCGCGCGGTCTTCAAGTACGTGGGGAACCACGTCAAAAAGAAATAAATGACGAAGTTCAAACAGAAGAAGCCGAGCATCATGCCGCGCACGGTGCGATATCGAAAGAGCGTACTCCAGGCGATCTTCGCGGCGGCGCGGTCGTCGGTTTCGTCGATGCGGGCGCCGTTCGCGCGCAGGTATTCGCGCTCCAAGTCATTGGCGAGCGGATGCTCGGCCGGGTCGCGGTAAAAGCGGTACCAAGCGGCGGCCCAGACGATGCCCAATGCGCCGAGCACGATGAAGGAAAAGTGCCAACTGACGAATCCAATGAGCGCGGAGACCACCGGCAGCGCGAGCACGGTACCGACACGCGATCCGGAGTCCACCACGGCGGTGGCAAAACCCCGCTCGTGCTTGGGAAACCAGCGCGAGTTCGCCTTGGTCGCCGCGGGATAGGCCGGACTCTCCCCCGCACCGAGCGCAAAGCGAAATGCGAACAGCGACCAAAAGCCGCCCGCGAACGAGGTGAGGATCGTGAAAAGCGACCACCAGATCGCGGCAAATGAATAAGCCCTGCGCGGCCCTACCCTGTCGGCAAACCAACCCGCCAACAGCATGAAGCCGTCGTAGGCCCAAAAGAAGGCACCGAAGAGCAGCCCCTTTTGGGCATTGGTCAACTTCAGGTGCAGATCTTCCTGAATGTACGGCAATGCCACACTGAGGTTGGCCCGATCGAGGTAATTCAACGACAGCCCCAGGAATGCGAGGCCGAGGATGGCGTACCGCGCGCGGCTCGCACCGGCGGGTGCTGCGGAATGCACGGTATTCATGGCGCCATCACCGCCTTCGTCAACATGGGAAATGAAGCATGGAGCTCGCGTTCCCAATAAGGCCACGTGTGCGTCCCGGGCCCGTACAAATTCGCCGTGACATTGGCGCCGGCGCCGCGCATCCTTTGCACGAATTCGGCATTCATGCCCTCGAGCTGCCGTTCGAGCCCGTCGTCCGGGCGACCCGGCGGGTCGAGCGGTCCCGGTTTGCCGTTGCCACAGGCCAGGTACAATGGAATGCCAATCAGGCGATCGGCCAAATCATACGGATTGTGCGCCTGCCAGATCGCGCGCTGTGCGGAAGGATCGCCCCAGAGCGCCAAGGGATCGCCGACCTCGTGGGAGACGATGCCTTGGACCAGCGCCGGACCGCCCTCGGCCAGGGTATGCACGATTCCGCTGAATTCCGCGGCGGCGCGAAACATTCCGCGATGCCGGGCCGCATACGAAATGGCCCCAAAGCCGCCCATCGACAATCCCGCAATCGCGCGCCGATGCCCTGCACGGTAATCGCGCTCGAGAATGCGCCGCAGCTCCGAGAGATGGAACGTCTCCCACCCGGGCGGGCCACCTTGATCGCCATTCCACCAATTGGAGTAGAAACCGGCGCGCCCCGCCTCGGGCATCACCACGATGAGGCCCGCGTTCTCCGTCAACGCGGCCACGTCGGTCATGCTCGTCCACGACGTGTAGTCACCGCAGCAACCATGCAGCAAATAGAGCACGGGCCAGGTGTGCTCGGATTCTTCCCAGCCCTTTGGCAGCAACAGCCGCACCTTGGCCGTGCCGCCCAGCGCCGGCGACGCAATGGTGAGGTCCCGTGTGCGCGGCGCCACCACCTGCTCGTCGACGACACGCGCATCGGTCGACGAGAACGCTTGCTCCTGCATGCCACCCCCCGCTTCTTCTTTTTCACCCGCCGCATCGCTGCAACCGGTCGAAAACGACGCGCCCCAAATGAGTGAGGCCGCGAAAAGAGCCCCGGACCGAAGGATGGCCATCCGATGTTCCTCCTTTACGTACGCCCATCATTAGCCCATTCACGCCATGGGCCGATGGCTTTGTGCCTAAAGCGTACGCTGATAGTCTGCGCTCGTGGGATACTATTGGACTTACTACCTGGCGGTCATGTTTGCGGCCTACGCGGTGGAGAATCCGTGGGTCTGCTTGATCGTCGTTCTCTTCTTCGCACTGCGTCGTTTCTTGCCGGACCCGGTCGCCATTGCACGCAACCTCGGTCGCATTGGTCGATTGCGCGCACAGGCCGAGCTCAATGCGGCCAATGTCATTGCGCGCCGCGATCTCGGGCGATCGTACCTCGAGCTGCGTATGCCGAAAACCGCGCTGAAGTACCTCGATCAAGCCGCGACCATCGATCCGAAAAATCGCGACGTCGCGTATCTTCGTGGCAATGCGCTCTTGCGCGCCCGCCGTCCCGAGGAAGCGCTCGCGGCATTGGGCATCTCCCTGGGCATCGACCCCGAGACGGGAGAATTCCGTTCGACCGCCGGCCATCAAGGCACTGCGAATGCCTCGTCCCGCGACGGTGACGCCTACCTCGCCGCCGCCGAGGCCCTCGAGCAACTCGAACGATGGGAGCAAATGGAGGAGGTTCTCTCCGCCGCCGCACGCTGCAACATGTCCTCCCTCGAAGCATTGGTGCGCCTCGCACGCGTGCGCCATCGCCTCCGCGACGAAAAGGGCGCCCACGAGGCCCTCGATGAAGCACGCCGCACCTGGCGACAATTGCCCCGATTCAGCCGCCGCGGACAATTCGCATGGTGGCTGCGCGCACAATTGGGGCGCTTCGTTCTTCCGTAATCTCGATATCGACGAAGCTCAAACGACATTCACGAGCAATATCGCTCCAATCGTAACATCGGCGAAGATGTGGGCGAGCCAGGGGGCGAGCATGCCGCCAGCGATGCGACGAACGATGCCCATCATGATTCCATAAATGAAGACCAGGGCCACACCGGTTATGCCACGCGGAAAGCCGTGAATGTGCGCGATGCCGAACGCCAGTGCTTGAATGACGAGGGCAAGGTGCCGGCTCTTTATCGAAGTATCCAATGCATGAAGCAGAACGCCGCGATAGACGAGCTCCTCGAGCGCGGCGTTGACGATGGAAAAGAGAACGACGCCGAGCGCAAGGACGGGGATCGGCCACGGCGGAAGAATGGTACCGCGAAGATGGCTGTAATCGGGATGTGTCAGCTCGAACCAAAGCACCAACGCGACCGCCGGGATGATGGCAGTCACCGCGATCCAGGCGAGCATTCCTCGATCCCATCGCCCCCGTCGCAACCATTCGCGGACGAAGGTCCCTTCGCCAAGGCGCGAAGTAACGGCGAGGTATCCAGCAATGGCCACTGCGAGCGGCAGTGGCCACGTCAACCAGGAGGAGAACCCGAGCGTGGCAAATAGTAGACAGGCCACGCACGCAAGATGAAACGCAGCGGTGGCGCGAAGCTTACGCCCCACGGGAGCAACCGCAGCGGCGCCCGCGGCCAAGGGGATGAGCGCGCGCACGGGGAGCAGCGGAAACGCGAGAAACGCGACGGTCATCAGCACGACAAGCCCGGTTTGCAATGAAGGATTACGAATCACTGCATCGTGTGACGGGTTGCGCTCGGATACCATGGCTCATCTTCGTCGAGCTTTTGCATCGAATCCAGCGTGCTGATTCATATTTGGATGAATCTCAACTTTCGCGACGACGCGACAAATTCTTCCTACCGAGCGCCTAGAGCGCGCAGCGCATGACCGTGGCCGAGGCCGGGCACGCGCCCTGAAATTCCTTCGAAGCTTGCACATCAGGCGGGACGTCAGTGCGCGCGATCACTTCGAAACCAAACCGGGGAAAGAACGCCTCCGCGGTGGTCGTCAGCAGGTAGACGGCCTTCGCACCGACCGCACGCGCCGCGGCGAGCGCATGGAGGGTCAGCGTTCCGCCGATGCCGGCGCGTTTGGCGTCGGGTGCGACGACCACCGAGCGAAGCAGCGCGTAACCACCATGCATTTCCAGGCCGGCGGCACCGACGATGCGCGCGCCCTCCTCCGCGACGAAGAACGTCTCGAAGTGCTCGGCGACGCCGGCCGTGGGCAGGTCTGCGGCGACAAGGAGCGCTTCCACGGCCCCCCGGTCCTCTGGCCGCGCGCTGCGAATCGGCGGGCGGCTCCAGCCGTGGCGCTGAAGGAGCTCGAGCACGCGTGCCTTCACATCGTCTCGAATCTCGCGCACGCGTTCGAGCGGCTTTCCCTTCGGATCCTCGAGCGGCCAATCGTCGCGCTTCAGGCCGGGCACCACGGGGCATTGCTCACCGCAACCCATGGTCACGAGCATGAAGGCGCCGCGTGCGATATCGTCCGTGAGCTTTCTCGGAGTGCTGCCCGCGAGATCGACGCCCACCTCGCGCATCGCCTCGAGCACCTCGGGATGCACGCGTTCGCCGGGCTCGGTGCCCGCGGAGACGGCGCGCGCCTTCGAGCCATCGGCGAGCGCGTTGAACCACGCGGCGGCCATCTGGGAGCGGCCCGCGTTGTGGACGCAGGCGAAAATCACGGTCTTCATTGCGGGCGTTCTCCGGAGGTTGAAAGGCTTGGCACAACGCGAGGCGCCGCCGCATCCGCGCGCGCTGGAAAGTAGCGCCTTTGCGCCCAAAGCGCGACGTGGACGAGGCCGATGAGCGCGGGCACTTCGACGAGCGGCCCGATGACCGCGGCGAGGGCGGCGCCGCTGTGGATGCCGAAGGTGGCCACCGCCACCGCAATCGCGAGCTCGAAGTTGTTCGACGCCGCGGTGAACGACAGCGTGGCCGACTGCTCGTAGTTCGCCCCCACCCGCCGGCTCATGAAGAACGACACCACAAACATGATGACGAAGTAGACGAGGAGCGGCACCGCGATGCGCAGCACGTCGAGCGGGAGCTGCACGATCGCCTCGCCTTTGAGCGAGAACATCACGACGATGGTGAAGAGCAGCGCCACGAGGGTGATCGGGCCGATGCGCGGGGCGAATTGCGATTCATACCACGCGACGCCGCGTGCCTTCACCAACGCGCGCCGAGTCATGAACCCCGCAGCAAACGGAACGCCGAGATACACGGCAACGCTCTTGGCCACCTCGCCGATGGTGATGTCGACGATGGCTCCTTGGAGCCCGAGCCAGCTCGGGAGAAGCGTGGCGAAGACGTACGCGTAAATGGGGAAAAAGATAATCTGAAATACTGAATTGAGCGCCACGAGTCCGGCGCAGTATTCCCTATCTCCCTTGGCCAGGTCATTCCAGACGATGACCATCGCAATGCACCGGGCGAGCCCAATCAGGATGAGGCCGAGCATGTACTCCGGCTTGTCACGCAGAAACACCACCGCAAGCCCGAACATCAGCAGCGGCCCGATGATCCAATTCTGCACGAGAGAGAGCACGAGCACCCGCGGCGCCCGAAGCACCTTCCCGAGCTCCTCGTAGCGGACCTTCGCGAGCGGTGGATACATCATCAGGATCAGCCCGACCGCGATCGGAATCGAGGTGGTGCCAATGCTCATTCGCCCGAGCGCGGTGTTGATGCCGGGGACGAAGAACCCAAGCGCTACCCCGGCGGCCATGGCCGTGAAGATCCACAGCGTGAGATAGCGATCGAGGAAGGAGAGCTTGCGGGCGATGCCGCCGGCCGACGTCGACATGGATCAACCGCAGCAGCCGCCGCTAGTACCGGCCTTCTCACCTTCGGCCATCTTCGGCGTGCAGCACGCGGCGCTCCGGAGCTCCTCTGGCCCCTGCCCCATGGTGGCCGCCTCGCCCTTCACCACGAAGACCTCCCAATGGTTTCCGTCCGGATCTTGGATCCAGACCTTGTCCTGCATGGCATAACAGCACGCCGTGTTCTGCTCCGTAAAGGTATCGAGACCCGCGGCCTTGAAGCGAGACCACGCCGCGGCGACGTCTTCGGTGCTCGCAACCTGCACGCCGAAGTGGGAGGCGTTCACGCCGGTGCGCGGGGCCTCCTGCATCGTGAGGTTCAGCGCCGGTGTGGTGAGGTCGAATTTCGCGTAGCCGGGCCGGCGCTTGGTAGCCTGCACGCCGAAGGCGCGCTCGTAGAACGCGACCGATGCATCGATGTTCGAGACGTTGAGCGAGACGTGGGGCTTGATGACGTTCATGGTCCGTTTCTCCTTCTTCCAAAAAACTCGAAGCAAAAGGGCAAAAAAAGTCAGCAGCAGGCGCCGTTCTTGCCACCGTTCTTGCAACAATCCTCCCACAGGTATGCGGTGAGCTTGCGCAGGGCATCGTAGTTGGCCGAGTAATAGTGGAATGTCCCTTCGCCGCGCGTCTGCATGACGCCGGCGTCGACCAGCCGTTTCAGATGATGGCTCAACGTCGACGCGGGAAGATCGACGTGGGCTTGGATGGCGCCGGCGGGGGCGCCTTCCGGCCCCGCTTGCACGACGAAGCGCAGGATCGCGAGGCGCACGGGATTTCCCAATGCGCCGAGCTGCTCGGCATGTCGTTCCAACTTCGAGGTCACGCCATACTTCTAGATTATTGGAAGTAGTTCGGCAAGGGCGAGGGCGCTTTTTTCATCGCGCAGCCACATCCGGCCTCGGATCGCCGATGAACCCGTCTCGGTTCGGCATGTGAACTGCAGCGAGAGTGCGTGCGTCGATGATCGCGTCCTCATGCACGATGCCGTTGAGAAACAAGACGTATGCGGTGACGGCGTAAACCTCGTCGGGACGAAGTGTTCCCGGTGTCTCGTAAGGCATTGCGCGGTGGATGTAGTCCCAAACCGTCGTGGCATATGGCCAATAGCTGCCCACGGTGAGCACTGGATGATTCGTTGCGAGTGTGCCGCCGCCGCCGGCGAGCGCTGGGTAGTCGTCGCCCACGCCTTCGCCGCGAAGCCCATGGCAGCCCGCGCAGCGTTGTTCGTAAACCGCGCGCCCCTGCGCGGCGGTGCCGCTTCCCGCTGGGAGCCCGGCTCCCGTGGGTGAGACGGAGATGTCGCGCGCGGCAATCTCCTCCGCGGTGGCGGGGCGCCCGACGGCGTAGCGTGGTGGCTCCAGCGGCGAGACGAGCGGCTTTGCGGGGTCCGGGTTCTCGGCCAACGTCGTGGCGCTGATGAGCGCCAGGGCGAGGGCACTGGCGAGCACCGAGTTTGCGCGCTTAGACATGACGCACCTCCCCGCCAGCCAGCACGTGCCACGCCTTGATGCCGTTGTAGTGATCGGTGCCGTTGAGGCCGCGCACGGCGACGAGCTGCTCGCGTGTTGGCTGCACATATCCCGTTTCGTCCACGCAGCGCGAGAGGAGCCACGTGTCATCACCTCGCCACGTCCATGGAAAGTGAAATCGCGTGAGTGCCTTCGGTAGCACGGGTTCGTCGAGGCGCGCTGGTGCCCAGGTTTTGCCGCCATCGGTGGAGACATCCACGCGCTCGATGCGCCCGCGCCCTGACCATGCCAGCCCGGTGATCTCGTGGAATCCCGGCCCGGCGAGCTTCATCCCGCCCGAAGGCCGCGTGATGACCGATTTCGCCTCCATCACGAAGGTGAACATTCGCGCCTTTCCGTCAGCCATGAGATCCGTGTAGTAGGGCGCCTCTTCGCGAGTCATGTACGGTCGGTCGACGACGTGCACCCGATGCAGCCATTTTACATTCGTGTTTCCCTCCCAACCTGGCACCACGAGTCGCACCGGGTAGCCCTGCTCGGGGCGCAGGGCCTCGCCGTTTTGCCCGTAGGCCACCATCACATCGTCGAGAGCCTTGTCCAAGGGAATGCTCCGCGCGAGCCGGCAGGCGTCCGCTCCTTCCGCGACGAGCCACTTTGCTTCCGCGCGCAGCCCTACCTCACGTAGCAGTACGGAAAGAAGGACGCCGGTCCACTCGCTGCAACTCAAAAGGCCGTGGCTCTTCTGCACGTCTTCGTGGGGCTCGCCTCGGTGCTCTCGCCCGCTGTTGCCGGCGCATTCGATGAAGTGCACGCGCGAGATCGACGGAAGACGCCGGAGATCTTCGAGCGTGAAGACGAGCGGCCGTTCCACGAGGCCATGGACGAGGAGCGCGTGCTTTGCCGGATCGATCGAGGGCACCCCCGAATGGTGGCGTTCGAAGTGGAGCGCCGAAGGGGTGATGATGCCGAGGGTGGTCGCCAGCGGCGTCTTGCTCGAACCGGTGCCCGGGGTGGTGCCGGGGCGAAAGGAGCGCTCGGCCCCCTCGAACGAAGAGCGCTCGCCGTAGCCGCGCCGCCCGCGGCCCAGCAGCGACGGTGCCGGTGATGAATCGGGACTGCGGCAGGCCGCCACGCCGGCGGCCGCCGCGGTGAGGAATCCGCGCCGGGTGGTTCTCGAGCCCGCGGCTGTGTGCGGGCCGTATTTCGAGTCGTTCATGATCATGAGGACCCGGCGAAAAATGAAAGGATGCAAAAAAGTGACGTACTCGTCTTCAGCAGGGGCGCGACGCGCACGCCGAGCGCCGCTCGCAGGCGATCAAGGTCCCGCGGCGGTCGAGTACCACGCGGCAACACCGCTCGAAGGCGGCGCGCAGCTTGATTCGTCCCCGCAGCACACGGGACTTCACCGCCGCGAGCGAGATGCCGAGCCGCGCACCCACCTCAACGTAGGAGAGCTGCTCGAGCTCCGTCAGCATCAAGACGTCCCTGTACTTCGCTGGAAGCTGTTCAACGATGCCGCGGACGGACCGCGCGCATGCGAGGACGAGCGCATCGTCGTCGGCCTCCGCCGCGGGGGCCTCGACATCGGTGGTCTCGGATGGCGCCGGCGCATGCCTGCGTCGATCTTCGCGATGATCGGCAATCGCGCTGCGAGCCACGCGGTACATCCACCCCGTGAACCGCTCCCGATCGCGCACGTTCGCTGCGCCGCGCTGGAGTCGGATCCAGATGTCCTGCAAAACGTCGGCGGCGGCCGAGGGCTCGACACGGCGAACCACGAAGGCGCGCAGTCGGTCGAGCACCAGGGCCTGCTCGAGGACTTGAGTGAATGGTTCAGGAGCTGCCATCGAACGAGAAAGATACCTCGCCCGAGCGACCCTGTCGCTTCTTCATCGAATGTCGGTGCCTCTATTTCAACATTCGTTTTCGACGTTAGCCATGCCAAAAGCGGACTTCAACGCGAAAAACGGATTCGACGATATGCATACTTCTCGGCGGCAATGTTTCGAGAGACACATCGCTCGTCGGCCCGTAATCGCACCAAGTGCACTCGATTGTTCGGACTGCGGTCCAATTCACTGTTTCGCGGTACCGCACGGGCCTTCGCCAGGATGTTCGTCGCGGGACGCGAAGCATCGCGCGCGCGAACGTGGGATGCTCACGGAGAACGACATCGCGGAAACGCGCCCCGGGTGCGCGAGGTCATCGCGGACCTGCTCGAGCCGATTCGCTGCGCGTGTCCCTTCGACTGAGCCCGTTTGCCGGCTCCGCTGACGAAGCAGTGATGTCGTCACCCATCGGCCGCTCCGAGTCGGTATAGTGAAGGGGCACGCATGCAATACAAGGCCTTCGAGCGCGGTATCGAGATCAGCGGCCATGCGGTCGCCTCCACCCTCCAAGGTTTCCAACTCTTTCCTTCCGTCGCGCTGAAATACCTCGCGCGTTATGGCTTCATCAAAGGGCCGCTGCCCGCCGAGGGAAAGCAGCCGTGGCCTGACATCATCGACCGCAACGCTTGGTTTCCGCAGGAAAACTGGCTTGCGACCTTCGAAGCCATCGGGCGCGACGTCGGCACGCACAGCCTTTACCGCATCGGCCTTTGCATCCCCGAGGTGGCCAAGTTCCCGCCCGCCGTGCATGACATCTACACGGGTGTGGAATCCATCGACATCGCGTACCACATGAACCACCGCAAGGCGGGCAAGGTCATGTTCGACCCGAAAACGCGCCTCATCGAAAACGGAATTGGTCACTACGGGTACCGTCCGGTCGCAGGTGAGAAGAAGATCATCTCAGTGTGCGAGAATCCGTACCCTTGCGATTTCGATCATGGCATTTTGACAGCCATGGCCCGCCGCTTCGAGCCCAAGGTCACCGTGGCCCACGACGACTTGGCACCATGCCGCAAGAAGGGCGCGGACAGCTGCACATATCTGATCACGTGGAGCGTACCGAAGTAATTCTATAACTCGATACCGAGCACCGTTTGCGCCTCGGCGCGCAGCTCTTGTTCGCTGCTGGTGAGATCGCGCAACACCTCCAACACGACGGCACGAAACTCGCGCCGCGCGTAGGCGAGCCGGTTCATCACGGTGCTGACGGATAGATGCAACTCGGCGGCGATGGTGGCGTATGTAGCATCGTTGCGGCTGCCCAAATACCACCGCTCGAAGACGCGAAAGTGCTCCTCCTTGCCTTTCTCGTTGCAGGCCACGCGAAGCGATTCCACCGCAATGCCCACCAAGCTTTTGACCCACTCTTCTTCGAACATGCGTTCCGGGTCGGAGGCATCGGGGCCGTCGCGGCGGATTTCGCTCTCGAGCATCTCGATGTCCAGCGACACCGGCGCGATCCCCTGCCCGCGTTTTTTGGAGAGGTTGCGCCGGGCGAGGTCGACGACGAAGCGATCGAGGCACACGCGCAAAAAGGTGCGAAAGAGCGCGCGGCCGGGTTCGTAGGCCTGAAAGGTGCCCGCATCGATGGAGTGGAGGAAAAACTCCTGCGCGATTTCCTGCGCCTCGTCGGGGGTCTTTCGCCAGCGAAGGCGCACGTGTTTGTACACGGGCCGCCAATAGAGGCGGGTCAATTGGCCGAGGGAGCGCGAGCGAACGTTGGGATCGGGGCTGTGCAGTCCGAGGATGGCCGAGGCGCGTGTCGTGGGAAACCCACCCATCCTTCTATAGTGGCACACATCCCAGCGCGCGGCTTCGTTTCGCAGCCTCGGCCGCGGAGATGGAAGCCGGCGTCGCTGCACCCCACCGCCGCATCACCACGCCGTAGGCTTCGCACGCCTCACGCGTGTGGCCGAGCTTTTCGTGGGCTTGCCCCAGCCAGAGGTGCGCACGCGTGTTGAGGAAGGGCTGATCGGTGCCTTGGCAACTTCGCGCGGCGTCGTCCAGGAGCGAGGCTGCACGCGAAGCGTCGCCCGCTGCCAGGCGGAGGCGTCCTTCGTAGGCTTGGAGAAGCCCCGCATGGAAGGCGATGAGCGTCGGCAGGATCGGGTCGTCCGTGGGGAAGGCGGGCATGGCTTTCATGGCCTCTTTCGCCGCATCGTCCTGCGTTCCCCCGATGGCACTGCCCCAGCGCAGGGTCCACGTTTCGAAGGGGTTCATCTTCATGAGGGAGCTCGTGGTCTGCGCCTGGTGCTCCCATGTGCCGGCCATCGTGCGCCACTCGGCGGTGGGAAGGCGGCCGTGCGCGACGGCGATGCCCAGCAGATTGGGCTCGTAATACGAGGCGCCCGTCTCGGTGCGCTCGCCGCTCAAGGGGCTGTTGGTCCAGGCGATTTTTCGGCGGAGAAAGTCTTCGGCCAGGCGCCCGGCTTCGTCGGCTTTGCCGGTTTCGAGCAGCGCGTCGAGGCGGATGCGCAAGCCCCGCAGGTGGGCCTCGATGTGAGCATCGTCGGCGGCGCGGCGTTCCAGTTCTTCGCCGAGGGCGATGGCCTCGCGGAAGTCGCCGGTCCAGGCGGCGAGCTTGGCGCGGTCGTGCAGGCGAATGACGTCGCGCCGCGCATCGGGGAGGTGCGACCAGCGCATGTGCATCGTTTCCTCGATGGATTCGCGCGGGGCGCCGCCGGCGGCCACGAGTGCGGAGAGCTCCCGAAACGAGCGATCGGAGTTGGGATCGCGCGCAATCCATTGCCGCGTGAGCGATTCCGCCTCTTGGCAGAGACCGCGGCGGCGCAAGAGGACGACGCGGCTGGCGAGGCACTCGACGGAGGTGGGCGAGGTCTGGGCGCAGTGCGCGTAGGCATTGGCCTCTTCGCCGACTTGGCCGGTGCGCTCGTAGGTCCACCCGAGGACCATCCATGCGTCGGCATAGGCCGGGTCGAGTTCGACGGCGCGCCGGGCGGAGGCGAGGACCGGCTGGATCTGCTGCACGGTTTTGACGAGGAGGACCTTGGCGTTGGCGGCAAGATGTACGAGCTCGACGTCGTCGGGAAAGCGCGACGCGCCGTCGTTCAAGATGCGCGAAGCGGCTTCGAAGTCGGCAGGCTCCGACGCAATGGTGGCGGCCAGCGAATCGAGCAAGACGCGATCGCGCTCGCTCAGTGCCTCTCGGTGCACGAGGACGCGGTGCAGGTGTTCGCGCTGCTCGGCGACAGGTCGCATCCATCGTCCGGTCTGCAGGACGCGAAGCAGCACCTCCGGGCACGCGGGGTCCTTGCCCATGGCCCGTTCGAACGCCTTGTACGCGCGCTCCGGCGTAGCTTCGCGCAGCGCTTGCAGGCCCTCTCGATAGTCCAATGCGGCATCCGGCCGACACGTTGCCGAGGCAACGAGATCGGTCACCAGCGTTGCCTTCGTTTTTTCGGCCTGCACGGGGGCCGGCCTGCGGCCCATGAGAAACGCCCCCGCCGCCAACGCCATGGCCGCCGCCGTCGCGACCCAGTATTTCTTGAGATGAATTTTCTTTCGTATGGGGGAGCTTTCTTCCGGTGATTCTTTCTGAAGGTTCTCCAACGCGGAGATGACCTCGTCGGCGGATGCAGGCCGGCCCTTCGCGTCCTTGCAAAGCAACCGCGCGATCAGGGAATCCAGTGCATCCGGGACGTCGTTTCGAATCGACTTCACCCGGGGTGGTTCTTCGAGCACCAGTTTGGCGATGACCGTAAGGACTTCGGCCCCCGCGAAAGCCTCCGTGTTCGTCAAACAACGAAATAAAAGGCACCCCAATGAAAACAGGTCGGCGCGACCGTCGATGTCGCCGCCGCGGACCTGCTCCGGCGCCGCGTAGCCCGGTGTGCCGAATGCAGCCCCCGACGTCGTCGCGTGCGGTGCGCCGAGGAAGCGCGACAGGCCAAAGTCGGCCACCTTGGCCCGCTCGAGATCACCCTCCGGCAGCAACACGTTGCCTGGCTTGATGTCGCGATGGATGATGCCCAACGCGTGGGCCGCGCGAAGCGCCGACGCCACCCGCAGCGCAAGGGACAGCGCCGACGCCACCGAAAGGGGCCCGCCCTCGAGCCGCCCGCTCAGCGTTTCCCCCTCGACCCATTCCATGGCCAAATACGGCTGATCGTCGTCCACGATCCCGTGCGCCACGTAGCGCACGATCGCCGGATGCGAAAGCCGCTCCAACGCTTGCACCTCATGGCCGAAGCGCCGCCTCGAGGCCGCGTCCGTCTTGCGAAGGACCTTGAGGGCTACGACCGCGCCCGAGGACTCGTCCACTGCACGGTACACGATGCCCATGCCACCGATGCCCGCCTCGCGCTCGATGCGAAAACGGTCGTCCACCAGCTCCCGCTCCGCGGGCTCGCGCAACAATTCGACGAGACGTGCTTCCGGTGCGGCCACGATGAAATCGACAGGTTACCGTCTGTAACCGATTTTGAAAATCCTCCCGCCAAAGTCATCCGAATAATAAACCGCACCGTCAGGCGCTTGACGAATGTCCACCGGCCTGGGCGCCCCCGGCACACCCTGGGCGAGGTTTCCATCGGGACCTTTTTCCCCGACGATGGGCTCGACGGATACGATTTTCCCATAACGGTATTTCGCCCGTGCGATCAGCTTGCCCGTCGCCGGTGTGCGATCGATCGAGCCATGCGAGCCCACGAGGAAATCATCGAAAAACGGCAACGCATGACCAGTATATTGAAATAGCCCCAGCGGTGCCCAATGGGCCTGCATCACGAACACCGGCCGGCGCACAATCCTCGCATCTCGGCACCACGCATCCGTTTTCCGAATCGCCTCCGGCAATGTCTGATCGGCCCATTGGCTGCCAGCCCCCGCGCCGCCGGCCAAATGGAACTCCGTCCAGCAAAATGGATATCCATAAAACGAGGGCCCACCGCGATCTTCGATGAGGTTGATCTCCTCGCCCGGATTGTCATCGTGAATGTCACCGAAATCCGGATCGGTAAGGCCCTCCCGGCCGTTTTCCGCCCCCCAGAGCCGGCCCCGCCGGTCGACGAAGAGGGCCACTTCGTTGCGAAGGCCGGAGCCCATCACCTCGCCCTCGGCGTAATCGATGCCGCCGTCGGGAATCGATGACGGAAGGGAGAATCTTCGGACTTGGGCGCGCGTTTTCCAGAGATCTTCCGTTTCATCCACGTTGGCCATGGCGCCGACGTTGACGTAAAGGCGCCCGCGCGGATCGAAGACGAGCGTGCGCGTTACGTGGAAAAGACTCCCGCCGGGCAGATTCTTCACCACCACCTCGGGCGGGCCGCTGGCGGTTCGGGCTCCCCATGTGTAGGCCCACCGATAGACGGTGGTTTGGCTGGAGGCGTAGAGGAAGCGCCCGTCCGGGGAAAACGCCAGGCCGTGGTTGATCTTTTCCGCGGTGGCGAAGGTCCCGGTCTCGGTGGCATCGCTGGTGCCGTTCTTGTCGTCGTCCCACAACACGGTGACGCTCCGGTTGTTGACGAACAAGTCACCGTTGGGCGCAAAGGCCATTTGCCGCGGACGGCCGAGGCCCGTGGCAAACACGTAGACGCACAACTTGGGGTCGGCCACCCACGCGTCGTACGGCGCCGTGCCCACACACGTGTCGACCGGAGGATGCCGCTCGACGGCGGCCAGGGTCACGGCACCCTCGAAATCCGCGGAATCCGACGGGGCACAGCCCGCGAAGGCGAGCCATGCACCCGTCGAAAGAACAAGCCGCTTCACGGCAGGCACACCTGGCCCGAGACCTCCGTCACCACGCCGGCGTCGGTGACGAAGCCGCTGACGAAGAAATGCCCCGTCGAACCGGCAAACGCGCCAGTGCCCGTCGTGATCTTCTGGTACGCCGTCACGGCGAGCTGCGTGTCATCGACCGGAGCATTCACCCCGGTCTCGCGTACCTCGATGGTGCCGCGGTCCGTGGTGTACTCGAAAACCCCGCTGTAGGCGGTCGAACCGGGGGAGGTCTCCGGCCCGGTCACGCTGCTATCGGCCTTGAAGTACGTGGTCGCGTGAAACCCGTGGTCACCTTTGAGGACCCCGCGGAAACACGATTTGTGGGGCGGCTTGCACCCCTCCGTCTGACGGTGCTCTTCGAGATTCCCGCGGACCTTGAAGCACCTGGGCCGAGCTTCCTCGGCCTGAAGGGGTAGTGCACACAAGGCGATACCGGCGAACAAGATGCATTTCATGGGGAGCTTCATTTCATGGCCTCCGCGGACATCTACGCGAACGGCCACGGCACCGAATGAGCGCCCCGAAAGAAATTCTCACATGAAGGCGCAGACGAAGCCCGCGGTCGCACGCTCCACCGCCGCGCGCGTCTCCTCGCTCTCGCGCCGCCGACGACGCGGGCTCGCCTGGCGATCCGCCGGGAGGGCCTTCAGCCCCCGACCCCTGCGGGGCTGCGCCGGGGCGGGCGCGCTGGAGGGAGCCTCGAAGAAGGGCCACCCGCCGCGGGGCTTGGCCCCCCGGTCATTCGCGCCATCCGCGGCCACGGGAACCTCGAGGCACTCGAGCGCCAGCCTGTCCAGCCGCCGCACCCACACGTCGTGCGCATCGTGCGCCATCGTGGAGGCAGACACCGGAAGGTTCCCCGTTTCGTCGTTTCCGTTGCTGCCGAGCTGGATGATGGTTCGCATCGTCGTGTCCTCTGTCCAGGCGACGAACGAGGCCTCCCCGGATCGACAGGGCGAACGCATTTTTCGAACGAATTTTCCTAACTGCGCGATTTCATTGCCTTAAAAACGACAGCACCTGCTCCGTGAGGGCCCCCGAGCACTCCTCCGGCGCGAAATGCCCGCAGTCCCGAAGCTGGCCACCCCGTACGTCGGACCCGAGCGGCTGCACCATTGCCAATTGCTTGTTGCCCTTGGCGTGATCGCCCCCGAGCGCGAGCACCGGCATGCCGAGCTTCTGCGTCGCCCGCTTTTGATTCTGCGCCATCGTCTCGGGGAAGGCCCGGTAGTACGCAAGCTGCGCCGAGATGGCGCCCGGCTCGGTGTACGTCTTTGCATAGACGTCCCGCGCGATCGCGTCGTGCTTGTAGGACCAATGGTCGAAGAGCCAACCCAGGTACGTGCGCTCGCGGCCCGTGATGAGAAGCTCCGGCAGGTCCGGCTGCCGGTTGAACATGAAGTGCCAGAAGGCCACGCTCTCCTTCTCCGGCATGAACACGTCGCTCGGGCCGAGCAGCCCCGGTAAAATCCCCTCGATCAGCGCGAGGCGCTCCACCACCTCGGGGTGATCGCCCGCCAGCGCGTACGCGATCCACGCGCCGATGTCGTGCCCCACCACCGCGTAGCGGTCGTGCCCGAGCTTGCGCATCAACCCGTGAAGATCGGCGGCCACGCGCCCCGTGTCGTAGCCGTTCGCGGGCCGGCTCGATTCGCCCATGCCCCGCGGATCCACGGCCACGACGTGAAAGCCTGCGCCGACCAAGGCCGGCATCACATCCCGCCACGCGTACCACGTCTGCAGGAACCCGGGGATCAAGAGCACCGTCGGCCCCTTGCCGCCCTGCACATGGTGCAGGCGGATGCCCTCCACCTCGGCCACGCCTTCCTCGAATCCGCCGCCCAGTTTCTGCACGGGGCTCTCCACGCGCGCGCCGCATCCTCCGAGTTGCAACGCCAACGCGAGCCCGCAGCCGGAAATGACCCATCGACCTCTCATGCCGCCTCCATTGTTTGTCAATCGACCAACAATTCATAGGCCCCGCCCCGGAACCTTCAAGGCATTCTTTGTCGATCGACCAACAATTTGTTCGCCCGATCGTGTTCTCGGACCGTCCATCCGTGCGCGCCGGCATTCGCGCGAGACCGTAAACACCTCCTCGATTGGAGGATCCCTTGAGCACATCATCGAACGCAGCGGTCACCATCCTCGGCTTGGGCCTCATGGGCTCGGCCCTCGCCGGCGCCTACCTCGCGAAGGGTCACGCAACGACGATCTGGAATCGAACGGCGGGCAAAGGCGATGGGCTCGTCGCAAAGGGCGCTCGCCGCGCCGCAACGGCGGCGGAGGCCGTGGAGGCGAGCAAGATCGCCATCATCTGTGTGCTGGATTACGAGACCACGCGCGCCATCATCGAGCCGTTGGCCGAGGCGCTCGCGGGCAAGCTGCTCGTGAACCTCACGTCGGGGCAGCCCGAGCAAGCGCGCGCCATGGCCAAGTGGGCCGGCGAGCGCGGCATCGACTACCTCGATGGCGCGATCATGTCGACCCCACCGGGCATTGGGCAGGCGGAAACGTTGCTCCTCTATGGCGGATCGCGAGCCCTTTTCGACGCGCACCGCACGACGCTCGCGGTCATGGGCGGCGGCAGCGTGCATGTCGCGGAGGATCCGGGCAGCGCGCTCCTCTACGACATTGGCCTGCTCGGCATCATGTATTCGACCCTCGCGGGGTATTTCACCTCCCTCGCCCTGGTCGGTGCCGACGGCGTGAGCGCCAAGACGTTCACGCCGTACGTCGAGAAATGGTTGGGCGCCTTGGCGACGTTCCTAACGTCGATGGGCCAGCAGGTCGACGCGCGCGATTACCACGGTGCGGAGGCCACGCTGGCCATGCAGGCCGTCGGACTGAATCACTTCATCGAGGCGCACGAGCGCCGCGGCATCGAGCCCGTGCCCATCAAGTACGTCAGAGCGCTCGTCGATCGCGCCGTCGCCGAAGGTCACGGTGCCGACGACCTGCCCCGGCTGGTCGAGTACATCAAGAAGCGCTAACGCCCGCAGCCGAGGGACGTGCTGCGCTGCTTCGCCTCGCGGGCGGTCACCGACGGCGGCTTCGATGCGCCCCATTGATCGATCACGACGCGGTAGGCGGCGCAGGCCCCGGGCACGTCGCCCAGCTTCTCTTTGGCGCGCCCCAGCCAGAGATGGGAGCGCATGTTCACGAAAGGATAATCCAGACTCTGACAGGTTCGCGCCGCGCTCTCCAAAAGGGGTGCGGCGGCGGCCCCGTCGCCGGCCTCGAGACGGAGCCACCCTTCGTTGGATTCGAGTACCCCCAGGTTCTCGAACGTCGAGCGCACGCTGGATTGAACGTCGGTCGCGGGCATTCCATCCATGGCCTCCCGCGCATCCATGCCAGAGCCCACCGCGGGAGCCCACCGCAGAAGCCACCGTTCGAACGGGTCCAACCGCGCCTGGGTTCGTTCTTCCCACGCGTTGCCCGCCTGGCGCCATTGCTGCGCCGAAAGGCGGTTGCCACGCAGTGCGGCTGCGAACAGCAGCGGCTCCTGCCGGAACGTCGCACCGTTGTTCGCCTCGGAGCCCACCCAGCTCGCCATTTTGTTCATCGCCCGCTCCGCGAGCCGGCCCGCGCGCGCATCGTCGCCGATCTCCTGCGCGATGGAGACGCCGAGCATGGCGGCACGCATATGCGACTCGCTCGATGGGGAGGATGCGAGGCGTCGTTCGAGCTCGTCGGCCAACCGCGCCCCTTCGGCGAACTCCCCTTGCCACACGGCGAGCCGTGCGCGCTCGATGGGTTCCCAGGATGCCCTTCGCTCGGCGGGCAACCTTTCCCAGCGCAAACGCAGTGCTTCCAAAACCGTCTCGCGCGGGCTTCGCATCGATGCCAACGTCATGGCCAGCTGGCGGTAGGCCGACGTGTCGTCCGGGGCCCACGATGTCCAGTTCCGCGCCTGCTCGACGGCGTCGGCGCACTGCCCGCGACGCTTCAGGGCCGCGAGCCGCGTTCCCATGCAGCCGACCGCACCCGGTGCGATTTCGAGGCATTGATCGAGGGCCGCGAGCTCCTCGTCGAAGCGTCCGAGCCGCGCCAAAATGCGGGCGCGTGACTGCACGGCGTCCGCGTAGCCTGGATCGATGGCGATGGCAGCGCCCGAGCGTTCCAGTGCCAGCTCCAACTCCGCGCGTCCCGCACCGATGCTCGGGGCGCGCAGCGACGCAAGCATGAGAACCTGGGCATCGTAGGGAAACCGCCGGGCTGCCTGATCGAGAAGCGCGTAGGCCTCTTTTTCTCGGGCTGCATCGGGCCCGACGATGGCCGCCCCCACCTCCAGAAGAAGCCGATCGCGCTCGCTCAGCGCATCGCGAAAGCCGGCGGCCTGCGCGAGCAGCTCACGCTGCTGCTTCCTCGAGAGGGCTCCCTCGGAGACGATGACGCGCTGAACGTAAACCTGGGGACAGGACGGATCCGCGTTGGATGCCTCCTCCAAAAGATGATTGGCCTGCGGCCAGTCCGTCTGGCGCATCGCCTGCAGGCCCCGACGGTACAGATCCGCGGCGGCCGGCGCACACGATGGCGACACGGGCAGCGCGATCACGGGTGTCCCTGCCGGCATCGGCGGCGATGGGGCCTCCGACGCGACGGCCACCTGCCGCATCCGCATGCCCTGCGAGAGAACGCCCGCCGTGAGAACCGTCACCGCAATCCCGAGCCACGCCGAAGGACGAAGGCGAAAGCGGCGTCGGACCTTGTGCCGTCGCCAGGTCACGGCGAGTCCATCGACGTGGGCTCGGCCATCCAGCGACGCGGCGATGCGCGCGAGCTCCTCTTTCACCGCGACGGCGTCGGCTGGTCGCTCCGCCGGCTCTTTCGCGAGAAGGCACGCGATCAAGTCATCCAGGGCGGACGGCACGTCGGCACGATGGTCCGAAACGCGCGGTGCATCGTGGAGGAGCAGCTTGGCCAACACCACGACGGCGCCGTTGCCTTCGAAGACCTCCGCGTTGGTGAGGCACCGATAGAGCACGCACCCGAGCGAAAACAAATCCGCACGCCCATCGAGATCGTCCGCGCCGCGGGCTTGCTCCGGGGCCATGTAGCCCACGGTGCCGACGACCACGTCCGACGTGGTCATCGAGCCGCTCGAATCAGCGCGCACGATGCCGAAGTCGGCGAGCTTCGGCTCCTCCAGGCGGCCCTCCACCAGGAGAATGTTGCTCGGCTTCACATCGCGATGAACGATGCCGCGGGCGTGCGCCGCCGCGAGGGCATCGGCCAGCGCGTGACCGAGTGCCACGACCTCGCGCACGCCGAGCGGCTTTTTCGAGACGACCGCGCGTGCGATGCGCGCACTGAGGCTCTCGCCCTCGATCCACTCCATGGCGAGGTACGGCTCGCCCTCTTCCGAGTGCCCGTGGGCGAAGTAGCGCACGATGCCCGGGTGCTCGAGCGTGCCCAGGGCCTCCGCTTCGCGCTCGAAGCGCCGGATGGCCGTGGGATCCGTCTTGCGCAGCACTTTGAGCGCCACCGCGCGACCGGAGTGGCAATCGATCGCGCGATAGACGACGCCCATTCCCCCGAGGCCTGCCTCCCTCTCCATCTGGAATCGGTTTGCAAACAGCCCGAACACGCCGGGCCCATCCATGCCGGTCAGGTCGACGGGATGCGCATTTGTAAACCGGGAGTTTACCATTCCGACCGGCAGTTAGATACATCGCCACATCCGGTAGTGCCACCGGTCGGCTCAAATTGGCCTATTTCTGCATTTTTCCGTCTTTGACGGTCTCTGCCAAGGAAGCGAGATGAGCCTTCCACGCAGGCTCTTCACGCGCCACGGTGGCGGCCGGTTTTTCGCCGAAAAGGTAGAGACGGACGATCAGGAAGACCGAGCCGCCCATGGCCATCGCGAAGAGGTGCGCAAGGCCGGGGGCCGGCTCGTCGAGGCGAACGAACAACGACTCCGGATAGGCGCTCTCCCCGACGTGCTCCACGATGCCGGAGAACGAAGGCGCCCCCTTCGAGGAGGCGATGCGCTGCCCCACCTTGGGCGAGAGGGGCAGGCCGATGGCGCCCATCAATGCGGCCCACGCGGTGTCTTTGGGTTCGGGCAGCATGGGGATCACCTGCAAAAGCGATCCATGCTGGCCGCGGAAGTGCGTGAGGTAAAAGCGCAGGATGCGGAAGAACTCGCGCCAGCCGTGCTCGTGGCCCTCGAAGTCCTTGTCCCATTGATCCGTATCGGCGAACCAGCTGTGCACGACGCGCACGACACAGGTGCCGCCGTCGCGCGCTTCGACGATCCACTCGGTGGCCACGGCGGCCGCGTTTTCGCCGAGGTCTTGGCTCGTGGCGACGAATTTGTGGGGCGGGTTCCACTCGGTGATTTTGGACACCGAGTCGCCGATGCCGAATTGCGCTTTGACGGTGCCGCCCACACCTTCCTCGACCTGCGAGGGAACGAACCACGACGAGATGCCAGGGCCCGTGGCGATGGCATCCCAAACTTGTTCGGGGCTGCCAGGAACTTCGACCTCGGCCTCGACGGAGCGGCGTCCCGACGGATCTTTCTTTACCGGCATGACTATTCCTCTTTTTCCTGCTGGGGCGTGGGGTGCGCCATGACGACGAATCGATATGGTCGCCCACCCGGCGCGGTTTCATCGTGGTAACGGGCCGCGAGCGTGGTCACCGCCCGCGTTAGCTCGCTGGTGAAGCTTGCGCGCTCCGCCGGCGAGCGAAATCGGATTTGCGTATCGATGGAAAGCGTCGGCATGCGTTTGCCGGCCTCCCGTGCGCGCACGACCATGTCGCCCACCTCGCGCACGACGCGTGCGGCGAGGGCGATCAGGTAACTGGCCGACAAGCGATCGGTGGTCGCGCGCTCGGGATCGACCGCGGCGGGCCCCATGGCCTTCGGCGAGACGACGTACGACGAGGCCGTCGCCACCAAGAGCCGCTCGGTGAGGCCGCCCCACTGCCGCTTCTCCGCCACGCGCACCAAGCCGTGCGCCTCGAGAGCACGCAGGTGGTAATTCACCTTTTGCCGCGCCAGCCCGACCCGCGTCGAAAGCGCCGCCGCCGACGCGGGCTCGGAAAGCTCCGCCAGAAGCCGGCTGCGCATCGGCTCCAATGCCACGGCGGCCACGGCCGGATCGTGAATGACTTCGACGTCGAGCATGGGCCTAGGATGCCTTGACAAATATTTTTGTCAAGGCCGAGTTACAGCGTGCGCCCGCGTTCGAGCAAGAGGTCCCACACGGCACGGACGCGGGGAACGTCGCGGAGGGCGCGGTGGGTGACGAGGTACAGTTCGTCGACGGGCCAAGCGGCGGCGTCCTCTTGGAGCTCGGGGCCCAGCTTCACCGGGACCAGGCCGTAGTGCGCAATGCTGGGCTCGGGCACGAGGGCCACGCCGACGCCGGCGACGACGACGGAGAGCTGGACGGAGAGGCTGTCCGAACGAACCACGGGCTCGACGCCGCGCGCGTACTTGCCGAGCCACCGGGAGGCGGCCATGTTGGCCAGGCGCTCGCCCCAGCTCACCCAGGGCGCGTCGGCCCACGCGCGCAAGGTGCCGAGCGATCGCGCGACTTTGGGCGCGGCCACGGCGACCCAGCGGGCGGTGGTCACCTTGGTCACCACGAGATCGCCCCGTGCGGGCCGCACGGTGCGCAAGGCGATATCGGCCTCGCGGCGTGTGAGATCGAGCACGGCCTCGCCGGGATCCAAGGCAATGCGCAATCCGGGATGGCGCGAAGTGAGCTCACTCAGAATGGGCGCGACGAAGACGTCCGCCACATCCGGCGGGCATGTGATGCGGACGAGACCGGCCACTTCGCGCTCGAGGCCCTCGGCGGCGGTGGCAAAGCGGGCCATCACCGCCTCCATTTCCTCCGCCACGGGCATGAGCGATTCGGCCGCTTCCGTCGCCGCAATGCCATCGCGTCCGCGATCGAAGAGCGTTGCCGAAAGGGCTTCCTCCAGGGTGGCGAGGCGGCGTGAAACCGTGGAGGCATCCACGCCGAGCGACTCCGCCGCATGCCCCACGGTGCGCGCGCGGCAAAGGGCGAGGAAGAGCTTTACGTCGTCCCAGTGGAGCGTTTCGCGTGGGGTGGCGGTTCGTTGCATAAATGCATCGATACCATGAAATATTGGGCGTGGCGATGCATACGCGCACGGCGCATTCTCTCCGGTGTCGAAACGAAACACCGGCACCACTTACGAAAGAGAGATCACCATGAATACAATCGACTCCCATTCGGTTCAGACGACTTCGAAGACCACGCTCATCGTCGGAGGCACCGGCAAAACGGGTCGCCGCGTTGCGCAAGGTCTGGAGGCGAAAGGCATTCCCGTTCGCATTGCGTCGCGCTCGTCTGCCTCGTCTGCCTCGTCTGCCTCGTCTGGCTCGGGCGCGGTGAAATTCGATTGGGAAGACGAGAGCACATGGGCACCTGCATTGCGCGGTGTCGATGCCGTGTACCTGACGTACTTCCCGGATCTATGCGATCCGCGCGCGCCCGAGCACATCCGCGCCTTCAGCAAGAAGGCGGTCGAATGCGGGGTGACCCGCATCGTTCTCTTGTCCGGCCGCGGCGAGCCCCAATGCTGGCCGAGCGAAAAAGCCGTTCGCGAGTCCGGCGCCAAGTTCACCATTCTGCGGTGCTCTTGGTTCAATCAGAACTTCAACGAGGGGCAACTGCTCGACGCTGTGCGCAGCGGCGAGATTGCCTTCCCTGCCGGCGATTGCGCGGAGCCCTTCATCGACGTAGACGACATTGCCGACGTGGCCGTTGCCGCCCTCACCGATGATGCGCATTCGGGCAAACTGTACGAGCTCACCGGACCGCGTCTGCTCACCTTCGCCGAGGCCGCGGAGGAGATGTCACGCGCCGCCGGGCGCCCGATTCGCTACGTGCCAGTGTCCGGCGAGGAGTACGCGAAGGTGCTCGCGGAGTTCTTCCCGCCGGACCAGGTGAAGTTCCTCACCGACCTATTCCTCTTCGTGCTGGACGGCCACAATGCGCACGTGAGCGACGGCGTCGAACGCGCCCTCGGCCGCAAGCCGCGCGACTTCGCGGACTTCGCCCGCAAAGCCGCAGCGACTGGGGTGTGGAGCTAATTCCAAGGGTTGCGCCAGGGCGGTCGGTACTTCAGCACAACAATCCATCTTGGCGCCCTTGGCGTTTTGGCGGTTTTCCCTCTTCTGGTCGAAGGTGGTGCTCGCCGACTTAGCGCACGATGCGTGGAGGGCTCGATGGGCCCTCGTGTTGGAGACGGTCCAACGCGGTCGCGTAATACGTGTACATCGTTCCCGGCTGCGCGGTGGCATCGACGAAATGGGCCACACCGGACTTGGTGCGCGCGGTTCCAATCAAGTGCGACGCATCGGCAAAGCCGCAGGCACCCGGCAAATCGATGCCATCGAATCGGTAAATGGCCACCGAGGTGGTCGCGGCCGAACCGCCCACGTCCACTGGACGAATGGCCAATTCGACGCCACCGGTGCCCCGCTTCGCGTGCGTGATGAGGGGCATACGCGGAGCCCCTCCACCGAGATCTGCCTTGAGCGGCACGAGCGCCGGACGGGTGTGGTGCGCCTGCACCACCTTCGACATGGCGCCAAGCCGATCCGCGAGCACGTCCTTGGCGCTGAAGTGCACGTCGCCCTGCACATCGGCGTAAGCGCGATTGAACGTGAGGTGCCGGCTCATCTCCTCCGGATCGAGCCAGGCACCCGAGGTGCCAATCTTGTACGTGGCCTGCCCCACGTACAAATGGACGCCGGTCCCCTGAACGACCTGCGCCCACCAGGGCACGAGTTTGGAATAGTCGGCCACGGTCAGGCCAATGTTCCAGTACACCTGCGGGTTGATGTAATCGACCCACCCCTCTTTGACCCACTTGAACGAGTCGGCATAAATGCCGCTGTATGATTCGAAGCCGCCCGTTTCCGAGCCGCGCGGATCGGTCGATTTGTTCTGCCAGATGCCAAATGGGCTAATTCCAAACTTGACCCATGGCTTGGCAAAGTGAATCTGCGCATCCATGTCCTCGATCAAGCGATCGATGTTGGCGCGCCGCCAATCGTGAATGCTCGGATAGGCCGACCCGTATTGCGCATACGTCGCATCGTCGGGAATGGCTTTGCCCGCGATGGGGTACGGGTAGAAGTAGTCGTCGAAGTGCACGCCGTCGATGTCGTAGTGGTCGACGGCGTGCATGATGGCGTTCTCCACGAAGGTGCGCGCCGCGGGGTGGCCGGGATCGTAATAGAGCTTTGGACCGTAGGCGAAGACCCAATCCGGGTGCTGGCGCGCGGGGTGGTTCGGCACCAGCTTGGCCGGATCGTTCTGCATGCTCACGCGATAGGGATTGAACCAGGCATGGAACTCCAGGTTGCGCGCGTGCGCTTCCTCGATGGCAAAGGCCAGCGGGTCGTAGCCGGGATCGCGGCCTTGCTCACCGGTCAGCCACTCGGACCACGGTTCGTAGGGCGATGGCCAAAAGGCGTCTGCCGTTGGCCGAATCTGAACCACGACCGCATTGAAATTTTTCGATTTGAGATCGTCCAATAGCCGCCGGTATTCCGCTTGCTGCTCCGCGGCAGGCAGTCCTTTGCGGCTCGGCCAATCGATGTTCACGACGCTGGCGATCCACGCCGCGCGCAGCTGGCGCTTGGGCGTGGCCGGATTCGTCGTGCATTGCACTTTGTTGCTCGGGTCGAGCGATTCCGGCGCCGCACCCGCCGCCGACGCTGTGACGAGGACACCGAGGAAGCACGCCGCGCAGGATCGTAGTCTCATAAGCGGCATAGAGAACCGCCACTACGGGCCACGTGCCAGCGATTTCGACATTGGGATGCATTTATCGTTTTGCGGAGTGCACTTTTCTTTGGCGCTGCAAGCATCCCGCAGCTAACTCTTTCCGTAACGAAACGACGCCCGCGCGCCAATCGACCGCGTGGGAAGCGTGCGTTCTCACTCTTATCCATTTCATACTCGTCTTTGTTCCGGGACATGGAGGACAGGGCACATGAGCAGACGAAGCATCTTCGTTGTTGCAGTTGCCGTTGCATGCGCGATGACGCCAACCACGCCGGCGCATGCCGCATATGCCGATCCATTGGTCGAGGTGAGCTCCGCGAGGATGTCGCTCACCTGGAAAGCCACACCCGCTGCCGCCATCGATGCGCTGGACAAGGCCTTGCCCAATGTGGGCGTGGCCACCGTACTCGATAGCGCAAACCACGCGATGACCTCGTGCAATGCCGAAGAATTGGCTGCATTGCCCATCGCACCCGCCGCCACCGTAAAGTGGTGTTTCGACGAGGGCGATGCCACGACGCTCTCCTGGCATCCGCAGGGCATCACCACCTCGGGGGACGCCGACGACGACGGCTCCTGGGGAGCCAAACGCGCCATCTTATCGGGCTGGCACTTCAACCACGACAGCGCGCCGGCCCGATACAACGACGCGCGCGTCGCCTTCATCGACTACACGAACCCGGCCGCACCGGCCTATCGCTGGGTGTACCTGGTGCTCCCCAATGCTACCGGCTCGGACTTCTCCGCCGCCAAAACGCATATCGGCGGAATGATTTGGTACGGCGACAAATTGATCGTCAATGCCGTGGGCAATGGCAAAGTCGCACTGCGCGTCTTCAGCGTGAATCATATTTTGCAGACGACGTCCTCGGCCGCGGACATCGGCAAGGTCAGCGATGGCTGGGCCGCCTATGGCTACCAATACGTCATGCCGCAAATTGGCGAATACTCGTACGAGGCCAACTGCGACATGGATAGCGATCGGGACATCCCGTGCTTCTCGTCGATTTCACTCGACCGCAGCACGAGCCCGGATAGCTTGGTCGCCGCCGAATACTTCACCGACCAGACCAAGCGCGGAAGGCTGATTCGCTATTCCTTCGGCGACGATTTCCGATTGCCCAACAAGGCCACGCCCACCGGCAAGGTGTATGCAAGCGCCGTGGGCAATCAGCAAGGCATCCTGTCGTACGCCGGCCGCTTCTACCTCGCGCACAGCTCCGCAACCGCCCACGGTCAACTCTGGCGCTTCTCACCAGACGGCACCCGCGGCACCGTGCTGCCATGCGGCTCGAGCAACGCATGCTGGTCCCTGCACCCCGAGGCCCTTACCTATTGGCCCGAAACCAGCACCGTGTGGTCCATCACCGAATGGTCAAGAACCGACCCCACGGGCCCCGGCGGCCGCGTGCTCTTTGGATTACCGCTCAACGCAATGCCCTAATGGTGATTTAACCGCCAGGACGCCAGGGTCGCCAGGGGTGAACGAAGGTTTTTTTGTTTAAAAAAAAAACCAATAAAACCAAGGACCAGAGTCGTTTCAAAAAAACAAAAAAACCAAGGACCAGAGTCGTTTCAAAAAAACAAAAAAAAAAACCAAGGACCAGAGTCGTTTCCGTTGGCCCCCCCTGGCGACCCTGGCGTCCTGGCGGTTTCCTTCTTCCTCTTCTACGAGGTAGCCTTCACGACATACGCGTCAATCTCCGCATGGAGCGTCGCCTTCGCCGCGGCGTCCATGAACGAAGCATCGACGGCGTTCTTGGCCAGCTTGGCAAGCCCGGATTCGTCCAGGTTCAAGAGCCGCGCGGCAATCGCGTACTCGGTATTCAGATCGGTGCCGAACATGGGCGGGTCGTCGCTGTTGATGGTGACCCACACGCCGGCGGCGACCATGTCCTTGATGGGGTGCTCCTCCAATTTGCGCACGCAGCCGGTGGCGATGTTGGAGGTGGGGCACACCTCGAGGGGGATGCGGTGCTCGACCAGGTACTCGAGCAAGCGTGGGTCTTGCGTCGAGCTGATGCCGTGGCCGATGCGCTCGGCCCGCAGATCGGTAAGGGAGTCCCAGATCGTTTGCGGGCCGGTGCTCTCGCCGGCGTGCGGAACACTGTGCAGGCCGGCGGCGATGGCTTGGTCGAAATACGGTTTGAACTGCGCGCGCGGAACGCCAATTTCGGGCCCGCCCAGACCGAACGACACCAAGCCGTCGGACTTGCAATTCAAGGCCACGCGCAAGGTCTCCTCGGCCGAGGGGATGCCTGCCTCGCCCGGAATGTCGAAACACCAATTGAGTGCGACGCCCAATTCCCTGCGCGCGGACAGGCGCGCATCGTCGATGGCCTCGACGAAGGCGGATGCCGGGATCCCCCGGGTGACCGAACTGTACGGCGTGATGGTCAGCTCCGCGTAGCGGATGTTTTGCCGCGCCATCTCACGCGCGATTTCGTACGTGAGAATGCGCACGTCCTCCGCATCGCGAATCAGATCCACCACCGAGAGGTAAATCTCGATGAAATGGGCAAAGTCGCGAAATACGAAGTACTTCGCCAGCGCCTCCGGATCCTTCGGTACCCGTGAATCGGGGTGACGCGCGGCAAGCTTGGCGACGATTTGCGGCGATGCCGAGCCGACGTGGTGCACGTGCAGCTCGGCCTTCGGTAGCCCTGCGATGAACGTGGTGAGGTCCGTCATTTTCGTTCATACGCATGTTAGTATGAACGGGACGAATGTCACTACTTTTTCAGCGTGCAGTTGAACATCCAGCGGATGCCGTAGGCGTCCGTGATGGTGCCGAACTTGGCGCCCCAGAAGGTGTCCTGGAGCGGCGAGGTGACCTCCCCTCCGGCCGCCAAGGCGTCGAACTTGGATGCGGTCTCCGCCACGTCGTCGAAGTCGAGCACGATTTCGACGTTGCTCACCGTAGAGGCCTTCTTGTCGGAGGGCACGTCGCTGATCATGATCTGGCCGCCGCCGATGTGCAGGAGGGCGTGCATGACCCGGTTCTTGTCCGCATCCGGACACGGGGGAGCGTTGCCGCCGGGCGGAACGTCGCCGAAACGCATGACGCCCTGCCCTTCGAGCTTCGCGCCGAGCGCCTTCTCGTAGTGTTTGATGGCCTTTTCGGCCGTGCCGCTGAAGAAGAGGTACGGGGTGACTTGCTTGATCGCCATGGCTTCCTCCAGTTGAAATGCCCGGCCGCGGCCGGGAGTCTCGTTCACGTTCAGACGTCGAACGAAGGGCCGCCGGATCGACAGCGATCTTGCCCCCCGCGGACGATTTTTTTCTCGCACGTCCCTCGGGCTATTTGGAACCCTGAACGTCTCCCGTTGTGCCGTCTTTAATGAGCCGGTCCAGGTGCGTTCGGATATGGGCCGCTTCCTGCACGGTGTTGGCGAGCGCGATGGCTCGACGAAAGGCCGCGCGCGCTTCCGCGTCGCGCCCGAGCTGCATGAGGAGGGAGCCCTTCACGCCGAAGAAGTAGAAATAGTTGGAAAGATGCGACGCCAGCGGTTCGACCAGGGCAAGTGCTGCCTCGGCGCCCCGCACCTTGGCCACGGCCACGGCCCGATTGAGCGTGATCACGGGGGACGGCTGTAGGGACTCGAGCACGGAATAGAGGCGATCGATCTCCGCCCAATCGGTGTCCTCGATGCGCTTGGCGCGCGCATGCATCGATGCGATGGCCGCCTGCATCTGGTACGGGCCGGGGCGTTCGTGGCGCAGGGCCTTCTCGATCAACGCGAGCCCTTCGAGGATCATCGTGCGGTTCCACAGGGTGCGATCCTGATCCTCGAGGAGCACGATGGTTCCATCCGGCGCCACCCGGGCCGCGGTGCGCGCGTGCTGCACGAGAAGTAGCCCCGTGAGGCCGAGCACCTCGGGCTCGCCGGGAAAGAGGCGCAAGAGCAGGCGTGCGAGCCGCACCGCTTCGTCAAGGAGGGGCGCCCGCGCCCTCACGTGCTCACCGGTGGCCGAGTAGCCCTCGTTGAACATGAGGTAAATCGCCGCGGCCACGGCCTCGAGGCGCTCCTCGCGCTCGCGCGGGCCAGGCGCCTCGAAGGGCACGTTCGCCGCACCGATGCGGGCCTTTGCGCGCGTGATGCGCTGTTCCATGGCCGATTCGGTCACGAAGAAGGCGCGCGCGATCTGCTGGACCGAGAGCCCGCACACGACGCGCAAGGCCAGGGCAATCTGCTGCGTGGCGGGCAGCTCCGGATGGCAGCACACGAAGAGCAGCCGCAGAATGTCGTCGCGGTAATCGGCGCCGTCGAGGCGCTCGGCCATCTCTTCCTCGACATCGCCCAAGTCCGAGAGCACGTCTTCGTCGGGCAACTCCTTTTGGCGGCCGCGCCGCCGTGCGGCGTCGATGGCGACGTTGCGGCCGACGAAAATGAGCCAGGCCGCGACATCCCGCGGGGGGCCGTTGCGCGACCAATTCTTCAGGGCGCGCAGACACGCTTCCTGGTACGCCTCCTCGGCCGCATCCAGGTCGTGGAAGTAGCGAAGCAGCGCGCCGATCGCCTGCGGGCGGGCGGAGGTGAGCGCCGCATCGATCCAGGCCATGTCGGTCATGCCACGCCAGTTCCCGGTTTGAATGTCGCGATGGGCCGTATCTCGTAAGCCCCCTCGCTGCCGCTGGCCTTTCCCAGCTCGCGGGCGACTTCGATGGCCTCGTCCAGGGAGGCGCAGTCCACGACGTAGAAGCCGAGAAGCTGCTCCTTGGTCTCGGCGAAGGGGCCGTCGAGGACAAGCGGCTTGGCGCCTTTGCGCACGGTGGTGGCGGCCGTGGTCGGAAGTAGCCGGGCCACCGGCCCGAGCTGCTTCTTTTCGGCCAATTTCTGCTGCACCGCAGCGAGCCGCGCCATGGTGGTGGCTTCTTGGTCCTGACTCCAGGAACCGACGACCTCTTCGGAGTCGTAGCAGAGAATGGCGTAGAGCATGGGAAACCTCGTCTTTCCCGTATCGACGAACGAAGATGGCGCGGATCGACACCCCTCCGACGAAAAAGTGATCCTCAGCCGTACGTTCCCGTGATCGCCGTCAGGCCGAGTGAACATTTACCTTCGGAGGTGCATCTGGTGACCGGAGCTTTCTTCCTTGACCCTCCGATGAATGGACTGGCGGGAAAGGATGACATTGCGCAAACACGGCAGTGTCCTCCGAACAACGATGCGCCCGAATAGGATTTAAATATTCTACTTTGCATTGATGGGAAGGATGTTCCTTGCCTGTGCGTAAATCCCAATTAGACAGGAGCTGCTAGCCCGCGGTTCTTGCCTACTCGTTCTATCTCTTTCCCGACCTTCTTACGTCGCCGTCTTTCTTCCTGCTTTTGCGGCGCACGTCACCATCCGAGGAGAACTAATCCCGATGAAGCGTCTTTTGCTGCTTTCGTTGTCGCTCGCCATCGCTGCCGGCTGTAGTAGCTCTCCGGACCAAGCGTCTCCCGGTTCGGATCAGGAACTCAGCGAACAAGCCGCGGCCATTTCCATCGAACCGTACAAAGAGCTGATGATCGTGCACCCCTCGGTGGTGAACGATCCGACCCGCACGAACAACATGACCGGCGGGCACTGGGGTTTCCGCTGGATCATGGAGCGTCTTGCCTCCAACAGCGGCATGGCCCCTGGCGTATTCGTCGAACATTGGTTGAAGCAGTTCCACGACACCACCGTTCCTGGGAAAAACCTGCCCCTGCGCGATCGCAAAGGGGTGGACGAGCTTCTGTCCAAGTGGAAGCGCGATGGAAGCGGCCGGCTCGATTTGCGGTATTCGCCCTTCAGGCTGCTTTCCATCACGAACCGCATCGACAAAGGCACCACCTTGGGTGACATGGGCGAAGGCCGCTTCGTCTTCGGCCTGGTCGATCCGGATACATTGGGCGATCCCGTCAATCTGCAGGCGGCCACCCCGCTCTCGATGACTGTGATCTTCGAGTTCCATCTTCCCGGCAAGCCCACCACCCCGGATAAAGACAATGCCCAACGGCAGCGGAATGCCAAAAAGTGGCACGCGCTGGGCAGCCTCGCGTTCGGCGAGGCCTACAACGCCGAGCTGCAGCTCATCACCGACGCGTTCGTGACGACCTATGGGCCTGATTCGCTCAATCAGCTGCGCACGAACGAAATTACGCTGGGCGGCCCCGGGTTGATCCGCGGCGAGCCTGGTCCTTACGACACGAACCAGATTTGGGAGCTGCGCGAGTACAAGATCGTCGGCGGCAAGCTGGCCATTGCGCCGGTGCAGGCCACCGCGGGCGATATCTGGGTCAAAGACGGTACCTTTGGACAATTCTTGCTCGACAATCGCGACGCGGTGTTGGCGGGCAAGGTCAATCTGGGCGATTTCGCCGGTTACACGGCGTCGGAGGATTTCGCGCGGACGCGTTGGGAGTTCCCTGCGGTCAATGGCGCGCCTTATCCCGAAGACGTCCGCTCCGCCTTCGCCAAGGGCACCTGCAACGGGTGCCACAATGCCGAACAGGCGAGCTTCCCTGCCCCGCAGTTCCCGGAGGGCAGTCAGCTTGGCTTCCTTCATATTTCCCCCTTCCACCAGGCAACTCGTCCCACGACCGATCCCCTCGCCGGCACCGAGCGCCTGAGCGCCTTCCTCAAGGACAAGGACATCCCTCGCCGCGTGACCTTCATGAAGGGCGTTTTGGACAACGCCTCGTCGACAGTGGGCGAAACGAAGTTCGGGCACTAGGAGAGTCGGTCTCGGGGGGGGCGTTGCTGCGCTTCGTGCACGAGCGCGTGCGCGTGCACGTGCACGATCACGTGAACGAGCACGATCACGTGAACGAGAATGAGCACGACCTCGTGATCGTGATCGTGCCCCGTGATCGTGATCGTCTACGTGATCGTGCACGCGCACGCGCTCGTGCACGAAGCGCCACACGGCAAACGCGAAATCCATCGCGGCAGCAGCAACGTCCCCCTTCTTGACCCAATACAACCATGCAGTGGATCTACACGGCTGCCGGCCTTTTGGTCGGCTTCACGGTTGGACTCACTGGAGTGGGCGGCGGCTCCTTGATGACGCCCATTCTGGTTCTTGCATTCGGCATCTCGCCCGCAGTCGCGGTGGGAACCGATTTGCTTTATGCGTCGATTACCAAAACCGGCGGCACCCTCGTTCACGGGCGCCGCGGCAGCGTCGATTGGAAGATCGTCGGCTGGCTCTCCGCCGGCAGCCTCCCTGCCGCCCTTGCGTGCATCCTCCTTCTCAGGAAGCTCGGCGTCGACAGCAAGCATTTCTCGTCTGTCGTCACGTACACGCTCGGCATCGCGCTTCTCTTTACCGCCGTCGCGGTGCTCTTCAAAGAGAAATTGCGCAAACTCACCACCGGCAAAGGGGAATGGCGCGCACGCTGGCTCGTCCCGGCAACCATTGCCACCGGCGTCGTCCTCGGTGTTCTCGTTTCCATCTCCTCCGTCGGCGCCGGCGCCCTGGGCATGGTGGCGCTTTGCTTTCTCTATCCGGAAAAACCCACCGTGCACAACGTGGGAACGGACATCGCGCACGCCGTGCCGCTCACCGCGGTGGCCGGCCTCGGTCACGCCTTCATGGGCACGGTGAACGTCTCGCTGCTGGGCAGCCTGCTCCTTGGCTCGCTCCCCGGCATTTACCTGGGCAGCCGCGTCAGCACGCACGTGCCCGACAAAGTGCTCCGGCCCATTCTGGCCTCCATGCTGGCCATCATCGGCGGCCGCCTCGTGTTCTGACGACGGACAAGCATCCCAATGAACAACACGAAAATCGACAACGCCATTGCACTTCTGAAGCGCATCGAAACCGATTTCTCGCCCGCGGCATTTGCCAACAGCCTGGGCGCGGAAGACATGGTGCTCACGGATCTCATCGCCAAGGCCGCCCCAACCATCGAATCATTCAGCTTGGACACGGGGCGGCTGCCCGAGGAGACGCACAAATTGATGCGCAAACTCTCCGAGCGCTATCCGCTGCCCATCCGCGTGTACTTTCCCGATAGCCGCGATGTCGAAGCGGATCTCGCGGCGCACGGCTTCAATGGATTTTACGACAGTGTCGAGGCGCGCAAAGCCTGTTGCCATGCGCGCAAAGTGCTGCCGCTCAAACGCGCCCTCACCGACAAGAAAGCCTGGATCACCGGCCTGCGGCGCGACCAGGCCCCCACGCGCGCCGACCTCGCCGAGCAGCAAGACGACGTCGAGAACGGATTGGTCAAATTCAATCCGCTCATCGATTGGTCCGAGACAGACGTGTGGAATTACATCCGCGAGCACAACGTCCCGTACAACAAACTCCACGATCGCTCGTATCCGAGCATCGGTTGCGCCCCCTGCACACGCGCCATCGCCTCCGGTGAAGACATCCGCGCGGGCCGCTGGTGGTGGGAGCGCCCCGATCAAAAGGAATGTGGCCTCCACCGAAGGAATTAATCGAAACATGAACGCGCTCAAACTCCCAGAAGGCTGGGAAGACACCAGTCCGAAGGCCCCGTCCTCCACGCGTCGCCGCCGTCTCAGCCATCTGGCGGCGCTCGAATCCGAGTCCATTCACATCATGCGCGAGGTCGCCGCCGAGTGTGCGAACCCCGTGCTGCTCTTCTCCGGTGGCAAAGATTCCATCGTGATGCTGCGCCTTGCGGAGAAAGCTTTCCGCCCGGGCAAATTCCCTTTCCCGCTTTTGCACATCGATACCGAGCACAATTTTCCCGAGGTCATCGATTACCGCAATCGCCGCGCCGCCGAGCTCGGGGAACGGCTCATCGTGCGCTCGGTGCAGGACAGCATCGACCGCGGGCGCGTCGTTCCCAAGTCGCCCGACGAGAGCCGCAACCGCATGCAATCGGTCACCTTGTTGGACGCTATTTCGGAATTCGGCTTCGACGCCTGTTTCGGCGGCGCGCGCCGTGACGAAGAAAAAGCGCGCGCCAAAGAGCGCATTTTCTCCTTCCGCGACGACTTCGGCCAATGGGACCCGAAGAACCAGCGCCCCGAGCTGTGGGATCTCTACAACACGCGCGTCCGCACTGGCCTGGACGTGCGAGAGCACATGCGCGTCTTCCCCATCAGCAATTGGACCGAGCTCGATATTTGGCAGTACATCGGGCAGGAGCGGCTGGAAATCCCGTCGATTTACTTTGCACACCGCCGCGACGTGGTCGCGCGTGGAAATGGTTTTCTCGCCATCAACGAGCTGGTGAAGCCCAAGGCGGGCGAGGTGCCGGAGAATCGCATGGTGCGATTCCGCACGGTGGGCGACATGCCCTGCACGTGCGCCGTCGAATCGGACGCCGCCACGGTGGAGGCCATCATTCGCGAAACCGCGGCAACGCGCATCACCGAACGCGGCGCGACCCGCATGGACGATCAGGTCGCCGAGGCGGCCATGGAGCTGCGCAAGAAGGAAGGGTATTTCTAAGATGTCGACCGCCGAAATTCGGATTTCAGCTTCCCACCCCACCGATCACGCGATCGATCTTTTGCGCTTCTCCACCGCAGGCAGCGTCGACGACGGCAAGAGCACGCTCATCGGGCGGCTTTTGTACGATTCGAAATCGATCTTCGAGGACCAATATGCTGCCATCGAACGCACCACCGCCCGCCGCGGCGGCAGCGTGGCGGATCTGGCCCTGCTCACCGATGGCCTCATCGCCGAGCGCGAACAGGGCATCACCATCGACGTGGCGTATCGTTATTTCGCCACGCCGCGGCGCAAGTTCATCATCGCCGACACGCCCGGGCACGAGCAGTACACGCGCAACATGGTGACCGGCGCCTCCACGGCGAACCTCACGATCATCCTGGTCGATGCGCGCAAGGGCGTATCGGTGCAGAGCCGCCGGCATGCGGCCGTCGCCGCGTTGCTCGGCATTCGGCACATCGTGGTGGCCGTCAACAAGATGGACTTGGTCGACTATTCGATGGATACGTTCGAGACCATCAAGTCGCAATTTGCGGCCTTCGCGAAGGCGCTGCACCTGCCCGACGTGCATTACGTGCCCATGTCGGCCTTGCATGGCGACATGGTGGTCGATCGCGGGGACAACCTCGGCTGGTACGGCGGCCCCACCCTTCTCGGGCTGCTCGAAACCCTGCCCGTGGACGATGACGTCGACCTGCGCGCCTTCCGCTTTCCGGTGCAGTTCGTGAGCCGACCGCAGACGCAGGAACACCACGATTTTCGCGGATACATGGGGCGCATCGAGGCGGGCAGCGTCCGTGTCGGCGACGCCATCACGATCCTGCCGTCGGGCCGCACCTCGCGCATCAAGGAGATTGCGACCTACGATGGGCCGCTCCAGGAGGCATTCGCGCCGCAGTCGGTCACCCTTTTGCTCGAGGACGAAATCGACATTTCGCGCGGCGATATGTTCGTCAAAACGAGTGAACACACCCACGACGCGCACGTGGCGCGCGAAGTCCGCGCGAATGTCTGCTGGATGGGCGATGCCCCGCTCGATCCGCGGCGCAAGTACCTGGTGAAGCACACCACGCGCACGGTCAAGGCGCTGGTGTCGGGCATCGACCATCGGCTAGACGTGAACAGCCTGGCGCGCGAGCCGGCCGCCGAATTGAAGATGAACGATATCGGCCAAGTGCGTTTCAAGCTGCAAGGGCCCATTGCATTCGACGCCTACGACGTGAACCGCACCACCGGCGCCTTCATCTTGATCGACGAGGTGAGCAACAACACCGTGGGTGCCGGCATGATCCTCGGGCAGTCGGCGCCCACCATGGCATCGCTTTGATCCCCGGCCTCGCGCTGGCATTCGGCGTGGGGCTGGCAGCGCTGGGCATCCGGCATGCGCTGCCCCCTTCGCCGTATGTCTCCGATGTGCTGGTGGCCATTGCGCTGGGTGCGTTGATTCTCAATACGCCGCTCGCGCGCCTATTGCGACTTCCGCGACCCAGCGAAAATGCCGCGACCCACGCCTATGCAAAGGGACTCACGTTCACCGGCAAGTGGGTCCTGCGTGGGGCCATCGTCCTCATGGGCCTCAAGGTGCAGACGAAGTTCCTTGGGGCCGGTGAGGTTGCGCTCATTCTGGGCGTGGCCGCGGCATCCATTCCGAGCGCGTTTTTCGTGGCGCATGCCATGGGAACGTGGCTTGGTCTGCGGCGGCCCCTGGTCGATCTGGTGGCGGGCGGCACGATGATCTGCGGTGCGTCCGCCATTCAAGCCATCGCACCGGTGACGGGCGGCGAGCGCGACGATCAGGGCATCGCCATTGCCACGGTCTTCGTCTTCAGCGTGACCGCGCTTTTGGCATTTCGTCCCATTGCCCTCTATCTGGAAATCGACCCGAGCTATGCCGGGTTGTGGGCCGGTCTCTCGGTCAATGATCTCTCCAGCGCCATCGCCGTCGGACAGCAAATGGGTGGCGCGGGCGATGCCGGCGGGGTCATGGCGGCAGCCTCCAAGTCGGCGCGCGTGTTGCTCCTCGCGCCGACCTTGGTCGCCTTCGCCGTTCTGCGCGGACACGCCGCGGCTGGTGCGGAGGGCGATCTTCGAAAGCGGATCACGTCGCATCTTCCCGGGTTTCTTCTGGGCTACCTCGCACTCGCGGCCGCGCGGGCGCTGGGCGATCGCGTGTTCGCCGGAAATAGCGCGTGGGCGGCGGCGCTCGACGTGAACCGCACGATGGTCGACGTGGCCATGGTCTCGGTCTCCGCGGCCATCGGCCTTCACCTCGAGCTGCGCGGCTTGCTGCGCGCAGGCGTGCGTGCCCTCGCGGTGGGTGGCGTCACCTCGGTGTGGATGGCCAGCGTGACTTTGTCAATGATTTGCGCCGGCGCACGCGGTTCGACGTACACGGTGGTTCTCGTCGGCGCAGGAGCCTTGGCCGCGAGTTACCTTCTATGGCGCATCGAGAAAGGCCGTGCTCTTCGAAAGAATGGTCTCCGCGTGGGTGGCAATGCTGAAATGATCGGCACCGGGCAGCACCACGAGTTGCGCGTTCGGTAAGAGACGCGACAACTCCTCACCGTACTGGGTGGTCATGATGTCGTGATCGCCCATGACGATGAGCACGGGCACCGGAATGGTGCGCACCTCCGCGTCGGGAAAGCCTTGAAAGTCGATGCCCAGCCTCTTCACCTTTTCGACGAGGACGGGCCACTTGCTCGGATCGGGCGCGACCTTCGCGTAGTCCTCTTTCATCGACGGCGGCACGGCCTCCGGGGTGAGTTGCTCCATCTGCTCGATCAACCCCGGCTCGAGGCCGCGGCTATCGTGGTACGCCGAAAGGGTCACCATGCGGCGGATCAAATTGGGATGGCGAATGCCAAGCCGCAGGGCCACGATGCCGCCGTCGCTGTAGCCGAAGAAGTCCGCCTTCGCGATCCCGAGTCGCTCGAGCAACACGACGACGTCTTCCGCCATGTGGTCGTAGGTCAGCGGCCGGTCGATGTCGTTCGTGTGCCCATGGCCCTGTTGCTCGACGGCGATGACCCGCCGCGTTTTCGCCCAGGTGGGCAGGAGCGGTCCCACGCACGACGCAATCGTGCAAAGCCCGCCATTGAGCACCACCAGGGGCGCGCCCTGGCCGCGCTCCTCGTAGTACATCTGCATACCGTTTACGGAGGCGTATTTCGCAGTCGCCGCGCCCGGATCCGCGTTCGGCGGGCCGTCGTCATCGCTCGAGCCACATCCCGCGACAGTTGCCAGCAGCACCAAGCTCAGGGCCAACCACATTCTTTGCACGAGCATGGGGGTGTCTCCTTTTTCGAGACGTCGAACTGCGGGCACCCCGATCGACAACTCGTTTCAAAAGATCGCGCGAACGCCAAAGGCAACGACGAGCACGCCAGCAACGTATGCGGCAGCCACCAGGAAGGTCAGCTTCGTCGCTCGATCCAAAATGGCGTCGCGGAGAAGGTCGTCCGCCCGCTGCGCGAGCTCGTCCCGCACCAGGGCAAGGTCAACGCCACCGGTGCGCGCATGGGTCTCGCGGAACTTCGCCAAGGTGAGGCGCTCGACCTGGCGCAGGGCTGCATCGTGAATGCGCGTGGCGAAAAAGCCGCCCCGTGCGGCGCGCTCGCCAAGCATCCCTTGGACGGCGGCGCGGAGACGATGCTCGGCCTCCGCTAGAGGCAACCGCTCGAGGCCCTGCGCGACGCGACCGTCACCGAGCTTGGCAAATACCCCGCGTACTATGCGCTCCGCCAAGCGAAACCTGCTCGCCCCTTCGACGAGGGCCATCGCAATGGCGCGCTTCGAGGCCAGCAGCACCGCGAGAACCGCACCCGCCACGAGCGCGACGAGCACCGCGATCGCCCAACGATGCCATGCACCGGCCGCACCGGCCGCACCGCCGGAGGCGAAAAACGCGCCCGCGGCCATGACGGCGGTCAACGCGGCCATAGCAAGCAACGTCGTCAAAAAAGCACGCAATGCCCGGCCCACCAGGGGCCCGACGATTTCATATGCACTACCCGCAATTGCACCCAATGGAGCCATGGCCGGGAGGGAATCACCGGGCCCTGCCCCGCGTCAAGCCGCGTCGTTACCTGGCAGGTAATGGCCAAATGGCCGGTGTCGGAGCATCGTCTCCGAACCATGTACACCGCCGACGAGGTACGCACCGAACTGCGCAACAAGCCGCACGATTATCTCGATATTGGCCATAGCCAAATAGCCCATTGGCGATTTGGCCGCGGCCCGGACCTCTTGTTCGTCCACGGCTGGCCATTGCACGCGGCCACCTTCCGCGATTTCGTGCCGGCGCTGGCCGAACGCTTTACGTGCCATTTGATCGATCTGCCGCACATCGGTCACACGCAATCGATGCCAGACGCCCCGATTGGCCTGAACGAGCACGCGGCGAGCCTGCGCCGCGTGGTGAACGCCCTCGATCTCACACGCTTTGCGTACGTGGCGCACGACAGCGGCGCCGTGGCCGCACGCATCGCGGCCAAAGACGATCCGCGCGTGGTCGGCCTCGCGCTGGGCGACACGGAAATTCCAGGGCACGTGCCCCCCATCCTGGAGGCGTACCGCCTTTCCGCGCAGGTACCCGGCAGCAATCACGTGTTGCGGATCCTCATGCGCCTGCGCGCATTTCGGCATTCGCGATTGGCCTTTGGCGAGTGTTTTACGCATCCCCGCAGCATCGAGGGCGAGTTTTACGATCTATTCTTGCGCCCCCTGATTGACTCCCACCAAGCCACCGTGGGCCAGATGCTTTTGGCCAAGTACCTCGACTTCGGCGTCGTCCAAAAGCTGGTCGATGTGCATCGGGGCATCCGCGCCCCGACCCTTCTCGTCTGGGGCACGGAAGATCCCTTTTTCCCCATCGACAAGGCCCGCAATATGGTTTCCCAATTCGCGGGCGGAGCCGAACTGCGCGCCATCCAAGGCGCGAGCCTCTATTGCCACGAAGATCGCGCCTCGGAGTTTCTTGCCCACGTCGAGCCTTTCCTCATGCAGTGTTTCGAGCGAGGCCAAGACTAAAAGGAAGCGCTAAAGCCTACACAGATACGTCTGCTCCGCCGTGCAGGTCGTGCAATCGTTTCCGTCGCAGGCCTCGCAGGACCACTCGCTCGCATGCGAAATGTCGTACGAGACTTTGCCCGTGCAGCGGAAACGGCGCCCGGTCTCGTAATGAAAACCGCGCACCGTAACCTTGTTGCCATACCTGGCCACAATCGAAATGTGTGCATTGTAGTCGCCGCTGGGATTGAACGGCTGCGAGAGGCTCGCCTGCATCACGCACGTCTTCTGCTCGGTGTGAAGGCAGGTCCACGGGGCGCCCTGTTCGCGGGGCGGTGGCTGGCACGTGAACGGGTCCACACTCAAGGTCATCGTTCCGCCGATGTAGCTGCAGGGCTGATACCATTTCGTGCAACACGTATTCTGGAAGTTGCCGCCCGCGCAGCCTTTCGTGGCCTCGGGCGTCCAAAAGGCCCCTTCCCAACGCGTCCCGTCGGGGCATAGCGGATCCTCCACCGAGAGCCACTCGTTGCACGTGCCCCTCGCCGCTTTGCACTCCGCCGAGTCTTCGCAGAAGCCACGGTGCGCGATCTCGGGATCGTGCAAACAGTTTTTCGCGTAGCACTCGTTGATGGCATTTTGATTGCGCGTCGTGCACACGGGATCCAGGTTGTCCGGGCAATCCTGGCAGCTCGTGTCCATTTTCCATTGGCATGTTCCGTTTTCGCAAGCGACCTTGCCCGGGGCATGGCCGCACATGCCACCGGCCGAACAGCCCTTCTCTTTCCACGCCGTCAGCAGCGCATCGAGCTCGGGGCGATCGTTGCCGGGCGAGACGACTTCGCAAATGTTCACCGAATCCAAATCGGGAATGTAGGCACAGGCCGAATCCTCGTTGCAGCTACGGTGCGAAGCGGCCCAAGCCTTGAGTGCATCTTCGATCTCGGGACAGGTCTCCGGCACCGCGGCGAGGCTGTCTTGGCGCACATCCATGGCAGCCGGAGAATCTGCGCTGGAACTGCAGGCCACGGCGCCGAGCGCCACCAACGCGAGCGAGAGAATCGTCGCTCGCGCACTGGAAGGAATCATCGAGGGGATACGTTCTCGCATGCGTGCACCTCGTGTGTGGGAGAGCAAAGCTCGCACCGCCGTGAGAAACTCGCGGGCCGCATGGATCGCGAGCGAGGCACCCGTGTCGCGGGTGGCACAGTCCGCGTCAACGCGATCGGGTCCCTCGTTTACTTCGACCGGGTCGTCGCGGCCGCGCGCTCGAGCAGCAAATCCCGCTCGCGCGCATTTCGCGTCAGCGAGGCGGCGCGCTCGAATTCGGCGCGGGCCTCGTCCAGGCGGCCCAGTTTTTCCAAAAAGTCGCCCCGCACGCTGGGCAGGAGGTGGTAGCGCTCGAGTGACGCCTCCTGCATCAACGCGTCCACGATGGCGAGGCCCTCGGCCGGGCCAAAGGCCATGGAGACGGCCACGGCGCGATTCAATTCGACGACGGGCGAAGGCGTAACTTGCGCAAGCTGCGCATAGAGTCCCGCCATGCGTGCCCAATCCGTTTCGTCCGCGGTCTTTGCGCGCGCATGCACCGCCGCAATCGCGGCCTGCAGCGCATAGGCACCAAGGGCACCGCCCAGCTCCTCGGCCCGCGCGAGCGCCGCAAGGCCGCGGCGAATGAGCATATGGTTCCACCGCGCGCGATTCTGATCCAGAAGCCGAATGGGCTCGCCCGATGGTCCGACCCGCGCGCCCAGGCGCGACGCCTGAATCTCCATCAGCGACATCAGACCGTGCACCTCGGGTTGATCCGGCATGAGCCCGGCCAGGATGCGTCCGAGCCGCATGGCATCTTCGCAGAGCCCCGGCCGCATCCAGTCGTCGCCCGCGGTGGCGGAGTAGCCCTCGTTGAAGATGAGGTATATGACCGCGAGCACGGAGGACACGCGCTCGGCCAATTCGGGCCCGCGCGGCACTTCGAAGGGCACCTTGGCCTCGGCGAGGGTGCGTTTGGCGCGAACGATACGCTGCGCCACCGTCGGCTCGGGCACGAGGAATGCGCGCGCGATCTCTTCGGTGGTCAGACCGCCCAGCAGGCGCAAGGTGAGTGCCACGCGCGCCTCGGTCGACAGCACGGGATGGCACGATGTGAAGACGAGACGAAGCAGATCGTCGCCCACGTCGTCGTCGATCGCCGCCTCGATGTCCGGCACGGTGAGCTCGCGCTCGGCCTCGATTTGATGGCCGATCTCCTCGTGCTTGCGCTCGATGCGCTTGTTGCGGCGCAACGAATCGATCGCGCGGTGCTTGGCCGTTCCCATCAGCCAGGCGCCCGGGTTGTCCGGAATGCCCGACGTGGGCCACTGCTCGAGGGCGGCCACCAGCGCATCCTGCGCCAGCTCCTCCGCCAGGCCGACATCCCGCACGATCCGCGCGAGGCCGGCGATGAGCCTCGGCGACTCGATTCTCCAGACGGCGTTGATCGTGCGGTGGGTGTCCGACGCTATCACAGCCCCCTTAGAAGAGCATTTTCAGCCCTCCCGAGAAAGCGCGAACGTCACTTCTTGGCCTGGACCTGTGCGCGCAGCTTCGCCTCGTTGTCGCGCAGCTCGCCGGTCGGGTCGACCGGGGCGAAATCTTCGGCTTCGAACACTTGCCGAATCTCCACCTCGGCGCCTTCTTCGAAGGGCGCACGCTTGATCCATTCGATGGCTTCCTCGCGCGATTTCACTTGAAAGAGCCAGAAGCCTGCGACCAGCTCCTTGGTCTCGCTGAAGGGACCGTCGATCACCGTGCGATCGTTGGCCCCGAAGCGGATGCGCGCGCCCTTCGAGCTGGGTTGTAGACCTTCACCTGAAAGCAACACGCCCGCCTTCACCAGCTCTTCATTGTATTTGCCCATGGCGGCGAGCAGCTCCGCGCTCGGCAACACCCCGGCTTCCGAATCCTTGTTCGCCTTGACGATGACCATGAATCGCATGTTCGTTTTCTCCGTTGAGTGTGTACGTCGTCCGTTCAGCGTCATCGAGACGTCGAACATCACGTCGCCCGATCGACACGATCGCAAGCGCCACCTCACGTTTTTCGTGCGGGTACGCGGAGCTTGCTATAGGCTACCGCGAAGCTCTCGGAATCGTTTCGAAATGCTCTGAGAAAGATGGCCAGCGATCAGGACTTCGTCGACGTAGCGCCCATCCAGGAGGGGGGGCACTCGGAGCATCCCGAGATGGTGGGGGGACGCTACGTCCTTCATGCGCCCATCGCCCGCGGCGGCATGGCTACCATCCATTTGGCCCACCTTCTCGGCGCGCAGGGCTTCCAACGCCTGGTCACGGCCAAGCGGCTGCATCCCCAGTTTGCCGAGAACCCCGACTTCGTCTCGATGTTCCACGACGAGGCGCGCATCGCATCGCGGATTCACCACCCCAACGTGGTGCCGGTGTTCGACGTGGTGGCCGCGCGCGGCGAGCTCGTGCTCGTGCAGGAGTACGTGCACGGCGTTCCGCTGAGTCATCTTTGCAGCAAAGCCTTTCGAAACGAAGGCGGCACCGCCGGAGCGCCCATCCCTCTCAAGGTGGCCGTGGCCATCGTGGCCGGCGTGCTCGCGGGCTTGGAAGCGGCGCACGAAACGAAGGACGGCCTGGGCGAGCCGCTGCACATCGTGCATCGCGATGTTTCGCCGCAGAACGTGCTGGTGAGCGCCGATGGCGTCGCACGCTTGCTGGACTTCGGGATCGCCAAGGCACGCTCCAGTGCGCACATCACGCGTGCGGGCGTCCTCAAGGGCAAGGTTGCATACATGGCGCCCGAGCAGGTGCGCTCCGAGCCCGCGACGCGCCAAGTGGACATCTACGCGACGGGCATCTTGCTATGGGAGCTCGTGGCCCATCGCCACATGCGCACACCGCGCGATCAGGTGCAGATGCTCGCCGCGGTGCTCGAAGGCGACATCCCATCCCTGCGCGAGGCGCTCGCGCTCACCCCGGCGGCGTGGACGGTGGCGCACGGCAATACCATCGTTGCACTCGAGCGCGTGCTCGATCGGGCGCTGGCACGGCGGCCGGAGGATCGCTTCGAAACGGCGGCGGCGATGGGCAAGGCGCTGCTCGAGGCATGCCCCGCGGCGACGACCTTCGAGGTTGCCGAGTGGGTGAAGGCGGTGGCGTCGGAGTACCTCGTGAAGAGGCAGCAGCTTCTCTTGTCGGTGGAGAGCAGCGTCCGGACGCGTTCGGGGTCGTTCGAAGTGTCGAAGACCACGATGCACGAGATGGGGTTTCCCTCATCGAGCCGGGTCGTCGTCGTCCCAACGGCGACACCGGCTCGCCCTTTCCGCACCGCGCTTCCATGGATGGTGGTCGCACTGTTGGCGGGTGCCTTGGTGGTCTTCGTGCCCCGCGCATGGCCGCACAAGGAGGCGCGGGCGGTGGTTCCGTCGGCGGCAGCGTCGCCCGCACCTGCGCCTACTCCTGCATCGACAACGATCCCCACGGAAGTGGTAACCGGTGTCTCATCCGACACCACGGCGCCTCTCCCAACGCCGCCCGCGGCATCGGCTTCCACTCCATCCCGTCGCGGGAAGCGGCGACACGGCGCGGCGGCGGCTTCGGCGGATCCTGCGACGCCGGCTGCGTCGGCGTCGTCGGTGGCATCCGGATCAGCGGATCCGCCCAAGGACGCGTGCGACCCTCCGTTTTATTACGAAGGAACGCGCAAGCTCTTCAAGCCCAATTGCCTTTGATGGCATCGAGCATCGCGAGGTATGCAAACGTCGTTTGCGTCAGGTTCTCTTCGACGTGCTGGCGCGCCGTGGGGCCTACGCGATCGAGAACGGCAAAGGCTTTCTCGACGTGCTCGACGTCGTCTTCGGCGTGAACGCGTAGGAAATGCGTGCACGGCTGCGCATGCGCCGCGCGCACGGCCGTGAGAACCGAAGGTCCCGCCGTGGCCGACATGGCCTCGAGCGCGAGGATGTATCCGAACAGCGCCATCGGCTCGACGTGTTCGACCTTGTAGTACTGCGGCTCGTAGAGACATCGCGTCGCTGCACGCTCGGAGAAGCTTGCCAGGCTGCGACCTAGCCCCTCGAGATCCCGCACGGCGAGAAGCTCGTGACGCTTCTCTTCGTTCATGTGCGCCGAGAATCGAAGGTGCAAGCGATCCCCGAGGCCATCGTGGGCAAAGCGGGCCGCCGCGGCAGCCAGAAGCCGCGTCGAGTGCCGCACGTAATAATAGGTTTGCGCCAGCCAATCTCCGTACATATCGGCGTTCTCCCACGGAAAGCGGCGAAGGTCCGCGGAGAGTCGAGCAACGCACGAATCAAGCAACGCTTTCATAAGCCACTCCTTGGTGGAGGTACGTGGTGGCGCCCGAGCACCAGATGCAATGCGCACGGGGCCGGCCCCAAGCGACCAAATCGACTTCGACCCCGTGGTGCACCACGCGTTCGCGCAGAGGGCGCGCCCCGAGCCGGTAGCTCACACGGTTCATGCCGCGGTTGTTGCGCATGGTGCCGAGCATCACGTCGGCATCCGACTCCTGAAAGCGCCGCACCGCGAGCTCGAGCAGCACCTCGCTCACGCGGAGCCCGTTCAAGTTTCCGCGCCAGCCCTCCGCCACCGTGAGGTTGCTGCCGACGCACACGCGCAGGGCGCGGGCCAAAACTTCGTCGAGCAGCTCCCCAGGCCACACTTTGAAGTACGAATCGTCACGGGCCGACGGCTCGGAAAGATCGATGAAGCGGTAAGCGGTCAGGCCGATGCATTCCTCGCCCGAAAAGAGCGCGCCAATCTCGTCTTGGCGGGTGAAGTCGTCGGAAAAAAGACTCGCCGTTCCATCGAGTTGGCGAAATGTCTCGCGCCAGACGCGCTGCCAGCACGCGTACGCCTCGCGCAATCGAGCCCGCTCGCCCGGCGATGTCGCGCGCGGCGAGAGGCGATGGTACTTCCACGGCACCTGATCCGATGACCAAGCTACCGGCTGGAACGTGGACTCCATGGCTCGAACCTCCTAGGCTGCATTGTGGACGGCGTTCACAATGACACGCGAAGTGGACGGCGTCCACATCGAGACCGAGCATCAAATGGTAACTCCGCGAAAGACCACGTTAAAACGCAGCACTTATCGGCACGGCGACCTGCACAATGCGCTCGTGCAGGCCGGCATCGAGCTCGCGCGTGGCGGGGGACCGGACGCGGTCGTGCTTCGCGAGGCCACGCGGCAAGTGGGGGTCGCGCCCAACGCGGCCTACCGCCATTTTGCGGATCGGCGGGCGTTGCTTCTCGCGGTGTGCGCCGTGGCGCAGGCCAAGCTGGCCGAGGCCATGGAGGCGGAGCTGGCCAAGGTGCCGTCGGAGGGCAGCCGCAGCGACATCGCGCAAGCGACATTGCGTGCGGTGGGCACGGCCTATTTGGCATTCGCGAAAAAGGAGCCCGGCCTCTTTCGCACCGCGTTCTCCGTGCACGAGGATCTGCAGCGGGCCACCACGCCGGACATGGCGGGCCCCGGAGGCCTCACGCCATTTCAAATCTTGGGCGCGGCGCTCGACAAGCTCGTGGACGCGGGCGTTCTCCCCCCCGAACGCCGCCCCGGCGCCGAGTTCCTTGCATGGTCCGCGGTGCATGGCCTTGCGATGCTTTTACTCGACGGCCCACTGCGCAGCATCGACACGGATTTGACGCAGGCCATCTCCGAACGCGTGCTGCGCATGGTCGAAAACGGATTGTGACCCGCGCGGTCCACGACGGAGTCACGAAATGCGCGCGAGGACGGCTTTCGCGGTGGTGGAGAGGCCTCGGGGATCGAGATGCGATTCGAGCACGCGGAGCTCGCAAGTGCGTTGGAAGGCCTCGAGCCGCCCCGCTTCGTCGAGGTCGTGCCACGCCGGATGAAATCGCAAGGTGCCGTCTCGATCCTTCGTACGACGCGCCGTGGTCACCGCTTCGATGAGCAGCTCGATGTCGGGGTTGCGGCTGCTCATGCAAACTCCGCGATGCGAACACCGCGTCGCTCGAGGCATTCGCCGAGGAGCTTTCGCGCGCGGCTGACGTTCTGGAGGAAAGTGTTCTTCTGCATCGACAGGTGCACGGCGAGCGCATGATCGGGTTCTTTACCGCCCGTCTCGAGCCGCGCGCGGAGCGCGAGAGCTGGTTTTTCCGGCAACGTGCGGTGGCAATCTTCGATGAGGCGGCGAAGCAGTGGATCGGGCACGCTTGGTAGCGAGGTGTCGTCGATGCGCGCTTCGAGATCGTCCGGATCCTCGCACGCGGTTCGAAGGCGCCGCCGTTCGCTGATCGCCAGGTTGCGCGCAATTCGAAGGGCGAGACGAAACAGCCCGTTGGGAGCTCCGTCGGGCTCGAAACGCGGGGCAAGTTCCCAAACGCGCAAAAAGACATCTTGAACGATGGCCTCCGTGTCGAGATGCGCCGCGAACGAGCGCAGGCTCTCGCGCACGGGCCGCTCGGCGCCGGCAAGCCACTGGCCAAAAGCATCGGCATCACCGGATTGAATGGCGGATAAATGAATATCGAGATCCAGCATGGGATTACAACATGACCGTGATGTCTTGCTCGTTCACACGGAAAAGAATTTGCCTGGGCACGCGAGTCTCCGAAGCGCTGAAGAAGACTGCGAGGCGAAACGATATGCCTGGCTTCACGAGGCCGGGTGTCGTGGTGAACTGGAGATGGCACCCCGTGCTGACCAGCTCGTTGATGCCAGGCGGGAAGAGAAGCAGGACCTCCGTGGGTGGCTGCCAATCGAGAGGGGCTCCTTCGACCGTCACATCGATGGCGAGCATATTCGGCAGACGCGCGACCAGGGTCCCTCGCAGGTTGCGCGGTCCCGTGTCGCAAAGCGGGATTGTCTTTCCCGGGCGGCTGGACGCACCAAACGCCAGGGACGAGCGCACTCCCACGGACATCCCGTAGGGCACCTGTTGGGGAATTCGCTCGCGCCGCATGCGCGCTCGCGGGTCGACGTTTTTTTCTTCGGAAATGACAACCCATGATGTCAAACGGGTGGCAATTCCAAATTCGAGGCCCGCGCGCTCGATGGCTTCGTTCATCGATGTAGCGTCTCCGAGCGTCGCGGCCGCGCGCATTTCGAGATCCTCCACGAGCTCACGGCCGAAAAGTGCGAGCAAGGCTCGGTTCTCGGGATAATGAGCAACGGCCGGAACCTCGATGCTTTTTTCCCAGATGCCGGTCGCGGTGCGGCCCCGCACGACCAACGTGCCTCCTGCGGTCGAAAGACGTAGGCCTACACGCACGGGCGACTTGGCAAATAAATCGGGGACCTTCTCGGGGGCGCATTGCCCAAGAGCGGAACCTGCGATTTCAACGTCGACGACGACGGGGGCGTCGGTCCGTGCAATGAGTCGCTGCGCTGCGCCCTCGGGATCCTCGTCGAAGCCGATGATGATCTCGGCGCCACGCCCTGCGCGTGCGGCGGAAGCGGTGAGCGAGCGATTGACCGCCGAGCCCACCCCCACGGTGTGCACACGTGCTCCGCTGGGCAGAGAGGCCATGATCTCGTGGACGATCTCCGATTCGAAACAGATCAAGCCATCGGTAACGAGGACCACCTGGCGCTGGCTCTCATGACGAATCGGCCGAAGTGCCTCGTGGATGCCCTCGTACATTTCCGTCCCTCCCGATGCACGAAGCAGCGACAGCCACTGCACGGCGTTTCGTCGCCCGTCGGCGCTCATGGAGACGGCGCCTTCCTGCCATCGGCGGGGCACGTCGGAAAAAGCGATCATCTCCAGGCGGTCGCCCTCCGTGAGCGTCTGAACGAGCGCAATGATGACGCGCTTCGCTTGCTCGAGCGGCATCCCGGCCATCGAGCCGCTCGTGTCGAACAGCACGATGAGATCGCGCGAGATTTGGCGCACGCTCGTTGGATGGGGCGGCACCAAGGTCAGAAGCCCGAAGGCGCTTTGGATTTTCGTGTGCCGAACGGCAGCCCAGCCGACATCCAGCGTGCACCCGACATCCGGTGTTGTCACGATCCAGCGAACCACCAGGTCCCGATCGAGCGCGGCTCGGGTGTCATCGAGCAACGAAACGAGAACGCCATCGCCCGGGGCATTGGCCATTCGAATGGGATGGGAGGGTGATTCGAGCTTTGCTTCCTCGAACGCATCCCGGATGCGCAGCGAGAGGGATGCGCCGGTGCTTTGCGGTGATTCGGTCACGACCTGCGTGACGGCGGAGCTGTCGGCGAGGCGCCCTTCGTCCCCGAGGTAACGAGGTGCAACGGTCAATGGGAACCTCCATTCCCACGCGCCTTCCTCGTTCCATACGAGGCGCTGGTCGATGGTCACCTCGGCGACGATTTCGGTGCCCGGCGGGATATTCGCAATATGCTGCGTGAAAAGGTTCGAGCGCTCCTCGTCAATCCGCGCGGCGGTTTTACCGTCGAGGACGGCCCCTTCGAAGCGCTCGAGCGCGGCGCTACGGCCCTCGATTTCGCCGACGATGCGCCGGTCACCCATCCGAAAGGAAAAGGCCGATACGGCAGCATCGAAGGGCAGCGGCAACGAGTAGGTGACGGACAAAGACTCGGTGTGCGGATTGCCAAAGCGCTGCTCGAGCGTCACGCGGGCCAATCCTCCGCGCGCATCCGCCTCCAGGCGTATGCCCCTGAGCGGTAGCGCGGCGCCGCCCGGGGGAGCGAGATAGCCTCCCCCCGAGTGGTGCGACGCGGCCACGCTTGGAGGAGTGGAAGTCATGGGGAAAACCATGTAGGCGACCTCTCTTTCACCAGATCAACGCAGACGCCTGCGGTTTGGTGACAGAAAAAATCGCACTCGCGGCTCACGCGGCCTATTTCGTTCGACGGCGACAACTGGCGAGACGATGTCCGATCGGCTCCGCGACGATGGTGAATCGAGATTCTCGATCATACCGCATAGGAAGAAACCGATATTCCGGAATACCCACCATCGTTTGGTATTGTCGGCGCCGGCATCGGATATCGACCGTTCGCAGAGCTCGTTGGCGTTTTGTCGCGGAACGTACAGGCCGCGGCCTGATTACCTGGTGGTCAAATGTCTTTAGCGTCGACGTGCTGCGCATGGTCGAAAACGGCCTCTGATTTCTCGCGACGTCGCGACGAAAGAGTCCCCTTACGAGGGCAATTCCGCACGCTTGACGGCGCTACGGAGAAGGGCTTCGCCGCTGGGCCAGACGGCATCGAACCAGTTGCGAAGGTCCGCATGCATCGCGAGCTCGTGCAGGATGCGTTGGGCCTCTTTCGCATCTTCGGGGTGCTCGTCATCGGTGGCCGCCAGGGCGTCGGCCAACGTCTCCGCGGGAAGCGGTAGCGGGAGATCCGGAGTGCGCTGCCGGGCGAGATCGCGTGCGGAAGAAAGCGCGTTGCGGCGGAGGGCTTGGAGCAAACGCACGCGGAACTGCGCCGCGCCGAGGAGAGGATATGCGCCGTTCACGCGAGAGATGCTTCCGACGGCGGCGGAGGCCTCGTCATGGCGGCCCAAAGCGGCGAGCGCCGCGGCTCGCTCACTCAGGAGCTGCGGCACCAGCAATTGCCGTGCGACGGCATCGTTCATCGCTTTGTGGAGCCCCACGTCGCATTCGGCGATCGCACCGGTGAACTCGGCGCGATGTAGGGCGATTTGCGCGAGGTAGAGCCGAGCACTTGCCGCGATCCCGGGAAGGAAGGTCTTCGAGACGTCCCGAAATGCCATCTCCGCGGAAGTATCGTCACCATCCGCCCACAGCCTTTCGGCGCGGGAGAGTTTTCCAACTTGGTGCCGGCGGTAACCCGAGATGAGCGCCATGAGTGCTGCGGTCCCGAGCGCCGCGACCACCAATGGGCCCAGCGGATTGGAGGGCTCCTCGACGGTTCCTATCTCTTCGTCGGGCGGGCTCGATGGCAGGTAGGCCGGGGAAAGGAACTGCACGACCATCATCACGACCAAGACGCCCAACACGAGCCCGATCCATTTCCAACCCCATACGAGGGGACGCTTTACCGCGCGCTCGGCGGCAGCGGCATGGGCAACACCCTCCTCGGTGCGGAGCGCGTCGACCCCGACGGCCTGCGCCGACGACACGGTCGGCCCCACCGCCGGTGCAAAGGAGTCTGCACCGGGCACGATCGACGCGATCCAGCTTGCAAGCAAAGGCTCGTCACCTCGGGCGGCATCCCGTCGGGCAGCCTCCCGATAGACGGAGGTCGCGCGCGCCGCGATCGAGCGCTGCATGGCCCGCACGATGGCGCGCTGCCGCGGGGCGCCGCAATCCAGGAGAAGCCGTCTCTTCGCGCCGAGCATCGCGCGCACTTCGTCGAAACGGCCTTCTCGAAATAGGAGAATCGCCTCGGCCAAGACGGCGTGAGAACGCGTTTGGGTGCTGGCCATCGGCGCATTTTGGATGGCCTGGACATCCTCGCGGACCTGCGCGACGTCATGGCAACTGGCCGCCGCCACCGCACGAATGCCTCGGGCGTTGAGCTCTTGGACATTCTCTTGGAAACGCTCCAACCACGCGTAGCGACCGTCGATGGCCCGTCCTGCCTGCTCGATGGCCTTGGGGGCATCACCTCGGTAAAAGGCAATGAGCGCGCGCTGGATCGCGATGACGCGCAACAACGGGCCGCTCCGCGTCGAAACGGCATCGAGGATCGACTCGGCCTCGTCCAAATGCCCCCGCGTCACACGGTCCAACGCGGTGTTCACGAGCTGGACGGCATTGAGCACGCGCAAGGTCCGTGCTCCGCGAACGATGGCCAGCACACCAATCGCCGTGACGGGCAATGCGACCATCTGCTCCGTGACGACGGATGAATACAAGCCCAAGGCCACGGCGACCCCGCCCATGACGATGGCCCAAATTCCCGTGCGACGCAGCGGGTTCGGCGGCGGTTTTGACACGATCCCCATACGGCGGGAGTGAATCGCATCGGCGGCCGAAGTCAAATCGCAACGGATGCTCCGCTTCCGTGGACGATTAGGACCATTTGCCGGCATGGGCGCCGCCGTCGAGGTGCAGGACCTCGCCCGAGACGAACGAAGCGCCATCGAGGTAGAGCACCGCGTCGGCGATGTCGTCGACGGTGCCGAGGCGGTTCGCGGGGCTCAAGCCGGCGAAGTCTGCCTGTTTGTCCTTGGGAACCATGGGCGTGTCGATGACCCCCGGCGCGATGGTGTTCACGCGGATGCCGCGGCCCGCGTATTCGATGGCCAGCGATCGGGAGGCGGCTTCGAGGCCGCCCTTGATGAGCATGGGCAACGCGCTGGGGATGCCCGCGATGGGCTGGCTCGCCAACGAGGCACCGATGTTGACGATGTGCCCCGATGCGCGCGGGGCCATGTGCCGAAGTGCCGCGCGCGTCATGTGGTAGAAGCCGGCGAGGTTCGTGGAGAGGAGCCTCGCGTAGTCGTCGTCGGTGTAATCGGTAAAGGGGCGCCCGATGAAAATGCCGGCATTGTTGACCAGCAAATCGAGCTTACCGAAACGCGATAACGCCGTATCGACTGCGCGCGATGCGGTATTCACGTCGCCCACGTCTCCGTCGACCAAGGCAAGCTTCGCGGACGCGGAAAGCGCCGTCGCGTGTGAGATATGGCGTGACGTGGCCACGACGCCGTAACCACGATTCAAAAGCGCTTTCGCAATACCGAGTCCAATTCCGCTGGAGGCGCCCGTCACCAGGGCCACTTTCGATGTCGGCTCTTTCGTGTCGCTCATACCAACCTAGGTCGGCAACGCACGGATCGTTACAAGGAGAGAGAACTCAGGGATGCACCACGCGCCAAAGGGACGTGCAATGTGAAATCCGGGAATGGTGTCGCAAGCGCGAGCATTCTTCGACTGAAAACGATGACCCGTTCACTTGTTCGTTCCGTCGGTTTGCTCTTGCTCTCGATGGGGTGCTCGTCGCGCTCGACGCCGGCGTCGCAGAACGACGCAGGGCCCGTGTCGCAGAACGATGCGACTTCCGTGTCGCCGCCGTTTCCGCCGTGTCGGCTGCCGATCGTGGTCGAGAGCCGGCTTGGAGGCTTCGTCTCCATCCCCGAAGGAGACTTCGTGGTGGACCACGATGCGACCTCGAAGGGTATGCCATTTTCCGCCATGAGTCGTGACCAGGCTTGGACGCCGAGTCTCTATGATCCCGTCGCGAAACGATGGCTATCGGTCAATTCGACGCAAATCGAGCCGGAGCACCGACGCTATGCGTACGTGGTTTTCGAACCTTTGATGACCAAAACGATCCGGTACAAATCATCCCGTCTTGCAATTTACGATTTGGCATCGGGCAGCAGTCGCGAATTGTGGCAGCACGCGGGAAGCATTCAAGACGTGGTCTGGCTCTCCGACGGGATTCACGTGACGACCGTTCCGGCCCGAGGCGGCCGCCAGGATGCATGGCTCATCGACCCGAGCAGCGGGGTGGCTTCGGTCGACAAGGCGCGCTCGCGCGTAAATTCGATCCCGGTGACGAGCCAATCACCCGAATACGACTACGGGCTCACGAAATCGTGGGGCACCGTAGGCTGGCTCCTGGACAATCGAGGCAGGCCTCTCGTTCGCGAAGGAAGCAGGGACGACGGTGCCTCTTACACGATCTTCATTGGCGACACGGACGGGCAGCGCCTCATTGTCCATTCGGGCATCCAGGGGGATGCCACCGGCTTCGACCCTACCGGACTCGTTCCGGACGGCGACGCGCTATGGAGTGCCGACTACAAGGGCTCCGTTCTCTGGCGCTGGACGCCGTCCAGCGGGCTCGAAAAATATCCCCTTCATGGCGAGCCGTCGCACAAGTACACCCTGGTCGCGGGGCCCTGCCTACCGCGGTAAGCAAGTGACGGCACCCAACGCGCATATCGTTACAGCGCTTCGTCGATATAAGAGCACATACGAATATGCTCGCGCGCGCGGTGCACGAGGACGCGCACGTAGCCGGGCGAGATGCCGAGAATTTTCGCGACCTCCTCGTGCGGCTGTTCATCGAGGAGGCTCAGCATGACAACATTGCGTTGCAACTTGGCCATGCGCACGATGCAGCCCTGCACCCGGGCAAGCTCCTCGGCGTGGGCGACGAGCGCATCGTGGTCGTCGCTTCTCGTGTGGGCCGCCTGGGCCTCGAGGAGGATTTGCGCGCGTCCGTGGCGCGCCTGCTTGCTCCGCCGGTTCATGACGTGGTGCCGCAAGATGACGGTGAGCATCTTGATGGCGTCCTCGCGATCGCGGGAAAGGGCACGCGCCTCGGGCAGGGTCAGAAATGAGGTAAAGCTGTCTTGCACCGCGTCGAGTGCATCCTCCGCATCGAGGCCGCGATGGCGTGCGTACGCCAGGAGCTGCCCGCGATGCTCGTGCACCAGCGAGGCGACCCACGCGAGAAAGCTCGGCGAGGCGCTCGCGGCGTCGTTCACCTTGGCCGAGGAGGCAGTGGGCATCGTCTGGAGCATCATTTCACGGCTCATACCGGTTATGTCGCCAGGGGAACCTTTGTTACAGGGGAAACTCGAAAAGCCAGCGAGCTCACCATTGATTTCATGGTCGCGGCGCAACGGTTGCGCCGTGCGGGCGGACCGATTACAGGCGAAAACATGCCCCAAGCCATCGTGTTCGATCTGTTCGGCGTCATAGCGTTGCACCAATCCGCAGAGGACAAGCAGCGCCTGGAACGGCTCGCCGGTGCGCCGCCACGAACGTTCTGGGAGTCGTATTGGGCGCTGCGCAAGCCTTACGACGCGGGGCAAACGAGTGTGGACTACTGGGCGACGATGGGCCGGCGTCTCGGGGTGAACTACGACGCCGCCACCGTGAAGGCGTTGATCGATGCGGACCTCGCCAGCTGGACGGGGGTGGACCCTACGATGGTGGACTTGCTCGGCGACCTTTCCGCGGCAGGCCGCAAGCTGGGGCTGCTCTCGAACATCATCGAGGACCTCGTACCGGTCTTCGAGGCGAAGCATGGGTCGTGGCTCTCACGCTTCCACGCGCGCACGTATTCGTGCCAAATCGGCGTGGCCAAACCAGACCATGACGCGTACCGCATCGCCGCCGCCCGCCTCGGCGTCGAGCCGCGCGATTGCATCTTCATCGACGACAACGAGAACAACGTGCGCGCCGCCCGCGAAACCGGCATGCAGGCCGAGGTGTTCACGTCCCCCGCTCAGGTGCGCCGCCTGCTCGCGGCGTAGGCGCGGGACGTGTAGCATCGGCGGCATGGCCGCCAAGAAGACGACCGCGAAGAAGAAGGCGACGACCTCCACGCGCGCTCCGGCGCGGCGGAAAACACCGCGCAAAGCCCCGGCGGAATCGACGGGGCTCCAGCCGAGCGATGTTCTCTACGACGTCGAGCCGAAGGAGCTCGCGCCCATCCGCGCCCGCATCGAAGACGAAGGCGGCTCGGTGCTCGCGGCCTACCGGGATCCGCTGGGCGGGCGCGCGCTGGCCTTGGCGGTGCTGCCCATCGGAAAGATCGAGCCCACGCCGTTCCAGCGCGATCTGTCGGACACGCATCACAAGCGACTGGCCGAGGTGCTGGTCAAGACCGGACGCTTTCTCGATCCGGTGATCGCCGTGACGGCGCCGGACTCCACGGGAGGCTTTTGGACGCCCAATGGCCGCCATCGCCTGGAAGCCATGCGCCGCCTCGGTGCGAAAGCCATCACGGCGCTGGTCGTCGCCGATCGCGAGGTCGCCTGGCAGATCCTCGCGCTCAACACGGAAAAGGCGCACAACCTGAAAGAGCGCTCCCTGGAGGTCATTCGCATTTACCGCGGCCTCCTGGAGGAAGATGGCTCGCGCGCCGAATCGAGCTTCTCCTTCTACCTGGAGGACCCCGCGCTGGTAACCATCGGCGCCTGCTACGAGCGCGAGCCCCGTTTTGCCGGCGGCGCGTACCACCCCATCTTGCGCCGGCTCGAGCGCTTCTCCGACGATTCGCTGGACGACGCCATCGCCGTGCATGAGCACCTGGCCACCGAGACGCTCGCCCTCGAGGAGAAGGTCGCCGCCGCCGTGGCGCGCCTCAAGGAAAAGGGGCTCACGAGCCCGTATCTGCGCTCCTTCGTGGTGGCGCGCATCAATCCACTGCGCTGGATCAAGGGCGAGTTGCCCTCCGCCGAAAGCGTGCTCGCCACGATGAAAGACCGCGCCTCGCGTTTCAACGTCGACAAGGTGAAGCAGGAGGACCTGGCCCGCGCCGGCGGCGTACCGGACGAGGAGTCCACCTAGCGCTCACCCGAGGTCCGGGCCCTGCAAGGCGGCGAAGCCTTGCAAGGAGGCGCGGACATGAACACCCGTACTGCGCAATTCGGTATTTCGATATGGCTCGTTCCGCTTGCCGTGGCGGCATGCCAATCATCGCCGCCGGAGGGCGAGCGCATAGGCCGCGTCGCGGAGCCGATCACCCTGGAGAATTGTCCCGACACGATCGCGTGCCCACTGCCCCCGTTCCCCGACGACTGCAGCGGCACGTGGTGGAATACCGCTTACGATCCAAGCACACCCAACGAGGATTGCCCTGCGAAAGACCCGTACCTCACGTGCGATCCGGTGATTTTGGGGCGCTGCAACAGCACGTATTCCGATATTTGCAAATACCGCGGCTGCCCCGGCTACATCGTCCTCAACATGTCGGATTGGACGATTCAGCAGAATGACCGCTTCATTGCGTGTGCTCAAGCTGGCTTGCTCGACAACCAATGCGACACCATCGTGGTCGGCTCGCCCAGCAATCACGTGCCCGATCCCGATCCTGGTACGACGGGAAGCGTGACGTACCGCGAGCTATGTCAATTGAACGCCTGCGGGTGCCCCACCGTCTTCGATGATACGGGCGGGGAAGCCACATGTGGGTGCGCGCCGACTCAGGGCATCGACGTCGAGTTGGCTATTGGCATTCGCCTGTAGTGGTAATGGTGGTGCGTGACGAACTGCAGGCGCTCGTAGAGTGCGAGCGCCGCGGTGTTGTCGGTCTCGACTTGCAGGTACGCGTTCGTGCACCCGTGCGCGGCGGCGCGCTCGAGGAGCGCGCGCATGATGGCGTGGGCGAGGCCGCGGCGGCGGTGGGCAGGGTCGACCTCGATGGCCGAAAAGCCTGCCCACGCGCCCACGAGAACGCATCGGCCGATGGCGCGGGCGCGCGCAGGGTCGTCACCCCGGATGGACGCAAACAGGACGCGCGGACCTCCGCGGAGGACGCGCAGGGCGGGTTCGTGCAGGGCGCCGGCTTTGTGGTACCGGGCGACCCAAGCAGGGTCGACGTCGTCCCTCACCTCCGCCGAGTCGCTTTCGGAAGCAGCGCCCATCTTCTCGAGGATGCTCGCAATGGGCGCAATCTGGACGGCCACGGGGGCCTCGATGGTCCAGCCGCGGTGCGCGAGCGCGTGGTCGAGGGCGGATCCGGGAAAAAGCTGCACATATGCAGGCAACGAGCGTGCGGCGTACCACGCGTGGACGCGCGCGAGGGCGGCCTCGAGGGGCATGCTGGGATCGCCGAGGGCAAGAACGGAGTTGGCCCTGCGGGTGAACCCCGAGGAGGCACGCAGCAGCCAGTCGCCGAGAGGCTCGGTCTCGAGAGCAGGCCAACCCTCCGCCGCGATGCGGGCGAGCGACTCGGCGTCCACCGTCATCGTCATCGTCAGAGCACGCCCCATTCCGCGGCCTTGAGGACTGCCCGCGTGCGATCGCGCACGCCCATCTTGGTCAGAATGTTCGAAACGTGGTTCTTCACCGTGCCCTCCGCCACGAAGAGCGCCTTGGCGATCTCGCGGTTCGAATAACCCGCCGCGAGAAGACGCAGCACCTCGCGCTCGCGCGTCGTGAGCTCGGTGGCCTCGGCGGCGGGACTTGCGGGTTTCGCCAGCTCGCGCGCAGCCCGCGCAGTCAGCGCGGGGTGAATCATGGTGCCACCCGCAGCCAGCTCGCGCACGGCAGCCACCAGGCGATCCAACGTGACATCCTTGAGCAAAAAGCCGCGCGCCCCTGCGCGAACCACCTCGATGGCCGCATCGTCGTCATCGAAGGTCGTCAGGATCAACGTCGCCGGTAAAATCTCGCGCCGCGCGAGCTCGGTCACCACGAAGCAACCGTCGCCCTTCGGCATGCGCATGTCCAAGAGCAACACATCGGGCCGCGCCTCGGCGACGACGCGCAACGTCTCCTCACCGTCGCCGGCCTCCCCCACGAGCACGATGTCGTCCACCAGCGCGAGCAAGGTGCGGATCCCCTCGCGCACCAAGGTGTGATCATCGGCCAAAACCACGCGGATCACGACGCATTCTCCTTCAGGCCGGAGAGCGCCGGAAGCCACGCGCTCACCACCACTTCACGCGAAGGCTCGGTGGCCACGCGAAGCCATCCACCGAGCTCCTCGAGGCGGGCCCGCATGCCCGACAGGCCCGAGCCCGCGCGCACCACCCCGCCGGGGCACGTGCCGTCGTCGCGGGCATCGACGGTGATGGCGCCGTCGTCGCCCTGCGTGATGTGAATCCACAAATTGCGCGCGCCGGCGTGGCGCATCGTGTTGGTCACGATTTCCTGCACGCAGCGCAAGATGCAGTGCCCGCGCGCGCCGTCGTCGACGCGCAGCACCTCGGGCATCGCCAGGTGAACCTGAATGCCAGGCACGTCTTCCACGAGGGCGCAAAGGGCAGACCGCAGATCCGGCCCCGGCGAGCCGCGCATCGCGCTCACCACGTCGCGCACGTTGTGCAGCAGGCGCGCGCTCACGTCCTTGGCCTTTGCCACGTGGGTCGCCGCCCGTTCCGTGGAGACGTGCGTCGCCACCTCGAGCTGCAGCCCGAGGGCGGTCAAGTCGTGGCCCAACACGTCGTGCAGCTCGCGCGCGATGCGCGTGCGCTCGTTCACGCGGCTCGTCTCCTCCAGCAGCGAGCGCGTGGCGCGCAGTTCGGCATTGGTGCGCGCCAGATCGTTGCGCGCCTCGGCCTCGCGCCGGGCCGCGTACACGGCGACGGCGGCAAAGGCCTCGCCCGCGCCAAAGGCAATGACGCTCGAGAGGCTCTCACGAAGATCGGGCCCATTTTCGCGGGTGCACACGATCGCAAACGTCAGCAACAAGCTCTGCACGGCAATGAGAGCAATCGTCGCGCCGGGCCGCAACACCAGCGCCGCCTGCGCCGCGACAATGACCAGCGAGAGCGACGCAAAATGGCACGGCTGCAATGCGGCCATCGCGAGCATCGCCGGCGTCATGAGCAGTAGCCCGCCAATACGCCGGCGCCGAGCGCTCTCCGGCGCCGCGGAGCCAACGTGAAAGGCGAGGACAAAGACCAGGTAGGCCACGCCCCAGCCCAGAAGCTCGATGTCCCAGTGGATGTGGCGATCGATCAGCGTAGGAATCGCCACGACGACGAGGAGCAGGTAACCGACGATGCGCAGGGTTCGCGCTATGCGCATAAAGAGCAGTGTAGTCCAGTGTGAACGGCTGGACATGTGCCAAAAGTCACGATCGTGGGGGCCCCACCCGGATCATGACTTTCGGCACATGGCCCCACGCCCCTGCGTGCGCTCAAAGTGCGCTCATGGGAGGCCTTCAAATGAAATTCCGATTCGATGCAGCAGCAGCCGTAGTTGCCGTTCTTGCGGGCTGTACCGCCTGTGCGTCCGAGCCGCGGGCGGGTGCGCCGGCGACGACGACCACGGGCACCACCGCCACCGCGACACCGGCTGCGTCCGAGACCAAGATTCGCGGGGCGCTCACCGGCACGGTGCGCACGGACAAAGAGCGCGCCCGCGATGACGCACGGCATCCGGCCGAGACGCTGTCCTTTTTCGGCCTGCGCGAGGACGCTTCGGTGCTCGAGCTTTGGCCGGGCGGCGGCTATTACACCTCCATTCTCGCGCCGGTGGTGGCGGAACGCGGAAAGCTCACCATCACGAACTTCGACCCGAACGGCGATCCGAAGGCGTACCAGACCAAGGGCACGATCGAGCTCTTCGCGCGCCTCGACAAGAACCCCGAGGTGTTCGGCAAGGTGGCTCGCCAGCAGATCGCTACGCCGAACGTGAACTTCGGGCAGGCCGCGAGCTACGACTTCGTGTTCACGTTTCGTAATATCCACAATTGGATCGAGGACGGCTTCGCCGACAAAGTCTTCGCGGAGGCCTTCCGCGTGCTGAAGCCGGGCGGCGTATTGGGCATCGAGGAGCACCGCGGCAAGCCTGGCATGACCGTCGAAGCGATGAACAAGACCGGCTACGTGCCCGAGGATTACGTGCGCCAGCTCGCCGAACGCGCGGGGTTCCGTTTCGCGGCGCGCTCCGAGATCAATGCCAATCCGAAGGATACGACGGACCACCCGAACGGCGTCTGGTCGCTGCCGCCGTCGTTCGCGGGCAAGGACGTCGATCGCGAGAAGTTCGTGGCCATCGGTGAGAGCGATCGCATGACGTTGCGCTTCACCAAACCATGACGATGCGGCCGCGCGAGTTCGCGGCCGCCGCCATCGTCGCTGCCGTTGTCGGGGTCGTGTTTCCCTACGCGACCTTGCGTCTCGGCTTCGGACCGAACGTGTCGATCGTATCGACGCTGCTCGGCTTCGTCGTCTTGCGCGCGACGGGCAGCTCCGGGCGAACGTCGCTCCACGTGGCATGCACAGCGGGGGTGGCGGCCGGGCAGACGGCATTCATGGGGGTCGCACTCGCCGCGTTCGAGATCCTGCGGGCGCGCGATCCAGGTCGTTTTACGCTGCATCCATCCGCGCCGGTGGTCTTCGCGTGGATCGGCTCCGCGGGAGCCCTCGGCGTGCTCGCGGCGTTGCCGCTGCGGCGTCACTTCATCGAGCACGAGAAGCTGACCTTTGCCGGCGGGGCGTGCGCGGCCGAAACGATGCTGGCGCTCGATCGCCGCGATGGCGCGCAGCATGGACGCCGCGACATCGCGGCGCTGGCCGTGTCGTTCGTGTGCGCCTCGGGGTTCACGTTTCTTCGGCCAGCGGCGCTGGCGGTGAGCCCGCTCGGGATTGGCTCGGGGATGCTCATTGGCCTGCGCGTGGCGTTCTCCATGGCCCTGGGCGGCGCCATCGCGCATGCGTTTCCGGCGCATCTGCTGCCCTGGATGGGGGCCGCGTTGGTGGTGGCGGGCGGCCTCACCAGCGCCCTTGCGCGGGTGCCGTCGATGCTCAGCGGGATCGCCTCGGGGCATGCAGGCGCGAGCGGCGAGAGGCTGGCGCGATACCGCATGGCCATCGCGGCCGCCGGCGCCGCGTTGCTGGTGCTCTGCGCGATCGATGGCTTCGCGCTGCATCTATCGATTCCCATGACCCTGGCCAGCGTGGCATTGGCCGCACCGCTCTTGCTGGTCGGCACACGCGTGCTCGGGGAGACCAATTGGGCCCCCGTGCTGTCGCTGGCCACACTTGCGCAGGCGGTGCTGGCCTCCATCGATCCGGGAAACCTGGCCGGCACCATGGTGGGCGGTGCGCTGTGCGGAGCGATTCCCAATGGCGGGCAGCACATGATGCAGAGCTTTCGCGCGGCGTCCATCGTCGGTGCCTCGGCGCGCACCACGGCGGTGGCGCAGCTCGTCGGGGTGGTGATTGGCGCGCTCGCGCTCAGTGTGACGTACCCGCTGTTGGCGGCCGCGCATGCGGGCGGCGTCGTTTCGCCCTTGAGCGAGGCGTGGGCCACCTCCGCGGAGGCACTGGCGCGCGGTCCGTCGTCGATGCCGCATGCGATGGTCATGGCGATGGCCGCCGCAGGGGCGGTGGGCGTGGTGCTGGCGTTGCTCGAGCGGCGTTTCGGCCGGGTGATGCCTTCGGCGCCGGCGTTGGGCATCGGCATGCTGGTGCCGTGGGGGCTTGCCTCGGGCGTGCTCGCCGGCAGCGCCGCGGCGTGGATCGCGGCGCGGATTGCACCGCGGTCCACGTCCACGCGCGGCGCGGCGGTGGCATCAGGGTTGGTCGCGGGCGAGGCGCTCGCGGCGTGCGGAATGGCAGCCGTAACGGCCCTCCTGGGCCACTGAGTCACCCGAGCTACCTTTTCTTTCCTTGAGATAGTGTGCAATCGAATAAACGAGACACACGACGGCAACGGCGATGAGCGAATACTGCAAGAGGGTCGCCGCGAACATCGAAAGACCGATGCCCGTTGCCATGGCAACATAGGCTGCGACGCAAAGGGGGCATTTGGGCATCAGCGCCAACATGCCCCCCGGGACGACGCAGGCCGCAATGCGCCGGAGGCTCATGGATTTGCGCCGTAGCGGTCGTGATGCCGAATCCATGCCATGGGACGCGGCAACCCGCTCTCATCGCGGCCTTTGGGCATCAGATCGAGATACGAATAGGGCACGAGCACGTGCTCGGGCCCGCGGCCGAACGTCGAATACGTGTGAAAGACCTCACCCGCGTCGTTCTTGATGAACGCGGTGAGCCCGGGCGCCTCGTCGGCGGGAAATCCCTTGTTGTTGTAGTTGTAATACGCACTGCCCGAGGCAAACTCGTCTTTGGTGAACGATACGTGGTAATCGAAATTGAAATCGTTCCCGTTCGAAGAGACCCACTCGAAATTCCACCCCATGCGCTTCTGGAACGCCTGTAGACGCTCCAGAGGCGCGCGGGACACCACGACGAAGGTCACATCGCGGTTGGCCAAGTGCACGATGGATCCGTCGAAGTGATCGGCCGCCATGGAGCAGGTGGGGCACCCTTCCTCCCACTCGGGCCCGAACATGAAGTGGTACACGAGAAGCTGCCGCCGCCCCGCGAACAGCTCGGGCAGCGACTTTTCGCCCTGGCGGCTCGTGAAGGTGTACTCCTTCTCGACTTTGACCCAGGGCAATGCGCGGCGCTCTTCGGCCAAGGCATCGCGCTGCCGCGTCAGTTCCTTCTCCTTGACGAGCAACTTCTTGCGGGCCAAAAGCCATTCTTCGCGGGACGCGGTCCGCGGGTGCGTGTTCGTTGCCATGATGAATCCTCCTGAAAACGAGACGACGCCGGGCCGCCAAAGGATTCGCAGAAGAAAATATTTCGCGGGGCGCGCATCCTTCGTCCCCGCCCCAACGTCTACAATGGGCGAACACGATTCTCGAACCGAAGAAGGAAACCGCCAGGACGCCCGGATCGCCAATTAAACCAACGATAAATCCCCCAAAATGAGAGTTTCTTGTTGGTTCACCTGGCGATCCTGGCGCCTCTCTTTTGGCGTCCTGGCGGTTTCTTCTTCTCTTCGTGACGCTGTTCGAAGATCGCGCTTGCTGATTCAGGTAAATGAATGACCACCCCTTTCGAATCGTTCGAGCAACTCCTCGATGAGCTACGGCCCAAGCTGCATCGCTACTGCGCGCGCATGACCGGCTCGGTCGTCTCGGGAGAAGACGTGGTGCAGGAAGCGCTCCTCAAAGCCGTCGAGAGCTTTCAAAAGATGGATCTGGTCGATCATGTCGAAGGGTGGGTCTTTCGCATCGCGCACAACACCGCATTGGACTTTTTGCGCCGACGCGCGCGCCAGAACGCCGCCCTGGCCGACGAGGATCCGGACATGAGCATCGACCCCAACGCCGCCACGGACGCGCGTCCAATGGCCGCCCAACACCTGCGCACCTTCATGCGGCTCCCCGCGGCCCAGCGCAGCACGGTCATCTTGATGGATGTGCTCGGCTATTCGCTGGAGGAGATCGGCACCGTGATGGGCGCGAGCGTTCCCGCGGTGAAGGCCGCCCTGCACCGGGGCCGAACACGGCTTCGGGAGATCGCCGGCGAACCCGAGGACCTCCCCCTCCCCGCGCTGCCCGAAGCGGAGCGCGCACGCCTCGCCCTTTACGTGGACCGCTTCAACGCGCGCGACTTCGACGCCGTTCGCAACATGTGCGCGGACGATGCTCGCCTCGAGGTGGTCAACAAAGCGCGGAGAACGGGGGTAGCCCCCTACTTTACGAACTACTCACTCCAACACGATTGGCGTTTGGCCTTGGGCCTCGTCGATGGCCAAGGTGCCATCTTCGTGCTCGACGCGGTGAATCCATCGGCCGGACCGCTTTATTTCGTTTTGCTGGAATGGCAAGGCGACACGATCGTCGGCATCCGCGACTTCCGCTACGCCCGCTACGCCATGGACGGCGCCGACGTGCACCTTTTGCGCTAAAGCCGCATCGATCATGGTGCGGGATTCGCAACGACCTTGCCATCGACCTGGCCCGGCGCGACATCCTTTGATTCCCCGCCGCCCACGAGGTCCAAGGCGGCGCGCAGGATTTCGCTTTCCTGCACCAGAACGAGGTTGGCGGCCTCCGCCAGCGGGATGAAGGAGTCCGCCGAGGCGACCCGCGCGAGCGGCTTCGCGCGTAGATCGGCGTGCTCCGCGATGAAGGTCACGATGGCCTCGGACACGTTGCCCGAGCGACGGCATTCGTCCACCACGAGCACCGCCTTCGTCTCGCGCACGTGCCGCGCGATGGCCTCCTCCGGCAGAGGCGCGATCCACCGCAGGTCCACCACCCGGGTGCGGATCCCCTTTCCTTCGAGGGAGCGTGCCACGCGCAGGCTCATGGGGACACCGTTGCCGTACGTGAGGATCACGAGATCGCGCGCGTCCGGCTCGTAGACACCCACCTCGCCCACATCGATGGCGCGCCCCGGCTCAGGGACGGGAAAGCTCCAGGCACCGTCGCCGGGAAAGAGATCGCGCGTGTGGTAAAGCGCAATGGGCTCCACGAAGACGCACACGCGGCCGTCGATGCGGGCGGCGGCCACCAAGGTGCGCAGCATTTGAACGGCGTCGTCGCCGCGCGATGGAACGGCGACGATCACGCCGGGGAGGTCGCGTAAGACGGTAAGGCTATCGTCATTATGGAAGTGTCCGCCAAAACCCTTTTGGTAGCCAAGCCCCGCGATGCGCACCACCATGGGATTCTTGAGGCGTCCCCCCGAGAAAAACGACAATGTGGCCGCCTCTCCGCGCAGCTGATCCTCGGCATTGTGCACGTAGGCCAGAAATTGAATCTCCGGGACCGGCAATAGGCCAATTTGGCCAGCACCAATGGCCATTCCCAAAATCGATTGTTCGTCCAGCAGCGTATTGAAGACACGTCCCGCGCCAAACGACTTCCACAGGCCCACCGTCACGCCATACACGCCGCCCTTTTCCGCGACATCCTCGCCAAATACGACGAGCTCGGAGTACTTGCGCATCAAGTCGGCCAGCCCCGCGCGGATCGCATGGGCCAGCGTCTTGGGCCCGCCACCATCGTTGGCCACCGACGCATAGTCCGTGCGGCGCGCCTCGACCGCTACGGCATTTCCTTGCGACGGAGCAATCGATGCCATGACTTCCTCGCGTGTGCGCAACTTGGGGCGCTTCACCGCCTCGTTCGACAAGGCGCGCACCGTCTCCGCGGCCCGATCGATCGCATCGAGAAGATCGCCCGAGGACATCGCGCCCGCATCGAGCAGCGATTGCGCCGTGAGAAGGACCGGATCACGTTGCTCTGCCGTCGCAATTTCCGTGGCCGCGCGGTATTCGCGATCGGCGTCGCTCCCCGCGTGGCCCCAAACGCGCTCGCAACCCAAATGAAGAAACACGGGGGCGCGCGTCTTGCGGCATGTCACGACCGCGCGCTCGGAAGCTTCGTACGCTGCCGAGAGATCGCCTCCATCCGCCGCGATGTAGGTCATGCCCGGCGTGCTGCGCATCCGCGCCTCGACCCAGCCCCGCGGCGTGCGCACCGAAACGCCGAGCCCGTTGTCCTCGCACACGAAAAGAACGGGAACAGGCACGCGCTGGTACGCAGCCCACGATGCCGCGTTGATGGCGCCTTGCGCCGTGGAGTGATTCAACGAAGCATCGCCGAAGGAACACACCACGATGGAGTCCTTCGTCGTGGGCACCGCTCCCTCGTGCCATCGTCCCAAGGCACCCAACTTCGACGCACGATCGATGGAAACCGCCATACCGACGGCTTTTGGTAAATGCGATGCGATGGTGCTCGTCTGCGGAGGAATACCCCACGGAATGCTGCCAAAGACTTTATGGCGCCCCTCAGCGATCGGATCATCGGATGATGCTGCGAGCGAGAGCAGCAATTCGAAAACACCGGGAGCCACACCTTCACTGGATCGGGCGCGTGCCAAGAAGAAAGCACCGCTTCGATAATGAAGCAGCGCCGGGTCGGTTTTGCGAGTTAGCGCACCCAGCACAACGTTCCCCTCGTGTCCTGCACTCGCGATGGTGTAGTAACCCTCGTTGCGCGCGCGCAGCTCGTGGGCCTCGATGTCGACGAGACGGCAGTGAAGTTGGGCCTCGAAAAGATTGCGCGCCAACTCGTGAGGCAGACGAAGGGATGGAGCTGAAAGACGAAGTGAACCTAGAGCAACATTGCGGAGGTGTTCGAGCGAACGACGGGCACGGGCGAGGGGCATAGGGAAATTAGGAGCCACACGCCACGCCGCGCAAGATCCGAAGTAGCAAGCTTGAAACGATCCGCTCTTCCGGGAAACGTCACATCAATGACGCGATTTGTCGACGGTTCTGTCCCGTGCAGGCCATACATCTATGAACCGTTTCGCAGTTGGGGAGGGACCTAGCTGCGTAAAACAGATTGGAATTTTCGAAGCGATGTCGGAATTCGGTCGCAGTCGATTGCCATTAACGTTTGCTCAGTCCGGTATATGGTTTGCCCAGCAGCTGGATCCGGAAAATCGCCATTACAACATCGGCGAATACTTGGACATTCGCGAAAGTGTGGACGTAGAGCGGTTCGAAGTCGCACTACGGCGCGCGGTCGCCGACGTTGAAGCGCTGCGAACGCACGTGGTTCGCGCCGAGTCGGGGCCGTGCCAAGTCATCGAATCCGATGTGAAGTGGTCATTTCGCGTAATCGATTTTAGCGCGTCTGACAACCCTGTTATCGAAGCGGAAGCGTGGATGAAGGCGGATCTCGCCACGCTTTTCGACCTGACGGCCGGCCCACTTTTCGCGTTTTCGCTGCTGCGAATCGCGCATGATCGCTTTTTCTGGTTTCTGCGTTGTCACCATATCGTCCTCGATGGATTCGGATTCGGCTTGCTGGTGAAGCGGGTCATCGAGACCTACGCGTCGCTTCGAGAGGGCACGCCGGAGTTGCCAGCTTCGCCGCAGGTGCTCGAATTGCCGGAGTTGCCGGGATTGCAGGACCTGCTCGAGGACGAAGATCGGTATCGCCTCTCCAGCGAGTTCGAGCGTGACCGCGCGCACTTCGTGAAGCGATTTTCGGATCGTCCTGCGGCGGTGACGCTCTCGGGGCGGCCGCCGAAGACGGCACGCGGGGTGCTATCTCGCACCTGCCATGCCGATGCACCGGTCATGGATCGGCTTCGAACAACGGCGCGCCAAGCGGGCGTGCCCTGGTCCGTCGCCGTGGTGGCGATGGTTGCACTCTACATACATCGGATGACCGGTACGGACGACGTGGTTCTCGGTCTTCCGGTGACCACGCGGCGCACGAAGGTCGCCCGCGCGGTGCCCAGCATGGTGTCGAGCGTGGTGCCTCTGCGTCTGGCGCCGCGCCCGAGCATGACCCTGCGTGATCTGTTGGAGCACACCGCCGAGGAGATGCGCCTGGCGCTGCGCCATCAGCGTTACCGCTACGAGGACCTCCGGCGCGATCTCGATTTGGTGACCGAGGACGTGTCGCTCATCGGCACGATGGTGAACATTTTTCCGGCCGCCTACGACATGCGTCTGGGCGGGCAGCCGCTGGCCGTCCGCAAAATGGCCTTTGGCCCGGTCGAGGATCTGTCGATTCACGTTTACGAAGACGGGGATGGACGCCTGGTGTTCGAGTTCCAGGCGAACCCGGCGCATTACCGCGCCGAGGATTTGGAAGCCCACCAAGCGCGCTTCCTGCAGCTCTTTGCGGACGAGAGCGCGCTCGTCGGCAGGATCGATCTGACCGATCCCGCGGAACGTGAGCGCGTGCTCACTGTTTTCAACGACACGGCGCGATCCATCGTCCCGGCGACGTTGACGGAGATGTTCGGTGCGCACGTACGTACGAGCCCGGATCGCATCGCCATCGAGGCGCCCGAGGGGCCGCTCACCCACCGTGAGCTCGACGCGCGCGCGAACGGCCTCGCACGATGGATGATCGAGCGCGGCGTGGGGCCGGAGTGCGTGGTCGCTTTGATCCTGCCTCGCTCGCGCAACATGCTGGTCGCGCAGTTGGCCGTGCTCAAGGCCGGGGCCGCCTATTTGCCCATCGATCCCGATTACCCGGCCGAGCGCATTCGCTTCATGCTCGACGATGCGAAGCCGGCGCTGACCATCTGGAACGCGGACTTCGAGGGGCCGTTGGCCGGCGTGGGTGAATCGGACTCTGCGCCCGACGTGACCATCGTGCCGGGCAACCTGGCATACGTCATCTACACCTCCGGCTCCACGGGACGGCCGAAGGGCGTGGCGGTGAGCCATGCAGGCCTGGCCAGCTTCGCCGCGGCGGAGGTCGAGCGCTTCGCGGTCACTGCCGAGAGCCGCATCCTGTGCTTCTCGTCCCCGAGCTTCGATGCGTCGGTCCTCGAGCTTTGCATGGCTTGGCCGCAGGGTGCCACCTTGGTCGTGCCCCCACCCGGCCCCTTGGCGGCCGAGCACCTCGCCAACGTGCTGCGCGACGGGCGCATCTCGCACACGCTCATTCCGCCGGCGGCGCTGGCGAGCATCCCCGACGCGTTGGCCGAAACGTTGCCGGCGCTCGAGACCTTGATCGTGGGCGGCGATGCCTGCTCCGGCGAGCTCGTGGCCCGCTGGTCCAAAGGCCGGCGCATGGTCAATGCCTACGGGCCCACCGAATCCACCGTGGTCGCGACCACCAGCGAACCGCTGAGCGGTGCGGGCAGCCCGCCCATCGGCCGGCCCATCGTCAACACTCGGGTCTACGTTCTCGATGGCGCACTCCGACCTGCCCCCATCGGGATCGCGGGCGAGCTGTACATCGCGGGCCAGGGCCTTGCGCGCGGCTACCTCGCCCGCCCCGGGCTGACCGCCGATCGCTTCGTGGCCGATCCCTTCGGCGCACCGGGCGCGCGCATGTACCGCACGGGCGATCTCGCGCGCTGGACGTCGGCCGGGGAGCTCGAATTCGCGGGTCGCGCCGACCACCAGGTGAAAGTCCGCGGCTTCCGCATCGAGCTGGGCGAGATCGAATCCGTTCTCACGCGCCATCCCGAGGTTGCCCAGGCTGCGGTCATCGTCCGCGAGGACACGCCGGGCCTCAAACGGCTCGTGGCCTACGTCGTTCCTGCGGCCGAAGCGAAGCAAGAAGCGAAACAAGAGTGGACCGGCGCCGACGCGCTTCGTGCCCACCTCGCCGAATCGTTGCCCGATTACATGGTGCCCTCGGCGTTCGTCGTGCTCGAGGCGCTGCCGGTTTCTCCGAACGGAAAGCTCGATCGCAAGGCCCTTCCCGCGCCGGATCTGGGCGCCGGCAGCTCGCGGCGTGGCCCGCGCAACCCGCAGGAAGAGGTCTTCTGCCGGCTCTTCGCCGAGCTGCTGCACCTGCCCGCCGTCGGCATCGACGACAGCTTCTTCGACCTGGGCGGCGACAGCATCGGCTCGCTGCAGATGGTCGGGCGTGCACGCACGGCGGGCCTCGTCATCACCGCGCGCGACGTCTTTCAGCATCGGACCGTGGAAGCCCTCGCGGCCATCGCGGGCGTCGTTCAAGCCTCCGACAACGCATCCGGCGATCCCCTTGCCTTCGCCTCCGGCGACCAGATGCACGTGATCCGCGCCGCACGCCCCGACGTCGTGGACGTGCTGCCGCTTTCGCCGCTCCAGAAAGGGCTCCTGTTTCACGCCCTGTACAACGAGAGCGGCCCCGACGTGTACTCGGTGCAGCTCCGCCTCGAGCTGACCGGGCAGCTCGACGTGGCGCGCATGGAGGCGGCTGCGCGCGCGCTCGTGGATCGGCACCCGAACCTCAAGGCCGGCTTCCTCGTCGACGGACTCGAGCAGCCCGCGCAGTTCATCCCGGGCAAGGTGCACCTTCCCTGGACGATGCACGATCTCTCCGCGCTCGATCCCGAGGCCCGCAAGGCCGAATTGGCCCGGCTCGTCGCGGAAGACCACGCGCGCCGGTTCGATATGGCCAAGCCGCCGCTCCTGCGTTTCACGCTGTTTCGCATGCAGGCAGGGCTGCATCAATTGATGCTCACGAACCATCACATCGTGCTCGATGGGTGGTCGACCGCGGTGCTGCTGCAGGAGCTCTTCGCGCTGTACCGCACGGCCGCGGGCGAAGATGCCAAGCTGCCCAAGCCGACGCCGTACCGCGAGTACCTCACCTGGATCTCCACGCGCGATCGCTCGGCCGCGGAGGCCGCGTGGACGCAGGCGCTCGCCGGCGTGGACGAGCCAACGCTCCTCGTCCCGGCGGACGCGAAGCGCGTGCCGATCATGCCCGGTCAGGTGCGCATCGCATTGCCCGAGGAGCTGACCGCCGAACTCCAGCGCGAGTCGCGCGGGCGCGGCCTGACCTTGAACACGGTCGTGCAAGGCGCGTGGGGCATCGTTCTCGGCCGGCTCACGGGGCGCTCGGACGTGGTGTTCGGTACCACCGTGGCAGGCAGGCCCCCGGAAATCCCGGGCGTCGAGTCGATGGTCGGCTTGTTCATCAACACGGTGCCCGTGCGCGTGCGGCTCGATCCGGCGGAGCCGCTTTCGAACATGCTCGCGCGCCTGCAAGATCGGCAATCCGAGCTGATGGCCCACGAGCACCTGGGCCTCACCGAGATCCAGCGCCTCACCGGCGGGGCCGAGCTGTTCGACACCCTCGCCGTCTTCGAGAATTACCCCATCGACGAGAAGACGAAGAGCGGCGTCTACGGCGATCCGAAGATCACCGACTTCGACGGTGGCGATGCCACGCACTACCCGCTGACCATGGTCACCTTGCCGGGGCCGCGGCTCGAATTCCGATTCGGTTACCGCCCCGACGTGCTCCAGCCGGACGTCGTGCAGAGCATTGCCGAGCGCATGGTTCGCGTGCTCACCGACGTGGTGGCCGATCCTTCGCAGCCGGTGGGCCGCGTCGGGCAGAACGCGGCGCTGACCCCGGCCGAGCGGCAGCGCGTGCTCATCGAGTGGAACGATACGGATTGCCCGATTCCGCATCTCACGTTGCCGCGGCTCTTCGAGTCGCAGGTGGCGAAGACCCCCGAAACGGTGGCCGTGCGGCCCGATGTGTCGTACGCGGAGTTGAATGCGCGGGCCAATCGGCTTGCGCGGCTACTCATCGCGCGCGGTGCGGGACCGGAGCGGTTCGTGGCGCTGGCGTTGCCGCGCTCCGTGGACTTGATCGTCGCGGCGCTGGCCGTGTGGAAGGCGGGCGCGGCGTACCTTCCGCTCGATCCGAATTATCCGCCCGATCGCCTGGCGTACCTGCTCGTCGACGCCAAGCCCGAGGTGGTGCTGACCACGCGCGAGGTGTCCGAGCGCCTTCCGCCGGCGCACGCGGCGCACCTGCTTCTGGACGATCTGCACACGGCGGCCGCGGTGGCCGCGCACTCCTCGTCCAACGTGAGCGATGCCGAGCGCCTGCAGACGCTGCGGGTCGAGCACCCGGCCTACGTGATTTACACCTCCGGCTCGACGGGGCGACCGAAGGGCGTCGTGGTGGCCCATGAAAACGTCGTCGCCCTGGCGACGTGGGCGCGGATGCAATTCGGCGCCTCGGATCTGTCGCACGTTGTGGCGTCGACGTCGCTCAACTTCGATGTCTCGGTGTTCGAGATGTTCTGCCCGTTGATGATCGGCGGCAGCATCGAGGTGGTGCGCGACCTGCTCGAGCTCGGCGAAGCCCGCAACGAGCCTTGGAACGCGAGCCTGGTGAGCGGCGTGCCCTCCGTGTTTTCGCAGCTGCTCGCGCAGGATTCCCTCGCCGTGCGCGCCAACACGGTGGTGCTCGCGGGCGAGGCACTTTCGGCCAAAACGGTGCGCGCGATCCGCACGGCGATGCCGGCGAGCCGCATTGCCAACATTTACGGCCCCACCGAGGCCACGGTGTACGCGACCGCGTGGTACGCGCAACCCGATGCCGCGGCCGAGGAGGAGACGGCGCAGGAAACGCCGCCCCCCATCGGTGGTCCCATCACGAACACGCGCGTGTACGTGCTCGACGGCAACCTGCAGCCGGTGCCCCCGGGGGTCAAAGGAGAGCTCTACATCGGCGGGCGCGGACTCGCGCGCGGGTATTTGCACCATCCGGACCGCACGTCGGAGCGCTTCGTCGCGAATCCCTTCGAAGGACCGGGCTCGCGCATGTACCGCACCGGCGACGTCGTGCGCTGGAACGCAGCCGGCGAGATCGAATACCTCGGGCGCTCCGACGACCAGGTGAAGATCCGCGGCTTCCGCATCGAGCTGGGCGAGATCGAAGCGGCGCTGGGACGGTATCCGTCGGTGGCCCAGGCTTGCGCCGTGGTGCGCGAAGATCGGCCGGGCAACAAGCTTTTGGTCGGCTACGTCGTTCCAGCGAGCGGCGCCGAACCCATCGAGATGGATGCCCTGCGCGCCTTCGTGGCCAAGGGGCTGCCCGAGTACATGGTGCCGTCGGCCTTCGTCGTGCTGGATGCATTCCCGCTCACCCCGAGCGGCAAACTGGATCGCAAGGCACTTCCCGCGCCGGATTTCGCGGCCTCCGCAGCTTCGCGGCGGCGACCTCGCACGCGGCGCGAGGAGATTCTGTGCGAGCTGTTCGCCAACCTGCTCAACGTGCCCGACGTGGGCATCGACGACAGCTTCTTCGATCGGGGTGGCGACAGCATCGTGTCCATTCAGCTCGCCGCGCGTGCCCGGGCCGCGGGCCTGATGATCACGCCGCGCGACGTGTTTCAACACCGCACTGTGGAGGCCCTGGCGGCCATCGCGGGCGCGGTGCAAGAAGCCGCGCCCGCGGGCCCGTCCCGGTGGGTCACCGAGGAGCAAGCACGCATCGTACGCGAGGCACGGCCCGACGCGGTGGACGTGCTGCCGCTTTCGCCGTTGCAGCAGGGGCTCTTGTTCCACGCGCTGTACGACGGCGGCGACGACGGGCGCGACGTGTACACGGTGCAGTTCCGGCTCGACCTTCAGGGTCAGTTGGATGCCGCGCGCCTGGCCGCATCGACCCGCGTGTTTCTGGATCGCCACCCGAACCTGCGTGCAGGCTTCTGGGTCGAGGGGCTCGAGCAACCGCTGCAGTTCGTGCCCGGGCAGACGCCCCTGCCCTGGGAGGAGCACGATCTCGCGCACCTGGAGCCCGAGGCGCATGCCCGCGAGCTCGCGCGCATCGTCGAAGAAGACGCCACGCGGCGCTTCGACATGGCCTCGCCGCCGCTGCTGCGTTTCACGTTGATCCGGCTTTCACCGGACCATTACCGCTTCCTGGTCACGAACCATCACATCTTGCTCGATGGATGGTCGATGCCGCTGGTGCTCCGCGAGATCTTCACGCTCTATGAACGGCGCGCCGACGATCGCGATCTGCCCGCCGCCACACCGTACCGCGATTACCTCACCTGGCTCTCGACCCGCGATCGCGAGACCGCGAAACGCGCGTGGGCGACGGCGCTGGCCGACTTGGATGGGCCCACGCGGCTCACGGGCGATGCGCCGCTCAAGGGCTCGCTCATGCCGGTGCGCGTGGTCACCCAGCTGTCGGAGGAGCTCTCCACGGCCCTGCGGGAGCGGGCCCGCGAGCACCGGGTGACGCTGGCCACGATGCTGCAGGCGGCGTGGGCGGTCGTGCTGGGCATGTGGACGGGCCGCAACGACGTCGTGTTCGGCACCATCGTGTCGGGGCGGCCGGTGGAGGTCCCCGGCGTCGAATCGATGATCGGCCTGTTCATCAACACGCTGCCCGTGCGTGTGCGGCTCACCGCCGATCAGTCGCTGGGCGAATTGGTTGCGCGTGTGCAAGACGACCAGTCCGCACTGATGGCGCACCATCACGTGGGGCTGTCGGAAATTCAGGGCGCGCTGTTCGACACCCTGGTGGTCATGGAGAACTTCCCCCTCGACAAGGGCGCCATGCCCTTCCAAGAGGAGGCGCTGGAGCTTACGGCCATCGATGCGCAGGACGCCTCGCACTATCCGCTGAGCGTGGTGGGTGTTCCCGGAACGTGCATCCAGGTGCACCTGAATTACCGAGAGGATCGCCTCGAGCGGCCCATCGTCGAGGCGCTGGCCGAGAAGCTTCAGCAGGTGTTTTCCCTTCTGGTGGACGAGCCTTCGCGAAAGCTCGGGCGCATCGATGCGTTGAATCCCACCGAGATGCAACGCATCCTCGTGGAGTTCAACGACACGCGCGCGCCCCAGGAGTTCCCGAATCTGCTCGACATGTTCCGCGAACACGTTCAGCGCACGCCGGATGCCCTCGCGGTGGAGTTCCCCGGCGGGGCGCTCACGTACCGCGAGCTCGATGCCCGGGCGAATCACTTGGCGCAGCAGCTGATCGCCCGCGGTGTGGAGCCCGAGCGCCTGGTCGCGGTGCTCTTGCCGCGTTCGCCCGAGATGATCATCGCCCAGTTGGCCGTGTTCAAGGCAGGTGCGGCGTACGTGCCCGTCGACCCGGATTATCCGGCGGAGCGCATTCACTTCATGCTCTCCGACGCGAAGCCGGTCCTCTCGATCACGGGTGCCGACTTCCCGGAGGTGCGCGCCTTGCCGCGCCCGACTTTCAACGCAGCAGGGTTGACCGCGGTGGGCACGTCCGACGTGGCGCCCGCGGTGAGCCTCCATCCGGGAAGCCTGGCGTACGTCATCTACACCTCGGGCTCCACCGGCCGGCCCAAGGGCGTGGCCGTCACCCACGCGGGCCTCGGCAGCTTTGCCGCCGCCGAAGTGCAGCGCTTTGCCGTGACGTCCCGCAGCCGTGTTCTCTGCTTCTCGTCGCCCAGCTTCGATGCGTCGGTGCTCGAGTTCTGCATGGCGTGGGCACGCGGCGCCACGTTGGTCGTTCCCCCGGCGGGCCCCCTGGCGGGCGAGGCACTCGCCTCGGTGCTGCGCGAAAAGCGTATCTCGCACGCGCTCATTCCGCCGGCGGCGCTGGCCAGCGTGCCCGAGTCGGCGGCGGCGGAGCTGACGGATTTCGAGACGCTGATCGTGGGAGGCGACGCCTGCTCCGCGGAGCTCGTGGACCGATGGTCCAAAGGCCGCCGCATGGTCAATGCCTACGGTCCCACGGAGTCCACGGTGGTGGCCACCACGAGCGGCCAGCTCGCGCCGGCGTCGGGTTCGCCGCCCATCGGCCGGCCCATCTTCGGCACGCGCGTGTACGTGCTCGACTCGGCCCTGCGCCCCGCGCCCGTCGGCGTTCCGGGCGAGCTTTACATCGCAGGCCAAGGCCTCGCACGCGGCTACCTCGCGCGGCCTTCGCTCACCTCCGAGCGCTTCGTGCCGGATCCCTTCGGCGCGCCAGGCTCGCGCATGTACCGCACGGGCGATCTCGCGCGCTGGACCGAGGACGGCGAGCTTTATTTCGTGGGACGCGCCGATGGGCAGGTCAAGGTGCGCGGCTTCCGTATCGAGGTCGGCGAAATCGAGGCCGCGCTCACGCGCCATCCGCACGTGCGCCAAGCCGTCGTGGTCGCACGCGAGGACACGCCGGGCATCAAGCGCCTCGTGGCCTACGTCGTCGTGCGCGATCCGGGTGCCGTCGACGAGCTTCACGCGCACCTGGCCGAGTCGCTGCCCGACTACATGATCCCCACGGCCTTCGTCGCGCTGGAGGCTCTCCCCGTTTCGCCGAGCGGCAAGGTCGATCGCAAGGCCCTTCCCGCACCGAGCCTCGGCGCGCGCACGTCGCGCCGCACCCCGCGCACCCCGCAGGAGCGCATCCTCTGCCATCTATTCTCCGAGGTCCTGCACGTTCCCAACGTCGGGATCGACGATGGCTTCTTCGAGCTCGGCGGCGATAGCATCCTCTCGATCCAACTCGTCAGCCGTGCGCGGGCGTCGGGCCTCGTCTTCACGTCGCGCGACGTCTTCCAGCAGCGAACGGTCGCCGCCTTGGCGGAGATGGCGCGCTCGACGGAAGCCCTCGACCGCTTCGTTCCAGCGGACGACGGCATCGGCGAGCTGCCGCTGACGCCGATCATGCATTGGATCCGCGAGCGCGGCGGGCCGATCGACGGCTTCTACCAGGCGATGCTCCTGCAGGTTCCGCCCGGCGCCACCGAGGAGGCACTCACCGCGACCTTGCAGGCCATCGTCGATCATCACGATGCCCTGCGCATGCGCCTCACGCGGAGCGAGGATGCGTGGAGCCTTCACATCGCCGACCGCGGTGAGGTGCCGGTCTCGCTGGCCGTGGTTCGCACCACCGCCATCCACGAAGCGGAAATCATCGCACAGACCAAGGCCGCGCAAGCGCGGTTGGCGCCGGAGAACGGCGCCATGCTGCAGGCGGTGTGGTTCGACACCGGCGCCGCGCAGGCCGGGCGGCTGCTCCTGGTGCTGCACCACCTCGTGGTCGACGGCGTGTCGTGGCGCATCCTCGTGGCCGATTTGGCGCGCGCATGGGCAACCATCGCGCAAGGCCAAACGGAGCCCGAGCTTCCGGCCGTGGGCACGTCGTTCCGAAGGTGGGCGCTGAGGCTTCGCGAGCTCGCCACCAGCCCGGCCCGCGTGCGCGAGCTCGATGCATGGGCTGCGATCCTCGAGCCGTCCGATCCGCGCCTCACGCGCGAGCCGCTCGATCCAACGCGGCACACGGTGGGTTCGTCGCGCGCTTTCAGCTTGACCATGTCGCCGGAGCGAACGGCGCCGCTTCTCACCAAGGTGGCCTCCGCGTTTCATGCCGGGATCAACGACGTGCTCCTCACCGGCCTCGCGGTGGCCGTCGCCGAGTGGCGTCGCCGCCGCGGCATCACGGATCGCACGGACGTGTTGCTCGAGCTCGAAGGCCACGGCCGCGAGGACATCGTCCCCGGTGCGGATCTTTCGCAAACGGTGGGCTGGTTCACCAGTGCGTTCCCCGTTCGCCTCGATCCGGGCGCGGTCGCGCAACCGCTGCGGGACATGGGCGGAGCGCTCAAGCGCGTAAAAGAGCAGATGCGCGCCATCGCCGATCGCGGCATTGGCTTCGGCATTCTTCGGTACTTGAACCCGGACGCGGCCACGCGGCTCGCGGGCGCGGCGTCCCCGCAAATCGGGTTCAACTACCTCGGACGATTCCCCGCCGTGGCGCGGCGTGCGGATTGGTTGCCCGCCCCCGAAGCGGGAGGCTTGAGCGGCGGCTCGGACGCGGACATGCCGGCCGGGCACGCGCTCGAGGTCAACGCCGTCACGCTGGACCACGACAACGGTCCGCACCTCACGGCGCATTGGTCGTACCCCGAGGGGCTCCTCTCCGAGGCCGACGTGCGCGAGCTCGCCGAAGCGTGGTTCCAGGCGCTCGATGCGCTGGTGGCCCACACGGCGCAACCGGATGCGGGCGGCTACACGCCATCGGACTTCGCGCTCGTTTCGTTGTCGCAGCAACAAATCGAGCACCTCGAGCACGCGCGGCCAGATCTCACCGCGGTGCTGCCGCTCTCCCCGCTGCAGAAGGGTTTCCTCTTCCACGCGCTCTACGACGGCGAAGCGCCCGATGTGTATGCCGTGCAGTTCTCCCTGGACCTCACGGGCAGCCTGGATGGCGCGCGGCTGCAGCGGGCGGCGCAGGCGTTGCTGCGCCGTCACCCGAACCTGGGCGCGGGCTTCTGGACGGCCGGCCTCGAGGAGCCGGTGCAGATCCTCTCGGCGAAGCCGGCCCTCGCCTGGGCCGAGCACGATCTCTCTGCGCTGCACCCGGCCATGCGTCCCAACGAGCTGGCGCGTCTTTTGGAAGAGGATCGCGCGCGGCCCTTCGACATGGGCGAGCCGCCGCTGATGCGTTTCACCTTGATCCGTGTCGAGCGCGATCGGTATCGGCTGGTGCTCACGAACCATCACATTCTGTTCGATGGATGGTCGCTGCCCCTGCTCCTGCAGGAGCTCCTCGTGCTGTATCGGCAGCACGGCGACGAGGGCGGTCTCGCTCGCCCGGCGCCGTACCATGAGTATCTCGCATGGCTCGCCACGCGCGATGCGGATGCCGCGGCCGCGGCATGGCGCGAGGCACTGGCAGGCTTGGACGAGCCGACGTGCCTCGCCCCGGCCTCCGTCGTGCACCGCCCGGTGCTGCCCGAGCAAGTGCTGCTCGATCTTCCTCCGGAGCTTACGGCGCGGCTGCGCGAGCAGACCCGCATCCACGGTCTGACTTTGGCCACGGCGCTGCATGTGGCGTGGGCCATCGTGCTCGGTCGCTGGATCGGACACGACGACGTGGTGTTCGGCACCACCGTGGCGGGCCGGCCGCCGGAAATCGCAGGGGCGGCGTCGATGATCGGCCTGTTCATCAACACCGTGCCGGTGCGCGTGCGCATCGATCCGGCGCGGCGTCTGCGCGACGTCGCCAAAGAGGTGCAAGACCGCCAGGCGGAGCTTTCGCCGCACCACCACACCGGCCTCACCGAGATTCAGGCAGCGGCCGGGCGCGGTGCCCTCTTCGACACGTTGGTCGTGCTGGAGAGCTACCCGGTGGATCCGGGTGCGCTGCGCGCAGCCAGCGGCGATCTGGAGCTCACGGGCATCACCGTGCGCGATGCGACGCACTACCCGCTGACCGTCGTCGGCATCCCCGGCGAGCGCCTCCGGCTCGATTTGAAGTACCGTCCCGACGTCTTCGAGCCGGCCACCGTCGAAGCGCTGCGCGATCACCTCGCCGCCGTGCTCACCGCGTTCGCGTCCGATCCCGAATCCCTCGTGGGGCGCATCGAGCTGCTCCGCCCCGAGGAGCGCCAGCGCGTTCTGCTCGAGTTCAACCGAACGGCACGCGAGCTCTCGCCCACCACGTGGCCCCAGCTCTGGACGGCGCAGGTGGCCCGCGCGCCGCATGCGACGGCGCTCATCGCGCAGGGCACGTCGCAGACGTATGCCGAGCTCGATGCCCGTGCGAACCGTCTGGCGCACGCGCTCATCGAGCACGGCGTCGGGCCGGAGCGCATCGTCGCGCTGGCGTTGCCCCGGTCGGCGGAGATGGTCATCGCCGCGCTCGCGGTGCTCAAGGCCGGCGGTGCGTACTTGCCCGTCGACACGGATTACCCGGCCGAGCGCATCCGCTTCATGTTGACCGATGCAAGGCCCGCCGCGTTGATCACGCGCAGCGATCTCGTGGCAGGGCTTCGTGCGACCGGCGACATCGCGTGCCCCGTGCTGGAGATCGACCACATGGCCGCGCGCAATGCCACGGCCCCCATGGTGAAGCTTCATCCGCACTGCCCCGCGTACGTGATTTACACCTCGGGCTCCACGGGGCATCCGAAGGGCGTCGTGGTCACCCACGTCGGCCTGGCCAGCTTCGCGGCCGCCGAAAGCGAGCGCTTTGCCGTCACACCCGCGAGCCGCGTGCTGGCCTTCTCCTCGCCGAGCTTCGACGCCTCGGTCCTCGAGCTGGGCATGGCCCTCTCCGCCGGGGCCACTTTGGTGATACCCCCCCCGGGTATCCTGGCCGGAGAAACCCTAGCCTCGGTGCTCGCGGAGCATGCCATCACGCATGCGCTCATTCCTCCGGCCGCGCTGGCCACCGTGCCCGAGTCCGCGGAGCTGCCCGCCTTGCAGACGCTGATCGTCGGCGGCGAAGCATGCTCCGGCGAACTCGTGGCCCGCTGGTCCAAGGGGCGGCGCATGGTCAATGCCTACGGCCCCACCGAATCCACCGTGGTCGCGACCACCAGCGAGCCGCTGTCGGGCTCCGGCACGCCATCGATCGGCCGGCCCATCGACAACACGCAAGTGTACGTGCTCGATGCGGCCTTGCGGCCCGTACCGCCCGGCGTCACCGCCGAGTTGTACATCGCCGGCGCAGGCTTGGCGCGTGGCTACCAAGGTCGCGCGGGCCTCACCGCGGAGCGCTTCGTGGCGAATCCGTTCGACCCCGCCGGCGGGCGCATGTACCGCACGGGCGATCTCGCGCGCTGGAACGAAGCCGGCGAGCTCGAATTCGTGGGCCGCGCCGACGACCAGATCAAGCTGCGCGGCTTCCGCATCGAGGTGGGCGAAATCGAAACCGCGCTGCTCGAGCATCCCGCCATCTCGCAGGCCGTCGTGCTCTTGCGCGAAGACCGCCCCGGCGACAAGCGCCTCGTGGCCTATGTCGTCAGCTATGGAGAGACCGATCTGCGGGCGCACCTCGCGGCGCGGCTGCCCGAGCACATGATCCCGTCGGCCTTCGTCGCGCTGGAGGCGTTGCCGCTTTTGCCCAGCGGCAAGGTCGATCGCAAGGCACTCCCCGCCCCGGAGTTGCCACCGCCGTCGTCGCACCGCCGTCCGAGCGCGCCTCACGAGGAGATCCTCTGCGGGCTCTTCGCCGACGTGCTCGGCGTGCCCGAGGTGGGCGTCGACGACGACTTCTTCGAGCGCGGCGGACACTCGCTCCTCGCCGCGCGGCTCGCGGGCCAGGTGCAGACCACGTTGGGCATCCCCATGAACGTGCGCACCTTGTTCGAGAACCCCACGGCCGCCGGCCTGGCCGCCGCCCTGGGCACCTCGGACCAGCACGATCCCTTCGACGTCCTTTTGCCTCTGCGAAAGGCGGGCGCGCAGGCGCCGCTGTTCTGCCTTCCGCCCATGATGGGCATCGGCTGGGGATTCTCGGGGCTTCTGCGGCATCTCCCGCCCGAGCATCCGGTCTACGGCTTGCAGGCACGCGGCCTCGCCCGCGAGGAGCAGCTGCCTCAATCCATCGAGGCGATGGCCGAGGACTACCTGGCGCGCATCCGCGCCGTGCAGCCCCGCGGTCCGTATTGCCTACTTGGCTGGTCGCTGGGAGGCACCATCGCACACTTGGTTGCAACACGGTTGCAAGCATCCGGTGAGGACGTTGCGCTTCTCGCGCTTCTCGACGCGGCGCCGCAGCCTCCCGGGGTGCGTTCCGACGCCGCGTGGGGCGAGCAGGAGACCGTGGAAGCCTTGCGCGAGCTCGCCGGCGGAAGCAGCGCGCTGCAAAGCCTCCCCGAGCGCCAGATTGCCGCTTTGAGCCGGGTCACGGAAAACACGCTTCGAAACGTGGTCCCGTCCATCGAGCCAGCACTCTTCCGCCCGTACGAGGGCGATGTGCTCCTCTTCGTCGCCGGGCGTCAACACGATGACCCATCCGCATTGACATCCGCGTGGAAACCACACGTTCATGGCCGTATCGACACACTTGTCGTCGACTGCGGCCATCATGAGATGACTCACCCCGATCCCATTGCACTCATTGGCCGAACCCTTACCAACAAACTCCGGCACGTCCAGGAAAGGTAAACCTCCCCCCATGGCAACGAATCCTTTTGAAGACACCGAAGCTTCTTATTACGTCCTCGTGAACGACGAGGGTCAACACTCGCTCTGGCCGGCCTTTGCCGAGGTGCCCGCCGGATGGATCAAGGTGCACGGTCAGGCCAGCCGGCAGTCGTGCCTCGACTACGTCAACGCGCACTGGACCGACATGCGACCGGCAACGCTCATCGCGGCCATGTCGCGCCGCTCGGTCGTGCCGCCGGCCGAGACCAGCAAGCCCGAACTCGCGTACGGCCTCGGCTGATCGGAAAGCCGCGCCGAGCATTCGCTCGCCATGGGGATCGCGCCTTGCAGCGGCGGACCACATGGGAATGCGAAGCGTTGGCACAAGCTGGTCGATCGAGGGCGCATGGCGCGTCTTCCCTGCGGAGACGCGCCTGGTCGTGCACGTCAACGGCGAGCTCGCATGCTCACCGTCTTGAACGTCGCGTATCCGTTCGTGCCGGTCACGCCGGACGCCGTCGGAGGCGCCGAACAGATCCTCAGCGCCGTGCAAAAAGCAGCCAAACATGCCGGGCATCGCTCGCTCGTGCTCGGCTGCGAGGGCTCGGAAGCCGATGGCCAACTCTTCACGGTGCCGCGGGCGGATGGCCCCTTTACGCCGGCACGTTTGGCCGAAGTCGAGCGACGTTACCGGGCGGAGATCGAGCGCATCGTGGAGGAGGCCGCGGTGGACGTCGTGCACATGCATGGTGTCGACTTTCACGCGTACCTGCCCGATGCCCCCACCCCCGTGCTGGCCACGCTGCATCTGCCGCCGGAGTGGTACCCCCCACAGATTTTCACGGAGAAGCGCCCGCACACGTACTTCAACTGCGTTTCGCATTCGCAACGCCAGCGTTGCCCGAGCAGTGAAGTGCTGCTCGAGGACGTCCCCAACGGGGTGGACCTTTCGCGGTTTCACCCGAGCCACGAAGATGGAGGCTACGCGCTGGTGTTGGGGCGAATTTGTCCCGAGAAGGGCACGCACGTGGCGCTCGATGCCGCCCATCGGGCGGACGTGCCGCTGCTGGTCGCAGGCGAGGTGTTTCCTTTTCCGGAGCATCTTCGTTACTTCGAAAAAGAGGTGCGCCCTCGGCTCGACGCGCGGCGCCGATTCATCGGGCCGGTGGGGCGTCGGGGCAAGCGACGGCTTCTGGCGCGCGCATCGTGCGTGATCGTGCCGAGTGTGGTCCCGGAGACGAGTTCGCTGGTCAGCATGGAGGCGCTCGCATCCGGCACGCCCGTGATTGCCTTTCCCAACGGGGCGCTGCCCGAGATCGTCGCGCACGGCCGCACGGGGTTTCTCGTGCGCGATTTCACCGAAATGGTGGACGCGATTCGCAAAGCGCGAACGCTCACGTCCGAGGACTGCCGCGCCACCGCCGAGCGATTTGCGCTCGATACGATGTGCGGGCGTTATCTAAGCATCTACGAGCGCATCGCGCGGCGTGCACCGGCACGCATCCGTGGGTCGAGGGCCGTGACGACCATCGAGATCGACGACGTGGCGCGGCTGCACGCGCTTGAGACCGAGTGGGACGACCTCTGGGCGCGCTCGCCAGAGGCCACCGTGTTCCAAAGGCCTCAGTGGCTGCTCCCCTGGTGCACGCATTTGCTCCAGGGCCGGCTGCGCGTCGTGGCCATTCGGCGGGGCGCGCGACTCATTGGCACCGCGCCTTTTTTCGTGTGGAACGATGGTGGGCGGCGCGTGCTCTCGCTGTTGGGCGCGGGTGTCTCGGACTACGCCGACATGCTCGTCGACCCCGAAGAACGCGATGCCGTCATGCGCGCCCTGGGCGATTGGCTCGACACCGCCGGCGGTTGGGACCGCGGCCTGTGGAGCGAGCTCCCCTCCGGCTCGCCGCTCCTCGAGCTGACCCGGGGGCGAGGCGTCACGGCCGACGAGCAAGACGTCTGCCCCGGGCTCGAGCTGACGGGGCACCACAGCCTGCGCGATGCGCTTTCATCACGCAAATGGGCGAGCATCCGCCTTGCGCGAAGCCGTGCGGAGCGTCACGGCGGCGTCCATTTCACCGAGGCGACGGCCGGCACCTTCGGGGCGCTGTTTTCGCGCTTGGTGGAGCTGCACACGGCGCGGTGGCGGGAGCACGGCGGCGGCATGCTCGCCGATCCGCGTGTGCGCGCCTTTCACCTGGACGCGGGCCCCCGACTCATGGCGCAGGGTGCACTCACGCTCTCGGGCGTGCACATCGGAGGCACGCTGGCGGGGGTTCTCTACACGTTTCACGACCGGCGGGCGAGCCGTTGCTACCTGAGCGGCTTCGATGCGGCCTTGGGGGACGCGAGCCCGGGCACCCTCGCCTTTGCGCACGCGCTCGAATGCGCCATCGCGCGCGGCGACGCATGCCTCGACTTTCTACGCGGAGGTGAGTCTTACAAGTACTCGTGGGGCGCTTTGGACCGCAGGCGCGTCCATCGCGCTACTTGGGACAGGCCCTGCGGATCGAATCAATGGCCTGGTTGAGACACGTTTTCTGTTCGGCACACCCGGCCAGGGCAAGGCAATCTGCCACACTCTTTTTGAAATTGGCTTGGAAGGCCGGGTAATAGCAAACCTCCTTGTCCCACTCGTTCGGACCGTCGTCGCAGGCGTCCGCCTTGGTGGCGCAGCTCGTCACGGCATTGGCATCCACCGACTGCACGCCTTTGTAGACGCAGTCGTCGTCACCGGCCTTCTCGGTGCACACCGTATTGCCGCGGCAGCTCGAATATCGGGCCAAAAACGGCGGAGCGTAAAGGCACCCCAGAAAATTGGCGTTCTTCGTGCAATCCCCGAGCTCGGCCCGCCCGCCGCCGCAGACGTCGGCCCGCTTGTTGATCGATGCGCAAAGCTCGGCCGCGGTCACGGTTTCATTCGGCGGTGGATTCGTACCCGAATCGTCGTCATTGCTGCTGCAGGCCGCGACACATCCGAGAAAGCCGAAACCAAGAAAGGCATATCGCATCAACCGATGGTGCAGGCCCATCACGCCTTCGTCAAGCAACCGGCTAATCGGACGTTTCCAACTTTTTTAGAAATTCATTTTTCCAACGAATGATTTGCACGGCATAAAGGCCATATTTCGTCGCCAATTGCGGAATGGTTTGCGGGGCTCGTACGGCAGCAACGGCCATGCGTGTTTTGAAGTCCTGATGTGCGCGTGCTGCGATGGCGGCATCGAGTCGATCCGCGCATACGATGCTCGTGGCGGTGCGCACGGGAATGATCATGGCGAGACATGCCGCGCCATCCGTCTCGCGCACGATTCTCCGGCCGACGTAGCCTTCCGTCTCCACGTTCTCGGCGTATACGTATCCCATTGGCAATTCATCGCTTGCCGCCAGCACGACATCGACGCCCATCGACCCCTCCTGCTGCGCCTGTTCTGCTCTTACTTCGGTTTCTTGACCTCTCGTTCGACGAGATCGAGCCCCTGAACGAGCGCCATCCGCAAAACATCCGCCCGGGTCATCTCCAAACCGGGCCGCGACATCTTCGTCGCCACGACGTCCGCCCGTTCGAGCCATTCTGGCGGCACACGGATGGAGATCTGGATGGCATTCGGGCTCGGCGGGCGCGGCATACGCCCAACTCTACCCGGTGGGGTTCGGTGCACGCGACATGTATGTATCGTGATTCAAAACGAGTCAATGCATGGGCTTTCGAATTTGTGACTTGCTCGGAGAAAGTTACAAATCGCGTCTACCCAACATCGCCGGCCCGCCCCCGCGCACGAAAGGTAGGGAAACCGCGGTCAACGCTCTCTCGGCGTCCAGGCGATGTCGAAGGTGCAGATGCGGCTGCCCGGCTCCAGCGGGCGCAAGATCACCTCGCCCTGAACCTCGCAGAAGTCCAACGTCGCCCAGAAGGCGCCCTGAATGGTCTTCAGAAACATCGGATCGGCGACCAGCGGAGGGAACCCCGCCAGGATCAGCGTGCCCGTTGCCGGCGCGGGCGAGGTGAAGGTCAGCTCACCGCAACCGCCGAAGATCATGTTCCAGCCCCGCGGCGTAAAGCGGAAGATGCCGCGTGGATCGTAGCCGAAGATGCTCACCGCCGCGTCGCGGAAGGGCCGGAGCCAGGTGCGATTGCCCGAACGAAGGATGGCCTCCCGGCCCAAGTCGAGAAGCCCCTTGTCCCCGAGTACCGAGTGAACCGCGGTGCTCAGCCCAATGCCATACTCGAGCGGTACCCACGCGAGGCGCGTGGTCTGCGCAATGGCGGCGGCGTGCTTGGGATTGAAGCGCTCTCGAATGGCCGCCGTGACGTGCGGCTGGAGTTCGTCGATCCAGTCGAGCGACTCTTGGAGCACCCCCGCGCGCAACGACGGCGGAGGCGCTGGAGGACGGTGATCCGAGGAGCTCATCGCCCCCGATGACACCAGAATTCCTCGGTTCTATCGAGTGTCGTTTTCGATGGCGCTCAGAGGCGGCTTTGCTGCAAGTACACGTCGAGAAAGCGCTGGTAGGCCGGGTGCAGGTGGCGCGGCACGCGCATTCGGTTCTCGTGGGCGAGGCCGAATACGACGAAGTCGCGACGGGACTCGCCGTGAGCTTTGAAGCTCGGGAAGTACGCGTAGGGCAGAAACCCCGCATCGAGCGCCGCTTCGACACCTGCGCTGTCAGCGGCATCGATGAGCACCTCCACGTAGCCGACGCGCGCACGGCGCAAAAGCGCAATGACCCGGCGATAGAGCTGCGTGGGGTCGACCACGCGCTCGACGTGCTCCGCGATGATGGTCGCGAAATGGCGCTGGCTTTCGCTGGGGCCGATGTGCAGAAAGACTTCCACCGTTTGGTCCGCGTCGGTCATGACGCAGTTGGGCGAGTGGAAGGGATAAAAGTGCTGCGGCAGAACGTGGTTCTCGCAGTGTTTGCGGAAGGTGCGCGCGACGAAGTTCGGCGCGACGATCATTTCCAGCTCGGGATCCACATCGGGCACGACGCGCGACATGCGCCCCTCGCCCACCGTGAGCGGCGGGAGCTCGCACGTTTCGCGCACGATATCGAACCAGGGGCGAATGGTCGGGTGCAGTGCAAAGGCCGCGCGGCGCTTCGAGCGCCAGGCAGGGTCCACGAAAAGCGCCGAGAGCCCGCCCACCGCGAAGGTGTCGTTTCCTGGCGCATGTGGGAACACGCCGAGCAGGCTGAAGCCCAATGCGAGCGTGCGCGCGTGTTGTTCGTGCGTGAAGTTGTGCGTGGTGCAGTACACCACGTCGATGCGCGGAGGCTCGGCGCGCAACATGGTGACGAAGGCGCCGATGAGGGCATCGAAGATGCGGTCCTCGTTCCCGTCGTCGTCCTTTCCTTGCGGCGAAATGTAAACGCGCTCGAGGCGACCAATGCGAAGGTTGGTATCGACGAGCACCCTGAGAACGCCCGCAGGAAGCGCATCCTCCTTCACCGTGCCGGAAGGACCATCTTCGGCAAGCAGCCAGATTTGCTGAGGGCTCTGGCGCGAATCGAGGCTGCGCTCGAGGGCGGGTAGGTCGAGAAAGGCCGCGTCCTCGAACAGGCCCGCGGAGGCCGCATGGTAAAGGCGCAGGATGCGAACGGAGTCGGCCGGGGTCGCGAGGCGCGTGGTGATCATGTGGCCTCCGGCAGACGAAGGTCGGTCGCGGAAGCCGCGTCGCGCCGGGAGAGAAGGAAGATCCACGCGCTCACCACCAGGATACCCGCCGCTTGCACGAGGCACGTGCGCGCCGGTCCCAGAGTGTCGGTGATCTGGCCGAAGATCGCGAACGCGAGCGGCGTGGCCCCCGCGCAGACGGCCTGCATGGCGGCGAAGAAGCGGCCCTTGTGCGAGGCGGGTACGTTCTGTTGGAACCAAGAGACCATTTTGACGTTGTTCACACCGAGCGCCGCGCCGACACACGCCAGGGCGGCGGCGTAGACGACGGTCCCGATGGTGAGGCCCGGTACGAGAACGGCAAGCCCCATGCACGCGATGCATAGCGCCGAAAGTCGGACCGTGTTGGAGCCGCCAAAGGCGATTTTGCCTGCGCCGAAGGTACCCGCGATGAGGCCGAGCCACATGCAGGCCTCCACGGTGGCCAACGTTGCGGCGGTTCCGTGCAGGGTCCATTTGACGTACGTCGGGAGGACGATGAGCGACGGCGTGCCGAAGAAGTTCACCGCGGCGAAAGCGAGCAAGATGCTGCGGATGAAGGGAAAACGGCGAAGGCTGCGCCAAGCGCCTTCTTCATCGGGTGCCCCGGCAGGCGGGGGCTCGCCCTCCGTCGTGGGCGCCGGCTCCGGACGTGGAAGCATGCGATTGAACACGAACGACGCGCTGTAGCCGGCCACATTGAGGAGGGCGGTGCCCACGAGGCCGAGGCGCTCGATCACCAGGGCACCGAGCACGGCGCCGGTGAAGCTTGCGACGGATTGCGTGCTGGTCAGAAAGGCAACGGCTTTTTCCAAGGACGACCCAGGCACGAGCTGCGGCGCCGCGCGGTTCAACGTGGGATCGTAGAAACCTTGGTACGTGGCCAAAAGCAGCACCACGACGAACAGCAGCGGAACGCTCGCATAACCGAAATAGGCGAGCAGCGCAAAGGCACCGGACGTGAGCGCCGCAAATGCGTCGCAACGCAGAAGAAGCGATCGAAACGGCGTCTTCTCGACGGTGCGCCCGATGCGATTCACCAGCACCACGGAAGGCACGACGCCCATGAGCAAGAGCACACCGCCGGTGAGCCCCGGGTGCGTTTGCGCATGCCCCAGCGCCCACCACATCATCGCAATTTGAAACATGCGGGTCGACGATTGGCAGAGAAGCTGCCCGATCCACAACCGCGCGAAGATTGGATTATCTCGAAGAAAACGAATCATGATCGCCTCACCGCTCGTCGACGATCGCTTTGACTTTGCCACTGCGCGGATTGCGCGGAATCCCGCCCGGCGCGCACACTTCGACTTCGACGCGCAGGAAGTGATAGGCCGCACCGGACCGCAACGTGGGCACCTTTTCCAGCAATGCCGCGTGAATCTCCTCGGCGGTGCGGTCGGCGAGGTCTCCCTCGACGCGCACCACCAGGTAGTCCCCACCCGACTCGGCACGCACCACCACTTGAAGCTCCGAATACCGGAACGCTTCCAGCGCCGCGGCGATGGCGCCATAGCGCAAGGTGGCCATTCCCACGTAGAAAATGTCGTCCGCCCGGCCGAGATGCTCCAGGCGGCGAGTCGTGCGCCCGCAGGAGCAACGGCCCGGCACGATGCGACCGCGGTCGCCCAGCTCATATCGAATCAGCGGAAATGCCAATTTCGCCAAGCTCGTAATCAGGATACGCCCCGGCTGTCCATCCTCGACGCGCCTCCCCTCGTCGTCGACGATCTCCACGTAGTTGTACTCGTCCACCAGGTGGTGAAGCGCTCCCGACATCGCGTCGCATTGGTAAGCCACGGGGCCGCCATCGTTGGCGCCGACCACCGATGCGATCCGCCGCACACCGGCCTCGCGCTGCAACCACTCCGCATCCGCCTTGCCCAAGCTCGTTCCGGCGAAGATCACCGTCTCGATCGAGAACGACGGGTCGAGCTCCTTGGCCGCGCGAAAGAGTGGCATCAAGTTGGGCGGTACACCTTGCACCACGTTGATGCGAAAGCGCCGCCACGTATCGACGAACGTCGCGGGCGAAACGCGGTCCGCGAAGGCGAATCCCTGCACGCCGAGGCGCGCGTTCACGTGATCGAACGAGACGAAGCTCCCATAGAGATCTCCCGCGATCATCAGATTGGCCAGGCGATCGCCGCGCCGTACGCCCAAAGCGCCGAAGATGCGCGCCCCGCATGCGACCAGGCCCTCCCAGTCGGCCGCATCGTAGAGCGAGAACTTCGGCTCGCCGCTCGAACCGCCACTTCGCGAAACGTAGCCGCCGCGGGTCAGGCTGCCGGTGCCCTCGGTCGAGAGACCGTCGCCCCAGGGCGGCATGTTGCTCTCCATCTCGCTGCGCGCCAGCATCGGTAACGCGGGCAAATCGTCCGTCGATTCGATGCGCAGGCCGCGCAAGCGCTCCGCGTAGAACGGCGCCCGGCGCGCGCGCTCGATCAACGCGCGCAGCGCGGAGTCCACCGACGCCTTGCGGTCGGCCTCCGGGCGAAGCTCCCACGGCTCCACATCGGCCCGGGGCATCGCCAGGCGCGAATACGTGAGGCGCATCAATTGAGGCAAATCGTACGCGCCGTCGTGCGGATCGTCGACGTGCCCACCGAGCATGTTGCCCAAGTCGAGGAGCCGATCCGCCCCGCAGTCGAGCAACAGGTCCGTCACGGGCGCGATTTCGTCCGCGCCGACCGCAAGGCCCGCGGTCTGCAAGTACCCGCGCATCGGTCGCAGTTGGGCGGCCACCTCGTCGAGTTGATCGTACGGGATCAAGCGAATCGTCCGATGAAGCGGGGACGGCACCAGCGCGCGATCGCGATCCACCACCACGGTCCAATCGACATTGCCGCGCGATGCAAACAGGTTCCCCTCCCCGCGCGCCGCGGTCACCTCGAAGACGCCGCGCAGCTTCTGAATCTCCACGGCGGTATCCACGTCCGCGGGTCCCGCCGGCAGCATGCGCGCGTGCTCGGCCAGCGCCTCGGCCACGCGTGCTGCGAGCCGGTCGGTCTCGGCGGCGCCCTCCACGTAACAGGCTTGCGGTGCCGTGCAGGCGTTTTGATCCCAAATCGAGATCTCCTGGGCAATCGCCTTTGCGATGTCCGCCTCGCCGCGCGCAGCCAGACCCGCCCGCGTCACCAGGCCAAAGCTGATCTTGGGGCCGAATACGATCACGCGCGTGCGCGCAGGAAGATCGTTCCGATATTCGCGAACAGCTTCATCGCCGCCCCACACCACGATGCCATCCACCTGCCGCTTGAACTCGGCCATGACATCGCGTTGGTTCGACGCATAATCCACGACCGCAATGGCGCGCGAAATGACGCCATCGACATCCACCTGGCGAATCGACTCCACGAAGCGGGGAAGGAATACCCTCTCACCGGACGACGCCTTCAAGATGTTCACATTGCGCGTGAGCATTCCTTCGAGCAGAGAGGAAGCGCCCACGAGGAACACGTTGCCCGAGAGCACGTGAAGCAAGGTGCCCAGCGGCTGCCACCGCAGCACCGTGCCACCCGCATCGCGGTGCTCGATTCCCTGGCCACCGAGTTCGCGCGCCACCTTTTTCTGCAACTCCGCAGGATCGAGCAATTCGTCCAGCGCCCCCAACGCCAGATCGACCATTTCCTGCGAAAAGCCCGTCGCCGCCGGCAAAAGCGACCGCGCCTCCACCCTCGGGGCGTATGCGGGGTCGCGCCAGAGATCGCGCACGCGCCCGATGAGCGCGTACACCCGGTCCATTGGATACCGTGCCACGGCCGCACGCGCGCTTTCCGCGCCTGCAGCGATGGTCTCCGCATCGCGCACCGTCAGCTTTTCGTCGGCGCTTTGCCACTCACCAAAAATGTATCTCATCGCTTTTTCGCTTATTCCGTTATGAAGCCGACGAGCGGCGAACGATCTCGTTCGCGGTCAGGGCGCAACCTTTGTGTTTCGTGATTCCACCACGCCCCAGCACGGTGAAGGTGGGCGATTGCCAGCCGCAATCGCAAGCATCGGCGTCGATGCGCCCGAGGTCCGTCGTCAAAATGGCCAGGTTCGGCATCATCGTGTTGAACGGTGTGACCAGCTCGATGAGGCCCCGCTGCCCATTCGGCAGCGGCGCGAGCGTCGCAGGATCGCGCACGATGACCCGCGTGTACGCGCCCACGTGCAGGCGGTGCTTTTTGCACTCGATGTACGGCGCGCAATGCTCGGCCATGCCGTAGCCGTCGCGGATCCACTCGGCCGGAATGCCCAGTCGCTCGGTGATGGTCGCACGGAATTCCGCCCGCGAGATCTGCTTGTCCTCGGCCGCCTTCCACCCGCCGCCGGTTCCCACGAAGCTCCCCTCGGGCAGCTTCATCGTGAGGTTGCGCGCCTTCATCTCGAGGAGCGTCTCGTACAAGAACGCCGGCATGGCAAAGATGCGAACTGGCAAGCCCTCTTGCTCGTACTCCGAGAGAATGCGCAAAATGTCATCTTGCCGCGATTCCCACGCACCCGCCGCATTCTTCCGAATCGTGGAATAGCTGCGCGCCACCGGGGCGAAGCGCTGCTGGTTCTTGTCGGCAAACGCCGTCCCGAGGTTCCCCGCGTCGGCGGGGTTGTAATTGAAGCTCAGATAATTGGTCGGCCGGTCGGAGACGAGTCCCTCCTGCGCCCATTGCCCGGTGAGCTGCGCCTGGCATCGGTCGAGGCTTTCCTGGTCGAACCAAATTTGCGTCTTCTGACCGCGCGTTCCCGACGACGTCAGATTGAGCACGCACTCGGAGGCCGGCCGCGTGTGAATCGTGTACGACTTCATGGCCGTCACGCCGAGCGGCGGAATGCGCGCGATATCCGCTTCCTCGCGAATCGAGCGCGGGTCGAAGCCGTGCCGTTCGTAAATCGAACGAATATCGCCGTTGTTCGCAGCATGGTAGATGGCGAGCTCGCGGCAGGCAGCCACCATCAATTCGGTTTTGCGCGGTGTCCAGTGCAGCGGTTCGTCGATGCGGCAGATGGCCTCCGCCGCCTCGAGCACGGGCGGCGGGGATACTTCGGTGCTCATAAAACCTGATTCCTTTCGTAGTCGCTCTGGATCACGCGGAGCAGGCGTTGCGCATTCTCGGAGTACGCGTGAATCTTGTTGAAGGCCACTTTGGTCGGCCCCACGGTTTGGAACCGAATGGCCAGCTCCTCGCCGTGGTGGTAGGGCACGAACCCTCCGACGAAGAAGCCGTGGGATGCAAGGGCCTCGTAAATTTGGCTCAAACCGCGGTTCTTCACCGGGATATCGACGGCCGCATATTCGTAACCGTCACGCAGATGCAGCGACCAATCGTGAAGAATGCGCTGAAGCCCCTCGCGCCCCGTTTTGACGAAGTCGAAATGCACCGAGGACTGCGTCTCCTCGAACGTGGCAATCACCTCGCCGTCTTTGGGCAATTGGTCGAAGCGCGGGGCAGGCATCCAGGTGAGGCCGAGGCGCGGCAGCAGAAATCCGAGCATCTCCCCCAGGTTTTCTGGCAGGTGAATCTCCTTGCCGAAGGGCGAATCGCAACGCGGGAGCACACCCTTGAAGACCGAATAGCGATCCATGTCTTCGGGATCGACACCGATGCCCAGTCGCTCGAGCTTGGCCTGCGTTTCACGCGATTGCGCACCCACGAAAAGCGCGGTTTCGTGGACACCGTACACGGCGCACCGGCGCTGGGTGAAGTCGTGGTTGGTGACGATGTGGAACTCCTGGTAGCGCATCGAGGTTTGCGCCGCCCAGTCCATCACCGCCTGAAAGCACCGACCGAAGGTGCCGCGCGACTTCACCTTGGGATTGGTGATGCCGCCGAATCCGCCGTCGTACACCAGCGGATCGCTCGAAAGGCGCTGCATGCCGGTATGGCTGATGAGGCGCTTTCCCTCGGGACCGTCCGAAACGGCAACCATGCACACGAGCCGTCCATCGTCCACCATGCTCCGGAGCTTGTCCGGGTAATAGACGAACTCGTTGATGTAGTCGTACCCATACACCGAGTGAAATAGCCGGCTCAGTTCGTATTCCTCGCCGGGGCCGAGCAAGCGAATTTCGATGTCCGAGTCGGGCAGCTGCATCAAGGAAATGTCGCGCAGCGACCGCGGAGCATCGGGCTCGCGCAGCGCACTCAATGTGATCAGCTGTCCATCGCGCCCCAGGTTTTGCAATTCGACGTCGTCGATGCCCTGCAAAAGATGCGTGCGGGCGCGCTCCAGGTCCTCCTCGCGCACGAAGACCGGAATGCCGCGGTTGTGGATCGACACCGACACCCGCGTCGGCCAAGGTTGCACTTTGATGGACAGCGTGGCGGGATCGCGCCGGTTTCCCACCTCGCGGATGACCGCTTCGATGGCCGTTCGCGCGGAGCGCGTGAGCGCCATGCCCTTCGTTTCGCCCAGGCGAAACGTGCTCGTCGAGGTACGCACGAAGTCGGTCACGATCTCGACGAAGTCGCCGCGCGGCGGAACCTCGAGGTGCAGCGTGTCCGTCGGCTCGGGCTCTTGTTCGTGCCGAATCATAGGGTGTCGATGACCCGAATGAGCTTCCCCGTTCGCGGGTTGCGCGGCAGCGAATCCGGCGCGTGGATCTCGACGACCAGCGGAAGCACCGTCCCATGCTCGACGAACGCGCGCAGCGATGGCCGCGCGGAGAGCACCTGCTGCTCGAGATCGCGCGCCAGGTCGGGGTGCCGCGCCTCCGGTTGCGCACTCTCCACCCGCAAAATGAGCCGATCTTTGCCGCCCTCGCGCCGCTTTTCCATTTGCGCGACACCGCGCAGGCCGGGGACGCGCGCAACGGCCTCCTGGATGAAGGCGTAATCCACCGAGTCGTAACCAACGCGCAGCACGTCGTCGCCGCGGCCGAGCAGATGAAACAGCGGCGTCGTGCGCCCGCAGGAACAGGGAGCATCGAGCCACTTGGCGCGGTCACCGACGCGGTAACGCACGATGGGCGTCACCTTACGCGGCGGCGTGGTCACGTACACCATGCCGACCTCGTGCGGCTCGCAATGCCGGCCGCTCTCCTCGTCGACGATCTCCATATAACACTGGTCGTCGTGGGCGTGGAACACCGCGGTGGGGCACGCTTCGCACTGGTAGCCGATGTACCAACTGTCGACGGTCCCATAACCGGGTGCCGCGATGATCTTCGTGCCAAACGCGGCGCGGATTTCTTCCTTGTCGGCCTCGTAAATGTGCTCCCCGCCGTACAGAACGCGTTCGATCTGGAAGCCCTTCGTGCCGCCGTTCGCGGCGATCCCGCGCAGCGCGTTCAGAACGACGCTGGTGATGCCGGTGAACACGTTGATCTTGAAAAGGTCGACGACGGTGCGGATGAACTCGACTTCCGAGTGATTCGTAAATGGGAAGTTCGTACAGCCGTATTGCTGCAGCATCCGGTTGATGTGGACGAAGCTCGCGTACAACCCACCGACGGCAAAAAGATTGGCCACTCGGTCAGCCGGCGTCAGCCCCACCGCCACGAAGCCGCGCGTGTTCGGGCCATCGATGGCGTCCAGTTCTTCGTGCGAGAACACGGATGTCTTTGGAACACCCGTCGTACCGCCGCTTTGAAACACCGTATAATCGCGCGTATCCGACGAAAGCAGGTCCCTTCCAAAAGGTGGGATGTGCTTGCGCAAATCGTCGGTCGTCAGCAGCGGAACTTCCGCGAGTGGATGGGGCGCGCCAGCCTGATAGCTTTTGAGGCGTTCGCGATAAAACGGAGTCGTTTCGCGCGCAAAACGAACGTACGCGTCCAGCCGTTCCGCCATGACCTTACGCCGCGTGGCGGGGTCCGCGCTTTCCCAAGCGTCGTAGTATTTGCCCTCCCGCCGTGACCAAAGATTGCCCATTCGAGTGCCCTATTTTTTTGAGGCGCGGCCTGCGAATGGAACGCGGCATGACAGCGTCGTCAGCAGCAACGCGTCACCACGACCCAGCGGCCCCGGTCCTGTGTTGGTCCACCAAGAAGCAGAACCTCCCGATGGCGCAGCGGTGTGTAGCAAAATATTTGGAGTAGCCAAGGGCCCTACATCATTTTCGTGCTCTATCGATTAGTCGCTCGACCACCGCGTACTTCGTGCCACCGCTGCGAACGGTGAGACGCATCTGTCATCCGATGACTCGGGGTCGCTTGCTTGAAACGACTCAAGCCACGGGGCCGCGGAGAGGATCGCAGGCAACGAAAAAACCGTGTCTCGTGTCTGCTGCGCGAGGCCGCGGGTGTTCAAAACGACATCGTGATGGCGATTCGTCACGTGGGCTTCATGTCCGTCAGTGTCGCAGCTGATTGGAGCTGGGCGCGAAGAAGGCGTTAATGCAATGGCCAAATCCATCTATATGAGGGGCGCCCACGATGCTTTCGACCCGCTGTTCCTCTCCAGGAGGTATCGGTCATGCGCTCTCGTTTTCGAAGCATTTCTCCATTTGCCATTAGCGCGGCATTGATTCTGTTGGGCGGTAGTGCCATCGCGGCCAGTCCGGGGTCGTCCGGTTTGGGTGATCCGTATTATCCGACCGACGGCAATGGCGGCTATGACGTCGACAATTACAATCTTCATTTGACCTATCGCCCGAGCACCGGGGTGCTTTCGGGTACGACGACCATCAAGGCCACGGCGGTGCAAGATCTGTCGGCCTTCAATCTCGACTTTGCCCTCGCCGTGAGTGCCGTCAAAGTCAATGGCGCGAATGCGACGTTCTCGCGCAGCGGCAACGAATACACGGTAACCCCGGCGTCTTCCCTTCCGGGCAGCAGCGCATTCACCGTCGAGGTGACGTATTCGGATACGCCTTCGTCGGTTTCGGGTACCACGTGGAAGAAGACCTCCACGGTGGCCATGGCCGTGAACGAACCGCACATTGCGCGTTACTGGTTCCCGAGCAGCGACCACCCGCGCGACAAGGCCACGTACGACGTTTCGATTGCCGTTCCCGACGACGGGACCACCGTGGTTTCGAACGGCGTGCTCCAGGGCACCACCATCGAACCGGGCGGTTTGAAACGATGGAATTGGCATAGCGGCGTTCCGGCGGCGACGTATTTGACCTTCGTCACCATCGGCAAGATTGCGCAGACCTCCACGACGTCGGGCGGCCGGCCCTTCATCACCGGGTATGCGTCCGACGTCACGGGCTCGAATCTCACCAATGCCAAAAACAGCCTCAATCGGACGCCGGAAATCATCAATTATTTGAGCACGGTCTTTGGCCCCTACCCCTTCGAAGCCATTGGCGGCGTGGTGGTGAAGGGCATCGGCTTCGCACTGGAAACGCAGACGCGGCCGGTCTACAGCGCGAGCTTCTTTTCCTCCGGGACCAGCAGCAGCGTGGTCGCCCACGAGAATGCCCATCAGTGGTGGGGCGACAGCGTCTCGGTGGATACGTGGCGCAATATTTGGCTGAACGAGGGCTTCGCCTCCTACGCCGAGTGGCTATGGTCCGAGCACATCGGCAACGGCACCGCGCAGGAGCTCGCGAACTCCACGTACAATTCGCACTCGTCGGGCAGCTCGTTCTGGCAGGTGGTGGTCGCCGAGCCAGGCGCGGGCAACGAATTCAACTCCGCGATTTACGACCGCGGGGCCCTCGGCGTGCACGCAGTGCGCGTCGCCGTGGGCGATTCGACGTTCTTCAACATTCTGAAGACGTGGCAATCCGAGCGCAAATCGAGCACCGGCACCATCGAGCAATTCCTCGCCCTTTCCGAGCGCCTCTCGGGCCGCTCCTTGCGCAGCGTCTTCGACACGTGGCTCTTCAAGAAAGGCCGCCCCGCAAGCCCGCCCGGCGTCTCCACCGTCGACGCCTTCGCGTCCCAAGCGGAGCCCCCCTCCTTCGCCGAAATCCAGCACACCCACCAGCTCCTCGCGGCAGGCGAATCCCGATAGCCCAATCGGCCCTGGAGATTTGAACAGGGAGGCGGGGAGGCGGGGAGTTTTTGTTGTTTTTTTGAAACGGTGAGCTTTGTTTTTTGGGCGGTAGCCCAAACAAAAAAAATCTCCCCGCCTCCCCGCCTCCCTGTGAATCCTTCTCCTAGCCGGTAATGCCTTCACGGCCGTTTTCGAGGCGGCCCGAGAAGCGGCGGCGGAAGGAGGGGTCGGCGTCGATGCTGGCGTCGAGGTCGTACCAGCCCTGGGAATCACTCAGCGGATCCCAGGTGTTCGAGGTGGTTTGGCCCGGCTCGAGCACGTAGGTCCATGGGCCATCGTTGCGGTAGTACAGCGCCTTGACGGTCACGGTGACCGGCGCGGCGGACGCATTGGTGAATGTCAGGGTTAGCTTGGGTGACGCCGGATCGCCTCCGATGGATGGCAGCACCTCGACCCCCGCGCTCGGCGCATCGAGGGTGCCCGAGAACTGCGCGAGGAAGCGATTGGGCCCCAGCAGCGTGAGGGCGTATTTTTTCTCGCGGTCGGTGACGGAAATGGAGGCCGTGGCGTTTCCCTTCGGCCCTACGTCGTAGCGACCCGGCGTGGCCAGGTTGAGCGCGTCGTATGCGAACAACTGCAGTGCCGCATCGCCCTGGTTGTCGATGCTCAACGAGACCTTGGCGTTCGCCGCATCCACGGTTGCCTTGGCAACGGGCTGGTACGGAAGCGGTCGCGCCTTGCGGGTGCCCGACTCCTGGACGGGGACCTTTTGCTGCCCAGGCAACGGAGGCAGCGGCGGCGGGAGGCTGCCCTGCGCATCGTCGGCCTGCTTGCGCAACACGGCGGTATCGGGCAATTCGGGAATCGACGTATCCTTGGTGGTAAAATCGAAACAGCTGGTCAAATCTCCGCTGATCGTTCGCCGCCAATTGGAAATGTTGGGCTCCACCACGCCGGTCAGCTTCTCCAGGAAGCGAATGACCGAGGTGTGGTCGAAGACCTGCGAATTGACCCACCCGCCCCGCGACCATGGGGAGATGATGAGCATCGGCACGCGCGGGCCGAAGCCCACGGGCTTGCCCTCGACCCACTCGCCCGGCGTGTTCGGCGGCGCAAGGGGCGGAGGCACATGGTCGAAAAAGCCATCGTTCTCGTCGTAGTTGATGATGACCGCCGTCTTGGCCCAAATCTCGGGATGGGCCCACAGGGCATTGAGAACGCCTTGGATGTACGCGGCGCCATCGACGGGGCGCGCGGTGGGATGCTCCGTGTACCCGTACGGGGCAACGATCCACGACACCTTGGGCAGCGCGTTCGCGTTGCAGTCGTTGATGAAGTCGGCCAGGACGTGATTCACGTCTTTGCCCTTGCCGGAGTCCGGCTCCCACTCCTCGCGAACGCCGGCGCGGTCGGCCAGGTCCTTCTTGGCGGGATCTTTCAGCGCATCGTGGTACGCGTGGAAGAGCCAGAGCGGGTTGTCTCCGTAATCGCCCACGAAAGGATGGCCGGATGGATCATCGCCCACCTCGTGGTTGGAATACACTTTCCAGGTAATGCCCTTTTCCTGGAGGCGCTCGGGGTACGTGGTCCAGGAGAGGACGGGCTTGTAGTCGGAAGGATTGCCGGTGGTGGGCCTTCCATATTTGCCGTCGGCGTCGATGGTGCCGGTGAACAGGTGCAGTCGATTCGGGGTGGTGGGCCCCAACACCGAGCAGAAATTGTGATCGCAAATGGTGAAGGCGTCGGCCAAGGCCTGGTGGAAGGGCACGTCGGCCTGGGTGAAATAGGCCATGGTCAGCTCGCCCTTGACGCTGACCCACCCATCGTTCGCTCCGTCGGCCACGGCGTTGTGTTGGTCGCTCCAGCCGTGGGCGAGATCGGCGAGTTGTTGCCCGTTCGTCGTCTTCGTGTCCACGTGGAACGGAAGCAGGTATTTCCCGTCGAAGACACGCCACTTATCGGGTTGATACAGGACACTTCGCCCCGTGCTCAGGGGAACGGCCGCCCGGTCGGCAAAACCGCGAACGCCGCGCATGGCGCCGTAGTAATGGTCGAAGGAGCGATTTTCCTGCATCAAAATGACGACATGTTCGATATCGGCGAGGGATCCACCGCGTGGATTCGTCGGTGATGACCCATCCGGAGATGGACCATCGGCATTTCCCGGGGAGCCATCCAGGGGGCCGCCGGGAATCGGCGATTCGTCCCCCTCGGAGCCGCAGGCGGTAAGGGCTGCGGCGCCGGTGAGGCCCGCAAGAAAGTCGCGTCGCGTAATATCTTTGGAATCGGTGCTCACCGTAGGCCTCCAGCGGGTTGCCGCCCCCGCGACAAGCTAGATGAAATCCATAAATAGATATCTCGCGCAATAACGATGATTCGAAATCGTCACACGGATTTAGCGCATCCGTTGCTTGCAATACGACACCGCATAGGGTGTTTTTCTAGTCGTTGCGGGGAAGCAAAGGGCTCCCGGACATGAGGCGCGGGATCGGGCCGTCGTTTCGGGCGGCTGCGTCCCAGGCTTTTTGCCAATCGGACCAGGGGATTGGCCTATGGCGAAAGAAAAATCGACGCTCGTCGATGACGGGTGGACGCTCCACTGGCCATACGCCGCGGACCTGCGGTTCGATGGTCGCGCCCAATTTGACGCCGCGCAGCGGATAAATCACTTCGGTGCGGTAGGTCGCGTCGGGCCAGAGCACCAGGCCCTCGTCGGAAATGTCGTAGTGCGCAACACCCAGCATGGCCTGGATTTCCTCCCGCACGAGGTCGACCCCGGCCAAGTGGTAAAAACCCGCGAGGGCATTCTCGAAGAGGATCCGGTCGTCTTCGCCGCGCAGCCGTTGCAGAAAGCCGGCTTCGCTCACGCTGGCCACGAGCAGCCCGGATTGCTCGTCGAACGCGATTTCGCATGCGTCGTTCCCCAGGCTGGGGCACACGATGCGGATGCGCACGCGGTTCGAGCCGAGAAGGATGCGCTCCACTTCGAGTGGACCGTGAGTCCAACGCGGGGTTTCGTTCGCGGGCGAGTAGAGCAGGGCAAGCCACTCGCGGGCGACGAATCGTTCGATGGCCTCGGATACGCTGGAGATGCCCTCGCGAAAACGCAAGAGTGCATCTTCCTCGTCCTCTGCACGCTGCACGGCGCGCCGGAGTCGGTCGTAAAGTTTGGGCAACGTCCCCGAGTGGAAGCCGGGGACCATCAATCGGCCCATGGTTTCCCCATGGTGGCCGACCCGCACGGGGTGCAGCGCGTTCTTCCGGCTCGCGCGGTACAAGTTGCGGTTCTCTTGGAATTCCCAGACCAAGAAGCCAAATACGCTGGGCAGGAGAAACACCGTGGTCGCAGCCACCGTTCCGCCGACGACGGGCCCCAACACCGAGAGGGGCGCGTTCAATGCGGAAAGCATTTCCGGCGAAAGCGGCAAAAGCAACTTGTGTGCAACGGTCACCACCGGAAAATGCTTGATGGGATTCAGCTCCGGCTCGACGAGCAATGTCGTGTAGAGGCGCACGACATAGGCCACCACGAACCACACCAGGCCGAGCCCCGCCTTGAAGGCAATGGTCGCCCGCCAGGGATCCTGGCCGACGCGAAACCATTGGTCCACGCGGTGAATGGCGCGTTCGAGCGTGTCCATCAGGAAGCGAAAGAGCCCCGCGATCAGCCGAAAAAGGCCGGGCAAAAGCTGCCCGCGAAGGGTTCTCCAGGTGGGGCCGAGCCAATCGAGCGCGACGTCCTCGACGAGGCGCGCAGCCCGCGAGTCGAAGACCCAACTGGAAAGCGCGAAGAGCACCAGCGCAGCAGGGAGCGTGCCCCAAAGGGGCAGCGTCGAAAGCGGCGTGACGAGCACCACCAAGGTCGTGAGCAGCGCCGGAAGCAGGATGCGGCGCAATGCAAAACGAACCGGGCGACTCCGAAGAAACGCGCGCACGCTCGGCCGCGTGAGCACCCAGCGAGGAATGCGCAGGAACACCGTGCCAAGCACGCGCGCCACGATGCGGAAGATGCCGCGCGCCACCTTGCGCGCGATTTCGCTGTGCACCAAGGCGAAGACGAGAACCGCCGTGACGAGAAACGACTCCGGCGTCAAGATGACGGGCGCCACCAAGCCGAGCGCGCGGGCAATCGGCGCGATCAAATGGCCCACACCCTCGAGGATGACGAACGATCCGCCCAAGGGCAAAATCGCATACAAGCTTAGAAACCGGCCGACCCTCGTGCCAAATGCCACGGAGCTGACCTTTTGCAGAAATCGCAAATAGACTTCGCCGCGCCGGTATACACCATCGAGGAGCGAGGCGAGCATGGCATCGGCACGCAACAACGGATCGCCCGCGACCAGGTCGTGCGGGCGGGCCAGATCTTCGAGCTTGAGTTGATTTCGCGCAATCGCATCGCGCAGGTGTGCAAATTGAATGAAGCCTCGCTCCACACCTTGGTCGAGGAGCTCTTCGATCAATTTGTATTGTGCAATGCGCTCGGGCAGATTGCCCGGCGTGAGCCCCACGGCGGCCAGCACGTCGAGGATGCGGGGACGGAGCACGGCGGATACGTTCGCGTCGGCGCGGTCCTGCGCCCAATGCAGCAAATTGACCACCAGCTTTCGCTCCGCAAACGCGGGCACCTGCCAGAGCCAACGCATCGCCGCGCGCACGCGGCGCGCAATTCGGATTTCCCGCGTCGCCGGGAGCCTGCGCACGAGCGGCGTTTTTCCGCGTGAAAGCGCCCACGTCACCAAGTCGACCGCCTGGGGCTCCTCTTCGCTTTCGCGTGCGGCGCGTTCCAGCTCCTCGATGAGCCGCGCGGCCGGCCGGCGCGCACGTCGATCCGACCCCGCGCTCGTGGCCAGCTCCGTGAGGGCGACCATCCACTCGTCACGGGATGGAGGCTGCTCGCCATCGTAGCCGGCCGGCCGCAACGCCGCACCCAGCCGGTCGGCCAGGGCACCGAGATCGGCTTGCATGGCGTCGCGCGCCTTGATGGCAATCTCGGTGTCCTGGGCCGACACGGCGCGCGATGCATGGAGCACGGCCCGGGTGACCTGTCCTCGGTCGCGCGCCCGCGAGGCCGCGTAGAGAAGCCACTTGGCATGGAGGTGCGCCGGCGGACGGCGGGGACGCGACTCCGGGTGCGGCGCCGCCGCAGCACGCGCTTTCTGCGACTCGATGAGAAGCTCCCCGGGCGGACGCACGTCCACATCGCGCGCGAGCACCTCATCGACCCGGTCGAAATGGAGAAGCCCCGGGAACGTCATGGGCAAGAGCGCGGGCGCGAAATGCCGGAGCTCGAGGTACAGCGCAGCAAACTCCGCGTACACCTCGCGATCGCCGTACGGCGGCAGCAGCAGCTCGTCGTGGCGCAACGTCGCGCGGATCTCGTCGAACTCCGTTTGGCCGATGCGATCGATGCACGCTCGGATGGCCGCGTCGGTCAGGGCGCCCTCCTCGATGCGCTGCTCGATGCGAAGGTGCACCTGGCCGTGGAACGCGGCGCGCAGAAGCTGGGTCATGATCTCGTGCGGCGCCCTTTTGGCCATCTCCCGCGGCGCCGGACGCGCAACGAGAACGACCTTGTCGGGCAATGCCGTCGAACCGAGCTCCGCCCCTGCCAGCGGGAGCAGCGCGTCCCGCCGGAGCGCGTAGCACCGCTCGTGCGGAATGGAAAAGGACAGCCCACCGAGGTTCTTGTGCGCCTTGATCACCCGCCGCAGCAGCCGAGGATCGATCAGAACCGCACCCGGGAAGGCACGCCTCAGTTTCTCCTCGATGTCGCTCGGATCCATCGCCACGCGTCCATGACGTGTACCGCCTTGCGCGCGCGCCGGCACGAAAACTACGCCTCGACAGCTCGAGCCAGCGGTGTCATCTCCCTGGGCAACAGCAGTCATCCACTTCGGAGGATTGAACATGCGTCGTAGATTTCTTGCCATTGCAGCACTCGCGCTGCTCTCCGTGGCATCCACCGGGTCGTTCGCGCCCGCCCATGCCGACGTCCCTGACACCAACCGTGAAACCGGTGAGGCGGACGAGGCCGCATGGCCGACGAGTTTTTCCCTTCCCGACGGCTTCCAGCCCGAGGGCATCGCCATCGGCGGAACGAAAGCCTATTTCGGCTCCCGCGTGAACGGAGCCATCTATCGCGTGGACTTGCGCACGGGCCAAGGCGCCGTCTTCAGCGCAGGCCCCGGAACGCCGTCTCTCGGGTTGAAGGTCGATGACCGCCATCGCTTGTTCGTGGCCGGCGGTGCCGGAGGCAATGCCCGCGTCGTGGATGCAACCACCGGCGAAATCCTCGCCAGCTACACCTTCGCCAGCGGCGATACCTTCGTGAACGACGTCGTGCTCACGCGCGATGCCGCCTGGTTCACCGATTCCCGAATACCGGTACTTTACAAGCTTCCCCTCGCGGGCTGGCGCCGCACCCTGCCCGATCCCAGCGAGGTCGTGCGCGTGCCCCTCACCGGCGACATCGTTTATGGCACGGGCATCAATGCCAATGGCATCGTGACCTCACCGGATCAGCGTTCGCTCGTCCTCGTTCAATCCAACACGGGGAAGCTGTTTCGCGTCGATCCCGACACCGGCGCGACGAAGCTCGTCGATCTCGGCGAGGAATCGCTGCCCAATGGCGATGGATTGCTCCGGCAGGGACGCAACCTGTACGTGGTGCAAAATCGCTTGAATCAAGTCGCGAAAGTCCGGCTCGACTTCGCGGGCGAGTCCGGCAAAGTCCTCACCCGGGTGACCGATCCCGCGTTCGACGTGCCGGCAACAGTGGCCGCCTTTGGCCATCGTCTGTATTTGCCCAACGCGCGCTTCACCACGCCGCCGACACCAACCACGACCTACTCCGCGGTGGCCATCGAGGCGCCGTAGTCTTTTTCTACGAGGGCTGCTGGGCCTTCGAAACGCGGGCGCGGTGGGCGATTTCCTCGCCAACCGTGGAAAAGTCCTCCGCCGCCCGGTCCTTTTCACCGCGCAGGTAGGCGCGCAGCCCCTCGGCCGCGACAATGGCCAAGCTCGCGTTGATTCCGCGCGCATTGAGGTCGGCCACCACGTCGCCGTTCTTGAGGAGCTGGTCGAGCTCGTCGAAGAGATCTTCCAGTTCTTTCTGCTCCCGCGTTCCCATAGCTTGGCCATACGCCCCCCGTGCAGCCGCTGCAAGCCGATCCGCCCTAGCTGTCGTATGCTGCGGCGGGTATGGACCTACGGATCCGCTCCCTCGATCATCTGGACGCGCGCGCCATCGCGCTGCCGCATGGCACGGAGGTGGTGACGCGGGTCGATCGCATGGTGCCATCCACCGAGCGGCGCATTCCGCAGGGCACCATCGGGCGGGTGTCGCGCACGAGCGGCGACGACGTCGACGTGACCATCGTGGGCATCGGCGTGGTGCGCTACGCGCGCTCGGAGCTTTCCCCGCGACGCGTGGGTCAGGCGCTGTTTGCCCAGCGGCGCGCCGATGCCTGGGAGGCCTTGCAGCCCTGCATCGTGCTCGATGCGACGGTGGGCTCGCGCGCATGGGGGCTCGCCGACGAGGCATCGGACGAAGACCACCGCGGAGTCTTTGCGCTGCCCTTCTCATGGGGGCTCGGGTTGGTCGCCCCGCCGGAAGATTTGGTCAGCGCCGATGGAAGTGCGACCTATTGGGCGGCGGGCAAAGCGATTCGGCAGGCGCTCCGCGCCGATCCCAACACGCTGGAAATGCTGTTCTTGCCCAATGCGCGCGCAGTCGATCCGATGGGCGAATGGCTGCTCGAGGCGCGGGATGCCTTCGTGTCCGTGGAGATTTACGGCACCTTCGGGCGCTACGCGCTCGGTCAACTGCGCAGGCTCGAGCAAGGCTTGCGCTTGGCCGAGCATCGCGCAGTCGTTCTCGATTGGCTGCGCGCCGAGCCGGAGCTGACCTTGGACATGGTGGCGGCGAAGCTCGCGGCGGTGTCGATGCGCGCCGCGCCCACGGAGGCCGACCGGATTCACCAGGCCAAGGAGTACGTCAAACAGCTCTATCGCTCGCTGTTCGACCAAGGGCTGCTGCCGTCGAACGAGTTTTCGAGCCTGGTCCGATTCGCACGCGAGGGCGCGGCCGACCTGGACTTGCCACGCGAACTCCGCCCGAAAAATGCCTACAATTTGTTGCGTCTGCTGGCGACGGCCACGCGCTGGCTGCGCGAAGGAGAACCCGTTTTCGAAATGGAGGGCGCCTTTCGAGAGCGGCTATTGGCGATCAAGCGAGGTCTCGTCCCACTCGCGGAGGTGCTCGCCGAGGCCGATGCGATGACCCCTGATTTGGAATTGGCCAAACGGGAATCCAAATTACCGAAGCGTCCCGACATCGCTCGGGCAGATTCGTTGTTGCGCCGCATCGGCGAGGAGCTCGCGCGCCGTTGGATGAACCAAGAGGAAGGGCCGTTCGGCCGCCATGCGCCGCCGGCACCGGAGGTCGTATGGAACGAATAGCGGTTTCCCAAGAGGTGCTCGGAGCCCTCGATGAAGCGCAGCGGCGGGTGATGACCAACGTGCTCGCCGAAGAAGAAACGCGGCGCGAGCACGTGGTCGTTCATTTGAGCGGAGCCCACGCCTACGGGTTCCCCTCGCCCGACAGCGATTTGGATCTCAAGGCCATTCACGTGGCCCGCACGGAGGATTTGCTGGGGTTGGAGGCCCCGCCGCCCACGTTCGATCGCGCGGAATTCATCGATGGCGTGGAAATCGATTACACGTCCAACGAGGTGGCGCATGCCTTGTTCGGGATTCTCGCCGGCAATGGCAACTTCATCGAGCGCGTGCTCGGCCGAATGATTGCGCACGAATCCCCTTTGTTGTCCCAAATGCGTCCCATCGTGCGCAGAGCCCTGAGCCGGCGCGTGCATCGCCACTACCGCGGCTTCGCGCTCAACCAACGGCGCTTTCTGGAGAAGGAGCCCACGGCGAAGAAGCTTCTCTACGTCCTCCGTACCACGCTCACGGGCATTCACCTGCTCGCCACCGGCGAGGTCGAAGCCGATCTCACGAGGCTGATGGATCGCTACGATCTTTCGGAGGCCCGGCTCCTGGTCGAGCACAAACGTTCCGGCGAGCGCGTCGGCGTCGACGTGGCGCTGCTCGATGCGTGGCAGCCGCGCATCGATGCATTATTTCAGACGCTGGATACCGTGCGCGACACCAGCCCACTTCCGGAGGAGCCCCCCAATACGGAAGAGATTCGTTCGTGGCTGCTGCACGTACGCAAAGAGCGATTTTCGGGATAGCTTGGGTCGATGGGCTACCAATGCGCCGTGTGCCGCTCCGTTCACGTCGATCTGCCCGACATCGGGGCCGACAAGCCCGATTCCTGGTGGGACGTTCCGGAAGAGCAACGTGAGCGCCGGGTGCAATTGACGTCCGACACCTGCATCATCGACAACGAGCATTTCTTCATCCGCGGCGTCATCGAGATTCCCATTCATCACGAGCCCGGTCGCTTCGGATTTGGCGTATGGGTTTCGCAGAAGAAGGAAAACTTCGAACACTACCTCCAGAATTTCGACTCGGACGAAATAGGCCCATTCTTCGGCTGGCTCTGCACGAGCATTTCGTATTACCCCGGCGGGACGTTGCATCTGAAAACGATGGCGCATTTTCGGGGCAAGGGGCTGCGGCCACTGATCATGGTCGAGCCGACCGAGCATCCCCTGTCCGTGCACCAACGCTTCGGTCTCCCCGTGGAGACGGCCTGGGACATCGTTCATCATTACGTGCCACCGAACTAATTGGGCGAGCGCCATTCTCGAACATGAAGAAGGTAACCGCCAAGAACGCCAAAGGCCGCCAGGATTGCGAGCGGCAACGGCAATACAACCACGAGAGGGGTTCATTGGAGGTTCCTCTGGCGCTCCTGGCGACTCTCTTTTGGCGTCCTGGCCGTTCTTCTTCCTTTTTGTGACGTGATTTTTTCTTGTCACTAAAGCGGAGGCCCCTGCGTTGGTCCGGTGAAAGAGAGGGTCGTCCCATGCTTATTTCGACAACCGGTCCCAACTTGCCACTCACGCGCGTTCGCGTCGAAGCCGATGCGTGCGGCGGTTTGGCCCGCGTGAAGCTCGAGCAGCACTTTCGCAATCCCCACGGCGAGCCATTGGCGGTCACGTACTCGTTTCCCCTGCCCTCCGACGCCGCGGTGTCGGCCTTTGCCTTTCGCATCGGCGATCGGCGCATCGTCGGAGAGATCGACCGCCGCACCGCAGCCCGCGAGCGGTTCGAGCAGGCCATTCTCGAGGGAAAAACGGCCGCGCGCATCGATGAGGAGCGCTCGAGCCTGTTCACGCAGCACATTGGCAACATCCCGCCCGGTGCGGAGGTCATCGCCGAGCTGACCATCGATCAGCGCCTCGTGTGGAACGACGAGGGAGCGTGGGAATGGCGATTTCCTCTGGCGGTGGCGCCGCGCTACCTTGGCGCCGAGGGGCGGATTGCGGATGCCTCGGCCATCGTGCAAGCGATGACGGAGTCGCCCATGCCGGGTGCCTCGCTTTCGCTGCGCATTCGGGATGCCCTCGACGGGAGGAAGCCCGAATCGCCGTCGCACGCGATCCAGAGCGGCGAAGGCGGCGTCGTTTCGTTGGCCGGCGCCGCGCTCGATCGGGATGTCGTGGTTCGCTGGGCCGTGGCGACACCGGAGATTGGCAGCAGCGTGGACATGGCGCGTCTGGGAGTCGACCAAGGTGCCTTTGGGCTTCTCACCGTGGTGCCGCCCGGCTCGTCCGAGGGGCGCGAACTTCCGCGCGATCTCATCGTGCTGCTCGATACGAGCGGATCCATGTCCGGCGCGCCGATCGAGCAGGCGAAACGCGTGACCGCCGCGCTGGTTCAGACGCTCACCGCGCGCGATCGCTTGGAGATGATCGAGTTTTCCAATGCCCCGCGTCGCTGGCAGGAAGGTGCGGTCGCGGTGACGGCCGACGCGAAACAGAGCGCCTTGGGCTGGCTGGCGGGCCTTCGTGCGTCGGGCGGAACGGAGATGCACGCGGGCATTCACGAGGCTTTGCGGCCGCTTCGCACGGAGAGCCAACGGCAAGTGGTTCTCGTCACGGACGGGTTGATCGGTTTCGAATCGGAGATCGTCCGCGAGATCCTGGCGAGCCTCCCCGGCGGAGCGCGGGTGCACACGGTGGGGGTCGGCTCGGCGGTCAATCGATCGCTGACAGGGCCAGCGGCAAGGGCCGGGCGCGGTGCCGAGATTCTCATCGGACTCGACGAGGATCCCGAGCGCGCGGCCCAGCGTCTCGTCGCACGCACCGCGGCCCCCATCGTCGTCGAGGTCGAGGTCGCAGGGACGGCGCTTCTGCAGTGCGTGCCGGAGAAAATTCCCGACCTGTTTGCCAAGTCGCCCGTGCTGCTGGGCCTTCGCCTCTCGGGCAACGGTGGGGATCTTCGCGTGCGCGGGCGGACGGCCTCCGGGGTTTGGGAGCGGAACCTCGAGATTCCGGTGTCTCCAGCCTCGGAAAATTCGGGCATCGTGGCCCTCTTCGCTCGCGAGCTCGTGGAAGATCTCGAAATGCGTGCCGCCTCGACGCCCGAGGATGCATCGATCCACGAATCGATCGAACGGGTCGGTCTCCAATTTGGAATTGCGACGCGCATGACATCGTGGGTCGCTGTCTCCGAAGGGGTGACCGTCGATCCCGGGGCGCCATTGCGTCGGGAGCGCATCCCTCAGCAGCTGCCGCATGGCATGTCCGTGGAAGGCCTCGGACTGCGCCCGCAGATGGTGCGCCGTGGAGCCTTTACTGGGGGGACCACGTTTATTCCTGTCGGGCGGCCTGCTCCGATGCGTGCCGCGGCGCCGGAATTCGCGTTTGCGAGCGCCCTCGCCGAGGCAGGGTCGCGCACCATGCCGGGAATCCAGGTCCTCCGCAGGAAGGATCTCCTCGTCATCGAGGTGGCCGTCCAAGGAGAGCCGCTCGATTGGCTGCCCCCCGACGAAGTCTCCTTGTTCTTCGAATCGGAGTCGGTCACTGCAAAGTGCCACCCCAAATTCACCACGGGAGAGGCTCACTTGCGGCCCGGCGTCTCGTTTCGTCTGGCCATCGTCCTCGATGCCTCGGAGACTCGTCGCCCTGCTCGGATTCTTCTCCGGCTGAACGATCAAGACCTGACCATCACGCTCGAATCTCCATGAACGATCTCGATATCCACGTATCGGCCATTCGCGCCGGCAGCGCCGAGGCTTTTGGGCATTGGCTCGCCGGCGCCGAGCGGCCGGTTCGCGAAAGCCTTCGCTCGTTCGCGGCGCACCTGGACACGGAGGCCATTGTCCAGGAAGCTCTTTTACGCGTTTGGCAGGTCGCCCCACGCTTCGAGCCCGACGGCGCACCCAATGGACTGCTTCGCCTGGCCGTTCGCATCGCGCGCAATCTTGCCATCAGCGAGCGGCGGCGCCTTCGGCCCGATATCGAAATACCCGTCGACGATGTGCCCGCGCCGGCGCCCGCCGCACCCGATCCGATGCTGCGCCGGCTCATCGAAGATTGCCACCGTGACCTACCGGAAAAGCCGGCGCTCGCGCTGCGTGCGCGCATTGCAGGCGGCGGCACGGAATCGGACGATGCGCTGGCGCGGCGCCTATCGATGCAGAAGAACACGTTTCTCCAGAACTTCACCCGCGCGCGAAAGCTCTTGGCCGAATGCCTCGAGCGGCGCGGTGTTCGCCTCGCGGAGTTGGCATGAGCGACCGCACCCCCGAAATCGAGTTGCTCATCGAAGCGGTAACCGCCGCGCACCGCGCGCGCGATCGAGATGGCGCCGTGCAATTTCACCCCGCCTGGTACGACCTCGACGAACCCGAGCGGCATGAGGCATTTCAACGCACCTGCGAGCTGCGCGCGCTCGAGGCGCATCTCGATCCCGCGGGACTCTCCACCACCGCCAAAGCGATTTTGGCGCGCATTCGGTGAGGTGGGCATTTCCACGTCCGTGGCCGCGATGATGGTCAGTCACGGTGGCGCCTGCGGCGCGACACGCTGGCGCGTTCGGGCAATGCGAAGCGGGCGGAAGTTTCGGAAAAGCGGCCATTTCGCGTGAGCATCGCACGACGCCCGCGTTCGCCTCACCTTGGCACCAAAGTTGTTTAGGGGGCGCTTCGATGAATCATTCGAAACTTTCCTATTTCGTCGCCACGCTCCTCGCCGTTCCGTGTTTGGCCAATTGCGTGGCAGGCGCCCCGAACCAAGAGAACCAAACCTCGACGAGCGCTTCGCTCTCTTCGAGCGAGGAGGCCGATGGCGGCGTCCCGGCTTGCTCCTCGACATCGGAGTGTGCTCCGGGACAAGCCTGCGTCGAAGGTGCTTGCGTCGATGTCGACGGCGGCGTTGATCCGGACGGCGGCGTCGATGGTGGCGCACCCGCGTGCTCCTCGACCGAGCAGTGTGGTCCGGGACAAGCCTGCATCGAGGGCGTCTGCGTCGCCCCCGACGGCGGCGTCGATCCGGACGGCGGCGTCGATGGTGGCGTCGATCCGGACGGCGGCGTCGATGGTGGCGCTGCCGCGTGCTCATCCGATGCGGATTGCGGCCCAGGTCAAGCCTGCGTCGACGGCTTCTGCCAATAGAACGACCGTGATACGACTGCTCCGGCATGCGTCACAGCGTGATGCTGGATCGATGTCGAGCAGTCGTCTTGCTGGCGGCCTTCATGGCCGCCTTTTCCGTTCTACCCCGCGCTGCCGCTGACGCAGGCACCGACGCCTCGGTCGGTGATGCCGGTGCGGACGCCGCCGACGCCATCGACCCGGCGCTTGCAGCGCTTCACCAGACCGCGCAGCAGGTTCGCGATCTCGTCGCCGGCAAGCTCGATGCGCGAACGGCCCCGAGCAGCCTCTTCGACGTGCGCATCGACGACGAGGCCAGCGTCGACCTCGAGAGCAAACGCCTCGCGGCCATGCTGCGCGATGTCGACGCGGCGGCTCGCAAGCCCAAGGCCACCCTCGATGCCGGTCCGCCCTTGTGGGCCGCGCGCATCGAGCTCGATCGCGCGCGACTCGCCTTTTACGGCATGCCGAAGGCCGCGCGCGAGCCCCTGCTTGCCGAACACGCGGAGCGGCAGAAGGCGCTCGCCCCGCCACCCCCGAGCGAAGCGGAGCGCCGCGAACGCGATGCCGAGCAAGAGCGGCAGAAGGCCCTGCAGGCCGCACGGGAAGCGCGCACCGAGGTCGAACGCCTCGTCTCCGAAGAGTACGCGCGCCTTCTCGAAGTGCAGCGCGCGCAGGCCCTTTTCGACAAAGAGCTCGCAGCGCGAAAGGGCGCCATCACCCAGGGCCACGAGGAGACGCTCACGTGGCAACGCCGTGCCCGTGAGGCGCGCGCTCCAGGCACCCCACCGCAAACCGCCGACCGCACCTATGACGACGTGCGGGCCATCCTGCGCGTCGCCCGCGGTCATCTCGATACGGCCCTCACCGCGCTCTCCTCGCGCCATAGCGACGTGCCCTCGGCGGGGCCCGATCCGCTCGCCGAAATCGAGGCCACGGCCGACGAAGCCGCCACCGCGCGCGAAGCACGCAACCGCGTGGATGCGGAAGCGCGGCGCCTCGCGGCCGAGGAAGACCGCCTGCGCGATGCCCGCGCCTCGCAGCTCCTCGACGAGGTGGACACGCTCAACCGCGAACGCCTCGCCCTGCTCTCGAGCCTCTCGCCCAGCAAGCGCGACGCCATCACAGGCTTCGGCGAGATCGGTGCCGAGCAAGCGGCCTCCGAATGGCGCCACCTCGTCTTGGTCCTTCGATACCACCGCCACGCCATCGGCCAATGGCTGCTCGCATGGCGCGAGCCTGCGCGCGCCCTCGGGCAGAGCCCCGGCAAGAGCGCTCTCCTCGTCATCGAGTGGCTCCTCGCCTTCGCCGCCTTCTCGTGGCTGCGACGCCGCACCCCCCAGGTGCTCGCCTCCATGCGCGAGCGCGCCGTCGCCCGCGATCGCCACGAGCGCCTCCCTGCTCCGTCCATCGCCACGCGCACCATCGCCTTCGTCCAGCAGATCCACCGCCCCGTCGAATGGCTCGCCCTGGCCATCGTCCTCGCGTGGCTCTTGCCTGCGGCCGCCACCGGCATTCTCGAGGTTCAACTCGCAGCCGTCAGCCTCCAATGGATTCTCGGCGGCGCCCTCGCGGTCAACATCGTCAACGCGCTCGCATCCGACGATGGCACGACCGCCAAACGGGATGACTCCGCGGCCCTCCGCTTGCGATCCCTCCGCCTCGTCGGACGCGTCGTCGTGGCCTTCGGATTGGTCCTCGTCCTGACCTCCAGGCTCGTGGGCGAAGGCACCATCTACGAATGGGTCCTTTCGACGTGTTGGCTCGCATCCATTCCGGTGTTTCTCGTTTTGGTGCGCTGGTGGCGCGACATCGTCTTCGAACGCGCCTCGCGCACGCGGAAAAAGTCCGCCTTCGAGCATTGGGTTCTGCAGAATCGAACCGGCTGGAAAAGCTTTTTCGCGGCCACCGCCGGCGGGGTGCACGTCTTTGCACACGGCGCCGTGCGCTTCGTGCGCACGTGGATTGCGCGCTTTTACCTCACGCGGCGCGTGCTCGCGTACCTGTTCCGGCGTGAGCTCGACAAGCTCGGCGCCGAGCGCGCGGAGGGCCCCACCTCGCCCATCCCCGAGGCCGCCTTCGATGCGCTCGGGCCCGACGTGCTCTCCAGCGTCTTCATCGCCACGCACGCCGACGAGCGCGTCGCGCAGATCCTCGCGCGCATTGGCCAAGGCAAAGGCGGCATCGTGCTCATCGTCGGCGAGCGCGGCATGGGAAAGAGCACCCTGCTCCGGCACATCCACGAGCAGATCCCCGAGACCGTGCTCATGCCGGTGCCCACCGAGGGCGCCGCGTCCCTCGAGGCGACGCTCCAAACGGCGCCCAAGGCGCTTCTTTTGGACGATATCCATCGCCTCGTCAAACCGGTGATGGGCGGCCTCGCGCCGTTCGACGAGTTGCTCGCGATGGCCATTCGCCACTCCACGACCACGACGTGGGTCTTCACCCTGGACGAAGTGCTCTGGCTCTTCTTGCAGCGATCGCGCGGCCGGCGCCCCCTCTTCGACGACGTCGTTCGCCTCCAGCCGTGGCCCGAGGAGCCCATCGTCGAGCTGCTTCGCACCCGCACGGAGGGCGCGGGGCTCGGGCCGTCGTTCGAGCACCTGCTCGACAAGCTGCCACCCAACGCCGACGAAATCGACAAACAAGAGGCGCTCGCCGAACGCGCGAGCCGCTACTACCGCTTGCTCTGGGATTACGCCGGCGGAAATCCCGGTGTGGCATTGCACATGTGGCGTCGCTCGCTCGGCATGGACGAGAACGGAAATGCGCACGTGCGTTTCTTTCAAGCCTTGGATATTTCCGATCTGCAGCGATTGCCCGATTCCGCCGTCTTCGTCCTTCGTGCCGTCTTGCAGCTCGCGCCGGCCAAGCCCGCGGACATCATGCAGGCCACCTTGCTCGATGCGGCCGACGTCGCCGATACGCTGCGTTACGCGCAGGCGCGCGGCTACGTCGAAGAACACGGCGGCCGCTACACCATGACGTGGACCTGGTTCCGCGCGGTCACCACCTTTCTCCAACGCCGTCACCTTCTGGTAGCCCCCCGATGAAACGAAAGGCTCACGCGTTCTTCGCCGCCGCGCTCTCGTCCACCGTCTCCATGACGGCCCATGCGCAAGACGCACCCGACGTGACCAAGCTTGCGAGCTTTTTGCGTTGGGGCGGCCTGTTCTTTTCGCTCATTGCCATCTTCGGTGCGGCCATCGTACTTCGCGTCATCGCGCGATTGTCCGATCGCCTGGGAACGAGGTTCGCCAACCACCGGCCCACGATTCAGAAATACGAATCCGTCGCGCGCTTCTCCACGTACATCGTGACGTTGGCCATCTGCCTCACGTTGAGCGTCAAGCTCGACTCGGCGACCCTCACGGTCATCGGCGGCACCATCGCCTTCGCCGTGGGCTTTGCCATGCGCGATTTGGTGGCCGCCTTCATCGCTGGAATCACCATCATGTTCGACCGTCCCTTCCAGGTCGGCGATCGGGTGGAATTCGCGGGGCAATACGGCGACATCATCAAAATAGGGCTTCGCAGCGTGCGCATGAATACGCTCGACCACAACGTCATTACCATTCCAAACAACAAGGTACTCACCGACGTCACGTCGAGCAGCAATTGGGGCGCCTTGGAGATGCAAACGCCGTTCGATTTCTACGTGGGTGTCGATCAAGACGCGGAGCTGGCGGCCGAGCTCATTCGCGAGGCATGCCTCACCAGCCCTTATGTGTTTCTCGAGCGGCCGGTGCCGGTGGTGGCCAAGCAGGTCATCTTGAACGACTACGTGGCCATGCACCTCAAAGCACGCCCGTACGTTTTCGACTGCAAATACGAATCCGCCTTCGCCACCGACGTGCACCTCCGCGTCGCCAAGGCCTTCCGCGCCCACGGCATCCGCCCGCCGGCGGCACTCGCACGCTCCGTCGAGGCCGACGTGCACCATTACGGACCGCCCGCCCGCGAAACGAAATACAGCGATTAGTCTAAATAGGCGAGCGCGATCCTCGAACAGCGTCACGACGAGAAGAAGAAGCCGCCAGGACGCCAAAAGAGAGGCGCCAGGATCGCCAGGTGAACCAACAATAAACTCTCAATTTTGGGATATATTGTTGGTTCAGCTGGCGATCCTGGCGCCCCCTGGCGCCCTGGCGATTTCCTTCTTCCTGTTCGAGAATCGTGCTTGCTGACTAGACGCGGGCGTGCAGCAGGGCTCCGAAGCTCGATACGCCGAGGCCATCGGTGCGGTTGCGGAAGTACTTCTCGCGAAGGGCGCCGGATTCGATGGACTCTACCCCGGAAAAGCCGAGGGATTTCACTTCTGCGGCGAATGGCTCTGGGTCGAAAAAGCTGAGGAATGCTTCGCCGACGGCGCGAAAGCGTGGCGCCGTTTTGTCGAAGTGGGCGCGGGAGTCTGCGTCGAAGCGCTGGGGGTCCAGCATGTAGTCGAGGACCACTTCGGATCCCTTCGCCATGGTGCTCATGAATTGCAAGGTTCCCATCACGGCGTCGCGCGTGAGGTACGCGGTAACCCCGAGCCAGGAGAAAAACACGGGCTCGGTGCGAATGAGGCCCGCCCGCGCGAGGGCGCCATCGAGTGTTTCCTTCTCGAAATCGATCGGGACGTAGACGAGCGACGGCGGAATGGCGATACCGGCCTTGGCGAGCAGCTCGCGCTTGCGCACCTGCGTCGCGGGATAATCGACTTCGAAGACGCGCAGCGCCGTATGCGGATTGCGGTATCCAAAGGTATCGAACCCGGCGCCGAGCACCACGTACTGCCGGGTCCCACGCGCGACCGCGACGGCCAGCGCATCCTCGGCGTACCGGCTGCGCGCCGCCAAAAAGCCGCGCATGTTGGCGACCACCGGCGAATCGGGGGTAAGCGGTATCGGTGACTGCGCCGAAAACGCCGCACGCTCCTCCTCGCCGGTGATGCGCATGGCGAGCGGGTCGTCGAAGACGGGCGGCCGATCGAGGTCTTGATGCAGGGCGCGCAACACCGCCGCTCCCAGGGCGGTCGTACTCGATTGTTTCTCTTGCATGGCTATTTCTCGCGGACGCCAGTGTGACATGATGGGGCCGTGAACGTAATCGGCTTCGACGACGGCCCATTTCCACGTGACCATCGCGGGGATGTGCTTCTCGTGGGCGCCGTATGCTCGGGCACCCGGCTCGATGGCGTGGTCCGCGGCCGCATCCGCCGCGACGGTACGGATTCGACCCGCGAGATGGTGCGGCTCGTCCGTGCGAGCCAGTTCGAGGAGCACCTTCAAGCCGTTCTCCTTCAAGGCATCGCCGTGGGCGGCTTCAACGTGGTCGACATCCATGGCCTGCGCGAGGAACTGGGCATCCCGGTGGTCGTGGTGGTCCGCCGCGCGCCCGACATGGCCGCCGTGCGCCGCGCCCTCTTCAGCGACACACCGCACGAGCGCCCGCGCGTTCCCGGCGCTGCGCGCAAGTGGGAGCTCATCGAGCGAGCCGGCGCCCTCGAGCCCCTCGGCCCCTCCCACCGCGCCCTGCAGCGCGCCGCCAAAGATGGCACCACCGCCGCCAAAGTCCCCAAAGTATGGATGCAACGCGCCGGCGTCTCCATCGAAGAGGCGCGAAAGATCGTGGCCACCACGACACTTCACGGAAACATCCCCGAGCCTCTGCGCCTCGCCCATTTGATCGCCGGCGGCATCGTCACCGGCACGAGCCGCGGCCGCGCTTAGTTTGAATTAGCGTCGATTTTCTAACGCCTCTCTCGCCAAAAAACCGAAGATCGAAATCAATTGAAGAACGTAATCACGAGTTGCGTCCAACCGGGGACGTGTCATGCATTCACGCTGGCTCGTCTCGCTCGCTATCAATTCACTCTTCACTTCGCAGACATACGAGGTGCGCGATGTTCGATTCGGTTCTCGGCCGTGGAGCCCAGCCTTCCCGCGTCTTTTTCCGGGGGGCGATTGTCTCGGTGACGGTGCACGTGGTGGTCTTGGGGCTCGGTGTTTACCTCTCGGTGCACAAGCCCAAGGCCATGGAGAAGCCAATCGCGCCAATGGTGCTTCTGCAGCCACCTCCTCTGCAACCGCCCGCGCCGCGCCCGCCCGCGGTGCAGACCCCGAGTGTACCGGCGAAGCCCGTGCAGAAAAAACCGAATATCATCCAGGACACCGAGACCCCGCCCGTGGAAAAAGATCCAGCGCCCACCCAAAGCGCCTCGTCCGCGGAGCCGGGCCCCAGCACCGGTGACACCAGTAACGCCAGTGGTGCCGTCGGCGGAACCGGAACCGGCCCGTCGACCTGCGGCGGCATTGGGCAGCCCCCATGCGGCACGGCGCCGCCTTGCGGGGGCCCCGGTCAGCCGTGCGCGCCCGAGGGCGGCGAGACCGTGCTCCCGTTCATCCCGGGCATGGTGCGCCCCACCCTCGTATCGGGCGACGAAATGCCCACGCCGCCGCGGGAGGCCATCATGGCCAAGGTCGAAGGCCTGGTGCTCGCCTCATGCACCATCACCGCCACGGGCAATGTCACCCACTGCCGCATCATCAAGGGTTTGCCCTACATGGATGATGCGATTCTATCGAACCTTCAGGCGCGCAAATACACGCCCATCATGTACCAGGGCCGGCCTGTCAGTGTAGAATACAAGTTCCCCTTCCGCATCGTGGCGCAATAGGGCGCGCTCAATCGTTCTTTGCGCCGGCAAGAATCCAGGCGCGAATGGCCGCGCGTTCGCTGTCCGAAAGCACCGGCAAATCGAGCGGCATCTGCGCGCCACAGGTGCCGCTGCACTTGGCCTCCAGCTGCCCCTGGGTCCCGTCGATCTTCATCATCAGGTAGCTCGCGTCGGGATTGCCCGGCACCACGAACTTCGCGCCGCGCGCGGTGGGGCTCTCCGTCATGAGCGTCGCGTGGACATCGGCGGGACTCGACGGAATGTAGATCCCCAAGTTCGATTCCTTCGAACCATGGCACGCCGTGAGCGAACAACTCTGCGCCAGGATCGGGTGCACCGTCCCCTTGAACGACGGCCCCGATTCCTCCGGCGCGTCCGACGAGGATGAACAGGCGACCAGGTTTAGCGCCACCGAGGCAACCACGAGTCCGCGAAGGAAAAACACGACCCGGACGCGAGCAACCCCAATGCCACGGGTCCCACCAGCACAAACCGTGCGAATTTGCACGCCCACCCTGGTTGGCGCCTCCCCCAGGTAGGATCGCGCATCCCCCATTTGACGAGAGGGTTGAACCGCCAAGGCGCCAAGGACGCCAAGAAGGTAGGAAGTCGTGTTAGGCGCGCAAGGGGCGGGCGCTGGCGAGGACGCCGTTGCTCGCCAATTGGGCATTCACTTTGTACATCGATACGATGGTGAGCGTGACGATGAACGTCACCGCGAAACCGAGGCCCTCGTAGCCGGTGAGCTTCCCGTCGGGCGTCTGCACCACCACCAGCCCGGCCACCGACGAGGCCACTCCGCCCGCAAGCTGTTGAAGCGATGCATTCACCGACATGAACGCGCCGCGATCGTTTATCTCGGGCACCGCGGACAAAAGAGTTTGCGCCGAAATCATGCGCAGCAGCACCGTCGTGAACAACACGACATTGAGCGCAATGACCTGCCAGAGCGGCGTAATACCCAAATTGCAATACCAAGCCACGAGAGGCATCGTCAGAATCGAACCGACCACGAACACCGCGTACTTCTCTGCTCCATCGCTCAACTTCCCGATGATCGGGCCCGTGATGATGGAGGCCACGCCCGTCACCGCGTAGACGAGCGGAAGCTGCTTCAACGAAATACCCAGATTGTGCACGCTGAACGCGCTGGCGAAGGGCATGAGCATGAAGCCGCCCGTCGTCAGCAGCATGGTGCTGCCGAATGCCCAGAGATAATGCGATTTGGAAAACGTCCGCGTCACGTGTTTCAGCGGGGTGTCCTCCGACGGCTCCACCTTCTGAAGGACGATGTGATCGTCGATGGGCTTCAGACGAAGCAGCATCACCACCCAAATGGGAATGCTGGTCACCACGATCATCAAAAACGGCGAATGCCAGCCGTAGCGATTGGAAAGGTAGAGCCCCAAGGGAATGCCCAGCACCTGGGCTGCGGCGAGGGCCATCTGCACGAAGCCCATGACCCGGCCGCGCATTTCGAACGGAAACAAGTCCGCGACGATGGCGGAACTTATCGAACCGAGGACGCCGCCGAACAAGCCGGTCACCGTCCGCGCGACCAGCAGGGAGCGGTAGCCGGTGGCAATGCCACACAAGAGCGTACCTACGATGAACCCCGCGTAAAAAAACAGCAGAATCTTTTTGCGATCGAATTTGTCGGCGAACCCGGCCGCAAGGAACCCGGAAATTCCGGCGGCAAACGCATACACCGAGACGACCAGACCGAATTGCACCGTAGAAATACGAAGTTCCTGCAACAGCAGCGCGCCGAGCGGCGAAAGAATGGCGAAGTCGAGTACGACCGTGAACTGCAGAAACGCCAGAATGGCGACGACGAAGCGCTGGTACTTGGAGAATTTCATCCGGTGCTTCGCATGGATTTACCGGCCGCGGGCCGTCGTGTCGAGCGCCACGCCCTCGTATTCGAGGATCACGAGGCCGGCGTCTTCGTAGAGCGTTCGACATCGATCGCGCAGGTGGCGCGCCCGTTCGCGGGTGGTGACGACGAGGGGTCGCTTTCCCGATTGAAGCTCGACGGAGAGATTATAAAATTGGGTATCGGGCATTTGCCATCGCACGAACGCCGCCGGCGGTAGCTCGGACAAGGTCTCGACCGCGGTCTCGTCGCAATGAACGATGGTGGAAGCGGTGAAGCGCTCGCGAAGCGCCATGGCCGTGCGGTACGCGCCTTGGTACGCGGTGGCGTGCTTGTCGAGCTGCGCGACGAAGGTCGGAACGGTGCGCGAGACCGCGAGCAGGAAAAGCGCCGCACCCGCGAGCCCGAAGGCCACGCGCTCGAGCGAGGCACGGCGCATGAAACGCCGTTGCAGGTACACGGCCGCGCGGAGGATGCCCGCGGCCGCCGCCGTCGCATACAAGGGCGCGAGGGTCAGCGCATGGCGCAACAAACCGAGGTGCTGACGCGCGACGAATCCGGCGGTGAGAAAGACCAAAATGGCCAACAGGGCCGCGCGCCACGCCATCGGCGGCCTCCGCACGCTCCACGAGGCACCCGCCACGCCGAACACGACGAGCGGCCCGAGATCGATGGCCGGCACCACGAGCGCGTACCAGAGCGACATCCACACCGGGTGCGGAGGCACCGGCCATCGCTGCTCCGCGGACTCGAAGAAGCCGCGCGCGAAGACCAGGTTCTCGTGCACGAAGGCCAGCGAGGCACGCGCAAGCAGGTACGCGGCAATCGCAAGCCCCGGAAGCACCCAGCCCCAGGCACGCGAAAGCGCCCTGCCTCGGCGCCACCACAGGACGAAGAGCACGATGGGCAGGACCCAGCCTTCGTACCGAAGCAGCGCCGCGGCAGAGGCCAAGCACCCCGCGAGCAGCGCCCCCCAACCGCCAGGGCGACGCCACGCAAGGACCGTCGCGAGCACGAGGCACGCGAAAAGTGGCTCCAACGCCCCCGCCTCGCCGACCGTGAGGGCGATGGGGCTCAGGGCCAAAAGGCTCGCCGCGAGAAAGGGCAGCGCGCGCCGCGTGAGTCCCTGCGCGACCGAAATACCGGTAAGGCTCGCGGCGAGTAGCCCGCAAAGGCACGATGTGAAGATGGCATTCGCAAAGCGAACACCATTCATGCCGTAACCGAGCGCGAACGAGAGCGTATACATCGCATGACCGAGTGGAAGCCACACCCAGTGCACGCGCATGTCGAACGGATCGAGCCACATGCGACGGGCAGCCAGCGCATGCCCGTAGGCGTCGGGCTCGAGATCGGGTCCGCTTCGAATCAGCGTCCACCTGGCCCACGTCGCAATCACGACGAGCACCCACGCCAGCAACGGCCACGCGCTACTTCGTTTCGACCCCATCGGCACCTCTCACGAGGCATAGCGGGCGCCCTACATCACACGTGTCGCTCGTTGTAACTCTTTGTCCGAGAGGTATTCCCTTGGTCGACTGGATCGATGCAGATCGCCCATGAACGCACAAGTGTCCTGGGCCCGCGGACGGCCGAACGTCGAACCACAATGACGCACACCAGCAAAAGACCGCGTCGAGGTTCGTTAGGAATCCTTTCAATTGGTTGGAGCAGCCTGGCACGAAGAATGAAGCCAGGATGGACTCGCCTTCGACGTTCATCTTCGGGGAGAACTCGATGTCGCAATTTGTCGTCACCCAACGCTTCATGGCTCTCGCCACGAACTACGACGTCACCCAACCAGGCTCGAACGAGGTTCTCATGACCGTAAAGGGTGCGCTCATGAGGTTTTTTCCTTCCTTCTCGCTCGTCGAGGAGACCGGTGCATCGTTGGCCACGCTCCGGGGGAACTTCACCAAGACGCGATTCCGCATCCGGGCGGCGAATGGGCACGTGCTGGCAAGCCTTCATTTCCCGGCGGTGGCGGTGGAGAAGAAGCTATCTCTGTACATCGGCGACACGGAGTACACCGCCAACGCCGGGATGTTCCGCGGCGTCTTTCAATGCAAGGATGCCTCGGGAAGCACGGTGCTCGAGATCTTCAAAGTTCGCAGCATGCGCGACCGCTTCAGCGTGGTCACGAAAGACGGTATCGACTGCGAGGTCGGTTTGCTCGCCGCCGTGGCGATTCATTCGCGGTTCTTCGAAATGGCGTAATCACACCCACGAGCCCCGGAACGTGAGGGTCGTCGGCTGAGCTTCGTCGTAAATCTCTTTGACGTACAGGGTCGAGCAAAACAATTTGCCCACGGCAAGGGCGAGTTCGCGCAACGTCGAACGGAAATACGGAATATGCGCGAGCGTGAGGCCGAGTAGCTCCACGCGCACCTCTTTCGGTCCCTCTTTGTAGACGACCACCGCGCCGCCGTCGCACAGCCGTTCCCAGAGGCGACGCAAATGGGCCAGGGGCGTCCACGGTGTGACGCCGACTTGCCTCGCCAGATGGCCAGTGACGGAGAACAACGTGCTGGTGCCCGGGCGCACCAAGGCTCGAGCGATGGCATCACGCTCGGCGGACGTGAGACCGAGTCGATCGCACGCGGTGTAGTGCGCGACGACCACGTCGCTGGGGAGCCACATGCCCACGACTGTGGTCAGAAGCGCCTCGCGATGGGCAGTCGGCAGAAGCTCGGAATAGCGGTCGAAAAAGCCGCAATCGCGCAGGGCATTTTGCGAGGCCACGAGCCACGTGCTCCGGAATCGGGTCGTCGGCGTGATGCGATGCCTCGGCACCTCGAGGCCGACGAAGATCTCCGCGGCATTCCCCCGCATACCGGGAGGATACGCTTTTCTCGAACCCCATGGTCGATAGATGCGGAGATGACGTCCCGTTGTCGGGTCGTGCTGATGACGTGGCTTGCCCGCGCCGGTTGTGCCCGGCGCTCACGCAGGTAGCTGAACTCACGCCGAGGAATCGGTGTCGAATGCGTGTCGCGCGAGATTGGCGTCGAGCCGCACCACTGTGTCGCGGTGGCGATGGCGGAAATCCGGGAACGCATCCGGGTGGGCGCATGCGGCGAGAATCTCGAGGGATTCGACGATGCGCGGGCCCGGTCGATTGAAATAGGCATTGCCATCCGCAATGAACACGCGCCCCTCGCGAACGGCCCTCCAGGTGTCCCACGGCAGCGACGCGCGCAGCACGTCCAACTCCTCCAGGCTTCGCTCCAGCGAAAAGCCGCACGGCTTCACCAGCACCACGTCGGGCGACAGCGCGGCCAGGGCTTCACGAGTCAAGGTCGGCGCGTGGTCGCCCGGCTTGGTCACCAGCGGATTGGCGCCGGCCATCGCAATGAGCTCGGGCATCCACATGCCCCCAATCATCACGGGATCCATCCACTCCACCGAAAGGACGCGCGGACGCTCCGCGAGCGCAGCGCGGGCGCTCCGCTGCTCGATCTCGTTGGTGCGCCCCCGCAAGGCGAAGATCGCGCGGACGCCTTGCTCGGCACGACCGAGGGCATCGGCCACGCGGAGAATGTCCGACCAGATGTCGTCGAGGTGCTTCGGATGCAAATTGACGATGCGCACGTCCTTCTTCGCGAGCCGCGCCACAGCCGCATGCACATCGTCCAGCGAGACGGCGCAGACGTCGCAAAGGTCCTGCGTGACGATCACGTCGGGCTGGGCCGCCTCCAAGCGATCGAGCTCGATTTCATAGACCGAGAGCGCATCCTCGATAATCGAGCGCACCTCGGCATCGATGCCGCGACTGGATCGGCTGCCCCGCAAACGGGCGCGCGTCAGGACGGGAAGCCCCTCGAGGCCGGGCGGGAAATCGCACTCGTGCGAGATGCCCACGAGCTCATCGCGCGCGCCGACGGCGCAGACGATTTCGGTGGCGGAAGGGAGAAGCGATGCGACACGCGCGTTCATTGCACCGAGAGAATGTACACGGTTCTGCACGGCTTCGGACTATTGTGCGCACCATGGACGGGTCCGTCGCCGTGCGTTTCTTTCGCTCGCGTTTTCGGTCGGCGGGCGACAGCGAGCGTGCACGCTACGAGAAGAAATATTTGAAGAGCGCGCTCGATTTTCATGGCGTAACCCTGCCTTTCGTGCGCAAAGCCGCCCTGGAGTTCGCGCGAGCTCACGAACTCGACACAGCGTCCTTGCGGTCGGTCACCGAGGCGCTCTTCGAGACGAACTTTCACGATTTGCGATCGGCGGGCATCGCAGTCTTGGAACGACGGCGCGAGCTGCTCGGGTTGGGCGACGTGCCGTGGCTTCTCGAGCTGGTGCGGAAGTCCCCAGGCTGGGCTCACGTCGATTGGCTGGCGATCAAATTGATCGGCCCCACCGTCCAAGATCAACGGACCATGCCGCGCCTGCTCCGCGCATGGTCCCGCGACGAGGACTTCTGGGTCCGCCGCACCGCGCTTCTTGCCCAACACGATGCACTTCTCGCAGGCGGTGGCGACTTCGGGCTCTTCGAAGAGATTGCGGCGCCGCTGCTCGACGAAACGGAGTTCTTCATCCGGAAAGCCATCGGATGGGTCTTGCGCGCGACCTCGAAAAAGCGCCCCGAGCTCGTACGCGCCTTCGTGGCCCGGCACGGCGAACGCATGTCCGGCCTCACCCGGCGCGAGGCGAGCAAGTACATCTAGGCCAATTTGCACCAGAGCTTCTCGAAGTGCGCCGAGAACTTTTGCACGAGGTACGCATCGCGCGTCATGACCAGGTTCTCGTCGTTCTTCGAGGACGCGGTGCGCGTCCAGTTGTAGCTGCCATTGAGCAGGCAGTTGTCATCGAAGAGCGCAAACTTGTGGTGCATGTGGAACTCGGTCCGGTCCACCCGCACCGGGATGCCCGCCTGCTGAAGCCTGGCCACGTCGGAGCCTTCGTCGCACGCCTTGTCGTTGTCCGTCACGATGCGGATCAAGGTCCCGCGCCGGTGTGCGGCGAGGATCGTCTCCGCAATGCGATCGTCGGTGATGGTGAATACGCAAACGTCGACCTTGGCTTGCGCATTCTTGAATCCCGACAGAACGGCGCCCAAGCATTGGTTGCCCGGACTGAAGAACGCGTCGCTCAGCTGCTGATGGCGGCGCGCCTGCGCGCGAAATGTGTCGTCGGCCAAGAGGCCCATTACCTCTTCCAGCCACTCCACCATGCGTCGCCCGTGCGGATCGGTGAGGTGCGTTTTGGCGATGGTAAAGGCACGCGCACGAATGAGCGCGAGCTCACTGCAGCAGAACTCCGACTCGCGCAGCGTTTCGTCGAGCATCTTGCGCTCGCTGCGCGAGAGCCGCCCATCGGCCAGCGTCTCGCGTAGCCGATCCTCGAACTCCTTGATCTTCGTCGCCCCCACCTCGGGTTGGATGACGATGTGTGCCCCCGCATCTTGCGAGATTCTTCCGCTGCCGCTGCTCGGCTGCAACGGACCGTTCGAGGGCGTAACCCGCCAACCGACTGCTTAGTTCGAGGCCTCCCATAGGCCGAGATGATCGATTGGATCATGCCAAATGATCGCTTCGATCATGCTCGGATGGGCCGCTTCTTCGATGATCGCCGTAATTATTGCCGGCATGCATGGTGCAGCTGCGCCGGGCCCATGAGCACCAATGTACAAGCCACGATGCTCGCCACGGCCGCTCTTGGCGTTGCGCTCTCCGTGAGCCCAGCACCTGCGGCCGCGGCGCCAACTTTCACCGACGACTTCAATGGCCCCGCAGGGAGTGCGGTCGATCAAAGCAAATGGCGTTTCGAAACGGGCGACAACGTCAACAACCACGAGCGGCAGTACTACACGTCCAGCACCCGCAACGCGTCGATGGACGGCCAAGGCAATCTGGTCATCACCGCACGGCGGGAGAATCCGAACAATTACCAATGCTGGTACGGCACGTGTCAGTACACGTCGGCGCGGCTCTCGACGGCGCAGACCTTCACGCAGCGCTATGGGCGCTTCGAGACGCGCCTCAAAGTTCCGCGCGGCCAGGGCATGTGGCCGGCATTCTGGATGCTCGGCAACGATATCGGCACCGTCGGCTGGCCCGGCAGCGGCGAGATCGACATCATGGAAAACATTGGCAAGGAGCCGGGTACGGTGCACGGCACCATCCACGGCCCCGGCTATTCCGGCGCCGAGGGAGTGGGTGCAGGATACACGCTTCCCAATGGCCAGACCTTCCCCGATGGCTTTCACACCTTTGCCATCGATTGGGCGCCCAACGTCATTCGATGGTACGTCGACGGTAATCTCTATTCGACGAAGACGCCTTCGGACATTGGCGGCGATCGCTGGGTGTTCGATCATCCGTTCTACATCATTTTGAATCTCGCGGTCGGCGGCTATTGGCCGGGCGATCCCGATGGGAGCACCCCCTTCCCCGGGCAGCTCGTGGTCGATTACGTGCACGTCACCACCAGCGACACCGCGCCCGGCGGCCGCACGGGTCAAGTCACCGGCCTCGCGGGCAAATGCATCGACATCGCCGGCGCGAACAGCGCCAATGGCACCGCCGTGCAGCTCTATGATTGCAACGGCACCGGCGCGCAGCAATGGACCTTCGGCACCGATGGAACCATCCGCGGCCTGGGTAAGTGCATGGACGCCGCCGGCGGCGGCACGGGCAACGGCACGCAGATCCAGCTTTACGACTGCAATGGCAGCGGTGCGCAGCGATGGACGGTGAGCTCGGCCAAGGACATCGTCAACACCACGGCCAACCGGTGCCTCGATGTTACCGGCAATAATTCTGCAAACGGAACTCGGTTGCAACTTTGGGACTGTTCGGGCGGCGCTAACCAGAAATGGACGACTCCATGATCAAACATACGGCTTTTTTCTTCGGTGCATTCCTTCTCGCCACGATGGGTGACGTTCCCGAGGCCGCGGCGGCCACGGGACAGATCAGCGGCCTCGCCGGCAAGTGTGTCGACGTGGCGGGTGCCAGCAGTGCCAATGGGACGGCCATTCAGCTTTACGACTGCAATGGTACCGGCGCCCAGCAATGGAACGTTGGCACCGATGGGACCATCCGCGCCCTGGGCAAGTGCATGGACGTCGCCGGCGCCGGCACGGCCAATGGCACGCAGATTCAGCTCTACGACTGCAATGGCACCGGCGCCCAGCAATGGACGGTGACCGCGGCCAAGGACATCGTCAACCCCGCCTCGAACAAGTGCCTCGACGTCTCGGGCAACAATTCTGCAAATGGAACGCGGTTGCAGATTTGGGACTGCAGCGGCGGAGCCAATCAGAAATGGAATGCACCGACCGGCGGCCCCACCCAGCCCCCCGTCGGGGCCAAGGCGGTGGCGCCGTATCTCTATCAAGGGTGGGGCGCTCCGCCCAACCCGGCCACGGTGATGAGCGCCACCGGTGTCAAGTGGTTCACGATGGCCTTCATCTTGAGCAACGGCACGTGCAATCCGCAATGGGATGGCCAGCGCGGGCTCACCGGCGGCGCCGATCAAAATGCGATCAACACGATTCGCAACAATGGCGGTGACGTCATCGTGTCGTTCGGCGGGTGGAGCGGCAACAAGCTCGAGCAATCGTGCGGCAGCGCCAGCTCCCTCGCGAATGCCTATCAAACCGTGATCAATGCCCTGGGCCTCAAGGCCATCGACATCGACATCGAGGCCGATGCCTACGCGAGTGCCACGGTGAAGCAGCGCACCGTCGACGCGCTGAAGATCATCAAGCAGAACAACCCCGGCATCAGCGTCTACGTGACCTTCGGCACGGGCACGAATGGCCCCGATCCGGACATGATCAACCGCGGCGCGGCCTCCGGGCTCACCGTCGATGCGTGGACCATCATGCCGTTCGACTTCGGCGGCGCAGGTCAGAACATGGGCACCTTGACCGTGCGGGCTGCCGAAGGCCTGAAGAACGCGGTCAAGAATGCCTACGGCTACACCGACGATCAGGCCTATCGGCACAGCGGCATCTCCTCGATGAACGGCAATACCGATCAGAACGAGGTGGTCACCCTGGACGACTTCCGCGCGATTCTGAACTACGCCAACCAGCACCACCTGTCGCGTCTCACGTTCTGGTCGGTCAACCGCGACCGCCCGTGCACCGGCGGCCCCGCCGACTCGTGCTCCGGCGTCGCGCAGCAGCCGTGGGACTTCACGCGCATCTTCGCCACCTACGGCGGGTAAGCGTTTTCAAGGCTTGCGCATGAGCGCACGAACGACGGCATCGACCGCTGGCTCGGTGCCGCGTTTGGACACACGCTGAATGGCCAGCAGCTTGCGTGCGCCGAGCCCTGCGATCGGACAGGGCTCGACGCCGCGGGCATCCACCAGCGCCAACTCCGGCACGATGGCCACACCCTCGCCGGCCGCCACCAGCGCGAGCACCGAGGGGAACTCTTTGCACACGTGGGCCACGATGGGCTCGAATTTCCCGCGTTTCGCGAGCCTCTGAAGCGCGAGATCCAGGCTGGTACCCTCCGGCGCGGCGATCCATCGCTGCGCCGCGAGCGCTTTTGGCGTGCGCAATTCGCGCGCGAGCGACGCGGAGGCCACCACGAAATACGGATCGCGCCGGAGCGTGCGCACCTCGATGCCGGCGGCACTCGGTTCTTCCTGGTCGTCGTCGCACTCGTCGAGCATGAGATCGATCTCGCCCGTGCGGAGCGACTTGTCCACCCCGGCCCCGTAGAGCTCGATGACCATGGGCACCACGCCCGGCTGCTCGGCGCGCAAGAGGGGCAACGCCTCGACGACCAGCCAGCGAATGGCCGTTTGAAAGGCTGCCATGCGCACCACGCCCGAAACACGCCCCGTCGCCGCGGCAACCGCCCTTCCGGCGGCAACGAGTTCCGCCTCGAGCCGCTCGGCATGCCCGGCCAGCGTCAGGCCGATGGCCGTGGGCGCGAGCCGCCGGTGCGTGCGATCGAAGAGCTCCACCCCGAGCTCCTCCTCCAGGCTGGCAATCTGCTGCGAAATGGCCTGCGGCGTGAGGTGCAGCACGCGCGAGGCACCGGTAACGCCCTCCGCGCGCACGACGGCCAAGAGAACCCGTAACCTTCGCGGATCGACGTCCATGTAAGCCGAGCTTACATGAAGCTCCATATAATCTAGCTTTTCTTGAGGGTAGCTTCTGCCACACTCGGATCATGTCCGACTACCCACTGCTTATTTCCCTCGCCGGCTGGACCGGCGCTGCGTTGCTTCTCGCCTCCTATGCGCTCGTTTCGGTGCGCAAGCTCGAGGCCAGCGGTGCCGCCTTTCAATGGATGAACGTCGTAGGAAGCGCCTTGCTGGCGACGAACTCGGCCCACAATGGCGCGTGGCCCTCCGCCATCTTGAACGTGGTCTGGCTCGGCATCGGTGCCGTTGCGCTGTTGCGCCTCGTCTCTAACGGCCTAAACACCCGAAAATCACGCGCACACGGATTGCACTTGGCACCCTGATCGAAATCAGGGTGATCCATTGAAAGTTGCCATTATCTCTCCGCTCATCGAAAGCGTCCCACCCAAACTCTACGGAGGAACCGAACGCGTCGTCTCGTATCTCTGCGAAGAGCTGGTACGGCAAGGCCACGACGTGACGCTTTTCGCCTCCGGCGATTCCGTCACCCGTGCGCGGCTACGCCCCATGGTCGAGCGGAGTCTTCGCCTCGACGAACGTTGCCACGATCCCAATTCGCACCACATCATCATGGTGGATCGGGTCATCGAGGCGGCATCCGAGTTCGACGTTCTCCATTTTCATCTCGACTATTGCCATTTTCCACTGGTGCGCCGGCTCGGGTTGCCCAGCGTCACCACCATGCACGGTCGCCTCGACCTGAAGGAGTACATTCGCGTCTATTCGTACTTTCGCGACGTGCCGCTCGTTTCCATTTCCGATGCCCAGCGCGCCCCCATTCCCGACAACAATTGGGTCGCCACCATCCATCACGGGCTCCCGCGCGATCTTTACCCCTTCCACGCGCAGCCAGGCTCGTACCTGGCGTTCATCGGCCGCATCTCGCCGGAGAAACGGCCCGATCGGGCGATTGCCATTGCGCGTCGTGCCAAGATGCCACTCAAGATTGCGGCGAAGGTCGATGCTGTCGATCGGAGCTATTTCGAAGCGCGTATTCGGCCTTTGCTCTCCGGGGCCGACGTGGAATTCATCGGCGAGATCAGCGATGTCCAGAAACGCGATTTCATCGGCAACGCGCGAGCCGTACTTTTTCCCATCGATTGGCCCGAGCCGTTCGGCCTCGTGATGATCGAGTCCATGGCGTGTGGAACACCGGTCATCGCATGGCGATGTGGCTCCGTGCCCGAGATCATGGTCGACGGTGAAACGGGTCGCGTGGTGGAAAGCGAGGACGAGGCCGTGGACGCCGTGGAACGTATTCACGAGCTCGACCGGCACCGCTGCCGCGACGTCTTCGACGAGCGCTTCACCGTGGAACGAATGGCCCGCGACTACGTGGAAGCGTATGCGCAACGAGCGGAAGGGTCCGATCGGCGACTTCGCGTGGCATGATTCCTCGCATGCGGACATGATTCGTCCGGGAGAGCGATGGAAACCATACGAATCGAAGACCGGTGGTACGTGCTGGCAACCTCGTCACGCACGGACGACCGCACTCGGGTGCTGAAGAACGGCGAGACCTTCGCCGTGTTCGATCGGTTCGGCGATATTCAGCCGATCGGAACCGGAGAACAGGGGCTCTACCATCAGGGCACGCGCTTTCTCTCCCAGCTCGAGCTGCGGTTGAACGGACAGCGGCCCATGCTCCTGGGCTCCAGCGTCAAGCAGGACAACACGCTTCTCACCGTCGACGTCACGACGCCGGACCTGTACGTATCGGAGCAGCTCGAGGTGCTCAAAGGCACGGTGCACGCGTTCCGCGCGGCGCTGCTCAGCGAGTCGGCGTGCCATCAGAGGCTGCGCATTGCCAGCTATGGCAACCAGGCCATTGCGCTGCGGGTGACGCTGCTTTTTGCGGCCGACTACGCTGACATTTTCGAAGTGCGCGGGGTGAGGCGCGCACGCCGCGGTGAGGACTTGAGCCCCACGCACACGGAAGAACGCATGGTTCTGGCCTACCGCGGACTCGACGGCATCACGCGCAGCACGGAAATCGCCTGCTCGCCGGCCCCCACGCTCCTGGCCGCCGATCGGCTCGAGTACACGCTGCAGCTGCAGCCGCGTGAAACCGTCGAGCTCAATGTGACCATTGCCTTCGATCCCAACGTGCGCACGCCCCGAGCCCCCTCCCCGCACGCGCCCTTTGCAACGGTGCTGGCGAGTGCCGAAAAGGCCGTGCGAGAGGGCCGTGCACGCGGTTGCACGGTGGAAACGTCGAATGCGCAATTCAACGATCTTCTTCAACGGGCAAGCGCGGATTTGGTAATGCTCACGGCGGGCAATCCCGAAGTTGGATATCCCTATGCCGGAGTGCCCTGGTACAGCACACCGTTCGGACGCGACGGCATCCTCACCGCGCTCGAGTACCTCTGGGTGGATCCGTCCATGGCGAAGGGCGTGCTCTCGTATTTGGCGGCCACCCAGGCGCGGGAGGAAAGCCCCGAGCAAGATGCCGAGCCGGGAAAGATTCTGCACGAGACGCGCAAGGGCGAGCTCGCGACATTGGGAGAGATTCCGTTCGGGCGCTATTACGGCACGGTGGATGGCACGCCCCTCTTCGTCGTGCTGGCGGGCGCGTACTTTCGGCGAACGGGGGATCTGGAGTTTTTGCGCGGGCTCTGGCCAAACGTAGAACGCGCGCTGGCCTGGATCGAGAAATACGGTGACATCGACGGCGACGGGTTCGTCGAGTACCAACGCAAGAGCAACAAGGGCCTTGCCCAGCAGGGCTGGAAGGACTCGGAGGATTCCGTCTTTCATCAGGATGGCAGCGCGGCGGAAGGTCCCATCGCGCTCGCGGAGGTGCAAGGCTACGTGTACAAGGCGAAGTTGCGCGCCGCGGATCTGGCGCATGCCCTCGGGCACACCGCACGCGCGGTGACGTTGCGCTCGGAGGCCCTGCAGCTGCGCACGCAATTCGATCGCGCGTTCTGGTGCGACGATTTGGGATGCTTCGCGCTGGCCCTGGATGGGTCGAAGCGCCCCTGCCGCGTTCGAACGTCGAACTCGGGCCAGGTGCTCTGGAGCGGCATCGCCCACCCGGCCCACGCCGAGCGCGCAGCGAAAACGCTGTTGGAGCCCGCCTCGTTTTCCGGCTGGGGCGTGCGCACGGTCGCCAAGGGCGAAGCGCGCTACAACCCGATGTCGTACCACAATGGGTCCATTTGGCCGCACGACAATGCGCTCATCGCGATGGGCCTCGCCCGTTGCGGCTTCAAGGACAAGACGCAACGCATCCTCGGCGCACTGTTCGATGCGAGCATGTTCATGGACCTGCATCGCCTGCCCGAGCTGTTTTGCGGCTTCGCCCGACGCCCCAACGAGGGCCCAACGCTTTACCCCGTAGCGTGCTCACCGCAAGCCTGGGCCAGCGCCAGCGTCTTCTATCTGCTGCAAGCATGCCTCGGATTGTCGTTCCGCCCCACGCCCAACCCCGACCGCGCCCGCTTGTCTTTCGACCATCCGCGGCTACCCGATTTTCTAAACCGCGTCGAGATCCGCCGCCTGCGCGTGGGCAACGGAACGATCGACATCGACCTCCAACGCCACGCCCGCGACGTCGGCGTCAACGTTCTGAACAAAGAAGGCGATATCGAAGTATCCGTCACGCTCTAATCAAAGTAGAAAACCGCCAAGATCTGTTGTTGGCGTTCTTGGCGTCTTGGCAGTTCCCTCTTCTTCCCGTCGTTCGCGAAATCTCGATTCAAGCCGTCGGGTGCACGTGCGGGCGGTAGCCTGCGCGAAAGACCTCCACGATGCTGCGCGGTGTAAGCAGATCCACGGTGGCGTGCGGAGGACGCGGGCGGCGCTCGGTGTAGCCGGCGGGGGTCCAGGCGAGGAGCTCGCGATCGAGCACCAGCCAGGCGCGCCCGGTGTCGGCGATGAAGGCACCGTCGGGCAAGGCCGCGAGCTCGGCGCGCGTGGTGCGCTTTTCGCCTTTGCCGTGCCCTTGCAGGCGCTCGTCGTGGAGACGGCGATCCATCGGGTCGACCCCGAAAGGGTCGCTGGGATGGATCGCGCGCCATGCGTCGCGGAAGCGGCGAAATTCCGGGTTTCGGCACTCGCCGCAGGGTCGGTGGCCGGCGGCGAATGCCGTGGCCTCGTCGAGAAAGAACAGCTCCGTCCACGTCCGGCGCGGACTCATCACCTCGCGGTGGCGGCCGCGGAACTCGAGCTGGCAGATGATCCAACGACGCACCTGCCAGGGCCGCAGAATGGTGCGCGAGGGAGCATGAAGCCAGCCACGGTTGCCGAGCCAGAGTCCGCGCGCCGGGTGGGCGAAGATTTGGCCAAAGGGATCGACACGGTTCTGCAGCGCCATCCCGCGCAGCGTATTACGGGCAGACCACCTGCGCATCCGCCCAATCGGCGTGATCGTTGGTGATGCCGTCGCCACCATCCGTCACGACCAGCCGCAGCACGGTCGCGCGCGAAACGTCGGCCTCCAGCGTTTTCGTCGGATTGCCGCGCACGATGAGGCCACTGTCGGCCACCTTCGTGCCATCCGCCCAGATTTCGAACGAAACGGATCCCGCGCCCGTCTTCTCGTCGTCGAGCCCCACGAGCGCCCGTACCTTCGAGCACGTGCCGCCCAGGTAATAGACGACCGCACTCTGCGCGTGCGCACCGATGCCTTTGGCATAGGTGACGCCGTTGATGGAGATGGGATGACCATCCCCCGCATGGTCCTCCCCAACGCTGCTGTTTCGCTCCACCGGCCCCCAGCCATTGTCCGCGCGAAGCCACGGATCGTCGCCCAAATAGCTCGTCCCGCGCGGCAACAGCGCCGGCACCGTCACGTCAATGTGGTTCTTCACCACCGTGGCCCTCGGCTGCCCAGGGAAATAGCTCACCGTCGCATCCAAAGAATAATTGCCCGGCGCCGCATTCGACGGCACCGTCACGGACCACGTCGTGGCAAATGCCTGATCGCGCAAAATCACGCCATCCCGACTCGCCGATTGCGCCTGCACGCTCCACCCCGCGGGCCCGGTGAGTGCCACCTGCGGCAGCACCGCAGGCACGAATCCATCGTTGGTCGCGGTGGTCGTCACCGTCGCGCGGCTTCCCGGCGCAACCAAGAGCGGAAGCCCGGGCGACGTCGCGGGTACCGCAATGCCCAAATCCACCGCCGGCGGATACTGCGCCCAGTGCGAATCGCGTCCAACGCGGAAAATAGCCGTTCCGTGCGCAGGAACGCTGGCCGTGATGGCCCCCGCCGTTTCCTTCGTGGTGTGCGACCACAAATCGCGAATCTTGTATGCCACCTCGTGATCGAGCCCGATCTCGGACGCGCTCGTCGAAATCGTCGCGGGCGTGTCCGTCTCGTTGAACAGCGCCACCGCGCGATCGCCATTGGACAGCGGCTTCACGATGACGTGCATCCCACCCGCCTGCCGGATCTCCTTGCCCTGGATTCCCAGCGCATCTTGATCCACCGCAATGATGTCTTTGTTCGTGAGGATCTCCAGCGTAGCCGGCGTGGCCGTGCGCAGGTCCGACCCCACGAGCAGCGGCGCCGCCATGATGGCCCAAAGCGCGAAGTGACTGCGGTATTCCGTATCGGTCATTCCGCCATTGCCCACTTCGAGCATGTCCGGATCGTTCCAATGCCCCGGCCCCGCATACGCATCGAGCACCACGTTTTGCTTGAAGATGCCCAGCATGCTCGAATAGCGATCCGTGATGTCCCCGGTGGTGCGCCAGGAATTGCCGATATCCTTCGCCCAGGTCCACGGCTTGTTCTCGCCCCACTCGCAAAGGCTATACAGAATGGGCCGGCCGGTGGCCTTCAAGGCATTGCCCATGGTCGTGTAACGCTGTATGGCGTCCACGCCCTGGTTGTTGCAATTGTCGTATTTCAAATAGTCGACACCCCACGAAGCCCACAGATTCGCATCCTGCTGCTCGTGACCTAGCCCTCCCGGAAAGCCGTTGCGGTCGCAGGTCTTGGTTCCGGCGCTGGAGTAAATACCGAACTTGAGCCCTTTGCTATGCACGTAGTCGGCCACGGCCTTGATGCCATTGGGGAAACGCACGGGATCGGGCACCAGGTTACCGGTGGCATCGCGATTGGGAAGTGCCCAACAGTCATCCAGATTCACGTATTGATAGCCGGCATCTTTCAGTCCTTCGGAGACGAACAAATCGGCAATGCCCTTGACCATGGCCTCGTTGAAGTCGGCGCGACAGTGTGTGGCATTCCAATTGTTGAAGCCCATTTGCGGGGTTCGGGCCAATCCATTCTCCGCGCGGGGCGCCGCGGCAGCGTCCCTGCTGACGGCGACGTCGACCGCACCGAGCACACATGGCAATGCAGTCGCAATGACGACGAGTTGCGTTCGGACCGACATGAGGATGCCTCCTTTGATTTCGGCTCGGAATGCTGTCAGGACTTGGCCAGAAGATCGAGCACCAATGCCGCCGTCCAAGAGAAGTTCTCCGCGCCGAGGCCCTCACCGGTATTGGGCTCGAAGTACTCGCGAAATCCGGAACGGGACACGAGCTCGATTGTGCGGTCGGTCAGTCTCGCCGCGTCATCGCGCCACGAGGCACGTCGAAGGCCCTCGATGATCATCCAATTGACGTTGACCCAACTCGGGCCACGCCAATACCGGCGAGGATCGAAATGAGGATCATCCACCGGGGCGCTCGGAACGGGCCACGCTGTCCCGAATTGGTTGGGGTCTCGAAGGTGCGCCAGCAGACGCGGCACCACGTCGAGCGGAACGACGCCGGCAAAGAGCGGAAGGAAACCCGATGCGTGCTCGACCTCGATGGGCGCACCTCCCACGAGATCGTAATCGTGATAGTACGCGCGCTCCGCATCGTAGAGGCTGGCAATGCCCGCCGCCAGCTTCGCGCGCCGCTCCAGTGCATGCGGCACCTCGATCCCGAGGGCGCGCGCGAGAGCGTGCAAGTCCTCCTCGGCGCGGCAAAGGATCGATGCCATGGCCACGTCCTGCACGAGAAAGCTCACGCTCGACGGCGTTGGCGGAGCAAACGATAGCTTCGCGCGCTCCGCGACCAGGAAGAAGTACCGATCGTAGTCGAAGCGCGTCGGCCGTTGCTCCGAGCTCACCACGGCGTTGTCTTTGCGCTTGTACGTGACCTCACCGGGATCGATACGCTTGAGCGCGGCATCCCAGCGCGGCGCATTATCCAGCCCGCTCTCCCACGGGTGCACGATGGCTGGGAGTCCCTGCTGCAGCGGATCGCGCTCGCGCAGAAACCACGCATGCCATGCATCCGCGGCCGGAACGACACGCCGCAGGATCTCCTCCACCGTGCGATCGCCGCCCGAGCGCTCCAGCACGAAACGCGCGGCGGTGGCCAAGACCGGGGGCTGCGTGATGGACGATGTGGCGATGGCCTGGGGACGCCCCGGGGCCTGATCGATTTGCCACACCTTGGGATTCGGCTCGTAATGCGTGGCCTCCGGGTTGAAGAGGATGTGCGGAATCATCCCGTTTTCCCACTGGCCGCGCAAAAGCATCTCCAGCTCGCGCGCCGCCCGGCGAGGATCGAGGTAGGCCCATCCGATGGCGCAAAACGCACTATCCCAATTCCACTGATGCGGATACAGCGCCGGCGCAGGTACGGTGCAGCCGTTTCGATCGTTGGCACGGAGTAGCGCTTCGGCGGCGTGCTTGAGGGTCAATCGATCCATGTCGTCCTCTCGGGATGAATGGTCTAGAGGTACCATCATGGAAGCTGCCGTCCACGCTCCGAGCACGCCCAAGGCGATGAAAGAGACGAAAGCGATGAATCGGTGGGGCGCCCTGGGGATCCTCATGGCGCTTGCCTTCTTGAATTACATGGACCGGCACCTGGTGTTCCCACTGCAGGGCCTCATCGGGAAAGAGTTTCACATCGACACGGGACAGCTTGGCGCGCTCACCACCGGCTTCACCATCGTGTACGCGGCATCGGCGCCGCTCATCGGCGCGCTGTCGGACAGGTTTTCGCGCAAGTCGATTCTGCTGATGGCGCTGCTGGGCTGGAGCGTGGTCACCATGATGAGCGGGACGGCCACGGGCTTTGCCTCGCTGCTCGTCTGGCGCGCGCTCACGGGTCTCGGCGAAGGCGGCTATTTTCCGACGGCGGTCTCGCTCATCGGGGATCTGTTCGGCCCCAACCTTCGCGGCAAGGCCATCGCACTGCACGGCGTCTGCACCACGTTGGGCGGCTCCGCCGGGTATGCCATGGGCGGCTTTTTGGGCGAGCGATTCGGCTGGCGCATGCCGTTTTTCCTCTCCGTACTTCCCGGTATCGTCCTGGCCGGCGTGCTCGCGCGCTATTTCCGAGAGCCGGCCCGCGGCACGACCGCACCGGCCCAATCCGAGTCCGCGGACCACGCCACGGTGGAGCAAAAGCCGCGTGCGTATTGGCGTATCGTCACCTCGCCGCCGGTGCTTCTCATTGCGCTGGCCGCGTGCGCAGCCATGTATTCGATGAATGGTCTCAACACGTTTCTACCGCTGTACTTGGTGGAAGCGCGCCATATCTCGGTATCGCGTGCCGGTGCCCTTACGGGCGCCTTCTTCGCCTGCACCTTGTTCGGGCAACTTGCCGGCGGCACGGTCTCCGATGCGCTCGCAGGCCGGCTGCGCGGCGCCCGCCCCTTGCTCGTGGGCCTCGCGTATTTCGGTGTGGTGCCTGCGGCCTTCGCCATCGTGCACATCGACGCCGTGATCGTCGCACTCGCGTGCTACGGATTGACCCAATTCGGCCGAGGCTGGGCAGAACCGAACCTCTATGGAACGATCATCGACAGCGTCCCCGCCCACGAGCGCGGCACCGCACAAGGTTTCCTCCTGCTCATGACCTTCACCGGCGCTTCGCTCTCTCCATGGGTCGCCGGCATCATCATCAAGCAAAGCGGCTACGTCCCCGTCGTGCACATGCTCGCCATCTCCGCCGGCATCGCCGCCTCGTTGGCATTCGCCTTGGTCGTTTATGTGAGGCGCAAACACATTGCGAATTAGCGCGCGAGCTGCTGGCATGGAATCTTTGGATTCTCGTGATGAGCCTCGTGGCAAATCAGATTCAAAATCGTCGGTGAGCGCGTAAAAGCGAAAGGACGTGCCAGGGAAACGAGCCATGAGGGAACGTTGTGCGGGAGGTAGGCGCCCCAGAAGCTGAGGGTGCACTGGAGCACGGTCACCACCGCGACGTGGACGAGAAGCACCCGCGATCCCGTGCTCACGGCCAAAGCCACCGTGGCCAGATTGAGCGACGTCTCGCCGATTTGCCATCGAAGCGGCAGACCGCGTGCAAAGCGAAAGGCCGCACGCCGCAGGGCGATCGCATTGCATGGGCCCACGAACACGGCACGCCATGCCGTAAGGTGCGCACCCGCGCCCTCGATGTCGTCGGCCCGGCCGGCGTGATGGCGCAAATGCATGATGCGCATCGCGTGTCCGCTGATGAGCATGAGCAGCCCCGCCAGGCAAAGGGCAACCTCGTTGACACGACGGGGCAGGCCCAACGCGCCGTGCGCCAGATCGTGCGTGAGGGAAAAGGCGGCGAAGAAGAGCGCCAGCGACGCGAGGAACGCGACCCCGAGCGAGCGCGAGGCGCTCCCGAGAACGAGCAGGGCCGCCGCAACGCGCACGACGTGAAGAACGATATCGCGAAGTTCGATGGGCTTCATGACCGCCGTCATTGCGACGGGCGTGCCGCGGCGGCATCGCCAAAAAGCCCGCATTCCGCGAGAATCCTGCTGTCCACGACGTGGACAGTGCGTCCGCGACGTGGACACCCAAAAAACTCCCCGCCTCCCCCTGACCATTCATCGCTTCATCCGCGCGAGTCCGAATTCTTTCGGGTTTTCGCGGACCATTGAGAGGACTCGGGCCGCAACTGCAAGGTCTTCGAGTCCTCGGCCGATGGTAGTAGCACCTGGCGGGCCTCCGGAGGATTTGCCTGTGTAGCCACCAAGGTCGGCGATCCACCGCACGGCGACGGCGATGGTCGGAACTCCGTCTCCTACCACCTCGGTCTTTTTTTTCTGCTGGCGCTTGAGGAGCTTGAGCGCGTCGAGTTCGATGTCGGAGAGCTCGACGGTGGCGGCAAGGTCCGGTTCTGTACGGGCGAGATGTTTAAGGCGTTCGATTCGAGTAGCCACGGCAGCGAGGAGCGTAGCCCAAGTCCTGACCGCGGCCGCAGAGCGAAGCCGTATTTCTTCCACTCGGCAATGGCCGGACTTCCAGGTCTTGTGAAAGTCCTCGATGCGCCAGCGCATCGTGTAGCTGTGCACGACGCGCAGCATATCGTTCACCGTCTCGATGGGACTGTTCGTGTAAAGCATCCAATCGAGTGGCTTTTCTCCGTGTGGAGGCCGGCTCTCGTGGATCCAAAGAACGTTGAGCGTCGGGTTGGAACGTTTCGCCTGCCAGTCGTGCTTCAGATTGAGCTCGACCGATGCTCGTCGCACTGCCACGCGCGCGAGACGCTCCTTCCGTTTGTGACCAGGTGGAACATGCACCGTGTAGTGCGCCTGCACCCGCTGATTGGCGAGAACGCCTCGAAGTTTTGCCTGGGTATTCCGGTTTCCGACGCACCGATTCCATGAGCAGCGCACGGTGAATCTTGCCCTGCTTCGGACGAGCTCATCGAGGATGACCGTCGCGTCACCGCCACGGTCGACGACGATCCATGGCTTACATTTGCTCTGCGAGTAACTGCGCAAGGCATCTTGGATCGTCCATACGGTGTAACGACTTTCACGCTCGTGAACCGGACGATATGTCGAGTGAGAACGCGGTTTCTTCTTCGTTGAGCGTGTCCACCAGGTCTGCGCGCATAGCCCGAGCGGTGTACCGTGCTCTGTAACGGCGAGCGCACTGACAACCTGGAGCCCACGTGCATTATTGGTGTAGGTACCTACAAGACCTAGGTCGGTGCGCTTGTCGCGATCGACGACTCGAATGTTGCTGCCATCGATGGGGATGAGCACAAATTCGCCGTCATCACCGCGCTCGACGCATGCAGCGCTCATCGAAGCCATGAGGGCTTCGCCGGACACCCGAGCACCTTCCAGTAGGTCGTAGGCTCCCTGGCGCTCCGCCGCATCGCAGAAAACCTCGGAAATACGGCCGCCGCCGCGCTCCATGGCGCGGCGGACCATCCGCATTGTCCGTGGCCTTAGCCTCTCGTCATCGACTTCGAGCCGCCTAAACTCTTCCCACGCCCAAACCCGATCGCCGTCGCTCTGCATGCCTCGCAAAGCGGCCGGCGACGCGAGAAATTCCCTGCGCTAGCGACGATGGAACCAATCATCAGCCGCCTCCCCGCCTCCCTGTGAATCTTCCGGCGTTTCACCGCCGGCACGCCCACTGCAAATCCGCCCCGCATGCTCACCGCATGCATCGTTCTCGCGATCATGGGCGCCGTTGGCGCCTTCGATATTGCTTATTTCCACACGTACAAAGCGCAACTCGGCAAACGCCCCGAATCCCGTCTCGAAGCATGGGTGCACGTGGTGCGCGGCTTCGTGTACGCCGCGCAATTCGGCATCGTTCCCAATGTGCGACTCGGCGGCGCGTACTACTTCGCGCTCGTCGCTCTTTTCGTCCTGGACGTCGCCGTCGCGGCATTCGACGTCGCCATCGAGCCGGCGTCGCGCCGCCCCCAAGGTGGCCTCCCGGACGGCGAATACGCTGCACACATTTTTCTCAGCGTCCTTGCCGGGGTCGTGCTCCACGCTGTCTTCACCGCCTCCGCCGCCTGGCGCACCTTGCCCACGGCCGCTGTCCTCGAGCCGCATGCCCCGGCGGCCCTGCGCGTCGTGCTTGGCCTCATGGCCGCGGGCTCGCTCACCGTGGCCGTGGTGGAGCTTCTCACGCTCCTCGAGGCCAGCCTACCCAAACCACGCCCCATTCATGTCTCGGTGAGACTGCGCGCCTCCGCACAAGCCGTCTGGGACATCACCCAGGACCATGTGGAGCATCCCAATTGGGATCATCGTTTTAGTCGCATCATCATGCTTTCGGATACCATTCGCACCGGAACGTACATGGTTTACGAAAAGACGATATGCGGTATCACCATCCGCGGGTGGGGGCGTTACAAGCTGCATCGGCCCATCAAGCAATCGACCTTCGAATTCGGCTCCGACGACGTCCGTTCCCTCATCCGGCGCGGCGTGGGCCTCTGGCTTTATCGGCCGCGCCCGGGCGGGCTCCTCGAGTTTTCCACCGCGTACACCTATGACGTGCGCTGGGGGCTCTTCGGGCGACTCGTCGATCGGTTCGTCTTTCGGCCATTCTTCCAGCGGGAGACGGAGCGGAGCTTTCGGCGGCTTGCCGCCCGTCATTTTCCGGAGAGCGCATGACTCCGTTTGCCGCCATCGCGCTTTACCCGCTTTGGGCCATCGCCCTCGCGGTGGGGCTCGTGGCCCTGCGCCTCGGACGCAGCACGGGGCGCGGTCTCGTGGCGCTTTGCCTGTCGCTCGCATTTTGGGTCAGCGGACTCATTCTCTTGAAAACGCCCGACACGGAAATGGTCGCCGAACGCGTGCTCCCCTTCGGGATGTTCCTCGCCGGCGCGTACCTCCACGCGGGCGCCGACGTCGCCGGCATCCGTGCTCCGCGCATCCTCGCCGCCGCTTACGGCTACGGCATCGCCGTCGCCCTCCTCGGCGCCATCTGGCCACGCCTTCTCTATGGACCGGGCGCGCATGGCCCCGGGGTCCTCTTTTTTCCGCTCGCCGTGCTCTGCGTGGCCGGAACCGCGATGAACCTTGCCTGGCTCGCGCACCTCGCGGCCAAAGCCTCGGCCCCCCGCGCCCGGCCCATCGCGATGGCCATCGGGTGCGCCACAGGTGCACTCGGCGGGGGCGGCGTCATCGGACTTCGCGTCCTCTCTCTAGGCGACGTCGGCGCGGCCGCGCCGCTGCTTCTCGTCTCCGTGGCCTTGGCCGCCTATGCCGTTCTTCGCGGTGAACACGGCCGCGCCCGCGAGCTCGTCGTTCAAGGTGCGGTCTACGCCCTCGTCACCGCGGCGTTGTCCGCCCTCGGGCTCACCGCCTTCTACCTCGCCCTGCCGCACCTCCTTCCCGCGCAGGGCCATTCGGTTCTTTGGCTCGTATTCATCGTCTTCTTCGCCGCACTACCCCTCGAGCCTCTTCGAAATTTGCTCGTCGAGGCCGTGGGACGAAGATTGTTCCACCGCCCCATCAACGTGCCCGAGCTCGCGGAGCAGGTGGAAACGAGCGAAACGCGTGCGGAGCATGCCGAGCGACTCGCCGAGATCGGGCGACTCGCCAGCGCCGTGGCCCACGAGATCCGCAACCCGCTCGGGGTCATCGCGGCGCAGGCCAAGCTGCTCGAGCGTGGCGGAGCGTCGCCGGCCCTCGTGGCCAGTGTGCGGGCGCAGGTCGATCGCGCCAAACGCTTTCTCGACGACCTCCTGCGCTATGGAAAGCCGCGCCCGCTCGACGTGCGCGACTTCGATGCACGTGCCGCGCTGCGCCTGGCCATCTCCCAAGTGCGCCAGGGCTTTCCCGAGGCGCCTCCCCGAATCGACGTACTCAGCAACGATGATGACGCCGCGGTGTCGCTCGAAGCGGACCGCCATGCGTTCATGGACGTGGTGACGGCGCTCGTCCAAAACGCGGCCATCGCGGTCTCCGATGGCGGCACGGTCACCGTGATTCTCGAACGCGCGCCCGATGGCGTTCGCATCGTCGTCCGCGACAACGGGCCCGGTGTCCCTCCGGCGCTGGAAGATCGCCTCTTTCAGCCTTTCGTCACGGGTCGCGGGCGCGATGAGCGACATCCCGGCACGGGCCTCGGCTTGGCCATCGCTGCGCGTTGGGTCGAACGCCACGGGGGCACCCTCGTTCACCAGCGCCCGCCCGAGGGTGGCGCGAGCTTCGTCGTCACCTGGCCGTCCGGTCCGCGGTAAACGCAGTATGCTCCGGGCCATGACCAGCCGGCGCAAAGAAGGCATTCTCCTGGTCGACGACGACGCCGCATTTCGTGCAGTCTACACGGAGTTGCTCCAAGGCGAAGGCTTCACCGTCACGTCAGCCGGCACCGCGGAGCAAGCCCTCGCCGCATTCACGCGCGAAGCATCGCGTATGGTCGTGCTCGACTTGATGCTGCCCCCTTCGGGCCAGCCCGAGGCCGGCGCCGCGCTCATGGAGCGCATCCTGTCCGAGCGCCCCGCCACCAAGATCGTCGTCGTTTCGGGCTCGGGCGATAGCTCGTTCGCGCTCTCCTTGGTGCGCCGCGGCGCGTACGACTTTCTTGCCAAGCCGGTGGATCCCGACGTGCTCCTCGCCGTCTGCGAGCGCGCCGCGGCCCGCCTCGAGCTCGAGGATCGGGTGACCGAACTCGAAACCTCGCTGGCCACCACCGCACGCGAGCAAATCGGGCTTCTCGGCGCATCCCCGGCATTCGTCGAGGCCCGCACCCTCGCCGAGCGGGCAGCCCCGGCGCACGTCCCGGTCCTCCTCACCGGCGAATCCGGCACCGGCAAAGAGGTCTTCGCGCGCTACCTCCACGCCCGCAGCCCCCGCGCAAAAAAGCCGTTCGTCGCCATCAATTGCGGCGCACTCGCGCCCGCGCTGCTCGAGTCCACGCTCTTCGGGCACAAGCGCGGCGCCTTCACGGGCGCGGTCGCCGACGCGCGCGGCCTTTTCGCCGAGGCCGATGGGGGTACGCTGTTCTTGGACGAAATCGGCGATTTGGAGCTCGGTCTGCAAGTGAAGCTGCTCCGCGCCCTGGAGAGCGGCGAAGTCCTCCCGGTCGGTGCCGCGCGCCCGCTCACCGTGGACGTGCGGCTGCTTTCGGCCACCCACCGCCCGCTCGAGACGATGGTTGCCGGGAAAACATTTCGCGATGATCTCTATTGGCGGGTGCGCGGCATCGAAATCGCATTGCCACGCCTCGCCGATCGCGCGGGCGACCTAGCGTTGCTTGCGCAACATTTCATCAACCAGGCACGCGCCCTCGTGCCGCATGCCGCCATGGCACGGCTTTCGCCGGAAGCACTCCGACGAATGGAGGCCTACGATTGGCCCGGCAACCTGCGTGAGCTGCGCCATGAAATGCAACGCGCGCTCGTCATGGCCGCGGGACGCGACGAAATCCTCGAGGCCGACCTCTCGCCGTCGCTGCGAAACACGACCGAAGCATCGACGTCCGCGCCCGAAAGCCCCGATGAATCGGCCCCGCTCGAGGAAAAAGTCGCCGCACTCGAGCGACGCGAAATCGTGCAAGCCCTGGCGCGATCGAACGGCAATCGAAGCCATGCCGCCGCGCGGCTGGGGCTCTCGCGGCAGGGTCTTCTCAACAAGATGGCGCGCCACGGGTTGAAATCCTCGTGACCGGATTAATCGACGGAGAGCGAATTACACAAATAGTGACATTCGTGTGAGCACAACGTGAATTGTGCCCCTTGTAAGGCTCAATCAAATTGACATTACGGATCGCATCGGCGAGTTTGGGTTTCACTGGAGCGCCCATGCGACGAAATCGCCTTTGGATCCTCGTACTTCTCGCCGCCAGCACCATGGCCGGCCTCCCGGCATGCGCCGGCGCGGCTGATTCTTATGACGAAACGGTCACGGGCGACAAGCTCGCGCCTCAGACCACGACAGTGGAAGATTTCGAGTCGGGCACCAAGACGGCATATGCCGCAGCGAACGTCACGTTCGCATCGGGCACGTGGAACTTGGACGATGCCTTGGTCGGCACGCTCGCCGGCGACGTGAAAAATGGCTCCCAGGCCACGCGCATTCGCAACGCCGGCAAGGTCACCATGGGCTTCGACCGGGCGAATGCAGGCACGGTCACCATCCGCAGCGCCACCTACGGCTCGGATGCGAACGGCTCCTGGGGCCTCTTCTATTCGCGCAATCAGGGCTCCACCTGGACGCAGGTCGGTTCGGCCATCACCACGTCCCCCAACGCCTTGTCCACCGCCACCTTTGCGGTGAACCAATCGGGCAGCGTGCGCCTGCAAGTGCGCAAGCTCGACGGCGGGACCAATCGCATCGACGTCGACGACGTGTCCATCGCCGATTACTCGGGTGGTGGTGGCGGCAGCGACGGCGGGACGGATTCGGGCGGCGGAGACGGCGGATCGGGCGGCAGTGGCGCGAGCCTCAGCGTGCACACCACGTTGGGTATCCCGTCGAATGCGTCGACGAACAATCCGAACGACTACCTCGCCGTCAAATCCGAGTACGTTCACGCGTACAACAGCAGCCGCAAGATCCCCAATTGGGTGAGCTGGGAGCTCAACACGAGCTACCTCGGAAGCGTCGACCGCTCGAACAATTACCGCCCCGACGACACCCTCCCCTCCGGGATGGCACAAGCGTCGCTCGCGGACTACAGCGGAAGCGGCTACGACCGCGGCCATATCTGCCCCTCGGGCGATCGCACCAAGACGACGACCGCCAACGGCCTCACCTTCTTCCTCTCGAACATGGTGCCCCAGGCCGCGAACAACAACCGCGGCCCCTGGGAAAAGCTCGAGTCGTACAGCCGCAGCCTGGCCAACTCCGGCAAGGAGCTCTTCATCGTCGCGGGCGGCATCGTCACCTCCGGCTCGAAGACCATCGGCTCCGGCGTGGTCGTGCCGGATAGCACCTTCAAGGTGGTCGCCGTCCTCGATCACGTGGGCGATGGCGCGGCCGACGTCACCACGAGCACGCGCATCATTGCCGTGGTCATGCCCAATGACGACAGCGAGATCGATATGGGCGCCGATTGGAAATCGTTCCGCGTTTCGGCCCGCAGCATCGAAAATGCGACGAACTTGAACTTCCTTTCGGATGTGCCGCAGAACATCCAGGACGTCATCGAAGCGCGCGTCGACAATCAGTAAACGGGTTCGCTGTACCAAAGGAGCGCGGTACACCCGGCGCCATTTGGTACAGCGCGGAACACCTCGGGCGAGCTATCGCCTTGATTTCAGGTGATTCGGACGTCGACACGCCATGGCGTACCCTTTGCTTTTGTACGCCAACGTGGACACCTTACCTTCACCGGACAACGCCAAGTGCACGACGGCACTTCGCATAGCGCTCGCGCGCGTGCAGGGTGCCTTTCACCAGGAGGCGGCCGACGCCTTTTACGAACTGCTCCTTCGCACACCGCTTTATCTTCCGTTCGACAACGGGGTCATGACCGTTCCCGGTCCGCAGAGCGAGGCGGCGGTTCCCATCTTCATCGATGAAGCTGCGATGGTGCGCTGGGCGGGCCAGCGCGTGCCCCACATCGTTTGCTCGGCGCGCGAAGCCGCCGTGCTGGCTCTCGTGATTCACGATGCGTGGCTCGTCTTGAACATGGGCTCTTCCCCGGGCGGACAACCCATCGCCCGCGAAGGCGTCATGCTGCTCGCGCACGGTAGCTACCCTGGGGCGGAGCGCTACGAAGAGGCAGCTGCGTTCGTGCACGAAGCTGCGGCCGCCGCGGGCCAGCCCACGCTCGATCTTCTCGAGCGGGCCAAGCGCACGCGAATCGTTTCCATCGGTCGCGCGCTACGTTATCCGGGTGGCACGTCGGCCTATGCCTTTTGGCCTAGCTTCGGTGGCGCGATGCTCTTCGATCCGAACGAGCGCGTCGCGCAGATGTCGTTCGAATCACTGATCGTCAAAGCGTTTTACGAGCGCCGTGGGCTGGTCCTCGCCCCCGATCGGGAAGCACTGCGCATTGGCCCCGCGCACGTGGCCAAATGGCATACGGCGATGCAGGCCACCTATCCGATGCGCGCCTGACGGACGGTCACGGCGCGATCACGATCAGGAACGCGATCACGAACAGTCGCGACAGAGCCACGCAGGGCCACAGCGGCGCCAGCCCTCGATCAACAATTGCACCTCCGGGTCGAAGAGACGCCCGGTGAAAGGCTGCCTACAGGCGACACAGCGCGGAGCATTGGCTGCAGGTGCGACCGCGCGGGCGCCGGCAACCCGCACCTCCGCGCCTCGCTGCGCGAGCCGGGGGTAGTTCGCCATTTTTTGAAGAGGTCGCGTCATTGGAAGTGGAATGAAGATATCACCAGAACGACGCCGCGGTGCCACCCAATACGCATCTCCGTTTCATTATCTCTTCAAACGCTTCTGCTTAGGGTTTAGGGTTTAGGGTTTGGGGAGGAGAAAAATGCTTCTTCTTCCCTAAACCCTAAACCCTAAACCCTAAACCCTTCCGCCAGGAGGCACCGCCCGTTCGGCTTTGGCGATGAGCTCACGGTAGTGCGCCTCGACCGATGTTAGTTTGATTTCCTCCATGAAAGAATTGAACGCGAAATAAGGCAGCAGCGTATTCCAGCGCGCGAGCCATCGCGGGCGATGCAACGGACGCGAAATGAGTCCCATCGCCCGCAGCGACACCAGCGCGGAAATGTCCTCCAGGGCAATGCGCCCTGCGAAAAGAAGCTCCGTCTCGTCACGAAAACCGCCGCGAACGAACACCGCCAAAAACGCGTACACGTGGAGAAGCCCCGCGAGGTAACACGCATCCTTGGTGAAGTACGAACCACCCGCGGGAATGCCCCCGCGCAACACCCGTGCGGCATCGAGAAATGCGTCGCGTGTCCCGTGCCCTCGGTCCACCAAGAAGCGGTACAAATCCAAAAAGCTGGCACCATCCTCCGCCATGGCCACGAGCTTCACGCGCGTGGCGAGGCGCTCGAGGCGCGGCGTTGCCAAGTTGCCATTGTACAACTCCGCAAACACCGCGAGCCCTTCTTGGGTTGGCGTCGAACGCGGACCACCGCTCTTGAGAAACGGTGCATGCACCTGGGCCGCACCGTTGTGGGCACTGTAGGCGTGTGTCTCCACCTCATGGCAGAATAGGCCGTCCGCCTCCCACCGATAGAACGTGGCCTCGGGGCGCACGCGCACCTTGGTCATGCCCGCGATGGCTTTGGCCGTGCACTTGTCGTCCAGTAGGACATCGCACTTGATGACCGGTCGATGTTTGGCAATCCGCCGCGCCAGCTCCTCGGCAAAGCTTTGCGCATCCATCGGTGTCTCGGCGCGCTCTTCGGCCTCGTCCCATCCGTGTAGGCGCAACCTTTCGAGCAAGTGTTCGGCAAGGTCCACGTTCTTCACGGGAAGACCGAAGAACGTCGTGCGCGCGCCTCCGTAAATCTCGAGCGAGATGCGGCCGAACTCCTTGGTGCCCGCCGCGAGCAGCAATCGATTCTTGTCGATGACCGAATGAACCACCGCCCGAAGCCACACCGGGATCACGTCGTCGCCCTCGAGGCGCGCCTCGATCCGGGCAAGCTCGGCATTTTCTGCTTCGAGGGCGTCGCGATCGACCGCGTACGTCACCTCGGGAAGGCGCGTGCCTTCGTGATCGAAGAACTCCTTCTCGACCTTTCGGCTCCAGCCAATCTCCTCGAGGATGTTCGTCGACTTTCTCGCACAGAGCGCCGATGTGACGAGGTCCAGCCATTCCTTCGTTTTTTCGGGCGACATCGCAAACTCCGTCAGCGCGCGCGAAAGCGCTTCCACGTTGCGCGGACCGTCGCGCGCACCTTGCCGTCGTAGCGCAGTTCGCCCAGAACGATGCACTCGGTCTCGCTCAGCGACTCGGCCTTTGCCCAGAGATCGAGGCTGGGTCCGAGCGGGGTCGGGCGGAGAAAACGCACGTCGAGCCCGGCCGTCACGAAGGCGAGCGCCGCACCCGGGGGCGGGTCCCACCCGCGCTCGCTCGCGGCCTGAACGACCAGCGAGGCGGTGTGGCAATCGAGCACGGTGGAGATGACCCCACCGTTGAGAAAGCCGACGCCATTGTCGTGCTCGGGCCAGGGTGTGAAGGACGCGATCACCACTCCGTCCTCGGCACCGAAGCTCCGCAGGTGGAAGCCCTTCGGATTGGCCGGTCCACAGCCAAAACAAGTCATGTTTGGGAAAAGGCGCTCTTGAATGCTCGGTTCGGTCACGTCGTTAGTAAAGCAGCCCCAGATAGCCGTAACGATGAGAAAATATTACCGATGGGTCCGCTATACGCAATGGCTGCGCGAATCGGCGACGGAATGTAATCCGATATATGATTTGCGTAATTGGTATTGCGCGCAAACGTGTCCCATTCACGACATCCTCGGCCAATTACGCCAGCAATGACGTGGCTTTCGGCATATATCGAAGCTGCGAGGCGATGCTGCATGTCGGCATGATTGCCGATGGGTCGATTGGCGACGACGCGTACTTGCTGGTGTGTTCCCCTGATACCGTTGCTGTTCAGCACGCAGCAATCAGGATGGGTGGCTCAGGCGCGAACCATGGGATCTCTCCTGCAGCGGGTAGGCTCTTGATCGGTCGGTCCATTGGGAGGCCTGGGTCAGATCCGTAGTTTGAATTGCTGTTTTCGTTACGTAACGGCTGCGGATTGCCGCAGCCATCACAAGACCGAACAATCGTCTGGGGAGGCGCGCCGCCATGTTGGCGCCACATATCCGATGATTTTAGCGCAGTGCGCAACAAATGACATCGATGTCATCGAACGTTTCAAATCTCTACCGATGATTGGGTTCAAACATCATCGGATCAATCACCACGCTTCCGTCACTCGGGAACAAAGAAGAACACCCGACGTTGCACGCCAAACGCTTCTACGTGCTAAAAGAAAATCGACTTAGCAAAGACAGAATTTGGTTCTGTGTTTTCGTATGGAACCTATGGAAGCGTGGTACGCGGCAGCGCGGAGAGCGCGAACGCGTGGTCGGCGTTCCAACCGACATCTCATTCTTCGGGAGTCACCAGGGCCAAGCATGAACACACCGCACGACGACTTCTCACGCGCGCGTTTTTGGGGCAACGCGGTCCACTTTTACGAGCAACCGGCGGACGAATCGGTCGATGCCGACGACGAAGATGACCTCGACGAAGAGCCGATGGATCTCGCGTTGCAGCTCTCCGTCACTCCAGGCCGCATCGGCGGCCGAACGGGCGGAACCGTCGGTGGTTGGGGCATCTTCGTGGGCGCTCGCGATGCTCAGGATTTGCCTCGCGTAGCCGCGCGAGTTCGCGAGCGCACGCCCCTCTCGCTCGATCCGTACATCGTCGAAATCGTCCAACTCCCGCCCGGAAAGGACAATTATTTTGACCCCGGTTGCTGGGTGCTCGCGCGCAAGGCCATCTACCCGGGCGATCCGACCATGCGCATCGACGCGCTGCTGGATGACGAGCGCGTCTCGGTCTATGCGCGCATCCGGTCTCAGTCGTATACGGACGAAGCCCTTCGCGAGCTGTTGGACGATCCGGAACTCTGCATCGACGTAGTCGGCCCCGCTGCCTACCGACTCGATGTCGGAACATCTGGGAACGTCGGCTTCGCACTCGATCCGCGGGAGCCCCAGCCCCGTATCTTCGGTTGGCTGGAAGCGCGGTCGTCCGGTGACCCGTACACGTTGCGACTGGTCGAATGGAGTGGTGAAGGAGTTCTCACTGCCGAGGCGGCGGCCAACGCCCCGACGCTCGCGCAGGCCACCCTGATTCCTCCGCCGGAAAAGGAGAACGAGAAAGGCGTACTTCTCGAAACGACGTTCGAGGGACGACGCTACGCCTTCCGCGCATCCTTTGGTGCATTCTCCCAGCGAGCTGCCGCTTACATCCGCTTGTAAGGTTTCGGCTCGTACAATTTGTGGTTGTAACGTTTCATTCCCACGGTTTCTTTACGCAAGCGTTGCGTCGGCCCTCTTCGTGGTTGGATACGCCGAGAGCAGTTCCGCGACATCGTCGGGGAACGCCGCGAGTTCGTCACTTACTTTGCGCAAATATTGCTGCTTCACATGGAATGGCAGAAACGCACTTTTGAAACCGGAAACGATAATCTGTTTCAAATCGGCGAACGTGAGCCCGAGCTGCGTGTGACATAGCCAGAGCTCCTTGGAGACCGTGGTATCGGTCACCAGGCGGTTGTCGGTGTTCACGGTCACGCGCAGCCCCAGGTCTTTGTAGAGCTTGAGCGGGTGGCTCGCGAGATCGCGAACGGCGTTGGTCTGCAGGTTCGATGACGGGCAACATTCAATGGGAATGCGGTGGTCGTTGACGTAGTGAAGCATGTCTCCGTTTTCGCGGAGCCGGCACCCATGGCCAATGCGATGGGCCCCACACACGTGAATGGCCTGCGCAATGGATTCGGGGCCGTACGCTTCCCCGGCGTGGATAGTGACGTTGATGTTGTTGTCCCGCACGAGCTGAAACGCCGCTTTGTGGTGTTTCGCAGGATGATCATACTCCGCCCCCGCAAGGTCGAACCCGACGACCCCTCGGCCTTTGTACGCAACCGCAAGCTGCGCCATTTCGAGGGAGCTTTCCGGCGAAACATTGCGTATTCCGCAAAGGATGACGTTGGACTCGATGCCGCACGCATCCTGCGCCGCGCGCAATCCTTCGAGCACCGCCTCGACGACGTTGGTGAGCCTCAACCCCCTCCGCGTATGAAGCATCGGCGAATAGCGCACTTCCATATAGCGGACATTCTCGTGCGCCGCATCCTCCGCGAGCTCGTACGCAATTCGCCGCAAAGCCTCCGCCGTTTGCATGACGCGCAAGGTAACGTCGAACGCTTTGAGGTATTCGACCAAGGACCCCACATTTTCCCCAAGATGCATCGCTTTGCGCAGGCCTTCGAGGTCATGCGCGGGCAAGTCCACCTTGTACCTCTGCCCAAGCTCGAGAATCGTCGCCAACCGCGCCGACCCATCGAGGTGAACATGCAAATCGGTTTTGGGAAGCTTCTCGATAATCTCGAGAGGAACTGTCTCTTTTCGTTCGGTTGGCATAAGGAAGAGTATCACACCGTGCCGCGCGAGTGACACGATCACGAGGAACGAGTCACGATCACGGGTCACGGGGCACGGGGCACGGGGCACGGGGCACGGGGCACGAGCGCGTGCGCGAGCACGAGGAGCGAGCACGAGCGCGTGCGCGATCACGATCACGATCACGAGGAGCGAGCACGAGGAGCGAGCACGAGCACGTGATCGTGATCGTGACACGTGATCGTGACACGTGATCGTGATCGTGATCGTGATCGTGGTCGCGCACGCGCTCGTGACACGTGATCGTGGTCGTGACCCGTGATCGTGCGCGTGCGCGTGCGCGTGCGCGAAGCGTTTCGCTGGAGCGCTCCCCCCTCGTCTCTTCGCGCACGCGCTGGTCTGGTGCCAGGACATCGTTGACAGGCCTCATGGCGAATGCCCGTGGAAGGAGTGCCGAACGATGAGTCTAAAACCGCCTTGTGTCGCGAGTTCGGCGTGAGTCGGCAAGCGGGATACAAGTGGATCAAGCGGTTCAAGGAGAGTGGCTACGACGGTCTCGAGGAGCAAAGTCGAAGACCGAAAACGGCGCCCCTCTCGCCCGCGGAAGACCTTGTCATCTCCGTGCTCGAAGCACGAGATCGTCATCCAACGTTGGGGACCACGAAAGCTCGAAGCGATGCTTCGTCGGCTGTTCGGTGAACAGACTCCGAGTGAGCGCACCATCGCAAGAATCTTGAAAAGGGCCAATAAAGTTCGCGAACATCGCCGACGAAGATCGACGAGCATCGTGGAACGTCACGGCAGATGCAGGCGAAGCATCCGAATGACGTCTGGACTGTCGACTTCAAAGAGTGGTGAAAGTCACTCGATGGTGAACGGTGCGAACCGCTCACCATCCGTGATGCATACAGCCGGTTCGTGCTCGACGTCGTGGTTTGTCGTCCGACGCACGAGGCCGTGAAAGAGGTGTTCGAGCGGCTCTTTCGGAAGTACGGCGTGCCTAACGCGATTCAGTGTGACAACGGCACTCCGTTCGTCCGCGTTCAAGCGCGAGGCGGAATTTCCAGATTCTCCGGGTGGTGGATGTCCCACGGCATTCGGACTTGTGCGCTCACGACCTGGCTGCCCGCAGGACAATGGTGCGCACGAGAGAATGCACGCCGACATGCACGGTGACGTGCATCGCGACCCTCGGCCACGGGTGACGCTGAGCAGCGGCAGCGATCCCGCTGGCGGCAGGAATTCAACCATGTGCGGCCGCACGATGCCTTGAATGGCAAGGTACCGGCGGAGTGTACAAGCCTGCAGAGCGTCGTCGCCCGATGTCGACATCTTACATGCATCCCGCACACATGCTTACTCGACCTGTTTGGAAAGGAGGCCACATCTGTTTTCGCAGTGATCGAGTCTACGTCGGCGTCTTCTTCGCCGGCCTCGATGTCGGGGTCGAGCTTGTCGATGCTTTGCAGGTGGGTGTCTGGTTTCGGGATGTCGAGCTTGGTGTTATTGAAATCTTGCCAGAGCTCGACGTCTCGAGTTTCGGTTGGCCGCAACCAAGTCGAAAGCGCCGCGCGAGCTGATGAGCAAAGTCGGCGCTGCGTGACAGGTGCCGCCTTCGGCGGGGGCCGCCGCCGCCATGGTTCGATGAGGCCCAGAAGCCTCTGGCTACACTCGCTCCTGATGACGGAATAGCGGGCGCGATTCGGAGTTGTGAGCTGCACGAGGGTGACAGCTCGCCTGTCAACAGCCCGTACCGATCTGTCAACGATGTTCTGTCGTGCTCCACGAGTGACACGATCACCGAGCACGTGCGCGTGCACGAGGAGCGATCAGGAGCACGACCACGAGGAGCGAGCACGTGATCGTGCCCCGTGATCGTGATCGTGCGCGCGCACGCGCTCGTGACACGTGATCGTGGTCGTGGTCGTGGTCATGGTCGTGGTCGTGGTCGTGACCCGTGATCGTGCGCGTGCGCGTGCGCGAAGCGTTTCGCTGGAGCGCTCCCCCTCGTCTCTTCGCGCACGCGCACGGGTCACGATCACGGGTCACGATCACGATCACGATCACGATCACGATCACGTGTCACGATCACCTGTCACGATCACCTGTCACGATCACCTGTCACGATCACGATCACGTGGCACGATCACGGCGTGCTTCGCCCTCACACCCGCGAAATCACCCCTCGCGAAATATAAAAAAACCTCGAAAACAGCGCGATAGAAATCGCGATGAGGCCGCCGGTGAGACCCCACCATATCCCTCGCGCTTGCCCGCCCAACACGAACCCAAAGAGAAGAGCGGCTGGTAACCCGAAAAACCAGTGGGCGACCACGTTGGCGATGAAGGGGAAACGCACGTCTCCTGCCCCTCGGAGGGCGCCGGTGGCCACGGCTTGAACGCCGTCGAAAAGCTGGAACAGGGCGGCGATGTGAAGCAATTGCACCCCTAGCGCGATCACCTCGGGATCTCGCGTGAAGAGACCCACGAGAACCTCGGGAATCGTCCAGAAGACGAGGGCAGGCACCATCATGATTCCGGCTCCCAATGCAATCCCGATGAGTCCTGCACGCCGTGCCGGGCGGCCGGCCCCGACTGCGAGCCCCACCCTCACCGCGGTCGCGCCGCTGATGCCGAGCGCGCCCATGTATGTGAAGGTCGCGAGCCCCAACGCGATCTGGTGCGCAGCAACGACCCTCGCGCCGAAACGGCCCGTCAGAAGGGAGGCGGTCGTAAATAGCCCTACCTCTGCCAGCATCTGCAGCCCGACGGGAATGCCCAGCCGCCAGGCTGCACGCAACGTCACGGAAGGATGAGGACCCACGGAATCGGGGCGCAGCTTGCGCGCGAACGAGACCGCCACCCCGAACAGCACGCACTCCGCCAGGCTGAAGGCCAAACCTCCCCCGAACGCATCGAGACGGGGCAACCCCATGGCGGGCAGGTGCACGGCTTGCAACGCATCGTCGCCGCGGACCAGTAGATTGCAAATGATGACGTTCGTCACGTTGGCGATGCACGCGGCGGCGAACGCCGGTGCCGTCACGCCGTTGGCTTGCAGGAATGTCTTGGTCGTCAAGAACGCCACGGTCAAGGCCATCCCGGGCGCCTGCCCAAGAATGAAAAGGCGGGCGCGATCGACCACCACCGAGTCAAGACCGAGCGGCGGCAATGTCAATGTGACCGCGAGCGCGGCGAGCAGGGAAGGAAGCCACACGAAAAGGCCGGCGCGCAGATTGACGACGTATGCGCGCCACGCACGTTCCGGTTCGCCGGCGCCGAGGGCCTGCGAAGCCACGGGTTCGAGCCCCATGGCGACGCCCATGCCAAGGCACATCGAGGCAAAGCCAATCGAGCGCCCGATGGATGCACCCGCGAGGCTGTCGACCGAAACATGGCCGAGCACGGACGTATCCACCAGCGAGATGCCAATGAGAAGCACCTGCGCGATGGCAATGGGCGCTGCCAGCACGAGAAGCTCGCGGAGCTCCGTGCGAATGGATGGAGCGATGGACGGCGTCACGACAGACACCATCTATCATGGTTTGGAAGCGGCGTTTTCATCCGTGCGCACCGGTACGGGACCGGTGCGCACGAACGATGGCGTTACGTCACTTTCCGCGCACCGTGGGCCGCGACGCCTTGCGCCACACGGTCTGGTTCGAGAATCGGTTGGGAACCGATCGAGGAACCGCGTGCGACGGCCGCCCCCCTCTCCCTGAATTCGAAAACGACGGGCGAGGCGGCTCGCTCGGACGCTCCTCGGTCGAGACGAGTTTTTCGGTCGACTCGGGCGCCTGCGCGAGAAGAAGGGTGGATATCGTATCAGCGGAAATCAAATTATCGTTTCGTCGGGGCATGGACAAACTCCTCCTGTGGTTCGCCAGCCCGCGGCGTGCGAGACCTCGAACGAGATCGCGCGACCGCCGCACGCCGGGGCGAACGGGTCAAGGAGCGGTGAAAAACGACACGCGAGAACGCGGCCTCGCCGGCATCGACCATGCGGAACGGACGCCGGGCATCGCAATCAGCGATGGATCAACCTGGATCACGGGACATGCGCTCGCGTCGCCGCTCCATCACCGCGCCAAACTGGAATGTTGGACGTTGATGTGGACGTGACCCCAGGCACCTTACCTGGGACCGGACGACACGAAGAACACGGTAGCGACATCGCCGCCATCACCATCCCATCCATGGATGGGGACGCGGGGTGCCTGCTTGCCGCTGCTAGCGCAACCGACCAGAAATGATCATAGTGAGATGACTCTACGGCCTAGAGAGCGGGCGCGCAAGCCGTTTTCGCTAATCGAGATAGCTTGGATAGAAAGGGAGACGTGGTACTCCTTAAGTAGTGAGGGCGGTCGCGCTCGAGATCCCGCATCTGTGGAAGTTCGTGAGCCATGCCCGCGGAGAAGTGGAGCGTGCACTCACCAGCTTCGCGCCGTCGGTGCGCGCGGCCACGGTCATGACGGCGTCCGAGTTGATCGAGAACGCGATGAAGTACGGCGAGGAGGTACCGAACCTCCTCACGATTCACCTCCGTCTGCAGGCGGACGCGGAGCGCATCACCATCGAGGTCTCGAACGGCGCGCTCACGCGCGAGCGCGTATGCCAGCTCGAGCAACGCCTTGCCGAAATCGCGAGCAGCACAGACCGCGAGGAGCTCTACATGAACCGGATCCGCACGCTGCTGGACAACCCGACCGAAAAAGGCGGGCTTGGCCTTTATCGGATCGGCTTCGAGGGCGGCTTCGACTTGACCTGCACGTTCATCGATTCAATCGTTACGGTGACCGCCGTGAGGGGGGCGCATGAGCACGGAATCGTTTGAATTCGACAGACTAACCATACGCGTCACCCGAGGCCGCCACTCGTCCGCCACGATCGCATGGGAGGGCGTGAGCGATGCACGCAACCCTGCCGCGTTCCTGGAGCCGGTGCTTCAGAAAATCTTCGCGAGCCTGCACGCCACCAGCGTCACCGTCGACCTGCGCGCGCTTCAATACATCAACTCGGCAACGGTCGGTCCCCTCCTCAACTTCATCAAGAAGTTCGACACGCAGCACATCTCCACCACCGTGCTCTACGACACCGATCTCGACTGGCAACGGGTCAACTGCCAGTGCATGCGAACCATCGCGCGTACGCTGACGCACGTCGAAGTCAAAAGTCAAAACGACGACACGCCTACGCCTTCCCGGCGTCCTCCGTCTTAGTCGTCTTACGCACCACCAGCAGCGAAACGTCGTCCTTGAACTCGTAATCCTTCGTCTGCTTTAGAACGGCCTCCAGGATTTCCTGGCTATCCTGACGACTCGTCTCCACCGCCTGGCGGAAGACCTCGACCAGACCCTCGATGCCCAAGAAGCGGCCGAGTCGCTTGGCCTCGGGCAGACCGTCCGTGTAGAGGAGCACGATATCGCCTTCGTCGACGTGGAAGGTGCGGTCCTCCACCATCTGCGAAATATCGTCCATGATGCCGAGCCACATTCCGTCGGTTTCCAGGCACTCGATCGTTCGAGCGGCCGCGCGATAAATGATGACGTCTTGATGGCGGCCGGCATACGTGAAGGTGTTTCCCTCGACCCGGAAGGCCGTGAGGGTCATGTATTGATTCTTGTCGATCCGCTGCAGATTCCCAAATATGGACGTATTCACCATATTGAGCACGTGCGACGGCGACAGCGGCGCCGATCCTGCCGGCGCATTGAGCACCGCCGTTCGTACGGCCGTCTGGACCATCATCATGATGAGGCCCGCCGTCACGCCGTGGCCCGACACATCACCAATCAAAAGCCAATCCGTGCCGCCGGCCTGGAAGGCATCGTAATAGTCTCCTCCGACTTCCTCGGCGGGGAGCATTTTTCCCGAAGCATCGAGTCCCTTCAATTGCAGCGTCTGGGGCACCAGCGACACCTGAATGGTGCGCGCAATCTCCAACTCGCGCTCGAGCGCCTCCTTCGCGGCGAGCCGCCGCCGCGAATCCTCCAACTCGACCAATGCCTTCTTGAGCGATTGCTCGCGGGTCGACACGGCGCCAGCCATTGCATTGAACTGCGAGGAAAGCTGCCCCAGCTCGTCCTCCCGGCGCGCCGAAGGAAGCAGCACGTTCAAGTCACCCAATGCCACACGACTGGTCGCGGCCATCATCTCCAAAAGAGGTGCGGCCACCTGCTTGCGCAGCACGAAGTACATCACGATGATTTCCACCAGCAGCGAGGCCACGCTCAAAAAGAGGTACACGCGGGCGGTGTCGAATGCCTGCTTGCTCAAAATGGACTTCGGGAAAATCGTCACGAAGTACCAATCCGGCTCGTCCAGCTTGGCGAAAAACACGTATTCCGAATCAATCGAGTTGTCGGCCACCGCCGTATTGGGCGCACTGCCCATGACGAGCGAGAAGATCCGTTTCAGGTGCTCGTCCCCGGACTCGGCAATCAGGTAATTGCCATTCTTCGCCTGAATCTCACTGACCTTGTCGGGATGCACGACCAGGCGCCCATCACCTCGAAAAATCAGATTGTACGTGCCCGGCGCATGGTCGTTGATCGAGCGCTTGAACAATTCGCTCAGGAGAACGTCCGTCTCCGCCGATGCCACCAGGCTATCGCCCAAGTACACGGGCGTGGCGCACGTCACCATCCACTCTTTGATGATCTCGTCGAAGTAGAGCCCCGTCCACGCTGGCTCGCGCGACGGATCGTGCTTGGCGTCGGTGATGTAGTGGAACTCCAGGCTCGGAATATCGTAGTCCGGCGGAAATCCCTGCTCCATGTGCGGGAAATCCGGCGTGTACAGGATGATGGCGTTCTCGGGAAAGCTGACGTACGTGTTGAAGAATCGATTGTGCCAGGCCGGCCCGTACTGAAGCACCAGGTCGCGGGAGACCATCATTTTGCGCTTCAAATCCTCGGTCACTGGCGTTTTGCGACCGACGTAAAGGCTAATGACGTTGCCCTCCCGCGGTTGGTCGCGGCTGCGCAGGCAACCGTCCTCACGTCGTTCGGTCGCCGCCTCGAACTCCTTGCTGAAGTCTCGGCCGCCCGCTTCCATGAAGCTCTTGGTCAACGCATCGCGCAAGACGGCTTGGTTGTCCTCCGCCAAGCTGAAAATGGCGCGCTCACGGTGTCCGCGCTCGATGACGTACTTCGTCAATTGCGCGAGGGTGGCGGCGCGCAGGCTGGAGACCAGGTGGTAGTAGCCAAAGACGGTGGCAATCAGAATGACCAGGCTGACCCGCATGGCCATCTGAAGAAGCGTCTGCCCGGTCAGCGAACGCCGAATGCCGCTCGGCCACCACCCTGTCATTGAGACTCGGCCTTGTCGCTGTCGCCGCGAACCTCCACGTGAGAAAGCGTTCGCGCGATCGTGCGCATGCAGCGGAAGTTGATGCGCTGCCAGCTCACGCTCTGATCGTAGAGCACGCGGGTCTGCGCCCCGATCGCGTCGAGGCGCTTCACGAACTGCAGGATCGGGACGACCGTTGCCGAGTTCATGTACTCGAATTGGCGGAAATCTACGGTCACCACGCGCACTTTGGCCGCGCGAAGCCGCTCGGCGAGCAGGTTCAGGAACGGAACGAGCACCAGCTCGGGATCCCTCGCCTCGCTCACCCCGCGCCAGATGACGCTCACCTGGGTCTGAGCATCGACGACCTCGATGCTCAACCCGTCGTGGTTGAAGCTGTCCACCCCACCGCCCATGCCTTCGTCCTTTGCCCCCAAATCTCCGCGGCGCTACCCAAGCTCCATCGTCGCGATGCCGAATACACGTTCGTGGCTCGGCGTGGGTCGAGTGTACATCCGCGCGGTGCGAAACACCTCGTGCATTCCGAAATGTAAGGCGAGGTTTCGCGGCACAGGCGTGGTGTCCGGTACGTCGAGGAACACAGGGCCCGAAGGCGCCGCGGAGAGCAACCCGCGGAGGAGATCCTCCGCAACCACGGCGTCATCGGCCAACAGAGGTCCGATCTTGAAGCCTACGACGCAGGGCCGCGCCAGGCCGAAGCCGCGGAGTTTTCCATCTTGAATGGATGCAAAACCATACGAATCGCGAAGTTGCAGCCAACGCCGTAGGAAATGAGGACGCGGCGCCGGGGCGCAGGCCGTGTCGAATGCCACCAGATCGTCCTGGGGAATCGCGGAAAGTGGAACGATCGACGGAACGCGGTCCGCTTCGAGCCGCGGTGCGTCTGCAGGCCGTTCGTAGCGCACGTGGTGATGCGAAAAGCGGAAACCGGAACGTTCGTAATTTTGCTGTTGCGCCAAAACGCCGTCGAGACCCACCGTGCGCGTGCCGAGGTATTTCAGTCCTTCTTGCCATGTGCGCAAACCGTAGCCGCGACCCCGATGGGCAGCCTTGACGATGTAAAGACCGACGAAGCCGTAGGATGAATCGTACGCAACGCAGGAGATCATGGCGACCGGTTGGCCATTGACTTCGCCCAGGAAGAAGCCCTGCGGGTCGGTCGCAAAGAAACAATCTGCGTCATAGAGCCCCGGGTTCCACCCCTCCCCGGCCGCCCATTCTCGAATGATATCCGTCTCATCCGCGCGCATTCTTCGAATTTGGAACGTTTCATTTTCGCGATTCATTCGCCCCTCCTCAAAAATTGGCTAGACCCGGCGATGACACCGGTTACCATGTTCTCGTTCCTCGCCTGATCGACCCGCACTTTATGCAAAATTTCTGGAGGCATGATGAATACCTTTGCCCGCCGTGTGCTTGGTACATCGTTGGTGGTCGCCCTTGCACTCACCGCCTGTCGAGATTCGGACGACGACGATGTGGCGGAGGCTCAGCCCGAGCTGTCTGGCGTTCCGGCCAACACCATCGTGTCATCCAAATTGCTGCCCCACCTTGATTTCTTGTTCAACAAGCTCGCCGTCGAGAAAAAAGATTTTACGCTCGATGGGACCAAGGCCTTCAACGGTCGCGACGAGTTCCTGCCGGGGAAGATTGCCATCGGCTTTTCCTACTTGCTCATCGGCACGCCGGAGTCCGATCCCAAGTTCGCCGACTACCTGAGCAAGTACCGCGAGATCGCCGATCTGACGATCGACGACACCAACAAGACGTGGGGCATTTTCTATTACATGTCCGCGTTGAACAAGCTGAAGAACGCGGGCTTGCTCGAGCGAGCGGTCAGCGCAGACACCTTGGCCAAGCTGCGGACGAAGCTCGACTGGCGCACCTTCGTCAACCCGGTCGATTACACGCTGATTGGCCTGCCCACGAATTACTACGGTGTGGCGTTCAGCATTGCGCGGCTGCGCGAGCTGCTTGGCTGGGAAGATGGCACGGGCCAGCAAAATTTGATGGCCAAGATGATCAAGCATTACGAGACGTATTCGGAATACGGCTTTTCGGACGAGACGGACGGCCAGGGCCGATTCGACCGCTACAGCGTGCTGCTCATCGGCGAGATCTGTCAGCGCCTGATCGAGACGGGGCTCGAGGTGACGCCGCAGTTGAAGGGCTGGTTGCGCAAATCCGTCGATTTGATTTTGCTGCGTCTGAACGTAGCCGGTAATGGCTTCGATTATGGGCGAAGCCTGGGTCCGTATGCGGACACGGCGTTCTTGGAAGTGCTCTCCGCGGCGGAGCATCTGGACGTGCTCACGCCGAAGGAGAAAGAGATCGCCTATGCCTTTGCCTCGCGGGCGTCGGCCAAGTTCGTACAGTATTGGTACGACGCGGACATGAAGTCGGTGAACCTCTGGGAAAAGGGGCGCCGCACCGATGCCTACCGCGGCAAGCACCGCATCCTCGGGGAAAACCTGAGTCTTTCGCACCAACTGCTCTACACGACGAATCTGTGGAACGCCGATGGGTACAAAGACAAGACGCCCATGGATACGGACGATTACGTCGATTACCTGCGCGGGCTGCCGCGCTCGACGCTCACGTGGTTCGCGCGCGGTGACTACGAGCGCGCCTTGGTCACGTACCGCGACGGGCTTCGCACCTTCAGCCTGCCGATCGTCAATGGCGGTGACACGTACCACCGGCTCAATGCGTATTTCGCCGTGCCGTATTCGTACAATCTGCTTTCCGGCGTGGCCGACTCCGACTTTCCGCAGTTGCAGCCGCGGTTCTCGCTCGCCGGCGGCAAGCAGCTCATTCCGGCGGCGTACATCAAGAACGTCACCACCGAGGAACACGGCAAGACGTTGACGGTGCGCTTCCGGCAAACGGAGTTGGACGACGTGGCGACCAAGACTCCGGCGTCGAACGCGAGCATCACGGCGGAAACCACGTACGTGTTCGAGCCGGGGAAGATCACGCGCACGTCGACGTATGCGCCTTCCGGTGCGGCGGTGCAGCTCGACAAGATCGCCATGGAGTTCGGCTCCTTCTCCGATGGCGCGACAGCCAATGGCCGGCGTTTCACGTACCAGAGCGGCGATGTGACGGCGTTCGAGGTGCAGGGCTTGGAGACGTGCGCGGCGAAGTCCGTCGCGACGGATACCGGGTACCAGACGCCCACGGGCGGTTCGAAGACCAGCGTGGTTTGCGAAAGCGGCGCCACCCTGTTGGACAAGCCGCTGACCATCCGCTGGGTGCTCGAGTACAAGAGCCCGAGCGTGGCCTCTTTCGTCCCCAGATAGCGCATGTCGCTGGTACGCCGGGTGCTCTATGGGCCCGGCGTACCATGACTTTCCCATTAAATGACTCGGCGGCATCTCATTGTAATCCGGACTTGGCGCAGCACCCCCCGCACGTGTGGTTGCGGCGCTACAGGTCCTTCTTAGCCTTATTCCTTGCGGTGTGGACGACGGGCTGCACCAGTGAATCGGTGGTGCGTGGCGACTGGTCCGCGCAAGCGCTTCGCGGGGTGGAGACGAACTACGGCACGATTCGGATGACGGCCAGCGACGGCGCGCCCGTGCATTTGCGACCGGGCGACTCGGTCACCATCACGACGGTCGAGGGAAGCGTAACCGCGGACGCCGGCCGATTCTGCCGCAATCAAAGCGCGATCTTCCTGAGGGAAGACGGCCAGGACTGCAGCCAAGCGGCGCGGGTCGCCGCTTGGGACGACATCGAGTCGGTCAAGGTGGAGCAGTTCGACGGCGGCAGCACGGCCACGGTGGTCACGGTGGGTGCGGCGGCGGTCGCGCTCATCATGGTTGGGTTGGCGGCCACCAAAGGGGACACCAAATCGGGTGGGAAGACGGCCCCGCCTCCGGTGCCGTATTACCATCACCACCATCACTATCCCGCTTACTTCGCCTTCGGCTTTGGCGCGGGGAGGACAAGCTCGTCGAGCTCCTACGAGGACGACTCTTCACCCGAGTATCAGGGCCCGCCGAGGACGCGGCCGGCCTCGCTCCCTTCCGAGGGGCAAGATTCCGTTCCGCTCTTTTCGGGTCGCGCCCAGAGGCGCGCCATCGTTCGTCCGTCGCTGCGGGTCGACGCGGGTGCGTGCGCATTCAGCGACCGGTGCTTCACCGGCTCGGCGCGCGTGGGGGCGACGTTTCTCGACATTCTCGATATCTCCGGCGGCGTGCGCTGGGAGCAAGGAAGGACGGACACCGTATTGGCCACCGCAGGCGCGGGCTTGAACGGCACGTTTCCACGCCTGCCCGCGCTCTCGGTCTACGTCGGCACGCAGTTCGGATTCGGCGATGGCTTCCGCATCATTCCCAGCGCCGGCCTGCGCCTGAAGCCGGGCGGAAACGTGTCCATCGGCATCTTGCCGGCCAGCTTCACCTATTTCTCGCCCGACCGCGGCTCACCCGAGCGGAGCCGCGTCGCCTACACGCCATCGTTGGAACTTGGCTACGAGTTTTGAAGCGCGAACTCGGATCCCTTACAAATTCTTCTTGCAGACGATACCCACGCCGGGTGGCACGCCGGGCGGGCCTTCGAGATCGTTGACGAACTTCGTGTCGCGAACGCGATCTTCATCGGGAACGCGGCCATCGACGTCGGCCGACTTGGGATCGGTCACATCGAACTTCTCGATGACGCCCTTCGGGAACCAGCACATCGTATTGTACTCGGTCTCGGACATCTTTTCGTCGGCGCCAAAAGCTTGCACGGCATCCGCCAGGCCATCCAAATCGCGGTCGCGTTGGCCCGTCGTTTCATACGGGCCCGCGAAGGTGTGCTCCCAGCCGCGACTGGAGATTTCCGTCACGTACGAGCGCACGGCGTTGCTGTCGATCCCGCTGGCCGGGTTCAATTCGAACCCCGGAACGCTCTTCGCAGGGTCGATGATCATGACCTCGTTGCGATTCTGGTCGGCCCGCCAGGTTCCCCGGTGAATGTCCTCGAACATCTGAATGTACAGCGGAGTCCAATTCCAGTACGGGCTGCCCAGGCAGGACTGCATCCGCTGCTTCGTGAGGAGGTCGACACAGCCAGCTTTGTTGTCGTTGCTGATGGAGTAAACGTCGTGAATCTTTCCGTCCTTGGTCAGCCGCTCGATGGCGCGCACCGGCCTTTGGCTATCCGTCGAGTGCGCGATCACTTCCGCGCCACTATCGATGAGACGGTAGGTAAGGAGATCTTCGCGATAGAGCTTCACGTCCTGGTTGTCGGAGAGCGGCCCTTTGTAGGGGTAGCTTTCTGGCGTCTTGTAATCGACCCAGAATCCGAGCCACTGAACCTCGACTTTGATGTCCTTGTTGACGCTGCGCGCCCCGAGATAGAAAGCCGAAATGTAGCGCACGACCTCGGGCGTGATGAACGACGCTACGAATCCTAGACGTTTTTTGGCCTTGGATGCAGCGACGCGCCCCGCCACCCACCACGATTGCTCGATGTGCCCATCGTAGGAAATGGCATTGTGCCCATTGAAGTTGTCGCCCGAGCAATTGAGGAATTTGACGTGCTTGTATTGCTCCGCCTTCTTCATCATCTCTTCGCGCTGGCTGAACGAGTTGAGGACGACCACGTCGACCTTCTCCTCCAGCACCGCTTGGTCCACCATCTTGTCGACGTCGCCGGTGAAAGGTAGGACGTTCTCACGCCTGTACCAATTCAGATAGGGAAGTTGCTTTGCAGCCTCCTCCATCCCTTCTTGGTGCGTGGAGTTCCACCCCTCGCCTTCGGTCACGGGCCCGATCCACAGCCCGGCGACCTTGAGTGGGGTCTGGCATTTGCCAGCAAAACACTTGGTCGGTGAGGGGCATTCGCCGTCGACCGTACAAGACGCCACGCAGATGCCATTGTCGCAGACTCCGGCGTGGCATTGGTCGTTGGCCGCGCAGACCGTACCGAGGCCGCTGCCTTTGATGTCGCTTTCGACGACGAACGTGCAGCCCAAAGCCGCCGATGTGGCGAGTCCCACGACCCAGGGATGGCGCTTGATGAACAAAGAAACCTCCAACGACGTTTCCGTCGCAAGCAAATCGATGCCGTGGAGGACTAGCGCAGAATCGTGTTGCGTGAAACCCCATTTGCGAATTACAGGTCAAATTGGCAGGACTGGATATGAAATCAAAAGTGAAACAGAACGTCACTTCTGCACGGTCGGTATGTGCATTCGTCACCATCACGACATTGCTCGGTGGATGCAAAGGCTCGGCGGAAAAGCAAGAGAAGAGTTCGATCTCAGATCCGGCAAATCCCGCCAATTCCGCGGTTTCTGCCGCGTCTGCGAAGCCGCTGACCGTCGGAATGATCCTCGTTGGACCGAAGAACGACCATGGCTGGAACGAATCGCACTTCGAAAGCATCAAGAAGGCGATTGCCAAGTTCCCCGATGTGAAATTCGACTACATCGACAAGGTCAATCCTTCCGACCGGCCCAATTCGAAGAGTGCACAGGTCGCCGACGATCTGATTGCCCGCGGAAGTCGGTTGGTCGTCTTCAGCTCGGACGACTTCAAAGACGATGCCCTGGAGACCGCGCGCAAGCATCCCGACGTGTCCATCATCCATATTTCCGGCGACCATGCGTGGAAAGAAGGCCGGAACTACAAGAATCAGAAAAATCTAGGCAACATCGATGGTGCGCTCGAACCGGCGAAGATGATGGGAGGGTGCGCCGCCGCACTCGCCACGGAGTCCGGCAAGATCGGTTACCTCGGGGCGCTGGCCAATGACGAGACGCGCCGCCTCGTATCGTCTGCTTACTTGGGCGCCAAACATTGTTGGGAGAAATACCGAAAGAAACCGGCCAAAGAGCTGACCTTCAAGGTCACCTGGATCGGATTCTGGTTCAACATTCCAGGTGTCACTCTGGATCCCACCAAGGTCGTCGATGACTATTTCAGTGGTGGCTTCGATGTGGTGATGAGCGGGCTCGATACGCCAGAGGCCGCGGTGCAATCCAAAAAAGCGGCCGAGGCCGGTAAACGCGTGAGATTCACGCACCACGATTTCAAAACAGGGTGCGATCTCTCCCCCGATACCTGTCTTGGCGTCGGCTACTACAATTGGATGCCCGCGTACCGCGACGTCATCCGAAGTGTGCGCGAAGGCAAATTCGCCGGCGAGTTCGCTTGGCCCGGGCCGGACTACCGCGACATCAATGGAGAGGAATCCTCCGTCGGGTTCGAGTTCGGCCGCGCATTGGGCGACAAGAAGGCCACGCTCGAGGAGTTCATTCGCTCATTGGGCGACAAGAGCGTGGTCCTTCACACCGGGCCGCTGAAGTTCCAGGACGGGAGCGAGTTCCTGAAGCCGGGCGAGGTGGCCACGCCGCAGAAGATTTGGTACATGCCTCAATTGTTGGAGGGGATCACCGGCAAGAGCCAATAGACTTCCCTTCATGACACACGCCCCCCCGGATCCCGTTCTCTTCGACGATTGGCACGTCGTCGCGCGCAGCGAGCAATTGGAGGTCGAGAAGCCGGTCGCCGTGAATCTGCTGGGGGAGGACGTGGTCCTCTGGCGCGGGAAGGACGGGGTCGCCGCCTTTCGCGACGCGTGCGTCCATCGCGGTGCGCGCCTGTCGCTGGGCAAGGTGCGCGATTGCACGCTGGTGTGCCCGTACCACGGTTGGCGCTACGACGAGCAAGGTCAGTGCACGCACATTCCGGCGCAGCCCAAATTGACGCCCCCGAAAAAGGCCAAGGTCAGCGCGTACCGGGTGAAGGAGAAATACGGCTGGATATGGCTTTCTCTCGGCAATCCCGCGCGGGACGTGCCCGCCTTCGCGGAATGGGAAGATGATTCGTATCGCAAAGTGCACGTGGGGCCCTACCCGTTTCCGGCGAGCGGGCCCCGCATCATCGAGAATTTCCTCGATGTGGCGCACTTTCCCTTCGTGCACGAAGGGTTTCTCGGAGATCCGGCCTATCCGGAAATCGACGAATACGAGGCCCAGATCTCCCCCGATGACGAGATAGGCGTGATCGCGCGCGACATTTCCGTCTTTCAGCCCGATCCGGATGGAACGGGAGAAGGCCGGCGCATCGCCTACACGTACAAGGTGCTAAGGCCGCTCACGGCGACATTCGTCAAATCGTCCGCGGGCGCACGCTTCGCCATGTTTTTCACGGTCACCCCCGTGGGCGAGCGCATGTCGTTCGTGTGGGCGTACATTGCCATGGACTACAGCACGCTCACCGACGACGAGATTCGCTCGTTTCAGGACAAGATTACGCTTCAGGACGTCCCGGTGGTTTCCTCGCAGCGGCCCGAGCTCATTGCGCTCGATTTGGCCGAGGAGCTGCACCTTCGGTCCGATCGTATCTCGATTGCTTACCGCAAATGGCTACGACAATTGGGACTACGGTACGGCGTGCTCACGTGATGGGCTGACTCAGGTCTTTTTGGCGGCGTTGACCTTGACGATGTAGTCCCCTGCCTCACGCACGGCGGTCACGTCGATGCCCGGCGTGTTCTTGTGCCCCTCGCTGAACCACATCTTGCGAACGGCCGCGGCGATTCCCGGGTTGCCGCCGGTGAACGCTTGCACCAAGGCCGCCCAGCGCGCGCCGAGCTCCTGGGCCCTCGGCGAGGCGGGATCGGTGCCTTTGGCGATTTCGCCGCGCACCTCGTCGACGAGCACGCGCCAATCCTCTTGCGATTGCTTGAGCCCCTCCTCGCCCAGGGCCTCGCGGCGCTGGCGCAGTTCTTCGAGTTGTTCGGGTGTGAAATACGATTCGACGTTCATCATGGCCTCCATCGTTTCGAAGATGCTCTCCGTGGATAAGGTCTCGTCGGCGTCGATGTGCCGAACGAGGTTCTCGAGCCGGTTCAACAAGATCCGGTGCGAGACCATCTCCTCGCGCAGTCGCTCGAGGCGAAGGGTGAGGGCCTGACGAAGCGAGAAATCTCGGTCGTGGAAGGACTGGATGATGTCCTCGAGCGAAAAGCCGAGCTGGCGCAGGGCTTTGATCTGCAAGAGGCGCTCGACGCTGGCGTCGTCGTAAATGCGATGCCCCGACGACGTATGCCCCGGGCGGAGCAGTCCGATTTCGTCGTAATGGTGCAGCGCACGCACGGAAACGCCTGCCCGAGCGGCCAGCTCCCCCACTTTGAGTTGCAACGGTTTGGTCCTCACGACGAAGACCGTACGACCTCACGTAGCGTGAGGATCAAGGGCGGACATGCTCTTTTTTCAGGGCAAGACGCCGAGCTCGTCCAAGGAGGCGTCGAGGTCGGCAGCGTCGCGGTAAACGCGGTAGGCGCCGGCGCGCGACAGCTCGTCTTCGCCGTAGCCACCCGTGAGCAGGCCCACGCTCAACATGCGCGCGCGGCGCGCCGCCAGAAGGTCCCAAACGGCATCGCCCACGACGTAGCAGTCCTCGACGGCGACGGAGAGGCGGGTCTGGCACGCGAGGAACAGGTCGGGCTCGGGCTTGGCGCGGGCCACGTCGCCGCGTTCGATGACCACGGTGGTGCTGGGGATCTCCAGGGCCACCAAGGATTGATCGATCTCGGGACGGCGGCCCGAGGTGGCAATTCCATGGGGAATGCCGAGCTCGCGCAGGCGCCGCAAGAGCGCGACGGCGCCGGGAAGAGGCCGCCTCTCGGGCAGCAGCTGGCGAAAGATGGCGCCGTGGCGATCTTGAAGGGCCTTCGTCTCCTCGATGGAGAGGTTCGTGCCCGTCTCGCGGACGAGCGCGCGGGTAAATAGCCCACCGCTCATGCCGATGCGGCGGTGGATGCGCCAGCCATCGATGGGCATTCCGGCCTCGGCCAGAGCTTGCTGCCAGGCGAACACGTGGGCGTACACCGTGTCGACCAAGGTGCCGTCGAGATCGAAAATGAGGGCGCGCATGACTTCGACTTAGCGCGACCTTACGAACCTGTCACGCACGCGTACGCCGCGCGTGACTGACCAGGTATGCGACGATGGCCACGTTGAGGACGAGGATGACCGCCCGCACCGCGCTCGCGTGACGAAAGAGCCCGACGACTTCGGGCGGGAGCAGCATCGACGTGGAGATCACCACGAGCCACGGCCCCCACCACGAACCGCGCGCGAGGGCCGCTCCCTCGAGCAAGGTGAACGTGCCATCGACGCCCAGCGCAAACGCCGCGACGTAGAGATAGCGGTTCGTTGCCACCGCCTTCATGAGCGCGTCGCCCGCACGGTGCGCCCATGGGTGCGCAAGGTGATGCAGCGCGCCCGATAGCGCGTCGGCCAACGGCGTTCCGAAGTGCCCCACGGCGAGAATCAGCACCAGCAACGCGAGCACCAGTGCGAGCCCACCGCGAACGAGCTTGTACAGAATGATGAGCCGCAAGGCCCCAGGACGCGTCACTTCTGGGCCGTGTAGATCACGTACGGCGGGTACGTGCGCTCGACCTCCATCCGCTCCGCCCCCGGCCCGTCGTAGCCCTGGGGCAAGGTCGGTGTATGCGCACGGATTTGGCCGAAGCCTGCATCCTCGAGAAACCCCACGTGCACGTCCTTGGGCCAGTAATAGTCGACCACGACCAAGGGTTCGGCCCCCGGCACGGTCAGGCGAACTTCCACCGGATCACCGGCCCCGTAGGTGCGGCCCTTCTCGCCCATTTGCACGATGGAGAACGGAACGCCGATGGACGCCGGGTCGAGCTCGAGCATGGCGTACGTCGCGCCCGGGCGCAGCACACGGTACACCTCTTGAACGATGCGACGAATGCGCTCGGCTTCCGAAATGCACACGAAGATGAAGCAGCTCAGCGCACCATCGATGGAGTCCGACCCGAGATCGAGCCCTTGGTCTTGGCCAATCTGCTGGTAGCGAATCTTCGGATGGGTGCGTTTGCTGCGCGCAATGCCCAGCATACCGGACGAAGGGTCGGCGGCGATCATCGATACGCCTTCGAAGGTACTCACGATGCGCTCGGCGACCTTGCCGGTGCCACAACCGTAATCGAGCACCGTGCGGCAATTCGGTGAGCCAAGGCCGAGCGCCTCGAACATCAAGGGATAGGCCAGCGCGCGTTCGCGAATGGGCTCGTAGTCTTCGTAGCTCTGCGCAACGTCGGGCAAGTTCCAATCGGTGGGCATGGCGATCGGTATAGTACGCTCGGACCGTTGACGAGCCCACTCGTTTCGACGGCATCAGGCCGTTAGCTCGGCGAGAACGGCGCGCAGGCGTGCGGTCATGACCGTGCCCTTTCGCCAGCAGAGATACATCGGGTTACGCGCCTCGCGCTTGCAGCGCTCCGGGTGCACATGCTTGCACACCTGCACCAAGTGGCCCGCGGCCAAATCACGCGCGGTGAAATAGTCGGGCAGCACGGCGATGCCCAGGCCCTGAAGCGCGAGCTGCCGCATGTCCTCCAGGCTGGTCACGCTGCAAACCACATTGGCCGGCATGGGCTCGCGCCGGCCGAAGGCGGCACGCCACCAGGGCGCGAGCATGGCCATGTCGTTGTCGAAGATGATCATGGGGCGCTGGCGAAACTCCGCCGCGTTCTCCGGCATACCGTGTTTGCGCACGTACCCGGGCGACGCCACCGGCACGAACTGTTCCACGAAAACGACGCGCGACTCGATCGAGGACTCGGCGGGATCCTGCACGATGATTCCAAAGTCGATGTCGCCGGCGAGCAATTGCTTCGTGATGACGGAGGTCACACCGTAGTTCACGTCGAGACGCAATCCCGGGTGCGCTTTCAAAAGCTTCACCAGCCGGGGGCGCAGCCACATGGCGCTGAAGGGCGCGGGGCCGCCGATGCGGACGCGCCCCCGCACGCTCTCGCCATCCTCCACGAAGGCCGCCACGGCGTCGTCGAGAAGCGCGAGCTGGTGCCGCACCACGGCCACCAACTCCGCGCCGCTGGGGGTAAGCCGCGCGTTGCGCCCTACCCGCTCGAACAGTGGCATACCAAGCTGCGTCTCCAGCGCCTTGATCTGCTGGCTGATGGCGGGCGTGCTGATTCCGCGCTGCTTCGCCGCCTCCCCGAAGGTGCGCGCCGTGGCTGCGGCGAGCAGCGTGCGCAGCAATTCCAGATGAACGGCCTTGGGATCGAAGGATGACGGCATCGTTTTGCTCTGCTTAACAGTCCGTTAACTGCGTTTAGGTGGTTCTAACATGCCAGCGAACCTAACTTCCGCGTCGAAAGAAAGAAAACGGAGATTCGACATGGATTTGCAACTCCAAGGAAAAACGGCACTCGTCACGGGATCGACGCTGGGCATCGGCAAGGCGCTGGCGGCACGTCTCTTTCGCGAGGGGGCCAAGGTCATCGTGACGGGCCGCTCGCAAGGCAGCGTGGAGCGCACGGTGACCGAGCTTCGCGCGCTCGATCCTCGGCGTGACCCGCGCGACATCCGTGGCATCGCCGCGGACCTGGGCACGGCGGAGGGCACCGAGGCCGCACTTCGCATTCTGGCCGACGGACCGAAGATCGATATTCTCGTAAACAACGTCGGCTATTTCGAATTCAAACCTTTCCCCGAGGTGACCGATGCCGATTGGCTCTCCATGTGGGAACTCAATGTCATGAGCGGTATTCGGCTGACGCGCGCCATTCTGCCGGGCATGCTCGAGCGCAATTCCGGCCGGGTCATCTTCGTCTCCAGCGAGGTGGCCCTCAAACCGTATCCGGAGATGATTCATTATTCGGTGACCAAGACGGCGCAGGTGTCGCTTGCCCGCGGCCTCGCCGAACTGACCAAGGGCACGCAGGTCACGGTGAACAGCGTCATCGTCGGTCCGACGCAGACCGAGGGCGTGGATACCTTCCTCGAGAAGATTGCGGCGGGCGTAGGCAAGACGCTGGAGGAGGTGAAGAACGGCTTCTTCCGTCCCGAGATGAACGGCGCGTCGTTGCTGCAGCGCTTCGCCACGGCGGAGGAAATTGCGGATGTCATTGCGTTCCTCTCCTCGCCGCTTTCCGCCGCCATCAACGGCGCGGCTCAGCGCGCCGACGGCGGGCTGGTACGGGTCATTTAGAGCAACGCTCTTTCTCACCTCTCTCGTTGTGTTGCCTTGCTCGGTGTCGTTGCGACGCGCCCCATAGGCGCCCATCCATTGCGCGCAAGCTCGTGCTATTGAGGCATTGTGAGTACGAGGGTCGTCGCGGACTTTCCACGGCTCGTCGCCGAGTGGCACAAAACGCGGAACCATCACTTGACCCCGGGGCGAGTCGGCGCCGGGTCGGACAAGTACATCTGGTGGAAGTGCCCGCACGGGCGCGATCACGTTTGGCAGGCCACGCCGTGGAAACGAGCCTACGGCGAACAGGGCTGCCCGTACTGCGCGGGCAAGAAGGTGTCGGCCACCAATTCGCTGGCCAAGCAGTATCCCAAAGTGGCCAAGCAGTGGCATCCCACGAAAAATGCGCCGCTGACGCCTCACGAGGTCGTGGGCACGTCATGCCGGCGCGTTTGGTGGAAGTGTCCGAACGGGCCGGACCACGAATGGCAGACCAAGGTCGAAGACCGCACGCGCCGCGAGAATGGGTGCCCCTATTGCCGCGGCCGGCGGGTGTCGGTGACCAATTGCTTCGCCATCGTGGCGCCGGACATCGCGCGCGAGTGGCACCCGACGAAAAATGGGAAGGTCACACCCGACCGGGTGTCGGCGCAATCATGGTCCAAGCGCTGGTGGAAATGCCCGAAGGGCCGCGACCACGTGTGGCAAGCGCCCATCGGTCACCGTGTGAGCCACCAAACGGGCTGCCCCATGTGCTCGCGGAGGTTTCTCTCGGAGAGCACCACGTTGAAGGCCGACGCGCCGCAGTTTGCGCGCTATTGGCACCCGACGAAGAACGGTAAGCTGCGCCCAAGCGATGTGTCGTCGGTGAGCCGCCACAAGGTGTGGTGGAAGTGCCCCAAAGGGCCCGACCACGAGTGGCTCTGCGCCGTCGCCAGTCGTGTGCGCGCGAAGAATGGCTGCCCGTTCTGCGGGGGGCGCAAGCTCTCGGTGACGAATTCGCTGCAGGCGAAGTATCCGCGCGTCGCCTCCGAGTGGCACCCCACGAAGAACCGGCCCGTGACGCCGAAGGACATTCTGCCCGGCACGGGCCGTCGTTTCTGGTGGCGATGCGTCCTCGGCCACGAGTGGCGTGCCTTCGTGACGAATCGGACCACGCACGGATCGGGATGCCCAACGTGCGCCCCGCGAGGCCGTCGCCCTGCCCTGACCATCATCAAAAGAGAAATGGTGCGCTTTCCTTCGGATTATTGACGACTATTTGCCGTAAAGAACGCTGGGCAATGGGCAGGATTCGCGGCCTGTTTTCTCGTCGTATTGCTGGTGGTAGTCCTCCGCGATCCAGAAGCGCCCGATGGGCGAAATTTGAGTCACGATGGGCTTCTTCGCCTTGGCCTGCGCCTCACCCACGGCCGCACGCGCGGCGGTGTCTTGCTCCGGGGAGAAGGTGAAGATGGCGCTGCGGTACTGATCGCCGATGTCCGGGCCCTGGCGATTCTTCGTCGTGGGATCGTGGGAGCGGAAGAACACGCCGAGCAATTGCGCGTACGTCACCTTGGCCGGATCGAACTCCACGAGCACGGTCTCCGCGTGACCCGTGGTGTGCGAGCTCACGTCTTCGTACGTCGGCGACGACGTCTTGCCACCGGTGTAGCCGACGGCCGTGGCCACGACGCCGGGCACGTGGCGGAACGTGTTCTCCGAGCCCCAGAAGCACCCCTCGGCGAAGGCCGCAAGCGCGTGCCCATTTTCGACCACGAGCGGGGTCCCCCGCCCTGCTTGCCCCGGGTTGGTGCCCACCGATGTTTTGGCCACTGCACCGCGGGAGGTCTGTCCCGCGGTGGTCTCCGCCGCGGCGGCTTCATTGGAGGTTCCGTGGCAACCGCTCGCGACCACGGCAACGACAGCGGCTGCGCCCTTTATCGTCTTGATCATGCGAAACATGATGGGTCTACGCCGGGGGCGCGCTCGTGGTTTCGTCGGATTCGTCAGGGGATGTACTTCTCGCGTCGAAGCCGGCCGAGGTGGCGCAGAAAGCTCGCGTGCGTGTCCTCGCACCCGTTGAAGCCGGCCTGGCGAATCTTGATCGTGCTCTGCACCATGTCGTAGTCCGTGCCGAGCACGGCATCGGTGAAGCCCCAGGCAACAACCTCCGACCATGGCGTGGGGCGCAGGCCGTGCTTTTCCACGAGGCGGTTCCACTGCGGCTCCTTGTCACGCATCTGTTCGACGAGGCTCATCGGCTGCGGCGCCGCGTACGGCATATCGAAGAAGCCGGCAATGTCCGGCCAGAGATGCTGCCAGCGGAAGTAGTCGCCATTGGTCACGTTGAAAATCTGGTCCGCGGCGGCCTTCGTCGTCGTCGCCCACTCCGCCGCCTGGGCGAACAGATCCGCCGAGGTGACCTGATGCAGTGCCGTCCACGCACCCGGCTTTCCGGGAAAGCGCAGAGGCACGCCTGCGTCTTTGCACATCGAGGCATACACGGCGATCCCCATCAGCAGGTTCATCGGCGATTGCAGGCTCAAACCGATCACCGCGTCGGGCCGGAGCACCGTCCACTCGAAGCCGTACTTCTTCGCGCGGTCGGCCAAAAGGTCTTCCTGGTCATTGTAAAAAATGGGCCCCAATAGCCTCGGATCGCTCTCCTTGGCCGGCGTCTTGTACGGCCCCAGGTGCTCGCCGTACGACTTGCCGCCACCGGCCAGGACCACGTGCTCGATAGGCGCCTTCGCCGCGGCGAGTGCATCCAGCGTATTCGCGAGCATGGTGACATTGGGTGCGACGGTTTCGGCCATCGTGGGCCGTTCGAGGTACGCCGTGAACACCAGGTGCGTGGTGGAACGCGCCTCGGCGAGCCGCTCTTTCGACGCGCGCGCATCGAGCAGATCCACCGAGAGATGCCGCGGCGGCGTATGCCCCTCGAGCCCCGTGAGAGCACCGCGACGCGCGACCGTCGTGAGGGCCCAATCGGGCAGGGAGGCAAAATGCTCGGCAACGGCGCGCCCGAGGACTCCATGCGCCCCGGCCAGCAAGACATTCTTCATCACGTTCTCCTTTGGTTTCTACACCAACGGTAGTTTGCGCTTCGTCGCCTTTGTAGCCGCGGGCACGTCACAGGATTTGTGCCCCGAGCTCTCCGTGCTGAGCCGCCACCGGCGCGCGCCGGGCCCTTGGCGCCCCAGTCTGTCGTACGGATTGACGAGCACGCAGCGCTCCAGCGAGAGGCAACCGCAGCCGATGCAATCGGTGAGTCCATCGCGCAAGAGGCGCAGTTGCTCGATGCGGATGTCCAGCTCCTCACGCCATCCGGCGGAGAGGCGCGCCCAGTCCTCGGGTGTGGGCGTGCGCTGCTCCGGGAGCAGGGCCAGCGCCTCGCGAATCATCGTGAGCGGGATGCCCACGCGCTGGCCCGCGCGGATGAAGGCCACGCGGCGAAGCGCATCGCGCGCGTAGCGCCGTTGGTTTCCCCTCGTGCGCCGGCTGCGAAGCAGGCCCTTGGATTCGTAGAAGTGCAGCGCGGACACGGCAACGCCGCTGCGCGCGGCCAGCTCGCCGACGGTGAGCTCCGACATGCGCGAGACCATAGCGGATTTCGCATTGACCTCAAGTAATGTCGAGGTTCTATCGTCCTGGGCATGAACGACACGACTCTTTCCATCGGCGTCATCCTCGGCAGCGTGCGCGAGGGTCGCAAAGGCGAACCCATCGCGCGATGGGTGATGGACCTGCTCGGTACGCGGACCGATGCTGCGCCGGAGCTTCTCGATATTCGCGACTTCGATCCTTCCTTCGCACAGCGCTGGCCCGAGCGCATCGCGGCGCACGACGGCTTCGTCATCGTCACGCCCGAGTACAACCATGGCTATCCGGGCACGCTGAAGAACGCCCTCGATGCGCTCTATGGGCCGTGGAACGACAAGCCTGTCGCCTTCGTGAGCTACGGCTTCTCGGCCTCGGGGGCGCGCGCCATCGAGCAGCTACGCCAAGTCACCAGCGAGCTTCGCATGATGCCCATTCGCGACGAGGTCAACCTACGCCTCGGCGCCTTCCGCACCGACGACCGCGGCTTCCCCGCCGACGCGCGCGCACTCGAACGCGCCGATGACGTCATGACCGAGCTGCTCTTTTGGGGTCGCCTCCTCAAAGAAGGCCGCCGCCGCCGCCCCGCGCGAAACTAATACGAGGCGATTTTCATCCCGTGCCCCAGAATCGCCTCGCGGACCTTGGGGCGCTCGGAAACGCGGTTCATGAAATCGCGCAGGTGCCGATACGGTGCGAGATCGACCTTGGCGTAGGATGACCATCCCACGATGGTGAACAAGTAGGCATCGGCGGCGGTGAACGTGCTGCCGAGGAGGAAGGGACCACCCTTGGAGAGATGGCGCTCGACGAGGGCGAGGCGGGTGGCGATTTTCTCGCGTGCGACGTTCTGCGCCTGCTCGCCGTACTCGGGGTGAAAGAGCCAGGGGCTGTACATCTTGTGCAGCTCCGACGAGATGAACGTGAGCCACGACTGCAGCTCGTAACGCGCCGGCGTACCGGCCTGCGGGGCCAGGCCCGATTCGGGCGCGCGGTCGGCGAGGTATTGCACGATGGCCACGCCCTCGGTGAGAACCGATCCATCGTCCAGGCGCAGCGCAGGGACGTAGCCCTTGGGGTTGATGGCGGCGTACTCGGGATCTTTGCCGAGTGCGACACGCTGGAGCTCCAAGGGGATCCCAGCCTCGGAGGCGACGATGTGAGGGGAGAGCGAGCACGTGCCGACGGCGTAATAGAGTTTCATGCGCCCAAAGGTGGTGCCTACATGCACGCAAGGAAATATGGCACGATCGCAAGATGACTTTGCGTTCTGCGCAAACTTCGTTCGCCATGGATGATCTGCACTTGCTCACCGTGCTGGCCGAGACGGGATCGCTGGCGGCGGCCGCGCGGAAGCTCGACGTGCACCATGCGAGCGCGTGGCGAAGGCTGGGGGCGCTCGAGCAGCGCCTGGGTGTGCGCCTGTTCGATCGCGGGCGCCATGCCTATGTGCCTACGCCGGCGGGCGAGGAGGCGGTGGCCTCCGCGCGGCGGGCCATGGGAGAGCTCGACGAGCTCGAGCGCCGCCTCATGGGGCGCGATGTGCGGCCCACCGGCATCGTGCGGCTCACGACGACGGAGACGCTGCTTCGCCTACTCGCGCCGGTCCTCGTCAAGCTTCGGGCGAAGCACCCCGGCATCGTGCTCGAGGTGGTGACCGCCGACGCGTTCTTCACCTTGAGCCGCGATGCCGACATCGCGCTGCGCCCGGCGGTGAACGCGCCCGAGCACCTCGCCGCGCGCAAGCTCGCCACCATCGCCACGGCGGTTTACGCCTCGCACAAGTACCTCGAGCGACGAGCGCGACCGCCGGCCGAGCACGATCACGACTGGCTCGCGCCCGACGACCACCTCGCGCACCTCGGCTCGGCGCGATGGATCGATGCGCACGTCGCGCCCGAGCGCATCGTCTTTCGCGCAAGCTCGATCCCTGCGCTGCACGCGGCGGCGCGCGCGGGGCTCGGCCTTGCCGCACTACCTTGCTACATGGGTGATGCCGACCCGCGCCTCGAGCGCGTCCTGCCGCCGGTCGCGGAGATGGCCTCCACGCTCTGGCTCCTCACCCACCCGGATCTGCGACGCACGGCACGCGTTCGTGCCGTGCTCGATCTGCTCGCGGCGCGGCTGGTGCGCCACCGCGAGCTGCTCGCCGGAACCTTGATTAAGGCTCCACCGTCGCGTTGAACTTCGGCGCGTTCTTCTCGATGCCGATGACGACGGCCGATTTGATCGCGTTGTGCTTCTCGTCGATGTGCACCGTGCCGCTGACACCCTTGAAGCTCTTGGTGTTCTCCAGCTCCTCGCGGATCGAGGGACCGCTGAGATCTTTCGCACGCTCCATGGCGGCGAAGGCCAGGTTGGCGGCGTCGTACCCGAGAACCGCGAAGGCGTCCGGCGTCGCGTTGTAAGCCTTCTTGTACTTGGTGATGAACTCCTGCACCACCGGCGAAGGGTCGTCCGGGCTGTAGTGGTTCGAGTAGAACGAGCCATCCAGCGCGCCCTTGGCAACCTCGAACAGCTTCGGCGAGTCCCAGCCGTCGCCGCCCATGAGCGGCTGCTTCATCCCGAGCTCGCGCGCCTGGCGGCCGATGAGAGCGACCTCCGTGTAGTACGCGGGCACGTAAATCGCGTCCGGGTTCTTGCCGCGCACGGCGGTGAGCTGCGCTTTGAAATCCGGCTCGCCCGACTTGAAGCTCACGTCGCCGACGATCTGCCCGCCCATGGCGGTGAACTTCGCGGTGAACGAATTGGCCAGGCCCACGGAGTAGTCACTGCCCACGTCGCGCAAGATGGCGACCTTGTTCACCTTCAGGTTTTCCCGCGCGAACTTCGCCATGACCGTTCCCTGGAACGGGTCGATGAAACAGGTGCGAAAGACGTACGGCCGCGTTTTGTCGCCGTCTTGCGTGACCTTGGCACTGGTCGCCGACTGCGTGATCATCGGGATGCGATTCTGGTCGGCAATCGGCGCGACGGCGAGCGAGCGGCCCGATGTCTCCGGCCCCAGAATCAGCGTGACCTTGTCCTGCGTAATGAGACGCGTTGCGGTGACCGCGGCCTCTTCCGGCTTGCCCTGATCGTCGAGTGTTTTGAGCTCGAGCTTTTTGCCTTTGATGCCGTTTTTCTTGTTTTGCTCTTCGACGGCGAGCTTGAACGCATTGTCCGACGATAGGCCGTACGTTGCCTCGCCCCCGGAAGTGGCGCCGACGTGGCCGAGCAAGATCGTATCGCGCGACGGCGTAGTTGCCGTCGTCTGCGTCTCCGTGCTCGTGCCCGACTTGGCTTCTTCCGTCTTTTTTTCGCGACAGCCACCCATGAACACGGATGCTGCCGCCCATACCGCCACGACCAATGCGTGCGAATAGCGCATGGCTACGAGCTTTAGGGCCCGAGACGATGCGTTGTCAACTCACGCATGACCGGACCGGCACATCCTGTCCGATGTTGCGTTTAGGTACGGCGGCGACGAAGAACGACGCCTCCGCCGAGGACGGCTTTTGCCACTTCCTCGCCGTCGCGCAGCGCAGGCGGGGCCGCCACCTCGGGCTCGGCCGGCGCAGCTTCCTGCGGCGCCTGGAGCACCTTGGGCTCACGCGGCTTGCGACCACGCCGGCTTGGAATCTTTTGGACCGGCGGCAATGCGGGCGCCGCCTCGGCCTGCACGGACGCCAAAAGCACCGACGGGTCCGTGATGGTGAAGGCCGTGTCGTGCGGCGGCGGCGACGAATCGCGCAACGGCAGTGCGAGCTGGCTGCTCGCGACGGCCGAAGGTTTGCGCGTGGTACGAGCACGGCCACCGCCACGCGTTGGCGTGGGGCGTTGCCGCGCTGCAGGGCGAACCCGCGCAATATCCGCCTCGGAGAAATTGAAAAGGCGTCCGGTTGGCGTGAGCGCAGTGCCAAGTGCAGCGACTGCACTTTGGCGTAGGGCGTCGAAAACGGCGTTTACGAGCTCGGTCTGGAGCTGCTCCACCGTGGCGGCGAGCGAAGGTTGACGAGACTTCACGGGCGCTAGGGTTTACGTGTTTGGCGGCGCGGCGTCTAGCGGTTCTGTTGGGGACGACCTCGCCCCAGCGCAGGCGGGCGTCCACGAAAGGCCTATTTTTCCGCGGTGAAGTCCACTTTATGAATATTTATTCAGCCCCTGGAGGCCGCCACGAAAAGGTGCCGAAAGCGCCCTCCGCCGCTTATGGTGACGTACATGCGCCAAAGGAGCGGAACGACGTCGTCACGGGTGCATTGGATGATTCTCCCGCTGGTCGCCGCGGCATGCTCCTCGGGCGCCGGGGCCGTCGCGCACGGGCCTCCGGAAAATCGCGGCGATGGCGTCGTCGTGCCCGCGGACGTGGACGCGAGTTATCTCATGTACGATCGCGCCAAAGACCGCGTACTGGTGCAGCGAAATCCAGATAAAGCGTATCGGTCGGCTTCGGTAGTCAAAATATTGATCGCATTGGATTATTTGTATTCCCACGGATCGTGGAGCGATATTCCGCCAAAGGACTTGGCGGCTCTTCAATCGATGTTGCGCTCGAGCGACGACGATGCCGCCAATGATTTTTGGGACCGCGCCGGCCAAATCGCCATGGTGGATCGCATGGCAATCAAGCTGGAATTGCAGGGCATCCGGCGACCGGCCAATCCCGATTTCTGGGGCCATACGGCATTCACCGCATTGGATATTCTACGAATCTATCGATATTTACTGGACGGCCCGAACGACGATTTCCGGCGCTTCGTATTGGACAATATTGGAATGTCGACTTCGTGCGCGACCGACGGGCGTGATCAGTATTTTGGTATTCCGCGGGCGGTGCATCCACCCTTTCGCATCAAGCAAGGATGGTCGGCTTTCGGCGACGTGCCAGCTGGACGAGAATGCCAGCCCGCCGCACCGCACGCCGAACGCCCCGGCGTGGGCACCACCGCCCCGCCGACGACCGAGCCCTCGCCGCGCACGGCCCCGCCGCCGGACATCGATCTCAAAAGCCGCCTGCTTCACACGACGGGCTTGGTCGATCAGGACCAGAAAATCCTGATCGTCCTCACCCTCCATCCGAGAACCACGACCTGGGAAGACGCAGCCACGAAGATCACGTCCGTAACCCAACAAGTCTACACCGCCGGCACACGCCGCTAACCCGCTCCAACACCGTTCTCGGCAAAGAAGAAGGAAACCGCCAGGGCGCCAGGATCGCCAGGGTTGTCCACGGAAACGACCTTGTTCCACGTTGTTTTGTTTTGGCCAACACTCGAAGACCGCTAAAAAAACCACCAGAAAACAAAAAAACCAGCCGTTACCCCTGGCGACCCTGGCGTCCTGGCGGTTCCTTCTTCTTGGAGTTTAGCGGCGGCGCGGGGCCTTGCGGGCGAAGCCGTCGAAGGCGTTGAGGAGGTGTTCGCGCCAGGCGAAGATCGGATCGTCGGGCGGAAGCAGCTCGGTTTGGCTCACGCCGCGGGCCCACATGAACATGGAGAACGCGCAGTAGTCGGCGTAGGCGGGCGCGTCGCCGGCGACGAAGTCGCGATCGGTGAGGATGGTGCGCAAGGGGTTGAGCGCCTTTTGAAAGTGCGCCAAGTTCGCGTCCTTGTCGGCCACGAAGGCCTCCAGGCGCATGCCGAACCGCTTCTCGCGCGAAGAGCGGAAGTACTCGCGGTCGGACTCGTGGATGGAATTGTAAACGTCCAGCAGAATGACCCGCAGCAAGTACGGAAGCACGCTGTCGGTCCACGCGTTCACGAATTGCGTCAGCGGGATCGTCGCAGGATCGCTGAACAACGAGGGGCGATCGGGAAAGCGCTCCTCGAGATGGAGCGCGATGCGCCAGGAGTCGGTCACGACCTGCTCGCCATCGCGAAGAACGGGAACGAGCCGCTGGCCCGAGAAGGCGATCGTCTCCTTCTCGGCGAAGCGCACCGGAACGTGTTCGACCTCCAGGCCCTTGTGCACCAACGCCATGCGCACTTTCCAACAGAACGGACTGAACCTCAGCTCGGGATCGGCTCCGGCCAATTCATAAAGGGTCAATCCTGACGTGTCGTTCGCGGTCATGTTCCTCGTCCCAGGTTGGCTTCCGTAGCCTTAGCTCAAAGCAGATGCGAGCGGCCGTGCGGCGCGTTGAAATCGTAGAGGGGTCCCACGGGGACGATCCCGGTGGGGTTCACGGCCTTGTGGCTCATATAATAGTGCCGTTTGATGTGATTCATATCGACGGTCTCAGCCACACCACGCCATTGATAGAGGTCGCGCGCGTAAGCGGACAGATGCGGATAGTCGGAAAGGCGCCGCAGGTTGCACTTGAAATGGCCGTAGTACACCGCATCGAAGCGGATCAAGGTGGTGAAGAGTCGCCAATCGCATTCCATCGGCGTGCTGGCCACGAGAAAGCGGCGGTTGCGGAGGCGCTCGTCCAGCCAATCGAGTGTCTCGAACAACGGCGCGACAGCGACCTCGTACGCCAGCTGCGTGGCGGCGAAGCCCGCCTTGTACACGCCGTTGTTCACCGTGGCGTACACGCGGTCATTGATGGCGTCGATCTCCGCGCGCAAGGGCTCGGGGTAGTAGTCCCCCGGCTCGGCGCCGACGTCATCGAAGGCGCTGTTGAACATGCGGATGATGTCCGCCGACTCGTTGCTGACGATGGTGTTCCGAACGCGGTCCCATAGAACGGGCACGCTCGCACGGCCGCTGTAGCGCGGATTGGCACGCGTATAGAGTTGGTACACGTAGGAGACGCCTTGCAGTGGGGCGGGCACCACGCCCTCACCTTCGGCAAAGGTCCACCCCTGCTCGGTCAGGAGCCAGTGCGTGACGGAGACGCCCACGATGTTCGTGAGACCCTTCAGCGAACGGTAGATCAGCGCGCGGCTCGCCCAGGGACAGGCCAGCGACACATACAGGTGGTACCGCCCTGCCTCGGCGGGGAAACCTGCCTCGCCCGTGGGGCCCGCTGCACCGTCGCGCGTGATCCAATTTCGGAAGCTCGTATCGGGTCGGATGTAACTACCGTCGGGCCCGCGGGAGAGCAGTCCGGCGTCGAAGTGCCACGTACCGTCGATGAGCATTCCCATGACTGCAAGAGTGCCACGCGTGTGGTCCGCTGCGCACGTACTGTGAGCACTCGCGACGCGGCAAAGACGCGAGCGGAAGCGATTCGATTGGCACGAGCCTCGCTCTCCACCCCTACCGCAACGCGATTGATCACGTTTGCGCAAGAAAGGAGAACGCCATGGCAACGATGGTGGGAACTCAGAAGGACCTGGTGTCCTTGCTTAATCAACTTCTCGAGCTCGATTACGATGCAATCGAAGCGTACAAAGCCGCCATCGCGCGCTTGAAGGACACCTCGGACAGGGCACAGCTCGCATCGTTCATGCACGACCACGAGCGCCACGTCCGTGAACTCGGCGATGCGATCGTGGGCATGGGCTCACGCCCCTCGAACGGTCCCGACGTGAAGCAGGTGCTCACCAAGGGCAAGGTCGTGTTGAGTGCGCTCATCGGCGATCGATTGATCCTGATGGCGATGAAGACCAACGAGAACGATACGAACACCGCCTACGAGCGCGCGGTGAATCGAACGGACCTCCCGCAGGATCTGCGCGCGGTCCTGGAGCGCAACCTCACGGACGAGCGGCGGCATCGCGCGTGGATTGCCCAGCGGATCGAGGTGCTGAACGCCGCCGCGCATCCTTAGACGCGTTCGACGAGGCGAGCCACGCACCGCCCGCGATGAAAAGGCACGCCAGGGCGATGTTCCACGAAAAGCGCGCCGCGCCCGAGACGATCAAGAGAAGCGTCGAGAGGAGCGGCGTCGCATAGGAGAGAACGCCGAGAAGCGGCAGGTCGCCATGCTTCGTGCCGTAATCCCATAGAAAAAAGGCGGCGCCCACCGGACCAAGGCCCAGGGCGATCGCCGACGCGATCTCGTGCGGCGTCGGGACGAGCGTCGTCTCCGTCGCCGCATGAACGACGCCGCCCAGAACGGCGGTCACCAGGCAGAAACCCGTCACCGTGTCGACCGGCACGGTGACGAAGCGGCGGTTCGCGACGGAGTAGCCCGCCCAGGTGCATGCGCACGCCAGCGCGGAGAGATAGCCCGCCGCGTGCTCGGGGCGAATCTCGGCGTGAAAGCGCTGATCCGTGACCAAGAGCACGACGACACCGCCGAGGCCCATCGCCGCACCGGCGAGCGCGCGCACACTCCGCGCGCCGGACAGGATGACGATGAGCAGCGGCCATAGGTACGCGATGAGGCTCACGTGCACGGCAGGAGCCTTCGCCAGTGCGACGAAATAGAACGCGTGAAAGCCGAAGAGGCCGCCCACGCCCACGAGCCATACGCGCAGCGGCTGCCGAAAGGCTTTTTTCCAGGCCTCCGGACCGCCGGCGCGCGCCATGCGGACGAGTCCGAGCGCGGTGGCGACGGCGAAGGTCATGGCCAAAAGTTGGAACGGCGGCAGGCGCCGCGCCGACGTGCTGAGCCACGCCAGCGTCGCCCAAAGGCCAATGGCTGCACACCCGAGTCTCGTCGCACGCGTCTTCATGGAGCGCGCATCGTAGGGATTCGCCCCGGTGTGTCTTGGCCGAGACTACGGCGCCTTTGTTCCAGACTGCCGAAACGCACCGGGCGTGGTGCCCCGGCGCGCACGCATGGCGCGCGTGAGGCTCGCCTGATCCGAGTACCCGCAACGCAGGGCGATCTCCGCGATGGACAGGGCGCGCTCGGACAAGAGCCGCTCGGCGCGATCGAGCCGCCGATCGGCCACATAATCCATGGGCGTCATGCCATAGACGGTGCGAAAGAGCGCGTGCATCCGACTCGCGCCCATCGATGCAGCGGCCGCGATGTCCGCGACCCGAATGGGGCCCGCGTAGTGGCGATGGATGAAATCGACGGCGCGGCGAAGGCGCTCGCTGCACTCGTTTGGCTGGTGAAGCTCGGCCAGCGCCAGCAAGAGCAACCCCGCACCGTGCTGCTGCACGCGATCCGCCGGCTGCGCGCTCTCCAAAAGAGGAAGCAATCCGCGCGCGAGATGCTGCACGGATGCCTGCACGGCAAAATAATGGGCGGCCGCGCCGGATCCGAACCATCGCGCCGCCGTACCTGTCGAGAGCATCTCGCACATGCTGTCCTCGCCCACGTCGAGCACGAGGAAGCGGTTGTCGCCGATGCCCTCGAAGGCGTGCCACTCCCCCGGGGCGATGAGCGCCCCGCGAAAGCGGTCCAGCCGATCCTCCCGATGCCCCACGGCAATGCCGAGCGCCCCTTCGATGGGGACGATCAGCTGGTGCCACGCGTGCTGATGCCGCTCACTCTGGTGCGGATAGCAGCGCACGGAAAGATGCGGGAGCGGCATGGCTCCCGCCAAATTACCACATTAGAAGCTGGCCTCCGGCTGGGGGCGCTTCCGCGGAGCGGGCCGCCTTTGGGTCGGGGCTTCCGGTTGCGGCGCCGCTCTCTGCAGCGAGCGCAGCGGGCCGGGCGGCAGGCTCCACACGCAATGCGGGCAGCCCGATTCGCCTTCCAGCCTGCGGTACGGTGACACGTACCAAACGTGCCCCTTGTTGCGCCGGCACTGCCACCACACCTTCTTGCGCGACTTGCCCGTGACGAGCGACGGCAGCGAGCTGCGATTGAGGCGCGGGTGCCATTCCGCCGCGAGCTGCGGATGCTTCACCGCGAGCGAGTTGGTCACCGATAGACGCCACTCCCGGCAGAATGGGCACTTGGAGCCCTTCTTGTACCGATCGAGCACCGTCGCGCGCCACTGATGATCGGGGCCGTTCGGGCACTTCCACCACACCTTGTACACGGCGGTAGCGCGCACGTCGGAGAGCGCGCGGCCCACGTTCTTCGTCGGGTGCCACTCGGCGGCCAGGTGCGGCGCCAAGGTGAGAAGCGCATTGTTCGCCGCCGTTCGTCGATTGATGCAGAACGGGCACCGGTTCTTCGCGCGGAAACGTTGGTTGGGCGGAGCCTCCCACACATGGGACGCATCGTGCTCGCAACGCCACCACACGGGATCGTTCGACCAAGGTCCCACGTCCTTCGCCGAGAGCTTTCCGTTCTTCGTCGGGTGCCATTGGCGTGCGAGCTCGGGTGCCAGGACCGCGATGGATCGATCGATGGAGATGCGCCGGTTCACGCAGAAGGGGCAGTTGGGCGAGACCGTCGTGCGGTCCACGATGAACGACTGCCACTCGTGCGCCGGGGCCTTGGGGCACTTCCACCAGGCCTTGAACTTGGAGCCCACCACGAAGTCTTCCGGGGTGTGCTTTCCGTTTTTCGTCGGATGCCACTGCGCGGCAATCTCCGGCGCGTGGATCGACAGACGGTTCGTCACGGAGACCTTTTTGCCGGTGCAAAACGGGCAGCCCGCGGGCAGCTTGCCCGTGCGCGACTTGGGCATCGCATGCCACTCGTGGTCGGGGCCTTTGGGGCACTTCCACCAAATGCGCTTTTGCGAGCCGTAGCTCACCTTCCACGGAACGGTGTCTCCGTTTTTCGTGGGGTGCCACTCGGCCATGAGCCGCGGATAGCCGGCGACCCATTGCTTGGAGGTGCGCAGCTTCATCCCGCGTTCGCGAAAGAGGCGTCGCGCCCGCGCAATCTGCGCCCGCGTCAAATAAGGATGAATGTCCGCCCACCGGTACCAGCGGCGCTCGAGCCTCTTTCGCGCGGGCTCGATGCCGGCAAGCAGGGTGCGCACTTCGTTCTCGGGCAGTCGAACCAGCGTGCCGAGGTCGACGTCTTCCACCAATTCGTACGACGAAACCGCCATGCTCCCCCCCTCGTGCCTTTCCTTAAACCGGCGAAGAATAGACCGCCTTCCATCCGCCGCCTATGCCATTCTCTCGTGCCATGAGCGAAGGCATCGTGTTTCCCGGTCATGATTTGGTCTCTGCAACGCGTGGAGACCTATTGCCCGAGTCGGCCCGCCTGGAGCGACTCGACGTTGCCCTCCCCCAAATCCTCGCCGCGGTCGATGGCGAGACGGACCCGATTGTGATCCAGGCAACATTATCGGCACTGTTATGGGAAACGCTACCCCAAACGAGCTGGGTCGGTTTTTACCGCAGAGTGGCCCCGAGTACCCTCGCGGTCGGACCTTATCAAGGGCCGATGGGGTGCCTTCGCATCGACTTCAACCGGGGCGTGTGCGGCGCCTGCGCTCGAACCAACGAGACCCAGCTCGTGCCCGACGTCCGGGTCTTCCCAGACCATATCGCGTGCGACGACGCCACCTTGTCCGAATTGGTGCTGCCCGTCCGCGACAGCAACGGCCGTGTTCAGGCGGTGCTCGATCTGGATGCGCGAATGCTTTCCGGTTTCTCCCAAGCCGAGGCGACCCGGTTGGAATCACTTTTGTCCCAAGCGTTTCCCAAGTCCGTACTTTGGCCTACATGGGAGTGAGAGAGGGTTTAGGGTTTAGGGTTTAGGGTTTAGGGTTGAGAGATGACGGAGAGCGTCAAACTCTCTCTTCTCCTAAACCCTAAACCCTATACCCTCCCATGAACCGCACGCGATCCAGGTGGTGGATCGAGCACCACTCGTGGTCGCGTTGGTTGCCAGCATTTTCTCGCGAAAACTACCTCGAAACAGCTCGGATTCGCGACCGTTCGCGATGCAAAGGGCGGGCCGGGTTGCGTGTGAATCTTGCTTTACCTGCCATCCACGCGAATGGCACCGCGAACCACGCAAACAAGACCGAGGCCAAGAAGCCTCCTTAACGACACACGGGGTGTAAGCCTCGTCGAATATGCACTTCTTCTGGTGGCCATCTGCGTCTTGGCAGCGGGTGGCTGGAAGCTTCTTGGGAGGAACGTCAAATCCCAGGTCGAGTGTGCGGCCAACATGGAGGGCTGCGGCAGCGGCAGTGGGGGCGGTGCAAACGGCTCCTCCTCCGCCGGCGGAAACGCGGAGTCCTCGGCGACGGGGCCCGCGGGCGGAGCGGCGCGAGCCCTCGCGTTCACGGCGGCCGACACGCCGGGCGGCGGATCGTTCAGCGAGCAAGTGAGCGGTCAAGCTCCGAAGCCCATCGACGGCACCTTCGCCGACATCGCCGCGGACGTTTCGCGAGGCACCCCCGGCACCGGGCCAATCGACGGGTTCACCCGATTGACCGACGAGCAATTGCAGGCCGCCGGGATCGACCCCTCCTCGCTGCGCGATCCTTCCAGTGGCTTTCAAGCAGGCATCTACCGCGACGCGAACGGCAACACCGTGCTCGCGTATTCGGGAAGCAACGACTTGAAGGACTGGAAGACGAACTTCACCCAGGGGCTCGGATTCAGCGACGCGCAGTACAACCAGGCCATCTCACTCGCCAAGGATGCGAAGGCCGCCTTCGGCGACGACCTCGTCATCACGGGCCATTCGCTCGGCGGAGGTTTGGCCGCCACCGGTGCGATCGCCACGGGTTCGCCTGCGGTCACCTTCAATGCCTCGGGCGTCAACGACAAGACGATCCAGCGCCTCGACCTCGATCCGGATGCCGTCCGGCAGCAAGCCGAAAACGGACAGATCCGTCGGTACGCCGTCGACGGAGAGATTTTGACGAACCTGCAGGAAAAGAACATCGCAACCAGGGGGATCATGCCCGATGCGCTCGGGCATAAAATCACGCTGCCCGATCCTCAGCCGCTCTCGGGCGTGCAGAAGTGGATTCCGGGTGCGCGCACCAAGCATGGTATAGATTTACACTTGATCGGCCCAGTCCAAGACTCGATGCACAAGTACCCGCCATGGTGATCCGTATCTCGCAGTTCTCATTTTGGCCCACGCTCTTGCTGTCCGTCGCGGTGCTGTCGTGCAACGCGTGCGGGAAAGGCACAGAGGGCAAGAAGGAAAGCGCATCGGTGGAGAATTCGATCGACGCGACGCAGGTCTTCGCCGATCCGCAGGCCGCGCAGGTGGCCGACGCCGCGGCCAAAGGAGATACCGCGCGGATCGCGCAGCTGATCAAGGCGGGCGCGAATCCGAATGCTGTCGGCGACAAGGGAACGAGCTTGCTCGAGTGGGCGATGCTCAACAAGAACAAGCCTTCGTTCGAGGCCTTGCTGAACGCGGGCGCGGATCCGACGCACACCGACGAGCAAGGTGACACGGTGATGCACTACGCGGCGAAGGCGAACGACGCGGCGTACCTCGATATCTTGATCGCGTCGCATCGCGTGGACGTGAACGTGCCCAATCCGGTGAGCGGTACGACGCCACTCATGGCCGCCTTGATGGCCGAACGCGAGGCGCAGTTCCAGAAATTGCTCCAGGCGGGGGCCAATCCCAATACGACCGATCGGGCCGGCAATACCGCGTTACACGTGGCCGCGAAGATCAACGAGAACCAACGGGTGCTGGACTTGCTCAAGGCGGGGGCCGATCCGCTGGCTAAAAACCGGCAAAACGCGACGTTTCAGCGTTACCTCAACATGACACCTTCGACCATCTTGTCCGCAGATGCGAAGCGTCAACGCGAAGAGGTCATGGCCTGGCTGCGTGAACACAACGTACCTGTGGAAGACGCGCACCCGAAAAAGAATTAAAGTGCCGGCCCACCATGGGCCGTCGAATTGGATATGCCGTTCTCGCCATCGTTCTGAGTGCGTGTTCGTCCTCCCCGTCGTCGAACGACGATGGGCCGGACAAGGTGCCGAGCACGCAGGAAGAGAACGATCTCAATCGGGCGATCACCGGCACGGTCACGCGCTACGACTATGCCGTGGATCTCGCGACGGGCGCCGTGCGCGATCGGCTCACGGTGCGGGCGGATCCGCCGGGCGGTGACTGTTTTTCGGCTTCGTGCGAGGTCCCGGCGACGGATGCCGAATGGCAAGGCGCACCGGCGGCGAGCAGTTCGCAGTCGGATGGCGCGCTGCTCGTATGCGGGCGTTCGCGCGTGCTCCCGTGGCAAACGTTGCGCGTGAGCTCGCGCAGTGTGGTGCCCGAAGAGAAATTCCTCGGGCTCGATGTCGGCTTCTCGCGCAAGAAGGATCTCGCGGGCGGGACGTTCACGTATCTTTTGAGCTGGGTCGGCGGATGCAGCCATTTCGGGCCGTGTGACGCGGATCCGTCGCGGCTGGCGTCGTTCCATTTCGATGTCGAGCACGCGCCCGGCGACATGGTGCTCTGCCCCGGCAAGATCGTGCAGGGCGAGCAGCGAACGCGCTGCGAGCTTTCGCCGTGGAGCACGGGTTCGCTGGCACCGACGTATTCGGCCGTGGCGGTGGCGTCGGATCCACTTTGGAAGCGGACGCCTTGGATGAAGGCAGCGGGCGTCGACTTCGTCTTCTACGAGGTGCCCAATTTGCCGGGTGGCAACATCGCGCCGGTGCTCGACAAGGGCAGCGTGACGGGGTTCTTCGAGTGGATCACCGATCTGCTCGGGCCTTTCCCGTATGGGGACGAGCTTCGCGTGGCGGCGGCACCTACCGTGTGGAGCGGGTTCGAACACCCGGCGAACATCATTCTGTCGGAGAAGCTGCCCACGCGGACGGGCCCCTTCACGAACACGGTGATGCACGTGCTGATGCACGAGATCGTGCACCAATGGGCAGGCGATCGCGCGACGTTGGCCGCCGTGGGCGATTTCGTATGGAAGGAGTCCACCGCGGAGTATCTGGCCTATGTCTTCGAAGACGAACACCGCGATGCCGCCGAAGGGCCCGCGACCCGCGCGTATTGGGACCGCATTTCGCTGAACGCGAAGTTCCATCCGCGCCCGCTGGAGAATCCGACGCCGCCGGTGCAAACCTTCTACGGTGACGTGTACGGCCCCGGGCCCATGGTCCTTTACCTGCAGCTCGAGGCCCTCGTTGGCCGGGCTGCCGTGGTGCGGGGGATTCAATTCTTCCTCGCGCGTCCGGCGGCACGTTCCGTGGAGGATCTACGCCGAGCCCTCGAGCGCGCGGCGCACGTGGACCTCGGGAAGTACTTCGATGCGTGGGTCTTCGGCAGCGGAAAGCCCGAGTGGCCGGTGTTCACGGTCGCGACGTCGCAATCAGGGAGCGATGTCACCGTGACGGTGACGCAAACAGCGGCGAAGGTTCACCCCTGCGTGGTGGAGGTGGAAGTCGCCTCGGCCAGCGGCAAGGTCCTGGTGCCCGTGACCTTCGGCCTGGATGCGTCATCGAACACGGCCACCGCCCATGCGACCTTGCAGGGCGAAGTCACCGGCACCGTCGTCGACCCGAACCACCGCGTGATCGACGCCAAGCCGGCATCGTTCACGAACGAAGGTACCGAGGAGGTTCTGATTTTCTAGATGGCCCGGGTCGACCGGGGCATGGAGAGCTCGCGGCGGAGATCGTCGAGCGTGCGGCGAAGCTGCGTGCGCTCCGAGCCCGCCGCGCCGATGAAGTCGAGCGCCGGGTCGATGTCGGCAGCGGAAAACAAGCGCAGTTGGGAGTTGAACCAGCTGGCCGCAACGGCGGCGACGCGCGCCTCCTTGGTACAGGCCAGAACGGCTTTGCGCGGCGGGTATTCGCCTTCGGCCACGCGAAGTCGCAGCCGCTGGGACGCGCTCGGGGATGCCGAGGCGTAGACGAGCACGCGCTTCGCCCGCGTCTCGGGAGACTCGTAAAGCTGCAGGTAGCGGTCCCACTCCGCATCGTTGGGTGTTCGAATCGTCACCACCACGAGGAATCGGTCGAGTTCACGGATCGCCATCGACCGACTGCAAATCTCCCCCATCGTCACTCCTTGATGGACGCCATCGAAAGCCCCCATTGTCGTCCGAATAACAACGGATGAAAATCGGCATTTTCCGAATTGTATTGTGAAGCAGCACCTCACAATCAAATGTGCCTTGACGGACATATGCCTTGCGAGACATGTTAAGCCATGCTGTCGACCTTCGAGATCATCGCCGAGCCGAGTCGCCGGCGCATTCTGGACCTTCTGCGTGCGGACGACCGGGCCGTGGGGGAGCTGGTATCCGAAATTGGGCTGGCGCAACCGGCCGTGTCGAAGCACCTGCGCATCCTGAGGGAGGCGGGGCTGGTCACGGCGGAGGTGGATGCGCAGCGGCGCCTGTACCGGCTGCGTGCCGAGCCGCTTCGGGAGCTCGATGATTGGGTCGCACCGTACCGGCCACACTGGGAAAAGCACCTCGATGCCCTCGAGCGCCACCTTGCATCGATGCCCGATGAGGGCATGTCGACGCGGAGGAGCCGCCGATGAAGCGCTACGAACGACGCCTTCCCCACAAGCCGGAAAAGGTGTGGCGCGCCCTCACCGAGCCGCGCGAGCTCGCGCAGTGGTTCCCGGACGGCGAGCGAAAAATCACCGTGTGGGATCCGCCGCGCGTTCTCGCCCTCACCTTGGGGGACGAGAACCTGCGCTGGGAGCTCTCCCCCACCCCCGAGGGTTGCGTGCTGGTGCTCACCACGGAAGTGGTCTCACAGGACGCGCCGGCAAACGACAACGTCACTTCTTTCAAATGCGCAGCATGAGGCCAACGATGAAACGTCCCGAAACACGGGCACAAGCCATGGATATTCTGGAGCGGGCTCCCACGATGGGGATCATGGTGCCCACGGTCGTGGAAACCACGCACAAGGGCGAGCGTCACTGGGGGATTTTCGACCGGCTCTTGAAAGACCGCATCGTCTTTCTGGGCAACGAGATCGACGACATGGTGGCCAACATCGTCATCGCGCAGTTTCTCTTCCTGGAGAGCGAAGATCCCGACAAGGAGATCATGCTCTACATCAATTCGCCCGGCGGCGTGGTGTACAGCGGGCTGGCCATCCACGATACGATGCAGCACGTCCGCGCGCCGGTCTCCACCATGTGCGTGGGCATGGCGGCATCCGCGGCGGCCATGCTCCTTGCCGCCGGCCACAAAGGCCACCGCTCGGCGCTGCCCAACTCGCGCATCATGATCCATCAGCCGCACGGCGGCGCCCGCGGCCAAGCCTCGGACATCGAGATTCAGGCCCGCGAAGTACGGCATCTCAAAGACGCGACGACGCGCATCTTCGCCAAGGCCACCGGCAAGTCGCCCGAGCAGCTCACCATCGACATGGACCGCGACAATTACATGAGCGCGGCCTCCGCCAAGGAGTACGGTCTGATCGACGTCATCCTCGAGCCGCGCGAGAAGAAGCCGCTCGCAGCTTAAAGGTCGCTTCGCCACTCCTCGACGAGCCGCTCCACCAATGCGGCCGCGGGCAACTCGCGACTCAGGGGAGCTCCCTGACCTGCCCATTGGGCTGCGAACTCGTGGTTGCCATGTTTGGCGGCGGCCGCATGCAGGCGCTTGGCGGCGTCGTAGGCGACGGGATACGCGGGCGGAGGCGGGCCGCCCGCCGCGTCGCCATAGGTGAAGAGGCGATTGACCATGCCACGCGCAGCCCGTCCCGATACCGCGGCGGTGAGTCGGGTCACGGCGGCGCGTTCGCTTTTGAGGTTCTCGCGGAAGCTTGCGTTCGCCGACGACTCCGGGCACAGGATGAAGGCCGTCCCGAGCTGCGCCGCCGCCGCGCCGAGATCCAGCGCGGCCTTGATGCCCTGCCCGTCCATGATGCCGCCGGCGGCGATGATCGGAAGCTTCGTCCATCGTGCCAAGAGTCGAACGAGCACCCACGTGGGCAGGCGCTCATCGACGGCGTTCAGGTCGAACACGCCTCGGTGGCCGCCGGCCTCGATGCCTTGGGCCACGATGGCGTCGACCCCAGCCTGCTCGATGATCGTCGCCTCGCGCACGTTGGTGGCGGTGGCCGCGGTGTAGATGCCCGCCTTGCGCAGCGCCTCGATGCGGGCGACGGGGGGCAGCCCGAAGTGAAAGCTCACGACCGCCGGGCGCTGCTCGAGTAGGAGCTCGAACATCTCGTCGTCCTCGAGAAACGTCTTGTAAACCTCGTCGAGCGCGGTGGGCGTCTCCGCGCCGAACTCCGCAAAAAGCGGCCCGAGATACCGCAGCCAAGCCGCTTCGCTTGCTGCATCACGCCGGGCCGGCGCATGGCAGAAGACATTCACGTTGAACGGCTGGCTCGTGAGCGCGCGGGTCTCCTCGATCGCCTTCCGAGCTTGCGCGGCGGTGCTCGCCCCCATGCCGAGCGATCCCAGGGCGCCGGCATTCGAGACCGCGGCCGCCAACTGCGGCGTGGACACGCCGGCCATGGGCGCTTGAACGATGGGGTATCGGATGCCGAGCCGTGCCACGAAATGGGTGAACGAGCGCATGACGTCTCCTGTTTTCGACGATTCTCTGTTCGTGAACGAAAATATAGTAACGTTCCTCGATAGAGAACACCGTGGATTCCGAGTCTCTGAAGATTTTTCGCGTCGTCGCGGCCGAGTTGAGCGTCACGCAAGCTGCGGCTCGGCTGGGACGGGCCCCTTCCAACGTGACCACCCGCATCCAGCAGCTGGAGGCCGAGGTGGGGGTGGAGCTGTTCGTGCGCACCGGCAAACGCATGAGCATGTCGACCGCCGGAGAACGTTTCTTGGGCTATGCGCAGCGATGGTTGGCGCTCGAGGAAGAGGCCCGGCACGTCGTGACCGGTGGCGTCGACGGTGGCGTGCTGCGCATGGGCTCGATGGAGAGCACGGCGGCCAGCCGCCTGCCGGCCCTTCTGGCCGCGTACCACGTTGGCCACCCGAGGACGCGGCTCGATGTCAAAACCGGCACATCGCGCTCGCTGCTCGAGCAGGTGCACGGCGGACGCTTGGACTGCGCCTTCGTCGCCTTGCCTCCTGCCTTCGATGCGGCGGGCCTGCACGACATGGGGCTATCCGCCAAGACGATGTGGCGGGAGGAACTGCTGCTCTTGCTGCCGGCGAGCGAGTCGGCCGCGCATCGCGTGGCGGACGTACGCACCCGTTCCCTGGCCGCGTTCACCCAGGGATGTACGTACCGCACCATCGCGGAAGATCGACTCGCCGTCGGCGACAGCACGGAGTGGAAGGTCCAAGAGATGGGCTCCTACCACGCCATGATCGCCTGCGTGGCCGCGGGCGCCTGCGTCACCATCTTGCCGCGAAGCGTGCTCGATTTGGCCAAAGTGCCGCCCGGACTCACGACGCTGCCCGCAGGACACGCGAATACGTGCCTGGTGTGGCGGACCGAGTATGACGTCCCCGCCTTTCGGAATCTGCTGAGGCTCCTGAAGAAGAAATGATGCGGTTTGCGTGTTAGGAGCCTAGCTGAGGGCAAAGGAGGAGATATTTCGATGCGTATTCACTTCGTCATCCACGAGTCTTTCGAGGCACCCGGCGCATTCGAAACTTGGGTGCGCGACCGCGGTTACACGCCGACGTATTCGAAGGTCTATACGTACGAGCCACTGCCGCAATCCGTGGACGGCATCGACCTTCTGGTGGTGCTCGGCGGACCGCAGTCGGCCTCGACGACCAAGGAGGAGTGTCCTCATTTCGATGCAGCCGCCGAACGCTCGCTGATCTCGAAATGCATCGGCGCGAAAAAAGCCGTCCTTGGCGTGTGCCTCGGTTCCCAACTTCTGGGCGAGGCGCTCGGCGCCAAACACGAGCGCAGCCCGCACAAGGAGATCGGCTCGTTTCCCATCACCCTCACCGCCGAAGGCCGAGCCAACGCCAAGTTCGCCCACTTTCCCGACTCCCTCACCGTCGCCCACTGGCACGGCGATATGCCAGGCCTGACGAAGGACGCGAAGGTCATTGCCTCCAGCGAGGGTTGCCCTCGACAAATCATCGAGTACGGCAACTTGGTATATGGCTTCCAGTGCCACATGGAGTTCACCAAAGACGTCATCGAGTCGAGCATCGCGCATTCCGAGCGCGAGCTCACGGAGTCGTCCGGCCTTCGCTTCGTTCAGCGCCCCGATGTCCTTCGTGCCAATGATTATCGAACGATGAACGAGCAGCTTTTCGTCTTTCTCGACAATCTGGTAGCGGCGTACGAATCGCAGGAATAGGGTGGCCGAGCATCGGGGTCACGTCGACTATGGTACGGCGCGGAAAGGTTGCAGTGCGCGTCCGCATGTGGGTTCTCACCGCGCGCTCGTGTCGTCAGTCCCGTGTATGAGCAAAAATGGGCGAGAGGATAGCGCTCCGCAAAGGCCGCTTCGTGGTCCGCCCGGTCCACCAGAGATCGTACCCCATTCTAACGATGACCGTGTGAAAGACTTCGTCTCCAACGGTGACGTATTCGATGGCATTCAGCCAGCGACGGAATGGTCATCCGAAATGAGCCATCGATGGTGCGAGCATAGGAACGCACGCCATTGCGAGGCTCCAAAGGAGATCGAAGACCGGATGAATTCGCAATGCCCTCCGTCAGCATCGCGAGCTGGGCTCGGCGGGAACCTTCGACAGAAAGTCCTTCAGCGACCCAGGAACGGGCTGAGGCTTCTGCGTTCTCTAAGGGCGCGGCATTATCCCTTAGATAACATTCAAACGACGGCGGTTCTTCTATTCCGCCAGGCAAACGCGAGCTGCGATGAGGCTCGAGGAGGCGGCAAGACAAACGGTATGAATGCAATTTGCGTCGCGCTCTCAATGAGAGCGCGGCATCATCGCGAACGCCACGCGCCCTCACTATCTCCGAACGCACCAAAGTCACCGGACAGCCGCCCAGGCCCTAGTCGATCCCCGAACGCATACCGTCCAAGCGTACGCGCGGGTCCTGAAGCTACAATTTGGCGAGGGAGCTCAAAATCGTGTTTCCTTCGGTGGACTTGAACAAGGCCCTACAGAAAACTGCCGACTAAATCTTGAGCCAGCATTTGCGCACCGCAGTGTCCGGCCTCGAGAGAATCAGAACACCGGGCTCGGATCGAACTTCACGCCGGCGTGTCGCAGCTCGCGCGCGAGCTCGATCTTCCATGAAGTATTCGCTCCGAACCGAATATAGACGACGGCGTCAAAATCTGAGGGCTTCTCGAGATCCCCCGAGACGAGCGCGCAGACCTTTCCGGGCCGAGATTACCTATGAAGAAGCCAAGCTCGAAGATCATCTGCCTCGCCCGCGCTTTCTGAGCCTCGCCTGCCATGCCCCCCCGATCGTCCGGTGTCATGACCACGACCGCGAAGCGAATACCGGCCGACTCTTCCTGGAATTTGGTAATGAGAGTTCGACCACCGTTCGGCCTTTCGTGCAAGATCACCGCCTCAATCCCAATTTGCTCGAGAAACCGCGCGACCTCGTATTTCACGGCGTCATTGCGGCCGTGAACGATGAAGACTTTGTCGCCGAGCAATTTGGACGATGCCGGCGCTATATAAGGCGGAACCGACGCCCCCTTGTCGGGGCCCTTGTTCAACACGGCCAAGAGATCCACATTCTTGACTGCCCAGTGCGTGCGGTTCATTTCCCAATTGCCAAGGTCGAGCTCCCACGCCAGAGACTCAATCGTCTCGGGTGCAATGTCCGGGACGTCGGCGTCGAAGGGCCATGTGATGCGCACTTCGTCATTTCGTCGAACGATGAGCCGGCACGCCGACTTGACTCTCGTAGGCGAAGAGCGTCGGCAGCCTGGTGAGCTCCGCGATATCGTCTTCGTCAAGGGCCTGAAAACGCTCCTGCAGTGGCCCCGCCGTATGCGAGAGAAAGCGAATGATGGGCAGTATGTAGGTCGGCCGATCCCAGGTCCCCGGCTCAGATGTCACCAGCAAATTGTACATTTCTTGTCAGCTCCTCAGAACACACGACTCGGATCAAATTTAACGTTTGCGTGGCGCAGTTCGCGCACGAGCTCCGTCTTCCATGCGGTATTCGCGCCGTACCTAACGTAGACAACGGCATCAAAGTCCGATGGCTTCTCGAGATCCCCCGATACGAGGGCGCAGACCTTGGCCGCACCAAGCCTGCCGATGAAAAAGCCCAGCTCGAAGATGACATTTTGCCGTGCCCGCGCCTTCTGGGCATCGCCTGACAAACCGCCCCGATCGTCGGGCGTCATGAGCACCACCGCGAATGAAACTCCGGTCGACTCCTCTTCAAACTTGGTAATAAGCGTTCGGCCACCGTTCGGCCTTTCGTGCAAGATCACCGCCTCAATGCCAATTTGCTCGAGATAGCGTGCGACCTCATTCTTTACAGCATCATCACGCCCGTGAACGATGAACACTTTGTCGCGACGCGATGGGACGACCTTGGGCGTGGTGAACGCCCGATCTCTTGGCCCCAGCTTTTTCGGTGGAAGCGGCGGCAGTCCATAAGACGGGACGGAAGTGTCGTCGTCGGGCAGAGAATTCAGCACTGCGAGGAGGTCTACATTCTTGACCGCCTAGTGCGTGCGCCCCATTTCCCAATCACCAATGTCGAGCTGCAACCTTAGAGTCCCCATTTCCTCAGGTGTAATCGGCGCGAATTGGGGATCGAATCGCCAGGTAAGGGTGAGCTGATCTTCTAGCCGAATCGTCGTTATCCATCCGACGCGAGCCGGCGCGTCCACTTGGCCCTCGTAGGCGAAGAGCGTGGGTAGCATTTTCAGCTCAGCGATGTCCTCCTCATCGAGGGCTCTAAGCCCCCGCCTCAGCCGTCACCAGCAAATTGTACATTCCTCGTATCCCCCCCACTCACGTCTTTGGCGTCGAACCATGACTATCCGCGATCGGACGCTTCCCCAGACCTTCAAGTCAAGTTGGCAACGCACATGGTTTCGCGAAAGGTAAGACGTGGTCTAGCCATTCGCCTGCGGCGCCTGAGCTTCGAATGTTGTGTTCCGTCAACGCGTCACTCCCCGTGCCGGCGCCCGCAACCGGCTGTGCAGGTCCCGCCGGCCCGCCCCTCGCATCGCACCACATGCACGCAGTTTCGCAAGGTGCCATGGTCGATCCCGTTCATACTGCCGACGCACAGCGAAACTGATTTCCGTCGTCGCGAAAAGGGGGTTGCATCAAGTACCTTGAGACCAAGGCCGAGTTCGACCAATACCTGAAGGCCAACCTCGAAAAACTCGTCGTTATTGACTTCACGGCGTCGTGGTGCGGCCCATGCCAATCCATTGAGACGCCCATTGAATTGATCAACACGGGCCCCCGATATCTCGTGGATCTTCGAGCCGTTCTTAAAAGAAGATTGTCCGGCTTGATATCGCGATGCACGATACGTTTCGCATGGGCACGTGCCAATAGCTCGAGCAGATCCGATGTGAGCAGCCCGACGCCCAAGAGCGGGAGATGCTCGTTCATTCGCTGCAAACGGCTGCGCAGTGTTTCGCCTTCAAGGAGAGGCATGATGTTGGCGTATACCTCACGGCTAAAGAGCGTTCGCACGGAAGGCCCATCGACATAGCGTTCGAGCAGATATTGGATCGCAACGCGATGGCCATTGCGATCGGGCCCTTCGTACACGGCGGCCATGCCGCCCACACCGATGAGTCGTGCGATTCGATAATTCCGTTGGGCGACAGTCCCAAACGCGCGTTCCGTCGCTATTGAGTCATAGTTGGCCAAACGACGGCGCGGCCGGCGCGGAAGCTTCGCTTGCCTCAGGCTAACGGGTAGACAATTGAGGCAGGGCCCTCATCGACGCCGAGCAAGCGGTGGCGACGCCAACCTTCTCGAGTGAGCCACGTTCGCGCGGGTTGGACCGGGGGTGTGAGTCCGGTGAGTCCGTCGAGATCGCGCAGCGCGTGCTCGAAAAGGTCGTCTTTGCGCCAGCCCTCGAACCATGCAGCAGATGATCGAGCATCGAGCCAAGCGATAGACGCCCCATGCTTTCTATGGTTCATGAGCACGTAAAGAAGCGCGTTGCGAACTTCTCGCGGTCGCGTGAGCTCGTGCGCGTGATACCGCTCTTTCCAGACGGGGCCGCAACGCGCTAGGCCACGATTGATGGCGCGAGCCAGTCGAATCGAGAGTCCGCGCATTCCGCCAGACAGGCTCGCCTTGTCGTCGGCCTCGACGATAAAATGGATATGGTCGTGCTGGACCGAGAAATGCAGCACGCGAAATACTGCATTGAATGCCTTTTCGATACCTTCAATCAGCAAAGGGAATACACGCCCCGTTCGCAGGCCGCGCACATCTTCTCGGGCTCGCAATGTCGCGTGAACGGGGTGCGCGGCCTTGTGAATAGGGCGTGCGCGATGAGGAACGCCGGACTTCGGATTGCGCTTCCTGCCCGCCCCCTTCCGGCGTCCGCCCCACGTGCGAGGGGTCGGCAGCTCGAGCTGGACTGGCTCGCGTACGTGCTTCATTTGAATAATGATATATTGCTACAGCGCAAAATCAAGCCGTTTCGATGAATCGAAGTCGGTATTCGGAGACGGTTCCTACGTTCGGTCCGTGAGAACGGTAGCGCGATCACAAACGTATCCGCCAACATCGGTAACATCCGAGCTGGCGCGAGGAGGTGTGGCCTCGCCCTGGGAGGAGACGTCTAACTTTTCCCCGGACATTGCGAAATCTTGAAAAGGGCAAACAAAGTTCGTGAGCGTCGACGGACGACGAACACGGTCCGCACTGGATAGATGGGTAATAGGTTCCATCCGCGAGCGGTGGCTGGGTTACAAAATTCATCGCTTCGTATATGGCTAAAGAAGAGAGCATCACGGAGCTTTGTCGCAGGTACTCGACAAGGCGAAAGACGTCGTGCGAGTGGATCAACCGGTCCCTAGGCCATTGCGAGCTTGAAGACCGTTCACGTCGACCGCACTCAAGCCCTGGCCGTAGGATGCGATCGTACGAGCTCGCGAAACGGCCGTCGGTCCCTTCGCATCAGCACGCTCTCACGGTTCTCGCCGGACATGCGTGCCGAAAGCGGTGCTTGTGGGCGCGCTTCCACCGCACATGTTGGAGAAGGATTACCCGTGCGGTTCGCACGGCATCGCGCCAAAGCAGCTGGTGATCTTCGACGCCGGCCTGCTCGCGCTCATCCGAGGCTCGTTACCCCCGTATCAGCACCGACGGGGACATGCCGAACATGCGGCGGAAGGTGCGGGTCATGTGGGCGGCATCGGCGAAGCCTGCGGCGTGGGCGGCTTGGGCGAGGGGCATGCCGCTGACGATGGCGGCGGCGGCGCGTTGCAACTTTAGCCAGGCGAGGTACGGGCGCAGGGGCACCCCGATCGAATCGGAGAACGCGTGCATCAAGCGGCCCGGGGAAAGGGATACGGCTTCGGCGAGGCCCTCGAGGGAGGTGTCCGACTCGGGGGGCATCGTGCGGAGAAGTTTGAGCAACTTGCGCACGCGCGGATGCATGGGGCGCGGCGCCTCGCGTGCGGGGGCGCCGCCGAGTACGTTCGCGGCGCGCTCGGTCCAGGCCACGCCACCCGATTGCATGATGGACATGGGGTCCGCATCGCCCACCAGCTGATCGCGCTCCTCGGGAGAGACGACGCGCACGGGGCCCGAGAGCACCGCACGGAGCGCCGAGCCCACGTCGCTCTCGGGCTCGAGAAAGACGAGGAGGACCTCCACGCCCTCGGCGTCGAGGGCGTGCGGCACGTCGGGCGCGGTGAGCACGCCGGCGGCACGGATGGGTGCGCTGCCTTTGGCCGTGATGGCGAGCGATCCCTCCAACGCCAGCACGATGTGCATCGCATGGTGCATGTGCGTCGCGCTGCGGGCGCCGAAACCGCGGGTGGCCAGAAGCGGCGGCCACGTCGGCAGCTCCGCATCGCCGTCGCCCGAGACCGTGGGTACCGAGGCAAGCTTCATCGATGCTAGATTCTCGCCCGCCATGGGTGACGTTGCCACCAAGAAACTCTATTGGAACGATCCGTTCGCCACCTCGTTCGAGGCCGAGGCCTCGCTTGGACGATGGCAGGGTCGTCCATCCATCGTGCTCGATCGGACGCTCTTCTACCCCGAGGGCGGCGGTCAAAATCCGGACGCGGGAACGCTCGTACTCGAAGAAAACGAGGCCTCGATCCCCATCGTCGACGTGCAGATCGACGATGCCGGCACCATCCACCATTTGACCGAGCCGGGCCACGAAGCGACCCTCGCCGGCCTCGCGACCGTGCGGCGGGCGCACGGTGAGATCGATGCCGATCGGCGGCGCGACAACATGGCGCAGCACAGCGCGCAGCACATGCTGTCGCGCGCCCTGCTCGACGTCGCGAAGGCCGCCACCGTTTCGGCGCGGCTCGGGGCGACGCTGTGCACGATCGACGTGGACGTGGCCAATGTCAAAGATGCCGATTTGCATCGGGTCGAAGACTTGGTCAACGCGGCGATCCGCGCCGATGTAACGGTGCGCCAGCTTTTTCCCACGGAGGCGGAGCTTGCCACGTTGCCGCTGCGGCGCGCGCCCAAGGTCTCGAGCGGCATCCGCTTGATCGACATCGAGGGGTTCGACCTCACGCCGTGCGGCGGAACGCACGTCACGCGCACCGGCCAGATTGGCGCCGCACGCATCGTGGGCACCGAACGGTACAAGGGGAAAATCCGCCTCACCTTCCACGCCGCCCAACGCGCGCTCGCGGACGTGCGCGCAAAAGAGGTGGCGCTTTCGGCGCTCGCCCGAGAGCTCACGTGCGGCCCCACCGACGTGGGCGCGGCGGTGGCCAAGCTGCGCGCGGAGTTGAAGGCGAAGAACGAGACGCTGACGGCGACCCGCGCGGAGCTCGTCACGTTCGTCGCGGAGCAAGCGCTCGCTGCCCACCCGTCCACGCCTGGCGCGCCCACGCTGATCGTGCTCGTTCGCGAGCGCGACGACGTCGGTATGCTGCGCGCCCTCTCGGGGAAGCTCACCGCACGCGGGGACGTCGTAGCCTTTTGCGCCGCGCTGGATGGCGGCGATCGGCTGGTCGTACTGCAGCGCGGCCAAGAGGCGGCGCTCGACTGCGGCGCATGGTTCAAAGAGGCCACCAAAGTGCACGGCGGACGCGGAGGCGGCAACAAGGAGCGCGCCGAGGGTCGCTTCCCCGGAGAAGCGGATTTCGCCGCGCTGGAGACGTCTTTGCGCGCGGCGTTGAGGTAACCTCGATGGGTATGACGCCTTCGCCCACGCGCCAAGTCCAGCCGAGCGAGCTCGCGAACCTTCTTCCGCAGGGAACCATCCTCACGGATCCCGACATCATCGAGAGCTACCGCTTCGATCAAGCGCGCTGGCAAACCGCGGGTTTGCCTCTTTGCGTGGCGCGTCCGGCCTCGGCAGACGAAGTGGAGACCATCGTGCGATGGGCCGCGCAGCACCGCGTGCCCATCGTTCCACGCGGTGCTGGCTCGGGGCTCTCCGGCGGCGCGGCGGCCATCGATGGCGGCATCGTGCTCTCGCTGGAGCGCATGAAGCGCATCGTGACCATCGATCGCGATGCGATGTACGCGGTGGTCGAGCCCGGCGTCATCAATGGCGACTTGAAGGCCGCCTGCAAAGAGTTCGGCCTCTGGTACCCGCCGGATCCGGCGAGCTTCACCTTCTCGACGATGGGCGGCAACGTGGCCACCAACGCGGGAGGCCTCTGTTGCGTGAAGTACGGCGTGACCGTCGACTACGTCATGGGGCTCGAGGTGGTGATGGCCGACGGCACGCGCCTTCGCACCGGCGGTCGCACCCGGAAAAATGTCGCGGGCTACGATCTGACGCGCCTCTTCGTGGGCTCGGAGGGCACCCTCGGCGTGGTCACCGAGATCACCGTGCGCCTGCGCCGCCTCGCGCCCGCGGGCACCACCATGGTCGCCACGTTCGACTCGCTGCGGGCGGCCGGTGAAGCAGTGGCGAACATCGTGAAGACGTGCGACCCGTCGCTGCTCGAGATCATGGACGGCGCCTCCATCCGCGCCGTCGAGGCGCACCAGCCGATGGACCTGGACACCACTGCGGCCGCCATGCTGTTCACGCGCTCGGAAACGCGTGCAGGCCATGGGGACGAGCCCGATCGGCTGCGACAAGCCTGCGAGGCAGCCCGCGCCACGAGCATCTACGCAACCGAGGACGAGTGGGAGGGCGAAATGTTCCTCCAGGCGAGGCGGCTCGCCTTCCCTGCCCTGGAAAAACTGGGCTCCGTGTTGGTCGACGACGTGGCCGTGCCCATCCCGCGCCTGACCGAGATGATCGGCCGCGTGGAGGACATCGCCAAGCGCACGGAGACGCACGTGGTGACGGTGGGCCATGCCGGAGATGGGAACCTGCACCCGCTGGTCATCTACGACGGCCGCGATGCCGACAGCGAACGGCGCGCCATCGCCGCGTTCGAGGCCATCATGGACGAAGCGATCTCCATCGGCGGGACCATCACCGGCGAGCACGGCGTGGGGACCTTGAAGAAGCCGTTCTTGCATCGGCAGCTGGGCGAGGCCTCGATTGCGCTGCATGGCCGGCTGAAGGCCGCATTCGATCCGCTCGGGATCATGAACCCTGGCAAGGTGTTCTAAGAACGCATCGCGATGGCCCGCATGGACGTCAATCGCTCCGGCGAGATGGAAGTCTTCGTGCGGGTCGTGGAGCTCGGCGGATTCTCCGCGGCAGCCCGCGCATTTCGCATGACGCCGTCGGCGGTGAGCAAGCTGGTCGCACGCCTCGAGAAGCGCCTCGGCGCGCGCCTGGTGAACCGCTCGACGCGAAAGCTCCAGCTCACCGCGGAAGGCACCGCGTTCTTCGAGCACGGGGTCCGCATCTTGGCGGACATGGACACGGCCGAGCGCGAGGCGAGCGTGGGCAGCGCCCCGCGCGGGCGTCTGCGGGTCAACGTGAACGTGCCCTTTGGGCTGCACCGTCTGCTCCCGGCGCTTCCCGGTTTTCTGGCGAAGCACCCGGAGATCCAGGTCGACGTCGCCCTCACCGATGCGGTGGTGGACCTCTTCGAGCAGCGCGCGGACGTGGCCATTCGCACGGGCTCACTGCGTGAGTCGCGCCTCGTCGCGCGCAAGCTCGGCGAAAGCCGCATGCTCGTCGTCGCCTCCCCCGCCTACCTGAAAGCGCACGGCTCGCCGCGCACGCCGGCCGATCTGGCGAAGCACAATCGATTGGCCTTTTGCTTCACGCGTTCCGTGCCAGGTTGGCCCTTCCGCGATGGCGCCGGCGGCCTCACCATCGTTCCCCCCGTCGGCAATGTGCTGGTCAGCGATGGCGAGGCGATGCGCCAGCTCGCCCTCGCAGGTGCAGGCCTGGCGCGCCTTTCGTCCTTCCACATTGGCCCCGACATCGAGGCAGGGCGCCTCGTCCCCGTGTTGGAAGCGCACGACCCCGGCGACACCGAGCCGGTGCACGCGGTATTCGTGCGCCAGGGCGGCCACCTCCCGGCCCGCGTGCGCGTCTTTTTGGATTACGTCGTGGAGAACGTCAAATTGACGTAATCGTCATTCGCGCGACTTCCATTTGAATCGAATATTGCGCGAGCGCTCGTCCCAGAGACGCAAGCCAATGACTTTGCCGGCGCGATCGCGCTCGAAGAAAAAGCCGGTGGCACCTGCGTGGAAGCCATCGGGCCGAACCGGGGTCAGTCGGATGGTGGGCCTGCGGCCCCAGGGGCCGAAATACAGATTGTCGCCGATGATTTGAACCGAGGCATCGTGGCGCATTTCGTCGCTGGTGTAGCGGCCGGCGTAGATCTCGAGCTCCTTGGCGTTCGGTGTGAAACGCGCGGCGGTGCGCTCGTACGTCGTGGGCTCCTCGCCATCGACGAAGCGCTGCACGCGCGCGGGCTTTCCCGAGGCGTCGCCGACGAACTCGTAGCGCGCGATGCCTCCCTTTGCGCGAAACATGCGCGGCCCGAGGGGCACCAAGGTCTGCGCATTGCCGCCGGACCAACCGCGGCGAAAGACCAGCGCACCATTTTCCACGGAGAACCTGCGCGCATCGAGCGACACGGGGTCGACATACTCGCCCGTAAACGGCTCGAGCGGCGGCGCGCTCGCGGTCGTACCTTCGGGCTCGTCCGAGCGGAACCTCGGATCGATGGCCGCGAACACCCCCTCGGCCAGCTCGCTGGCCGGCACATTGTCGCCGTTGCAGAGAACGGCCACCGACCACCGCTCCGACGGAAGCCGCTCGAGGTGCGCCTTGTAACCGACCCAGCCTCCCGAGTGCGACTCGTGCGCAATGCCTCGAACGGAGTCGAACTGCAGCCCCATGCCGTAACTCGTGGGCCGCCCATTGGTCAGCTTGCCCGAGGTGCGCAGTGCCTCGAGCAGCTTTGGCCCGCCGAGCTTCGGCTCGTAGAAGTTCGCATCCCACCGGGCCAAATCCTCGACGGTGGTCATGACCGCACCATCGCCCGTCTGGGAAAAGCCACTCCACACCACGCCGTATTTGTCCGCTTCGAGCGGCGTGTACCCCAGCGCCCGATTCGGCACGAGCGCCGCTGGATCGTCGTGGAAATGCGTATGCGTCATGCCGAGGGGATCGAAAATGCGCCGCTTGCTGAACGCCGCCAGCGTCTCCCCCGAGACCCGCTTCACGATGAGCGAGGCCAGGAAATACCCGGAATTGGAATATGCCCACGCCGTGCCCGGCGCAAAGTTCAGCGCCCGCTGGTGAATGATGGCCCAGAGCGCATCATAATCCGTGGTCACGTCCTGAATGTCGAAGCCTTCCAACAGCAGCAGGTCCGGATAGTCGCGCAAGCCGCTCGTATGCTGCAGCAGATGCCGCACGGTAATGGGCGCCGTGTATTCCGGGAGCTCCGGAAGGAATTTGCGAATGCCGTCGTCGAGCGAGAGCTTTCCATCTTGCACCAGAAGGACGATGGCCGTCGCGGTGAATTGCTTCGACACCGACGCGATGTCGAACACCGTATTGGGCCGAATGGGCACGCCGTGCTCGAGGTCGGCCATGCCATAGCCGCGCGAAAACACGACTTGCCCCGCACGGTAAATGCCCACCGCACAGCCGGGCGTCGCCGGCGTGAACCGTGCAAAAACGGAATCGACCTTCGCCGCGAGAGGATCCACCTTCTTGCCGGCCACGCGCGGCGGTGCCGTCCGCGCTGCACATCCCAGCGAGGCGCCAATCACGAGCCAAGACAAGAGAAGGTGACGGATACCCATGGTCTTCAAAGTCCCATTTGCGAACGTCCTAGATCCGTCAAGTCTTGTATCGTTGCTCGCCCCACGAAGTCGACTTCGTAATCCTCGGCGGCGAAATCTGGCGCCGATTGCCCCGAGAGAAACGCATCCTTTTGCCGCTGCAGATAGGCACGATTTTTTGCACAATCGGGCGCGGAACCAATGTAAATGACGCTCGCGTACTCGTTTCCGCTGTGCTCATTGCCCACCGCGTGCGCCACATCCGTGTGCCAAAACACGGCGTCGCCGGGCTCCACCTCCGGAATGGAGACCAGTCCCGCGATGAGATCCGGATGCCAGGCGGCGCTCACCCCGAGGGCACGGCAGGGCTGCGCACCGCATAGATCGCCCTCGGCGACATCGTTCTGCAGCGCGCGCAAAAGGACATAGGCCATACCCTTGGCCATGGGGATCAATTGCAAGGTTCCATCGCGCGGCCCTTGCCGCGTCAATGCAGTCCATCCTTGGTAGGTACGAAATACGCTGCAAACGGCCGGCGATGGGATCTCCCGCGTTTTCAAGCGGTGTGTGGCATCGAATGGGTCGTATGCGTCCACATCACCGGAAAAGACGCTGCCATAGACTTGCTGAAAACCCGGGTCGATCCAGCGCTCGACCGAACCGCCATCGATGTGCGGCGAAAGCCCCAGGCTCTTGTCCCCCGGCTCGCGGCGGCGCACGCGATCGGCATAGGTGCATTGGCGCGTGGCGTCGAACACGCCGTCGTGCCGCCAGATGCGGTCGAGAAAGGCGCGGGTCCGTGTGAGGCGTTCGTCCTGCCGGGCCTGCACCTGGGGTTTGGACCAATAGATGCCAAAGATTTGCGGCCTGCCCGATTGCAGCGTCGCGAAATAGCGATCGAGCCCGCGCTTTTGCTTTTCCCGCTCCTCGTACCGGTTCGTGTCGAGGTAGGTGCCCAGCTCGGCGAACCAACCCGCCGCACGCTCGCGCGGAAAGACGCCGCGCACGATGGCGCAGCCTCTGCGGCGGACGGCCGCCTCGAACGTAGCGGGAATGCCTTCGTTCTCGATGCTTCGATAGTCGACCTCGGGAATCACCGGGCGGCCGGCGGCGGCATCGGCATGAATGGCATCGACCTCACGCCGGACGTGCGCGCGCGCCCGTTCGAAAGCGTCACGAAGTGCGCCGGATCGATCGGCCAAGCTCCGCTTGAAGGCGGCAATGTCGGGCGTGACATCCGGAACGTCGGCTTCGCTCATCGCGTGACCTCCTGGGCGAGTAGGACCATTTGCGCGGCGCGGCGCCTTTGCGGACTTCGGTTTTGCGTGCCCGAATGCAAAAGGTGGCCATTGAAGACGAGCACGGACCCGGCTTTTCCCGTGACGATGCATTCCTGCGGGTGATGCGCCAGCGGCTGCGCGAGCGACTTCGGCAATGGCCGCGTCCAAAGATGGCTCCCGGGCACGACCCGGGTGGCACCATTGTCCTGCGTGAAGTCGTCGAACATCCCGATCACCGTCACCACGACGTAGGCGCTGCCCGGCGAACGCGTGGGCCAATCCGTGTGCAATCCCTGCTGACCATATCCCGGAAGTGGATTGCGCCCATGCAATTGACTCACGCGAAATGGGCGCCCAAGAATATGCCGCGCAGCGGCATGCACGATAGGCAGCGCCGCAAAGCGCTGCCATGCATCGGCTCCCGGCGTCGTTTCCGAAATAGGCGCATGCTCCGTCCCGCCCTGGGTCACCGCCCGCTCGAAGGCGCACGAAAGCCGAGCCAGCTCGTCCTCATCGATGGCATCCGGCACGACGAGGTAGCCTCGTTCGTCGAGCTCCGTTTTTTGGTCGGGCGATACCTCCATCGCTCGAATCTAGCGCGCGGCGAGCACCGGTGTCTCCGAGCGAACGAACATCGCCAAGAACGGCAGGGGGTACAAAAGCAAATAGAGATTGGGCAGCCACCAGCCCATATCGACGTCACATCGGGCCGCCCAAAAGGAAATCGCCTGCAGGCCCGAGCACGACGTCAAGACGAGGGAAAGCGCCGCGAGCCGCACCGCCACCTGGGGCCGCTTCTTTGCCAGCGCCAAAGATCCCAGCCCCGTGGCCGAGACGAAAAGGTCGAGGGGAAGAAACGACCAATTCCACGCCACGGCCAAGGACTGATCGTAATCTTTGAAGAGCCATGAAGGCGGCAACGCGTGCAAGGCCGTGATGGCCCAATACACGATGAAACCAATGTCCGTGACCAAGAAAAAGGGGCGAACGCGCCGGAGGAAGGTGGAAGGCATCATCGCCCATGATGCCTTATTTCCCAGCGGCCTTCACGTCATGGTGTGATTCGAGCGAGGCAATCCTCGAGCTTGTCGCAAGGGCCGGCGACGCATTCGGCGCCATCGCCACGGCCGTTGGCATCGAGGCCGCGCAGCAAATTGCATGTGTCTTCGATGGCGATGTAGCCGCCTTCGTCGATCTCGCCTTTGCTCTTGCAGCTCTTGTCCTTGTCCATGCAGTCTTTCCAGTACTTCGGACTCGTGCTGCCGTCGCAGTGGAGGGCGCTCTCCTTCATGCAGCCGTCGTAATCATCGATGTTGCAGGAGGAAGGAGAGGAAATCTTCTTCACGCACTCCGTCATGAAGGTGACGTAGCAACTCGCGACGTTCGTGTGGTCCACCGTGCAGTTGCCCGTACTGTCTTGGTATCGATGGCACCTCGACACTGCGAGGGTGCAGAGCGCCTCACGCTCGGGGCCCGTGCTGCTCGCGTTGCCGCCACCACCGCCTCCACCGCCCCCGTCGACGCCGGGGTCGCCGCCCGATGACGAATCGGAGCCACTGCACGCAACCACGAAGCACGATGTGACGATGAAGAGGGAAACGGCCGCGAGATGACGCATCATGTCTGCCCGCGTATCATCGCCGCCACCCTCTCTGCAATGTACGCACACGCCCCGCGCTCCACCGAGCCACTCGAACATCGTCGCTTGAGGCTACCCGATACGGTCGGGATCTTGCTCTACATCGTGGTTGCCTTGCTCGCAATCCGCAGCGTCGTCGGCCGCAGTGCCGAGGATCTCGTTGCCGAGGCACCGGATTTCGACCTTGCACGCGCGGTAAACGATGTAGGTGCCATGGCGCAGCATCGGCACCCACTCGGTTCGCCGGAGCACGACAAGGTGCGCGAATACATCGAGGCGGAGCTGCGAGCCGCCGGCCTGGAGGTGCACACGCAGGAGGCCCTCTCGTGCACCATCATTGCTTTCGCGGAGAACTGCGGACGGGTCCGCAACGTGGTGGGGCGCATTCCCGGAACCGGCGGCGGCGATGTCGTGTTGTTTTCCGCGCACTACGATTCCGTGCCCACTTCGTACGGCGCGAGCGACGATGGAGCAGGATCGGCCGCCTTACTTGCCGTGGCCCGGCGCTTCGCAAAAGAGCCGCCCGCGCGCAACGATATCGTCGTTCTTTTCGCCGATGCCGAAGAGGACGGGCTGCTCGGTGCGGCGGCGTTCGTGCGCGAAAATCCGCTCGCCAAACGGGTGCGCGCCTTCGTCAACTTCGAGGCCCGTGGCACGCATGGGGCATCGGCCATGTACGCGAGCACGCCGGGCAGTGCGCCGCTTCTCCGCGCCTTTGCCGCCTCGGCGGTGCGCCCGGCGTCCGATTCGTTCGTCGCCCTGCTCGCGAACACCCTGCCCAATGGCGCAGACTCGATGGTGTACGAGCACGCGGGCCTCGCAGGCCTCTCGTTTGCCTTCGCAGACGGCTTGGAGAACTACCACACGGAGCGCGATTCGCTCGCGAACACGGCCCAAGGCAGCCTGGCGCACCACGCCGTGCAGGCGCTGGCGTTGGCGCACGCACTCCGCGATGCCGATCTCGCAAAGCCTTCGACGGAGGCCAATCCGGCGCACTTCGATGTGCTGGGCCGCTGGGCGATCGCCTACCCGGCGTGGCTCGCGCGCCTTCTGGCCCTCGGCGCCGTGGTCGCCGTGATCGTGACGATCGCGCGCCGGCCATCGGCCCTTCGCCTGCTGGCCTGGGCGCTCGCCCTCGTGGCCGCTGCGACGCTGGTCGCCATCGTTCTGGGCACGCTCGTCCGAACGGGCGCGAGCATCGAGACGAGCATCGCCCATGCTGCGTCGTCGGCGCTGGGCATCGTCGTGGCGGGCGGCAGCCTCCTGGTCGCACTGGTGGGACGCGACGCGGCGCGCCCGTGGGGTCGCGCATGGACGGAGGGCTTGGCGCTGCTCTTTGCTGCGCTCACCGCGTTCATCGGCGTGGTGGCACCGCAGGCGAGCTTCGCCTTCGCACTGCCCGCGCTCGCGATGGCGCTGCAATCGCGCCTTCGCGGGGACGAGCGGAGGCTCGCGTGGTGGGTCCTCGCCGCGGTGCCGCTCTACGTCTTCGGGCGGGTCGCGGCCCTCATCGCGGTTCTCATGGGTGGAATGGCCCCACCGCTGTCGCTCGTCTTCAGCGTCTTTGCCGTCGCGCCCATCGCCGCGAGGTTTCTCGCGAGGCCCATGGCATGGAGCCTGCTGGGCGCGGCCTTCGTCGGAGGCGTCGCCCTCGCAGCCATTCCGCTGCACGCGCGAGCGATTCCGCACGACCCGAACTTCGGTGTGCCATGGCCCGCCGCCCAAGCCACCACCGCGAAGCCGCCTCCCAGCGCCACTGTGGAATCGCGCACCGTGGTGGATGGTCGCACGCGCCTCGCCGTACGGCTCCAACCCACCCGGGGCGGCGCCCGCATCGAACTGCGCGCCTCGAGCGAGGGCCGCCTCGTTTCCGCGGGAGGCACCGCCCCCATGATCCTACCGCGCTTCTCCCTCGAAACAGACCGGCGCCTGCTCCGCCTCCTCTATCCCGCTTTGGCTCCCGACTCGTTGTACGTCAACATCCTCGCCCCCCACCCCAACGGCGAGCGCATCGAAATCGACGTCGCCCCCAATGCCAAATTGTTCATCACCGAGTGCACCGACCGCACCCACCCCGACACCTGCGCCACCGCTGCTCCCATTGCCCTTTGAATTCCCGAAGAGGAAGGAAACCGCCAGGACGCCAATGCCGCCAGGGGTTTCGAGGAAAACGGGCTTATTTTTTTGTTTTATCAAACAAAATAAACAAAGTATTCCGCAGTTTCCCCTGGCGATCCTGGCGTTACTGTATCTCTTGGCGGTTTCCTTCTTCTGATGGTACCGCCTAGAAGCTACCGCGAATGCCGAAACGGAACTGGCGCGGCTCCTGGTAGTAGTTGGCGTTGCCGAAGTTGGGATTGATGCTCTTTGGGTCGAAGGCCCCGCCCGTCGGCGTCTTGATGTTGCCCGGCACGTCGGCCTTCGAACCATTGACGATGGGCAGCACGTCGGCTGTCGTGTACTTCTGATCGACTGCCAGAGGGCCCTGCAGATTCAGCAGGTTGAAGACATCCATCGTTACCCCCAAGGTCATCCCGCTGTCGAACTTCCACTCGTAGCCGACCTCTGCGCCACCGCTGCTCCCATTGCCCTTTGAATTCCCGAAGAGGAAGGAAACCGCCAGGACGCCAGGGCCGCCAGGGGTTCCCAGGGAAACGGCTTATTTTTTGTTTTATCAAACAAAATAAACAAAGTATTCCGCCGTTTCCCCTGGCGATCCTGGCGTTACTGTATCTCTTGGCGGTTTCCTTCTTCTGATGGTACCGCCTAGAAGCTACCGCGAATGCCGAAACGGAACTGGCGCGGCTCCTGGTAGTAGTTGGCGTTGCCGAAGTTGGGATTGATGCTCTTTGGGTCGAAGGCCCCGCCCGTCGGCGTCTTGATGTTGCCCGGCACGTCGGCCTTCGAACCATTGACGATGGGCAGCACGTCGGCCGTCGTGTACTTCTGATCGACTGCCAGAGGGCCCTGCAGATTCAGCAGGTTGAAGACATCCATCGTTACCCCCAAGGTCATCCCGCTGTCGAACTTCCACTCGTAGCCGACCTGCGTATTCACCGTACCGTTCCACGGGAGCCGCTCGCCGCTGCCGCGCGGCAAGATGTAGATGAAGTCCTGCCCATAAAGATTGTGCGCGCCCAAATAATTCGTAGGCCCACCGGAGCGGGCGGCAACGGAGCCACCCAGGTGCAAAATCGATTGGCGCGTGATCTTCACGTCCTTGGCTGCGAACACCTTGATGTTGTGCCGGTGGTCGTTCGGCAAATCGCCTTGCTGGTTCGGCAGCAGCGAAATCAGGTCGAACGTCGAGTTCATGTTCGGGTCGAGCTGCCCGGTGGTCGGATCGTAGAGCCCCGCCTGGTTTCCGCGCAGCCATGACAGCGTGTAGCTCACTTGCGCGAGCCAGCCGTCGGCGAACGTCTTCATGAAGTACACGGTTCCCGCATCGTAATTGCGCGTCGCCTCGGGGAAGTTCTTCGCGATGCCCTTGCCGGGATTGCCGATGAAGAAGCTCGCGCTCTCGTTGTTGCTCATATCTTCGATGACGTTGTTCATCCAGCGTCGCGTGTACGAAACACCGATGCGGCCATTCTTGACGATCTCGTACTCGCCACCGCCGACGATCTCACTCGACGATTGCGGGCTCAAATCCGGATCGATGACCGCCTTGCCCGCGCCGAAGGGCAAGTATTTCCGATCGGGAACGCCGCTGGCATTGTAGCCGCCGGTCGCCGGAAAGCGCGTGCGCGCCGAGGCGGTTCGACAGACGCCCGCCGCCTGCCCCGCATCGCCCGGATTGCAGGAGGAACCCGGCACCACCATACGCAGCTCCTCCTCGCCCGTCTGCCGGTCCATCAGGTCGAGCGGAATGCTCTCGTAGAAACGCGCGTAATTGAAAAAGAGCTTCGATTGCCCTTTTTGCGTCGGATCGAAAATCAAACCGACGCGCGGCGAAATCTGATTCGGCAAGGCAATGAGCATTTTGCCGTCGGTACCGAACATGAGCTGATTGTCGTACCGAATGCCCGCGTTGAGCGTCACCTTATCCATGATCTGCCAGCTATCCTGGATGAAGCCGCCGATGTTCAGGCTGTGCGAACGCGATTGCAGCCGGTCGAGCAACAACGCCTCGTCGGGCTTGGTCAATTGACCATACACGTGCCCCGCGGTGTACGACTGCCCATCGGAATCTTCACGCCACTGGATCGTGCCGGAATAACCGCGGCTGTACCACGACGTGGAAAGCTCCACCTCGGCGCCTGCCTTGATGACGTGGTGCCCCAGGCCTTGCGCCAGCACGGTGAGGATGCTCTTGGCCGCATACGTATCGAGCACCAGCTGATCGATCTGCCCAGGGCCGCCGCCCAGGTACGTGAGCATGGGACAGGGCGAGACCGCACTGCCATTGCGCAAGGTCACCGAATTGCATCCGGGCGCGCGCTCGAAGTCGGTCAGGCCGTGCAACGACGGATCGCTCCGCCGATACTGCACTTGCGACAGATCGGCCAAACCGAATCCCGATCCGACGTTGAATCCATCCGCCCCGAGCTTTCCGCCCACCTCGTGGTGCCAGCCCACGGAGGTCTCCACGATTTTCGACTTGTTGTCGAACTCCGACGTCCACTTGAGCACCGTGTCGTAGGCGCCCGAGCGGTAACTGTGGGCCAATGCGGTGTACTGACCTGCAAGGTTCAACTCGGTGGTGGCATTCTCGATCAGACCCGATTGCGGATTGACGCCGTAATCGCCATTTCCACCCGCGAACGTCGGGGTGGCGGCAAACGTCAATGCGAATTTGTTGTTCTGATTGAGGCGGAAATCGAGTTTGGCGAAAATCTGGTACGAGGTCTGACTCGCCTGGTACCGCTGCGTGCTGCCGGGAACTTCCTCCGTCCCCAGCACGGCGCCGTCGTCCAGATTGAGGACGTTCCGATGAATCGTGCGATCCAGATTGTAAATCGCGCGCGAGACGCCGAATCCCACGTAATACCAGAGTCGGTCTTTGACGATGGGACCACTCTGGTCGAACCCCACGTCGTACACATTGGCGAGCGAACGGCGCGTTTGAACGGCGCTTCCCGAGAAATACGGGTACTTGCGCGACCCTTCGAGGGCGCCCGGCGTCCAATTCGCCCAAACGTTGCCATGGTAATCGTTGGAGCCCGATTTGGTGACGACGTTGAAGATACCGCCGGTGGATCGCCCGTATTCGGGCATGTACCCGCCCGAGAGAATGTTCACCTCTTTGACGAACTCGATGGAAAGGGGCGACCCATTCACACCGAATCGCGCGCTGCTCGTGCGCAGGCCGTCGATGACGTACGTATTCTCGGGCGACGTGCTGCCGCTGATCGAGGTGCCGAATTGGTCCGCGGCAGCCCCCGGCGTAGCCTCGGCCACCGATTCGAAGGTGCGCTGTGCACCACCTCGCGCGCCCGGATTCGTGATCGGGATGCGCGAGGTGAATTCATTGTTGATGCTCGTGCCCGTGGTGCTCGAGCCCACGTCGACCGTGGGCGCGTGCGCGACGATGACCACCTCTTCGGCCTTGAGGCCCTCGGGCAGAAGATCGGCATCGAGCCGAATGGTCGCATCGGCGCGGAGTTGAATCTGGTCCTTCTGGTAGGCCCGGTATCCTTCTTTGTCCAAGTGGAGCGTGTAGACGCCCGGCGGCAAGGACGGAATTCGATACGTGCCGGATTTGTCCGTCGTCACGACTTCTTCGCCTTGGAGCGCGGGAGATGTCACGGTAACAACGACGTCGGCCACGCCTTTTTTCGACGCGGCATCGACGACGCGGCCCGTGAGAACCGCCGCACCTTGCTGCGCGCGCGCGGGCGCGACATAGGCGATGGTGGCCGACAAGGCAGCAATGGAAGCAATGGAAGGAACAAAGGATCGAAGTCGCATGGTGCCCTCGTCGTTGAGGTTCGAACTCGGGCGCACCATAAGCGAGACTCAAGCTGATTGTTCGACATTTCGACATCGAAGCCGAACGGTGGATCGGTGCGAACGTGTGCACACTGCACGCATGCCGGCGGATTTCCGGAACCTGATCTAGTCTCGGAGCTCCACCGTCTGGTCGTGTCCCGATCTTCACGAATGAGCCGAGCGTTAACCGAGGAGTCGATGGCAGATGAGGCACATGAGGGACGTAAGGCCTGAATGAATCTGAGCGTCGAACAAGTGTTGGGGCTGGCGCCCGATTCCAATGCGGCTTCGGCGGGGCGGAAGCTCGGCGTGGCGTCATCGTGGAAAGGGTTGGCGCGAAGTGAGCGTGCGCTCTGGGGAGAATGCCAGGGCAGTGCGCTTTATCGGGTGTGCGTGGATCCCGACACGATGGCGTCCAAGTGCACGTGCCCGAGTCGGAAGTTCCCTTGCAAGCATGCGTTGGGGCTGATGCTTCTCGCCGCGGGATCGCTGGGTGCCTTTTCCACGGGGACGGAGCCGCCGGCCTGGGTACTCGAATGGGTGGAACGGCGCACGGCAAGTGCGGAGCGGAAGAAGGAAAAGGAGGCCGAGCCCGCGAAAACGCCGGATCCCGCGGAACAGGCCAAACGCGCCGAGCGGCGGCGGCAACGTGTCGTGAAAGGCATCGAGGGGCTCGATTTGTGGATGAGCGACTTGATCCGGCAGGGGCTTGCGCAAGTCGAGGACCGGCCGGCCGCCTTTTGGGAGGGTCAGGCGGCGCGGCTCGTGGATGCGCAGGCGCCGGGGCTCGCGTCACGGGTGCGGCGGCTCGGTCGTTACGTGGGCAACCATGTTTCGGATTGGCCGGTGAAGCTGCTCGGCGAGATGGGGCGCATTGCGCTTTTGACGCACGCGTTCCGGCGGATCGAGGAGCTGCCAGCGCCCCTCCAGGCCGACGTGCGGCAGCTCATTGGGTGGTCGCTTTCGCACGAGGAGATCCTGACGTCGGGCGAGGCGGTTCAGGATGCGTGGCTTCTCGCCGGGCAATCGCTGTTCGACGAAGAGCGCTTTCGCGTGCAGCGCAATTGGCTGGTGGGCACGCACACGGGACGGGTGGCGCTGTTTCTGCAATTTGCCGCGGGCACCGCGCCCTTCGCGGAGAACATGATGCCCGGCACGGTGTTCGATGCGGAGCTGGTTTATCGCCCGAGTGCCTTCCCGCAGCGGGCACTCATTCGCGCGAATCCTGCCAAAGAGCGGGCGCCGCGTGCCTGGTCCGAACGGCTACCCGGGTTCGATCGAATCGAGAGCTTTCGCATTTGGTACGCCGAAGCGCTGGCCCTGCTGCCTTGGCTCGAGCGAACCTTCGCGGGGTTGCGCGGCGTGACACCGGTACGCACGGCCGTGGGCGCATGCATCGTGCGCGACGCCGAAGGCGGTGCCCTGCCCCTCGTGCGCAACGATGCGTGGACCTTGTTTGCGCTCTCGGGGGGCGAGTCCATCGACCTGGCGGCGGAGTGGAATGGCGAGGCGCTGACGCCCATCGCGGTGATGCACAAGGGCGAATACCATGTGATTCCCGCGCCCGCGGACGATGAGGAGGACGCGTAAGTGCACATGGATCCGCTCACCCGCTGGGCCGTGATCGGCACCTCGCGGCAAGAACACCTCGACGAGACGGCCGAGCCGCTCGACGCGCTGGCCGCGGGCGTGCTGGCGAAGCTTCCCGATGCATCGGCGCCGCAGCGCATCCTGCTCGCGGCGGGCGCGCGCGCGGTGGCCACCGTCGCAGGTGCGGCGGTGACGAAGAACGCGGATCCCGCCCCGGCAGCTGCGCCCGAAACGCGGCCAGCCTGCTCGGCGAAGGCGACGCGGCTGCTCGAGGACATCCTACGCGAAGGCCAGAAAGAGCTGCTCCTCGAGGCCTTGGCACTGCTCGATCGGGCAGGGTTGCGCCTTCCGCACGCCTTGCTTCCGGGTGCCCTCGGCGCCCGCGGAGAAGCGCTTCGCTCGGCTGCGCGGCGCGTGCTCGGGGAACGTGGACCGTGGCTGGCGCGTATGAACCCCGCATGGGAATGGGCCACGACCCCCGCCGATGCACCGGACATCGCGGCGATCGAACGCGCGTGGCTCGAAGGCGCCTCGCCCGGACGCCGCGATGCACTCGCGCGTGCCCGCGCCATCGATCCTGCGAAGGCGCGCGCATGGCTCGAGGCCTCGTGGTCCTCGGAGAAGGCGGACGAACGCGCCGCGTTCCTCACCGTCATGGCCACGGGCATCTCCGACGACGACGAGCCCTTCGTCTCCGCCCAACTCCGCGACCGCGCCTCCGCGGTGCGCGACGCCGCACAAGCCTTGCTCCCGCGGCTCGTTCGCAGCGCCTTCGTGGCACGCATGATCGCCCGCACCGATGCCGTCCTTCATTTCAGCGGCGGAGCCCTGTCGGTGAAGCCGCCGGAAAGCACCGACCCGGACGCCGCGCGCGATGGCCTCTCCGCGCGCCCGCCGCAGGGCGTGGGTGCCCTCGCCTTTTGGCTCTCGCGTGCACTCTCCGCGATTCCCCCATCGCATTGGCGCACCCGATTCGACACGAATGCCGCCACCCTGGTGCACGCCGCCGAAAAGACCGATTGGGCCGGCGCCCTCTGCGAAGGGTGGACGAAGGCGGCGCTCCTGCACGAAGATCCCGAGTGGCTGGCCGCCCTCTGGGAATTTTGGCAACGTTGCGACGAAAAGGTCGCCATCGCACCGATTGCCAATGCCATGCTCGTGCAGATCCTCCAGCGCCTCCCGCCCGCGGAAGCCGCGTCGCGCGTCGAGCCGCTCTTCGGCGAAGGCCCCACGCGCATCCATCTGAGCATGGCCCTCTGCGCCTTGGCCTCACCATGGCCCGAGTCCATCGGCCTTCGTTACATCGCCGCGCTCGAACGCGAGATCCACACCACGTCCCTGCGCACCCAGGCCATGATGGCCTCCCTGCGCGACGCTGCGCTCGCCCTCCCGCATGCCGTGTTGCCACGCGCTCTTCAGGTGCTTGCCGCGTTCGAGCGCGAGCAGCGCGAAAACCGCCTCACACCGCAGCTTCTTTCCTTCATGGAAGTCCTTCGCGTCCGCCACGAACTCGTCCAGGAGATTCACCCGTGAGCTCACCCGCCGTACTTCGTCACCACGCCGAACAGCAATTCGCCGAGGAGCTCGCGGAGCTCTCCAAAGCCGACGGCATGCAGCGCCCGCCGAATTGGAAGCTCTCGCCCTGGGCGGTGCGCACGTACCTCTGCGGGGGCCCCCTGCCGAACGGCTTTCAGGTCAGCGCGAAATACATCGGCAACGTGCGCCTCATCGAGATTGCCGTCGCCACCTTGGCCACGGATCGCGCGCTCCTCTTGTACGGCGTGCCCGGCACCGCCAAATCGTGGGTGAGCGAGCATTTGGCTGCGGCCATTGCGGGCGACTCCACCTTGCTCGTCCAAGGAACCGCAGGCACCGATGAAGGCGCGCTCCGCTACGGATGGAACTACGCGCGGCTTTTGGCCGAGGGTCCGTCGGAGGGGGCGCTGGTGGTGAGCCCCATGCTGCGCGCCATGAAGGACGGAAAGATTGCACGCGTGGAGGAGCTGACCCGCATTCCCAACGACGTGCAAGACACCTTGATTACCATTCTGTCCGAAAAGACATTACCGATTCACGAATTGTCGACCGAGGTGCAGGCGCGCAAAGGCTTCAACGTGATTGCCACGTCGAACAACCGCGACAAAGGCATCAACGAGCTCTCCAGCGCCCTCACACGGCGCTTCAACACCGTCGTGCTTCCCGTGCCGGAAACCCTCGAGCAAGAGGTGGAAATCGTCCAAAAGCGCGTCGCCGAATTGGGCCGCGCCCTGGAGCTTCCCGCCGAGAAACCGGCCATCGAGGAGATTCGTCGCGTCGTCACGATTTTTCGCGAGCTGCGCGAGGGCGTGACCAGCGACGGCGCCACCAAGGTGAAATCCCCCTCGGGCACGTTGTCGACGGCCGAGGCCATCTCGGTGGTCAACGGAGGCCTGGCCATGGCCGGATACTACGGCGACGGCGTGATGCGCGGCGGCGATCTCGCGGCAGGCCTCACCGGCGCCATCGTGCGCGATCCGGTGCAAGACCGCCTGGTGTGGCTCGAGTACTTGAAGACCGTCGTCAAGGAACGCGAAGGCTGGAAAGACCTTTACCGCGCCTGCATGAGCGTCGTGTGAGCGAGATTCACGTCTTCGGCATTCGGCATCATGGTCCGGGCAGCGCACGCAGTGTGCGGCGTGCACTGGAGGAGCTCGCGCCGGATATCGTCCTGGTCGAAGGGCCACCCGATGCGCAATCGCAATTGCCCATGATCACCCATGCGGCGATGAAGCCGCCGGTCGCGCTATTGGTGTATGCGAGCGATTCGCCGAGCCAGGCGGTGTTCTATCCCTTCGCGACCTTTTCGCCGGAGTGGCAAGCGCTGTCCTTCGCGCTCGAACGCGGCATCCCCGCGCGGTTCATGGATCTTCCACTCTCGCACCAATTGAAGACGGAAGAAAAAGAGGAGGCCGAAGGCGAAAAAGAGCTACACGACGATCCCTTGGGGACGTTGGCGCGGGCCGCGGGGTATACGGACCGCGAGCTCTGGTGGGAGCACCAAATCGAACAGCGAAGCGATGCGCGCGGCATGTTCGAGGCCATTCTGGAAGCGATGACGGAGCTTCGGGCCCATGCATTGTTCCCGCCGGCTCACACCCGCGAGGCGCAGCGCGAAGCGTACATGCGAAAGACCTTGCGGGCGGCGACGAAAGAGGGCTTTCAGCGCATCGCCGTCGTGTGCGGTGCATGGCACGGACCGGCGCTGGTGGCACCGTCGAGTGCGAAAACGGACGACGCGATTCTCAAGGGATTGCCCAAGACGAAAACCGAGGCCACTTGGATACCGTGGACCTATTCGCGATTGTCGTACCGCAGCGGCTATGGCGCGGGCATCGCTTCGCCGGGTTGGTACGGGCACCTTTGGCAATCGGGGGGGCATCCAGGGCAGGCCTCCTTTACGTGGGTATCGCAGATTGCGCGGCTGCTTCGCGATGCGGGCATCGACGCGCCCTCGGCCAGCGTCATCGAAACGGTGCGCCTGGCCGATGCCCTCGCGTCGCTGCGCGCGCTCTCCATGCCGGGATTGGCCGAGCTCACCGATGCCACTCTATCGGTGCTCTGCCATGGCGATGCCTCACCGATGAACCTGATTCGCACGAAGTTGGAAATCGGCGAGTCCATGGGCGAGGTGCCCGAGGAATCGGCGGCGGTGCCGCTTCAGCGCGATCTGGCGGCGGCGCAAAAGCGATTGCGCATGAAGCCGATTGCCGATCCCAAGCCGCTCGAACTCGATTTGCGCAATGAGCACGACCGCGGCAAAAGCCGTCTTTTGCATCGATTGAACCTACTGGGCATTCCGTGGGGACGGCTGCAAGAGATCGGCGCCGGCAAAACGGGCACCTTTCACGAGCACTGGACCTTGGCCTGGGATCCGGAGCTGACCCTCGCGCTCATCGAGGCGAACATCCACGGGAACACCATCGAGTCGGCCGCAACCTCGAAGTCGTCCGAGGATGCGCGCAACGCCAACCTGGCCGGCCTAACGGCGCTGCTCGATGCGACCATTCTGAGCGAGCTGCCCGAGGCGACGGACAGCGTGCTCGAACGGCTGCAGGAGCGCGCGGCGCTCTCCGCGGACGTCTTTGCGCTGATGGATGCTTTTCCGCCGCTGGCGCGAGCGATTCGCTATGGCAACGTGCGGCAGACGCGCACGGAGCACCTCGCGTCCATCGCGAATGGCCTTTTCGAGCGCATCGTGGTCGGCCTTCTGCCGGGTTGCGCATCACTGGACGACGACGCGGCCACGCGCGCGCGCGAAGCCATCGGGCGCGTTCACGAGAGCGTGGCCCTGCTCGATCGCGCGGATCTCGCCAGCGAATGGACGGCGGTGCTGCAGGCGTTGCTCGGCCGGGGCGAGATCCATGGGCTGGTGCGCGGCAGCGCATGCCGATTGTTGCTCGAGCAGCGAATCATCGAGACAGTCGAGCTCGAGCGGCTGGCGCGCTTGGCGCTTTCGCCGGCGGCCCCGCCTGCTGCGGCAGCATCGTGGGTCGAGGGCCTTTTGCGCGGCAGCGCGCTGCTCCTTCTCTCGCACGATGGCCTTTGGGACGCACTCGACGCGTGGATTGCCTCGCTCTCCGATGAAGCCTTCGTGGAAATGCTTCCCCTCGTGCGCCGGGGCTTTTCGAACTTCGGCGCGGCCGAGCGGCGCCGCATCGGCGAGCGCGTGAAAAACGTCGGCCGCGGGCCGCAGGCGCGGGCTCCCAGCGCGGGCCCGGTTCTCGATGCGCAGCGGGCCGCACAGGTCTACCCGGTTCTTTCGCAGATCCTCGGGGTGGAGATCCCATGAGCGACGACGATCGATTGCGCCGATGGCGACTCGCCCTGGGTGCCGAGACGAACGAGACCCTAGGGCCCTTGAGCAACGAGGACCTGGGCATGGACCGCGTGCTCCAGGCCCTCTACGACAGCGATCGCCGAGGAGGGCTCGGCAGCTCGTCGCCGAATGTCGCGCGGTGGCTGGGTGATATCCGCACCTATTTTCCATCCTCCGTCGTGCGCGTGATGCAGGGTGACGCGCTTTCCCGGCTGCATCTGACGCAGATGCTGCTGGAGCCGGAAACCTTGGAGGCGGTGGATGCCGACGTGCACTTGGTGGCCACGTTGCTTTCGCTGAGCCGGGTCATCCCCGCGAAGACCAAGGACACGGCCCGCGGCGTGGTGGCCAAGGTGGTGGCCGATTTGGAGCGCAAACTGCGCGAGCCGATGCTTCAAGCCGTGCGCGGTAGCCTCAACAAGGCGACACGCTCACGCCGTCCGCGCGTGTCGGAAATCAATTGGGACCGCACCATTCGCAAAAACTTGGGCACGTATTTGCCGGAGCGCCGCACCTTGGTTCCCGAGCACCTCGTCGGGCACGGCCGCAAGCGCTCCAGCCTGCGCGACATCGTTCTTTGCGTCGATCAAAGCGGCTCGATGGCGGCTTCGGTCGTGTACGCGAGCATTTTCGGCGCCGTGCTGGCCTCGCTCCGTGCGGTCACCACGCGCATGATCGTCTTCGACACGTCCGTGGCGGATCTGAGCGAGCAACTCGATGATCCGGTGGATTTGCTCTTTGGCACGCAGCTCGGCGGGGGCACCGACATTCACCAGGCCCTCACCTATTGCCAGCGGATCATCACCCGCCCCGCCGACACGATTCTCGTCTTGATCACGGACCTTTTCGAGGGCGGCAACGCCGAAGAAATGATGAACCGCGCCGCGTCGCTCGTGCAAAGCGGGGTCAATGTCATTTGCCTCCTCGCGCTGACCGACAAGGGCACCCCCGCCTACGACCCAAACCACGCCACCCACTTCGCCAAGCTCGGCATCCCGACGTTCGCGTGCACCCCGGACCTATTCCCCGACCTGATGGCGGCCGCCATTTCGCGCTCGGACCTGAACGCATGGGCTGCCCGGCACGATATCGTGGCAACCCGGGGGACTTGAACGCTGGTCGAAAAAAAAACGACGGCCCATGTCGAGTCGGCGCCTTCTCGTACGACGTAACTACCGAACGAGGAGGTCACACATGGAAGCGAAGCGTTCTACCAGCAAAATTTTTACACACCTATGGTACGCCAAGGAAGCGGAAGAGGCGGCACGGTTCTATGCGTCGATCTTCCCCAACTCGCGTGTCGACCGCGTCACCCCGCTGCTGAGCGAGACCCCCAGCGGACCGCCGGGTTCGGTCAAAGTCGTGGACTTCACCCTCCTCGGCCAACGCTTTCAGGCCATCACCGCCGGACCGCACCACGAATTCAACGACGCCATTTCCTTGGTCGTATTGTGCGACGACCAGGCAGAGCTCGACCGCTATTGGAACGCCCTACTCCAAGGCGGCGGCAAAGAGCAGGCCTGTGGTTGGCTCATCGACCGATTCGGCCTCCGCTGGCAAATCGTCCCCGCCATCATGGACGAAATGATGACCGACTCCGATCCCGTCCGCGCCAAACGCGTCTGCGACGCCATGTTGAAAATGGTCAAACTCGACATCGCCACCTTGCAGAAAGCCCACCGCGGCTGATCTCGGTGTCGATTTCGAACCGCCAGGACGCCAAAAGAGAGTCGCCAGGATCGCCAGGGGAACCAACAATAAACCCTCATTTGGTTTATTGCCATTTCCCTCGGCCCCCCTGGCGACCCTGGCGTCCGTCGGGTAGCCCCCGGTCTCCCGGGGGCCCCCACAGATCCGGACTTGCGGGTCTCCCGCATCCGGCTCTTCGTGAGTTGGATTCGCTACGTGAGGTAGCCGTGGACGATCCGGGGCGACGGAAGCGGAAAGCGCTTCAGTAGCTCGTTCATTCTGTTCCACGTCACGTGGCCCTTTTGCGAGCGTCTCGACAGCCAACGGCGCCATACGATTTGTACGACGAACTTGAAGCGAGCGACCGCTTTGAAGTTTGACGTGACTCCGTAGTAGGCGTAGTGGCCGCAGAGCTTCTTGCAAAGCGCCTGGCGCTGCGTCGTGACCGGCTTGTGCATGTGCCTGCGGCACCACTCGCTGATCCGACGCACGGCTCGTGTGAATCGGTCCTTCGCCGTGCGCCTCTTCACCACCCACTTGCCCTTGCGCGACAAGCCCCAGTAGTGCGTGAAGCCCAGCAGATCGAAGGTGCCCGGACCATCGTCGCTCCCTCCTTCGGCGCTTGGACGCGTAAAGCGTACCAGCCGCGTTTTCTCAGGATGCAACGTCAGTCCGTACTTCTCGAATCGTTTCGGAAGTACGTCAAGTACCCGCTCGGCGTCCTCTTTCTGCTCGAAGACGATGACGAAATCGTCGGCATAGCGCACCAGCATCGCTCGACTTGCGAGTCGTGGCTGGACTTCTCGCACGAACCATTCGTCTAGCACTTCGTGCAGGTAGATGTTCGCCAGCAGTGGGGAGATCACTCCCCCCTGCGGGGTCCCTGTTTCGGGTCGCGAGAGCTTCATTCCTTCCAGTACTCCCGCGTTCAGCCACTTGCCGATCAGGCGCAGAATCACGCCATCACGTATCCGTTGGCTTAGAATTTCCCGTAGCTTTCCGTGATCGATGGTGTTGAAGAAGCCTTCGATATCGGCCTCCAGCACCCACCCTCCCTTCATTCGCATCGTGCCCGACCAAACCGCGTCGCACGCCTGGTGAGCCGATCGTCCGGGTCGAAAACCGTACGAAAAGTCGTGAAACATCTTTTCGTACACTGGTTCGAGCACCATCATAATCGCCCGTTGCAGGACCTTGTCCTCGAAGGTTGGAATTCCGATCGGTCGTGTCTGCGACCCATCTCCCTTCGGGATGTGTACCCGCCTCACGGACGGCGCCCGGTACATGCCTGACTTCACGCCTTCGAGTAGATTTTGCAGGTTTTCCTGCAGCTTCTCCTCGTACTGCTCTGCGCTTACGCCATCGATGCCCGTCGCGCCATCCTTGCGTGTCCGGCGATACGCCTCGTTCAGCCACTCCACGTCGATGTGATGGGCGAGCGTCGTCAGCGGTGATTCCGGAAATTTCCTCACCAGTTCCGCTATCCGCTCGAGTCGCATTGAGATGGTTTGTGAGCCCTTCGTCTCTCCCATCGTTCCCTCTTGCAGTTCCAACTCACGGCATCGCTCTTTGCTCGGCGGGGTCCTTACGGCCTCTGTTCCCCCGCGTCCATGCCTCCTATTGCGATGCTCCGACTTCTCGTCACCCCGATCGCGCTTCGGTCTCCCCTCGCTCTTCACGTTCCAGCTCCCGCTGGAGGCAACGAGATCTCCCTAGGTTCCTGGGCGTCCCTTGTGCACGTGCTGCGGTCTTGCACCCCGGTGGGACCAACTTGGCTTCGAGACCCCGGGCATTGCCCTGCGTTTTCGCCATGTTGATGCTGCCTTCCACCCCGCCAAAGGCGTCGGCTCCCACGACATGAGATTTTCGGGGCTGGTTCTCCGCGGCCCGCGTACCCGCTGTCTACGCTTCGCCGTACACCTCGCGGTTCCGACGCAAGACTCGCTTCACCCCGATGGTCCCCATCTTTAGGTGTCGGGACTTTCACCCGTGGGTCGCTTTCCGAAGTTTCCGGCTTGCTCCTTTCCCTTCGGCCAGGCTTTCCTGGCGCACTGGCGGTTTCCTTCTTCAGTTCTTCTTCACGTCGTCCTTGTCGTTCGTGTTCGTCGTGTAAGAAGAAAACCGCCAAGAATACATTGACGCCAGGATCGCCAGGGGAAACAACAATAAACCTCATTTGGTTTATTGTCATTTCCCTCGGCCCCTTGGCGGTTTCCTTCTTCACAACGAGAACCAAAAACAAACCCTCATTCTTTGGGGTTTATCGTTGGTTCATTTGGCGATCCTGGCGACCTATGGCGGCCTTGGCGGTTTCCTTCTTCAGTTCTTCTTCACGTCGTCCCTTAGTGGCACTCGCGCAGCATCTGTTGGTACCGAAGCAGCGCTTCCAGGAAGTAGTAGTCGCCGTAGATCAGCGCGATGTCGATCTCGCTTGGGTTATTCGCCCGCCATAGCGCGGGGTAGTTGCCCGTGCCGTGGAGGAGCAAGCCCTGGTTCGGGGTGCCCTCGGCGCGGTAGGAGCGGTAAAGTGCATTCAAGATGCGCCCTGCGGCCACTCGATAGGCCAGGTACCGGGGGAACCCACCGCGTTGGGTTCGTTCGAACTGCGCCAGCTCGATCAGGCCGGCGGCCGCGATGGCGGCGGCCGAGCTGTCCTTTTGCGTGTATTGCGCGGGCGCCTGGAAATCCCAATTGGGGACCCAGTCCTTCTTTACGTGGTCGATGAAATAGTCGGCCACCTTTTCGGCCGTTTCCAAGAAGCGCGCGTCCTTGGTGAAACGGTACGTCATGGTAAAGCCGTAGATGGCCCAGGCCTCGCCCCGTGCCCACGTGCTCTCGTTTTCGTAACCCTGGAAGGTGATGCGCTTGATGACGTTGCCGGTGGCGGGATCGTAGTCCACCACGTGGTACGTGCCGCCGTCGGGACGGACGTGGTTCTCCCGCGTGCGCAGCGCATGGCTCACGGCCATGTCATAGTGCTTTGGATTGCCGCCGTGGGAGGCTGACCAAAAGAGGAGCTCCAGGTTCATCATGTTGTCGACGATGACCGGGAAGGTCCAATTCTGCGGAATGGCCCAACTCCACGATTGCGTCGCGCCGACGACCGGATTGAATCGCGAGGCCAGCGAATCCGCACTTCGACGCAAGATGGGTTCGTAGCGCGCATCCGGAGCGAGGCGCAGCGCATTGCCGAAACTCGGCATCATCTCGAAGCCGATGTCGTGGTCGGCATTGTTGTTTTGCACGTATTCTAGTTCGTTGGTCCATTTCTCGGCCTGCTCGCGCCAATATGGATCTTGCGTGTACTCGTACGTGAGCCACAAGGTGCCGGGAAAGAAGCCCACACGCCAATCGGGAAAGCGCGGCTTGGGCAGCGTTCGCGTCGACCATTTGCCGAACGTCGGCTCCGTCTTGCGATTGTCGGTGAATACCGGAAATGCGCCCACGGGCGTCGTCGCCACCGTATTGGCCAATTGCCTTTCCGCGTAGTCGAATGCCTTGTCGATCTCGCGCTCTCCGAACGGCCGAATCGTGTCGGGGATCGATTGTCCCGCCGCATGGGACGGAACCGGCACCAGCGCCAGGAGGGAAATACCAAATAAGACCGCTGCTCTCGTCATTGAACCCATGGAGTTCGACTTCCGTTTCCGCTCCGGACATGAGGACTCATCGCGCGCACACACCAGAGCCGTTCAAGAATGTTTCTTGACAATACAACGCACCAATTCCATGCTCTCAAGCCAAGTGGTCAGGCCACCTTACCACTCCTCGACAAAACGACACCGGTGTCATCCGGCCGATTGTCAGGTTCTTCACCCGACTGCAAAGGGTTTGCACCATCCATCAACGCATCGCTATCTCGTATCACATTCGATGTCCAAATGACTCTTTTTGGCTCGCGCACGGGCGCGAGGGAGGAGGTCTGACGATGAGCAAACAATGGCTCACGAAGTCGGTAATGGCAATCGTCGTGTTGCTGGGGGTCGACGCCATGCCTCGAGAGAGCGCGTCGGCGCCGGCCACATTGAGCGCCACGTTCAGCGTTCGCGATTACGGCGCTATGGGCAATGGATCGGCGAATGACTCGGCGGCGATCAATCGGACGATCGACGCGGCGAGTCGTGCCGGAGGGGGCATCGTGCTCTTTCCGTCCGGCACGTACAAATCGAGCAATACGATCCATTTGAAGAGCAACATCACGATCCAGGTCGACGCGGGGGCCACCATCCTGGGGTCGAGCGCGGATACGTACGATCCGCCGGAACCCAACGATTACGACGAGTACCAGGATTACGGGCACAGCCACTTTCACAATGCCATGTTCTACGGTGACCGACTGAAGAACATCGCCTTCACGGGCACCGGCACCATCGACGGCGGCGGCAATCTCATCACGGGCAATCCCAAATCCGGGGAGGCGGACAAAATTCTCTCGCTGACCCGATGCGACGGCCTCAAAGTCGACACCTTGCGATTCCGCCGTGGCGGGCACTTCGCGATCCTCACGAACAATTGCAACAACATCACCTCCGACCATCTGATCATCGACACGGCCAGCGATCGCGACGGTTGGAACATCATCAGCGCGCAGAACGTGACGATCACCAACGCCAACTTCGCGGCCAACGACGACGCACTCGCCTTCAAGAGCGATTATGCATTGGGTGCGAAGCTACCCAATGGGCACGTGACGGTGACCGATTCGGCGTTCTCCGCGGGGTGTTGCAATGCCATCATGTTCGGCTCGGAGACGTGCGGCGACTTCACGGATTACAAGTTCGAGCGCATCACCATCACGGGCGCGGGCAAGTCCGGCCTGGGCATGGTCTCCATGGATGGCGCGAACATCACCGACGTGCACTACCGCGACATCACCATGACCGGTACCAAAGGGCACATCATGCAGAAGGTGGGCACGCGAAAGCGCTGCGGGAACAATCCTGGCGTCGGCCACATCAGTGGCATCACGTACGAGAACATCACGGGAAGCTACACCGGCACGGGGGCCTACAGTCCCACGATTTGGGGCGAGGCCGATGGCAATCAGATCAGCGACGTCACGTTCACCAACGTGAACCTCGAGGTTCCCGGCGGAAACGGCACCATGGGCACCGGTGTGCCGAGCAACGATCCCAAAAACTACAATCCCAACAGCATTGGAACACGCCCCTCCTACGGCTGGTACGTCCACAATGCCCACCATATCACGTGGCTCGACAGCGAGGTTCACTTCAAGAACAACGACGGCCGCCCGGGCATCATTGCCAGCAATGGAAGCTTCCTGCGCTTCGACAAGCTCGTCGACGAACGCGGAACGAATAGCCCCTACGACATCGGCTTTCAAAGCATTACCGGCTATTGCGTAACCAATAGCCAAAACACCAAAGGCGGCGCCCTCCGCGTCAACACGACAGGTTCGACGCAAAGCTGCCCCTGAACGAGAATGGAACAGGGAGGCGGGGAGGCGGGGAGATTCGAGGGTTTCCAGTCCGCGCGGTTCACAATCGAATTCTCCCCGTCTCCCCGCCTCCCTGTGATTCTCTCTTCCTTAGAAAATGACGTCCGAGCAGCTGTAGAAGGCTTCGGGGCTGTCCGAGCGCTGCCAAATGGCATAGATGATGTGGCGGCCGCTCTTGCCCGAGGGGGTTCGCGCGGGGATCTGGTAGGCGCCGTTCGAGAGCGCGGGGTCGGTGACCGTGTGAAAGCGCTCCAGATCGGACCAGCGCAGGGGCTGCGTCGGGCTGTAGCCATTTCGGGTGACATACAACTCGAACGAGCCGCGGTGCGGGGCCGTCGCCTTGTAGCGGAATGTATACGACGCGCCAGAAGGCAGGTTGGTCGCCGGCCAATCGGAGCGCGCGAGGTCGTAGCCTTTGTACTTGTCCCGCCCCGCACTGCACAATTTCCCGTCGGGGATTAGTGCCCGGTGGTTGCCGGCGGCATTGGGGATATTCACTTCGTTCCAATCGTATGCAGCCTGCGTTCCGCCCAGCGCAATGGCGGCTTTGCAGGCGGCGGACTTCGGACTCTCGGGGTTCTCGAGGCGGCAGCCATAAACGCGGCTGAGCGGTGCCTCCATCGAACCATGTGCGTAGGCATCCCCTGCGACAATCGTCGCCGCGAGAATGGGTGCACCAACGAGAAGAGCCAATTTGACGACATTGCCTTGTATGGTCATGAGCGCCCTCCGGATGGGCGCCCTGCCGAGCAATGCCAATACCAACTCCAAATGTGTCGAATGATCGAAATTAAATTACATGGATATGCATGATTCGATCATGGTCGTCCGCGATCCAGTGATCGCAAAGCACCTGTGCATGCGTCATTTTTCGACGAAAGCCTTCAGGCGGCCGAGTGCCTCGTCCCAGCGCCGCGAGATGCGCTCGAGATCTTGCTTTGCTTGTTCGAGACCTTCGGGCTGAAGCTCCCAGATCCGCTCGCGACCATCGCGAATACCGCGCACCAGGCCCGAATCTTCGAGCACCTGGAGGTGTTTGGTCACGGCTTGACGCGTCACGCCGGAACCGGCGGTCAACCGCGCAATGGACATGGGACCGTCCGAGCTCAGACGCCCCACCAGCCGCATGCGCATGGGATCGCCCAGGGCGGCGAAAATCGCGGCCGATGCTTCGAGCTTTTGCTCGCCCGAGCGATTAGCGCGTTCGAGCGGTGACATAGCGTTCGATGTTGTCCATCTGCTGCGTCCAACCGCCTTCGTTCATCTGATAGGCCTTGGCGCGCCGCGCCACCGGAATGGAGTCGAAACCCGATTCGACCACGGTGAGCAGAACGCCCCCTTCCTGCTCCTCCAAGCGAAACTCGACGAGCGTCTTCGGTTCGGAGTCGTAGTTCATGTTCGGCTCCGTGGAATACGGCACCCAGCGGTACGAGAAAAGCTTCTCGGGCTCGACCCGCTCGATGGTCATGAGGGGCGCAATCACGTCTTCCTTGGAGAAGCGCCCTTCGACCCGTGCACCTACAATGAATTTCCCCTTTTCCGTCAGCTCGACCTCGAACCAGGCGCTGAATTCCTCGGCCGTCGTTAGGGCGTTCCACACCCGGGCCCGGGGAGCGCGCAGCAGAACCTTTTTTTCGATGCGATCCGTCGTCGTTGTCATGTCAGCCTCCATGAAGAGCAACCTACGGGTTGCATTACCATCGGCCCGGAAACACGCAACCAAAAAGTTGCATGTTGCCTAAGAAGCGAACGAGACGACATGGCGCTTATCGCCGGCTGCGCCCGAGACTCCCCATTACGTGCGCCATCAAAGTAGGACGTGCGCCGATACCTTCTCATTTTGCTTTTTGCCATCAGCTTGGCACCGTCCGCCCAATGCGAACCGCTCCCGATCGAGAAGACGTACGCCGTGCCCGGCCCGGCACTCGTGAAGCGGAGTACGGTAAACAATGCCTTGGGGCTGCCGCAGTACGAGCTCTTCTACCCTGCCACCGTCGGGTTGCCCGGCATTCGTCATCCTCTGCTCGTCTGGGGCAATGGCACCTCGGCGACGGTGGGGCAATACAGCCGTCTGCTCACGCAGATGGCCTCGTGGGGCTTCGTCGTCATCGCCACGACGAGCGTGACCACGGGCACCGGCCAGGAAATGCTCGCGTCGCTCGATTGGCTCGTCGCGGCGAACGACAACCCGTCGAGTGTGTTTCACCACGCGCTCGATCCTACGAAAATCGGCGTGTTTGGGCACTCCCAGGGCGCCGGCGGTAGCATTCGTACGCTCGCGGCCGCGAATGCGCCCGGCTCCGCCCATCGCCCCGTCACCACCGTCGTGCCCATCGAGTTGCCGGCGCAAAAGTGGATCTGCTTTGGCAGCCTCGATCTCGGATGCAAAGGGCCGCGATGGTTCTCCGGCAGCGACATCCGCAACGGCTCCGTCTTCTTCGTCAATGGCAGCCGGGACGTGGTCGCCTCGCCTTCGTTCCAGTCACCGCAGGAGAAGGGCGAGCAATCGATCGCAGCGTTCTACGATGCGGTTCCCGCCGGCGTCGCCAAGGCCAAGGCCACCTTGTTCGACGCCGACCACAACGATATTCAGGATTCGTGCAGCAGCGCCTGCAATTTGGGTCCCATGCCTTATTTCGGATACCTGGTCGCGTGGATGCGGTATCGCCTTTACGGAGATCCCCTTGCCCGCGCCGCCTTCGTCCACGAAAACGCGGTGCCCGAGGTCTTCCAGAGCTTGCACTGGCGAAACCAGGACAGCCGGAACTTGGATTAGGGAACGGCCACGGAACGGGCGACGCGGTAGGTGAGCCCTGTGGGCGGGTGCAGCGTTTCGGCGCCGATGGTGGGCCAGAGAATGCTGTGGTCGACATCGCGCGCGGCGCGCTTCGTGTAGTCGCACACGCCGTCGGGGAAGATGGATTGCAGCTCGGCGAATTGGGCCTCGCTGAGCGGCGCGAGGTAATCGCGACGATCCACCGGCTTGCGCTGGCAGCGAAGCACATCGTCGGTGAGCGGCATTCCCGCGGCGATGCGCGGGGTGCGTGAGACCGGGAAGAACACGGCGCAAGGCCCGATGGCCGCGTCGAAATTCTCGGGAACTTGCACGCGGCCGTGCGGCGTGTCGATGAAACAGCGATCGCCTGCCGCGAACGGCTTCGAGTAGGCCACGGCGCGGGCGCGATCCAGGGAACCCGTACCGTACGGCATGACGTCGAGCACCTCGAGCCATCGGGCAAGGGCCTGATACGCATCGGGCGGCGTCACGCTCGAGCCGCGCCAGATGCTCTGCCCGGCGTCGATTCCCGAGTAACGCCGCAAGCGCGCACGCACGGAAAATGGCCGCACGGCGTCGTGGATGTTCGCCAGCGGGATGAGATCCAGATAGAGCCCCATATCCATGACCGGCGTCTCGTCCAGCGCGCCCCGGCCGATGATCTGGCCCGTGCGGTAAATCGCCGACTCGGTGTCCGGGTGCATGACCATGCGCGCCGGAGCGAAGTGACCATCGATGTCGAACCCGCCGATATGGCGATTGAGATCGATGAACTCCGCGGCGGTGATGCGCCCGCGGTTGAATGCATCGAGCCCATATTGCACACCGGTGTTGTCGATGGGCCGGCGCGCGAAGCCCGTCACGGGGTCGCGCCCGACGACGTTCACGTTGGCATCCTGCAAGGTGCAGCGTGCACCGTGGGGATTCGTGACCGGATCGTATCGAAGGGCGTACGGCACCGAAGGATCGCATCCATTCTTCGGATCGAGGATGCCTTGCAGCTCCGGGATGCTCCAGCTCTGACAGATGCCCGTGCGCGGTGCGGACCGGGGCGGATCGTGCCCCTCGACGGCGCCCTTCTTCTCCTCGTCCCACGACGGTGCGTGCGTCTGGTAATAATGCGTCAGCAAGCCGCAATCGGCGACGGTCGTATACGTGGTCCACACGTCCACGAACGTGGCAACGGGCAACGCACCGCTGAGAAGGCCCGGCGCATTGTTGATCGCGTTGTATTGCTGAATGGCCGCCCCCGACCCGCCGGATCCCACCGTGGCCGAGATGATTCCGTATCTCTCCGTAATGTGCTCCAGGACCATCATCGCGCTCTCGATGCCCATGAGCGCATTGCACTGGACGCCGAAGGTGCTCAACGTCGAGTGCACGATCGCATCGCCCTGGCGAAGCCGATCCTCCACCCCGAGAAGGGCGCCGAAGTCGAACGGTTCCCCGGGCGATGCCACCCCGAGCACCGTGCCCGGCGTGTTGATTCCCTGGTGGTACCCCACGCCGCACAGCGCGCCGAAAAAGTAATACACGCGATGGTTCCAGCCTGCCGCGTCGAACGGTGCCTCGGGACCGCGCGCATGCGGATCGTCGAGCACCGCGATGCGGGCGATGCCGCGGTTGATCGTCGCAGACTCCACCCGCACCACGAAGGGCACGTCGCGACCGTCCTTCGTTCGGATGCGCGCCACGTCCGCCGGATAAGCCTCGTACGGATTGGCAAGCGGTTTGTAGTCCGAGGGGGATGAGGCGTTGGTCCGGTAGAACCATTCATAGCGTGTTTCAACCGAGCAATCGGAATCCAACGGATCGCCTAAACCGGATTCACGTGTTTGGCATAGAAATGGAGACTGATGTGGCCCGGATATCACCGGCCCAGTAATTGGGTAATTAATGACCCCGAGTACGGCTCGCCGTTTTCCATTGGGTCCAGTCGCCAGCGCTTCGATGCGATTGTTGCCTACGATCAACCCCGTGACCAGACCTCGCACCTCGCCGTCCGACCCCCGCCCGAACGCGGCCGTAACATCCACGCCGTTGCGCTGCACCGTGTATTGATCGGCCGCCGAAAGCCCGCGCAAACCGACCAGCACATCGCCGCCCGTCACCGCATCCGGCAGCGATGAAAGGGTGATCACGTCGAATTGCCCCTTGGCACGAGGCGGCGTTTTTCGCGTATGAAAGTCCGCCTGGACCGTCGTCCCGCCCTCCCCGCTTTCCCCGCTTTCCCCGCTCTGCTCGAGCGCCAAGGTGTGCTCCGACACGTCTTCGGAGACGTCTTCGTGCGCAGGCGAGCAGCCCGCCCCCAAAACCAAAGAAAGAGGCGTCATCACCCCGAATGTAAGACGTAGTGCGAATAGCCAGTCCGCCGTGGTGAAACCGACCATCATCACCTCCCCCCTGTTCAAGCCGCAGGGTGCCTTCTACGATGGCACTTCAATAGCAGCGGTGCCGCTAACAAAGTAGGATCATTTCAAATTAGTAATATCGATGTTAGCATGACGACCCCGAAAAACGATAACGACAATTCCAACGAAATTCGTCCCGAGCTCGCAGAGCTGCGCACACGTCTCCATGCCACGACCGACCTTGCCCGACCCGAGGCGGTTGCCAAAAGGCGAAAGACGGGCCAGCGCACGGCGCGCGAAAACATCGCCGATCTCGTCGACGAAGGATCCTTCGTCGAGTACGGCGCCCTAGCCCTCGCCGCGCAAAGGCAGCGCCACTCGATCGATGAGCTGGTGAAGCGAAGCCCCGCCGACGGAATCGTCTGCGGCGTAGGCACGGTCAATCGCGCGCTCGTCGGTGAGGAGCGCGCGCGCACCATGGTGCTCGCGTACGACTACACCGTATTTGCCGGCACCCAAGGCGGCATGGGGCACAAGAAGCTCGATCGCATGCTCGCCCTCGCGGCCGATTGGCGCGTGCCCATCGTGCTCTTCGCCGAGGGCGGCGGCGGGCGCCCGAACGACACGGACATGCCCTTGGTGGCGGGCTTGGACACCACCAGCTTTCTGGCCTTCGCCGCACTCTCCGGCGTTGCACCGCGCGTGGGCATCGCCTCGGGCCGCTGTTTCGCCGGCAATGCGGCGCTCCTCGGCTGCGCGGACGTGATCATCGCCACGGAGGACAGCAACATCGGCATGGGCGGACCCGCCATGGTCGAAGGCGGCGGCCTGGGCACGTTTGCGCCCGAAGAGATTGGCCCCATCGACGTGCAAACCAAGAACGGCGTGGTCGACGTTCGCGTGCGCGACGAGGTGGAGGCCGTGGCCGTCGCCAAAAAGTACCTCGGCTACTTCCAGGGCCCCTCCCCCGCATGGACGAGCCCCGATCAAAGCACGCTGCGCGATGCACTCCCGGAACGCCGCCGGCGCGCGTACAAGATTCGCCCCATCATCGAGACCCTGGCCGACACGGGCTCGGTGCTCGAGCTGCGGCGTGATTTCGGGCGCAGCCTCGTCACGGCGCTCGTTCGCCTGGAGGGCCGGCCGGTGGGCTTGATCGCCAACGACCCCTTCCACTTGGGCGGTGCACTCGACGCCGATGCCGCCGACAAAGCGGCGCGCTTCTTTCAATTGTGCGACGCCTTCTCGCTTCCCATCGTCTCGCTTTGCGATACGCCCGGCTTCATGGTCGGCCCGCAGGCCGAGAAAACGGCGCTGGTGCGGCACGTCTCGCGCATGTTCATCGCCGCGGGAAGCCTCTCCGTCCCCTTCTTCACCGTGGTGCTGCGCAAAGGGTACGGTCTGGGCGCGCAGGCCATGGCGGGCGGGCACTTCCACGCGCCGTTCTTCAATGTGGCCTGGCCCACGGGCGAATTCGGACCGATGAACCTGGAGGGCGCCGTGCGCCTGGCCATGCGACGCGAGCTCGAATCGGTTGCCGACCCGGCGGAGCGCGAGCAGTTCTTTCAGGCCATGGTCGCCGAAGCGTACCGGCGCGGAAAAGCCATCAATATGGCGTCCCTTCTGGAAATCGATGCGGTCATCGATCCCGCCGAGACGCGCGCGTGGCTCGTCCGCGGCTTGAAGTCCGCCCCTTCCCGCGCGCACGCGGAGAAGCGCCGGATCGTTGACGCATGGTGATCTCCGATTCGGCAATGGCCGCAATCTTGTCGCGGATGAACCGATTTGCCGGGTTGTCGTCGTCGGCGACCGACCAAATGAGCTCCATGGCCGTGCCCGCAATTGCAAATGGCAATTCTGTCGTCTGCAATCGCGGGCGCTCGCTGCAAATGTGACGTGCCACCACCTCCGGAATGGTGGCAAGCAGCCCGGAGCCCTCGACGATGGCGCCGATGTTGTGGAAGCTGGACACCGAGCAACGGACGCTGCGGGTCTTGCGCACCATGTCCTCGACGATGCCGCGCAAATCGCCATTGTACGAAACGATGACGTGCTCGTAGGCGAAGTAATCGCGCTCCCGCAGCGGCAATGGAAAGCGCGCATAGCGCGGGTCGAACATGCACACGAAACCGCCCTCGTACACGGGACGTCGTTTGAAGCCCGGCGGAAGCTCGTCGGCCACGGTCACCGCCACGTCGACCTGACGGGAGGCGAGCGCTGCCCCCACCGTGCGAAACTGCACCGGTATCGCGACGACGCGCATCCGCGGCGCCTCTTTTCGCAACACGTGGAGCAGCGGCGGTAGCAGCCACGCCTCGTTCACGTCGGAAAATCCGATGCGGAAGGTGTGATCGCTGCTGCGCGGATCGAACGGCTCCGGGGCGAGCGCGGCATCGAGCAACGCGGCCAAGTGGGGCCGCACGATGGTCAGCAGATCTTCCCCGCGCTTGGTGAGCACGATCCCGCGCCCGCGGCGCGTGAAGAGCGGCACGCCCACCGCCTCGGTGAGCCTGCGCAGCGCCGCGCTGATGGCTGGCTGCGTAAGGTAAAGCCGGCCGGCCGCCGCGGTCACGCTCTCGCAATCGGCCACCGCGACGAAGACACGCAGGAGGTTCAGATCCAGGTTCCTTCCATAATCCTCGTTCATGTTTCACATATATCTTATTCGTTGGTCTGATGAGACAGGGAGCCGTACGAATGGGGGGCCAACCAACGAGGAGTTGAAAACGATGACTCGAGAAAAAGCCTCCCACACGATCCCGCTCGGCAATACCGGCCCGAAAGTTTTCCGCTTGGGCCTCGGCTGCATGGCCTTCTCCGGCATGTACGGTCCCACCAGTGACGCCGAGGGCATCGCCACGATTCGCTCGGCCATCGAGCGCGGCGTGACCTTGCTCGATACGGGTGATTTCTATGGCATGGGCCACAACGAGATGCTCATCCAGCGTGCCCTCGAGGGCCAAGGTTACCAGCGCGACAATTTGCAAATCTCGGTGAAGTTCGGCGGCCTGCGCGCCCCCGACGGCGCCTGGATTGGCGCCGACACGCGCCCCATCGCGGTGAAGAACTTCGCCGCGTACAGCTTGAAGCGGCTCGGCGTCGACGTCATCGACGTCTACCGCCCCGCACGACTCGATCCCAACGTGCCCATCGAAGACACCATCGGGGCCATCTCGGACCTCGTCAAACAGGGATACGTGCGCCACATCGGCCTCTCCGAGGTCGGCGTGGAGACCATCCGCCGCGCGCATGCCGTTCATCCCATCGTGGACCTTCAAATCGAATATTCACTGGCCAGCCGCGGGCCGGAGCAGAAGATCTTCCCCGTGCTGAAGGAACTCGGAATCAGCGCCACGCTGTACGGCATCCTCTCGCGCGGTTTGCTCAGCGGACGAAAGCCCAAGGACGCAAGCGACTTCCGCGCGCACCTTCCTCGTTTCAGCGGCGAGGATGGCGTTCACAACGAGCAAATCGTGGCGCGGCTCAGTGCCTTCGCCGAGGCCAGCGGCCGCACACCCTCGCAACTCGCCATCGCGTGGGCCATCGCCAAGCAGCCCGCGTTCGTTCCGCTGGTTGGCGCAAGGACGCGCGCGCAACTGGACGACGCCCTCGGCGTGTTGGACAAGCCACTATCCGCCGAAGACGTTCGTGCATTGGAAACCATCGTCCCGGTGGGCTCATTCCGCGGCGACCGATACGCCACCGTGCACATGGCCCACTTGGATAGCGAACGCTGAAGTCGACTACGAGAGATCGTGCGCGCGCAGCGCGAGGCCGCTGGCCACGGAGATCATTTCGCCGCCGGCCTCGATCTTCTCGGCGCCGAATCGCGAGTCGAAGATGCGGCGCACGGCCGGAACGAACGACGTTCCGCCGGTCATGAACACGCGGTCCACGTCCTTGGCGCTCAATCCGACCCGCGCGAGCAGGCGGTCGACGCACTCGGACATGGCCCCGGTTTCCTCGTCGATCCATGACTCGAAGTCGGCGCGGGTGAGCGCGTGCTCGATGCGCAAAGATTCATCCTCGAAGAGGAAGGTCGTGCGATCGTCCTTGGAGAGCGCGACCTTGGTCTTTTCGATGGCCCGATACAGGTGGTAACCAAGGTCCTGATCGATGATGTGCACGAGCCCGCGAATTTTCTCCGGTTCCAGCGACTGGTCCTGAATTTCGCGAAGTAGCTCCGTCGTTCGCTTCGACTTGAGAAACGACAGGTGGTGCCAGCGACGGAGCTTCCCGTAAATCCACACCGGCACCGGCAGCTCTTTGCCGAGCATGGATCGGTACGAGGAGCCAAGTCCCAAATACGGAGAAACCACGTTGTGAAGAATCTTCGCATCGAGCGCATCACCGGCGAGGCCCACACCGTCGTTGCCCAAGATGCGCTCGGATTGCGGAGACTTGCGCGCCGAAGGTCCGACGCGGATGAGCGAAAAGTCGCTCGTACCGCCGCCGAAGTCGGCAATGAGCACCAGCTCGTCATGATCGAGGCGCGATTCGTAATAGTACGCAGCGGCCACCGGCTCGTATTCGAAGACGATGTCCTCGAAACCGGCAGCGGCAATCGCCTTTCGCAAGCGTCCTTCGGCAAACGCATCGTCGTCGTCGCCTTTGCCGCCGGAAAAGTGAACCGGCCGGCCGACGACGATGCGCGGTCCCAACGCGCCCATTTGCTTCTCGGCCAGCCCGCACAGGGCGCGCACGAGAAACGAGAGAAGATCGGTCAGCGTGTAGTTGCGTCCGAAGACGCTGGTGGCCTCGAAGCCCGGATCGGACAAATACGTCTTGAGCGATTGAATCAGCCGTCCGGTGCCATCGGCTTCCAGATACTCGTCGATGGCCGTGGGGCCCGCTACCGAGGTGATGCCCCGACGCGCGTCGCGCGCATCGGGGTGAAAGTACAAGATGGACCGAAACGTGTCCGTGACGCCGCCGCGATGTTCGAAGTGCGCGAGGGTGACGTCCCGCTCGGCTCCCGCCAAAGCGAGCGCACTGTTCGTCGTCCCGAGATCGAGTCCCAAAGCTCTGCGCATTTACGCCTCCTTGTTTGAAGACGTCGTGGCGAGTACACGACGTGCCACGCAGGGGGGCAGCGTATCTAGTCTGCCCCGAGGCATCGCGCAAGCGTCTATTCGAAGGAGTTAGAACGAGTCCGCGTCGGTTCGGTAGACGGGGTACAGGTCGAGCCGCTCGTCGAACGAAGGATGACGGCGGTAGAAAAAGTCGAGCCGCGCCGCCGGACTGCGCGCGAAATCGGGCTCATTTCCCAGCTTTCGCGCGAACTCAGCCGCCAACTCGGGATCGGCCGCCAACATTTCCCGCGCAACCTGCTCGGCCACGTAGGCATCCATGTACTCTTTTCGCTCGTAGACGGCGTTGAAGAAGCCCCACGCGCCGAACGAATCGGGCGCCTGCGGCTCGAGCAGCGCCATGGCGAGACGCGCGAAACGCTGCGCGATGGGAACGAACAGCGAGCCCGAGGGGATCTCGCGCTTCTCCGCATGCCACGCCCCTTCGACGGCCACCATGGTGCGCCCTTCGAAGGGCGCGGGCTGGAACGTCACCTTCGAGGCCCGGAATGCCTCCACCGGCGCCGCGGCCATCGGCTCACTCAACTGCCGCGACGCGATGCCGTGCAGCGCGAGCCGCGCACCGATGTCTTGCGCGTACGCCGCCGGAACGATGTACCCGCCCTTCGGCGCGGGCGCGGTTCGCTTCACCACGACTCCGGTCCGCAAGGGGACCCGCCAGATTTGCGGCTTCGACGGATCGTAGCGCGTGGCCAGCTGCCCCGAGATGGGCGACGGTTCGCGCGTATAGGCATATCCGCGAAACTCGATTTGGGTCACCTCGTCGCTGAGACCGTAATCGATTTCGACGGGCTGCCCGCCCAGCGCGGCGCCGGCGATATCTGCCTTTTCGACCAAGGCCAGCGCCGCGGGCCCTTTGTTGACCGTCCAATCCGTGAGCCCGGCGATGGTATTCAATGTCATGCGGATACGCGCCTCGTAACTCTTCCACGAGTGCGTCTCCAAAAGCAGCGTGAAGCGATTGCGCAGGTTCCAATAGCCGGTCGAGAAGCGTGGACTGTACACGTAATGCTCGAAACCCGATTCGGGGTCGTCCTGCCGCGCCAGACTCGGATAAAATGGCAGGGGCAGCGATCCTTCCGCCGCCAGCTTGGCGATGACGTGCTCGCGCAGATCGAGCCCCGTCGCCCGCAGCGCCGGATCGCCCGTGTGAATGGGTTCCACCTGCACGGAGACGTCGTGTTCGAAATCCGCCCCGTTGGTGACGTGCAAATCGGCATAGACGAGAGGGTTCCATTCCAGGAGCAGGCGCATCATGGCCTGCATCTCCGGCGAATCGACCTTGGCGTAATCGCGATTCAAGTTGAGATTCTGCGAGGTGCTGCGCCAGCCCATTTCTTCGGGGCCGACTTGGTTCGGGCGATTCCATTTTCCGAAGCGCTCGTGCCCATCCACGTTGAAAACCGGCACGAACAGAATGGCGCTCTTCTCCAGCGCCCCCGCCGCGAGCCGGCCCTCGAGCATGTCGCGCAAAGCCATGAAGCCGGCATCCTTGCCATCGCTCTCGCCGGGGTGAATCCCGCCCTGCAGAAAGAGCACCGGGATCTTCCGCTCGGCAATCTCCTTCGCCGTGAGTGCACCGGTCCGCGACACGATCAGCGCGATCATCGGACGTTGTTCGGGGGTGACCCCGAAATCGAAACAGCGCACGGCATCGGGCCAGGTCTCGGCGTACGCGCGCGCCAAGCGGAGCACCTCGTCGTAGCGCCCCGTTTTTTCGAATCGGGTTTGCTCGGCGATCGTTCGAAGATGGTCGAGATTTCGGGTCATGGGTCCGCCTCTAGGGCTTGGCAGGGGTTTGTTCCAGCACCTCGACCAAGATTAATCGCAAGCTCGAACCATCCGCCGGGGGATTCGGTACCTTTTCCTCACGGATGCGAAGGCGGTACTTCATGCCGGCCTTGTGGGTGAATCCCTCGATGCCCGAGTACCAAAGCTCCCACTCGGCCTGGGGGTTGTTTCGAATGCGCAAGCACTTCTGCGGCCCCACGCCCGTGCAGTCCACCATCTGGGAATCGACTTCGATGTCGCGCGTCCCCTCGGCTCCTGCAGCCGCCGGTGTCGTGCCGCTCCCCGCCGCGGGCGACGGATTGGAACAGCCCTCGATCGCCATGCCTACTACGATAAGTGCCAGCCATGCATTCGTTCTCATCGGTCGCTCCTCCTCCAGTCCGTGGGGTGGGCGCGATGATACGTGAGAGCACGAGCCCGGCGCACCGCGGCCTTCCGACGAGCCGGAAGAACCACTCCGCTCCAGCGTCGCTGGTATCGCCACGAGAGGTTGCCGCAGACATCGCAGCGCCTCGACGAAATCCTTTCTTGGAGAGCGCGCAGAAGGTGCGCCCGAGAGCCACCTCACGCCGGCAGGACGTGGACCGTGTCGGCCGAGCGGATGACAATTGGTCACGAATGAGCGCCGCTACGATTGTCCGCGGAGAGATTCGTGTTCACGATGATGTGGTGCGCAACGGGGCGCAACAGGATGGCGCAACAGCGGTGCAACAGGGTGCAACACCGCAACCGCGCATAACGGAGCAATAGTTTCGGCGATTTCATGAGATAGTCGCGCACTCGAGGCCTGGAACGACGGTTGCTCAATGCACAACGTCGAGGAACTCTGACGCGCATGCGGGGGTTGTCCATGTTGATGGAGGGTGAGGTCTTTCTAGAGAAGTACCGAATCGAGCGGCAGATTGGCTGCGGCGGTATGGGTGCCGTCTATTCGGCGGTAGATATCGACCTGGACAGGCGGGTTGCCATCAAAGTACTGCTTCCCGAGATCGCGGCCTCGTCTTTGGCCGCGACACGATTCGTGAATGAGGGCCGTGCGGCTGCGCGTGTCGAGGGCGACCACGTGGCACGTGTGTTTGCCGCCGGTCGCACGCCGGATGGCCTTCCGTATATGGTCATGGAGTTTCTCGAGGGTGTCGACCTGGAAGGGCTTTTGCGCAAACGCGGAAGGCTCGCGGTATGGGAGGCCGTCGATATCCTTCGTCAAGCACTGAAGGGTGTCGCAGAAGCGCATCGGCACGGCATCGTCCACCGCGATCTCAAGCCGGCCAACCTGTTCCTGCACCGGCGGGGTGACGGGGGCTACGTGGTCAAAGTGCTCGACTTCGGTGTCTCGAAGGCGAACCGGCCATCGACGCTCGCCACATCGGATGATCAGGAAGAGGCCGAGCTCACCGTTACGAAGACGCTGCTCGGATCACCGGCGTACATGTCGCCCGAGCAGCTGTACGACTCGAAGCGGGTCGATGTCCGCACCGACATTTGGTCGCTCGGCGTGATCTTTTACGAGATGCTTGCCGGAGTCGCCCCCTTCGAGGAGAAGTCCCTCAGCGATCTGGTCGTGGCGATTTTGCACAAGACACCGCCGCCGCTCCGCGAGCTGCGCCCGGACATCGCACCGGAACTGGAACGCATCCTCGACGGTTGCCTCACCCGCGATCGCGATCAGCGCACCGCGTCCGCATCCGTACTGGCCGAACAGCTGGAGGCCTTCGCCGCGAGCGGTCTTGGCGATGCCGATACGGAACCGCCGCCAAGCCTCACCGAGCCGGCGCACACCCTGGTCGAACCGGTGCGGGCCATGGCCGAGGCAGCCGCCGCAACCATCGTCGAGCCCCCGCCCTCGTCGATGATGCCCCCACCCTCCTCGATGACGCCCTCCTCATCCCTGGTGAAAACCCATGTGTGGGAGCCCAAGCCCCCACCGTCACTGGTGCTGCAGGTGTCGTTCTTCTTCCTCATGCTGGCAGCCTTCGCCGTAGCCTGCATCGCCATGTGGCGCCCCTAATCGAAGAAGAGAAGATTGAACAGGGAGGCGGGGAGACGGGGAGTTTAAGAGATTTTTTATAAAAAAAAAACTCCCCGCCTCCCCGCCTCCCTGTTCAATTCTCTTCAGACGACCAGCGCCGTGCAGGAGCGGGGGCCTTGGGCGCCGATGACGAGGGATTGTTCGATGTCGGCGGTTTTCGAGGGGCCCGAGATGAAGGTCGAAAAGCCCCGCGCGCCCACGGAGATGCGCTCGTAGGCCTCATGCATGTTGTGCACGATGGTGTCGGCGCGAAGCACGAGCACCATGTGCTGGGCCAAATACCAGCCGGCGCGGAAGGGGAAGCCGTCTTCGACGACCCAGACTGCGCCGTTTTCGGCCACGCCCAATTGGCCGGGCAGCACGCACACGTCGACGTCCGCGAGCTCGGTGGGGTCGATGATGGCCGCCATGTTCACGTTGGCCTTTTTCGCGCCCGGCACCAGCGACAGAACACGAATGGCCGACGCGTATTCCGGCAATTTCGAAAGCGCTATTTCGATATCGCCATCGCCGGCGAAAATGCACCGTCCACCCACGTCGGAAAGGCTCTTGGCGAATTGAGCGTGCACGTCGGGATACTGCACGCCCGACGTCGGCAGATCGGGCAGCGGCTTCGGTGGAACGTGCGCCGCACGCAGCGCGCGCAAAATATCGTTTCGGCTATTGGCCACGACGCCTCCGGTACATCTCGCGAAAACTCTCCTTCGGTGCAGGTGGAAGCTCGCGCTGGCGCCCCCAGTCGTTCGCGCGAAGAAGCGCCTTCGGCAGCTTCGGCAAAATCCAGCGGGCGATCCGGCCCAAGAACTCGTACGCCCACGTGCGCGCCAGCACCCAGCCGGCCAGCTGCGACGCCGCGCGCTTGCGCAGCGGAATCAGCTCGGCACGCCCCAAATCGCCCCGCCACAAGAGCAGCTGCTGATGCAAATCAATCTGCACCGGGCACACATCGCTGCACGAGCCGCACAACGTCGAGGCAAACGGCAAACTGCGGTGCTTCTTTGGATCGATGTGCGGCGCCAGCACCGCCCCCAAAGGCCCGGGCACCGTCACCCCGTAACTATGGCCACCGCTGCGCCGGTACACGGGGCACGTGTTCATGCACGCCCCGCAGCGGATGCACTGCAGGGTGCGCCGGTAGTGCTCGCGACCCAGGATTTCGCTGCGCCCGTGATCGACAATCACGATGTGCAGCTCTCCGCCGGGCCGCGGCCCGTGGAAATGCGACGAATACGCCGTCACCGGCTGCCCGGTGGCGGAGCGCGCGAGCAGCCGCAAAAATACCCCCAGATCTTTCGCCCGCGGAATCACCTTCTCGATGCCCATGGAGGCGATGTGCAACGGCGGAATCGCTGTGCCCAAATCCGCATTGCCTTCGTTGGTGCACACCACGAAACCGCCCGTCTCCGCGATGGCGAAATTCACCCCCGTGATCCCCGCTTGCGCCGCCAAAAGGTTCCCGCGAAGCTGCCCCCGCGCGACCTCGGTCAGCACCTTGGGATCGGAAATGCCCGACGCCGAGCCCATCGTGTCGTGGAAAAGATCGCCAATCTCCTCCTTCTTCAAATGGATCGCCGGCATCACGATGTGGCTGGGCGGCTCGTGCCGGAGCTGCACGATGCGCTCGCCCAAATCCGTGTCGATGACCTCGATGCCGTGCGCCTCCAAATGATGATTCAATCCGCACTGCTCGGTGAGCATCGATTTGCTCTTCACCACGCGCGTGACATTTCGCTCCCGGAGCAATCCATGGACGATGCGATTGTGCTCCTCCGCATCGCGCGCGAAGTGCACGTGCGCCCCCAGCGCCGTCGCCTTCTTCTCGAACTCCTCCAAGTAGTCGGCCAGGCGCGACAACGTGTGCGCTTTGATGTCCGCGCCGAGCGCGCGCAACGACTCCCACTCGGGAATCACCGACGATGCGCGATCGCGCTTCTCGCGCACGAACCACAAGGACTGGTCATGCCATTTCAGCCGCGCATCGTTCGCCACGAACGCCGCGGCGTTTTCCGGGTGCTCCGTCGTCCCTTCATTCATTGGCTGTCGCCTCCGCCAAAATCTCCGCCACGTGCATCACGCGTATCGGCTTCTTCTGCCGCCGCAGCAATCCATCGAGGTGCATCAGGCAGCTCATGTCTCCGCCGGTGATGATCTCGGCCCCACCACGCTCATGATCCGCGATGCGCCCATTGCCCATCGCCACCGACACCGCCTCTTCACCAACCGCGAAGGTGCCCCCAAAACCGCAACACTCGTCCTTGCGCGAGAGGTCCGCAAATTGAATGCCTTCGAGCCCGGACAAAAGAGACCGCACCTTGTCGAACGGCTGCACGCGCCGCTCACTCCCACTGCCCAGACGCAGCTCCCGCAAGCCGTGGCAGCTCGCGTGCAAACCCACGCGATGCGGAAATCGCCCCTCGGGCTTCACCCCCAACACGTCATGGAGAAACTCGCACAGCTCGAAGGTCTTGCTGCGGAGCTCGGCGATGCGATCCGGCACCAGCTCGGCGTAGTGATTGCGCACCATGGAGGTGCAACTCCCAGATGGGCACACTATGTATTGGTAGGATGAGAACACCTCCAGGAACTTGTCCGCGATGGGCTTGGCAACATCGAACGAACCCGAATTGAAAACCGGCTGACCGCAACAAGTTTGGGCCTGCGGGTACTCTACGCGGACGCCATAGCGTTCGAGCAGTTCCAGGGTGGCGAGCCCAACATGCGGATAGAACTGGTCGACGTAACAGGGAATGAAGAGGGCGGCATTAATCATCGGAGGACTCGGGGCTATCTTGCCCTCAATCCAGGTACAGGCACACGACGAAAGGTCAAGGCACTGCAAATGGAATTCAGACAGCTTGGCGGTTCAGGACTCAAAGTTCCCGTCCTTTGCTTCGGCACGGGGACGTTCGGCGGGCGGGGGGAATTCTTCGGCAGTTGGGGAAAGAACGGGGTCGACGACGCGAGGCGGTTGGTCGACATCTGCCTCGAGGCGGGGGTCAACTTCTTCGACTCGGCCAACACCTATTCGGATGGCCTCTCGGAGGAAATCCTGGGCAAGGCCATCGCCGGCCGGCGCGACAAGGTGCTCATCTCCACCAAAGGCAGCTTCCGCTTTGGCCAGGGCCCGAACGACGTGGGCTCGTCGCGGCACTTCCTCGTGTCGGCCGTCGAGGGCTCGCTCAAGCGCCTCGGGACCGACTACATCGATGTCTACCAGCTCCACGGCTTCGACGCGCAGACGCCGATCTTCGAGGCGCTGCGCACGCTCGACGATCTCGTTCGCGCGGGCAAGATCCGGTACGTGGGCTGCTCGAATTTCTCCGGGTGGCACCTGATGAAGTCCCTGGCCATCGCGGACCAATACGGCTTTTCGCGCTACGTCGCCCATCAAGCCTATTACTCGCTCGTGGGGCGCGAGTTCGAGTGGGAGCTGATGCCGCTGGGGCTCGAGGAAAAAGTGGGCACCCTCGTTTGGAGCCCGCTCGGCTGGGGAAGGCTCGGGGGCAAGGTCCGCCGCGGGCAACCGTTGCCGGCGGAGAGTCGCCTCCACACCAAGATCACGGTGGACGAGGGCCCGCCGGTCCCGAACGAACATGTGTACAAGGTCGTCGATGCGCTCGACGAGATCGCGAAAGAAACCGGCAAGACCGTCGCGCAGATCTCCCTCAACTGGCTCCTCGGGCGGCCCACGGTCTCGAGCGTCATCTTCGGGGCGCGCAACGAAGAGCAACTCCGGCAAAACATCGGCGCAGTCGGCTGGAAGCTCACGCCCGAGCAACGCGCCAAGCTCGATGAGGTCAGCGCGACGACGCCGGTGTATCCGTATTGGCACCAGCGGCTTTTCGAGCGCAACCCACCTCCAGTGTGACCCTTCGTGGCAGACGTGACCGGCGTGACGCATCGCCACACCAAGACACACGAGCCCGCTGACCGATAGCCTTATAGGAAACGGTGGCATGCGTGATGCTGACATGACGGGGCGAACCAGAAGAACCACGAGGGGGGCCGTCATGGAGGAGACAACGTCATGCCCAACCTATCGCGTACCACTCTGATCTTCGCGGCCGCGCTCACCGCGCTTTCGGCTGCGGTCGCGTGCGAACGCACCGGTCGCGAAGAACAAGAAAAGGTGACTTCGGCCCAGCGGGAGGCGGACAAGAAGAGCAACGAGGCCGTGAAAGAGTCGACCACGAAGATCACGTCGGCGCAGGCCGAGGTCGACAAGAAGACCGCCGAGGCCAATGCCAACTTCGTCAAGACGAGGGAAGACTACCGCACCAAGCTGTCGTCGAAGGTCGAGGACATCGACAAGACGATCCAGAAGCTCGACACCAAGCAGCGAACGGCCACGGGCAAAACGAAGGCCGAGCTCGATGCGGCGTTGCCGGATATTCACTCCAAGCGCGATGCGCTTCGTCGAGACATGACCCAAATCGACATGGTGACGATGGCCAATTGGGACGGAACCAAGAACCAATTGGACACCGACATGGACGCCCTGAAGGCTGCGCTCGACAAGGCGCCGTCCGTTCTTTGATGAGGGCCGATGCGAATGCGGTAGAGGAAAAGCGAAGCGGGACCGGCTGATGGTCGGGAGCCGGTCCCGCTCCTGAGGTGAGTTCGTTCGTTTAGTAGTGCGGTGGCTTCTCGTCCACCAAATGGGTCGTACGATCTCTAATCGCTTCCGGGGCGTCGTCCAACCGATTGCGCATCCGAAGAAGCTCCGCGCGCAGGCCTTCGATGGTCTTGCCCTGCTCGAACACCACCCGATTCAATTGCTCGACGAGCCGCTCGAGATGGGAGTAGCGAATCTCCAGCTCGATCAATCGTGCTTCCGTAGGATCTGCGCTCATCGAACTCGTTGAACTCATTGAAACAGGTGCCCTAGGTGATTCGGTTCCTCGAGCATGCCGTGATTCGGGACGAAAGGGAGACGCCATGTTTCGAACCCGCGAAGGTGCGGGCCAAACATGTACGGCGAGCAGGATAGTCCACTGCGCCGCTCGACGCACCTTGCCTCGGTGTATTCGAGCAGACTGTATTCCCGGGGCCGCACCCGCTCCTGGACCAGCCACATGGGCGGAACGCCGTCGGGGCCGGGTGCCTGCTCGGGAAGGCTTCGCAGCAGATTCTCCCATTCATCTTGCGGCAGATTGCAGCCGAAAACGACGTGACGCCCCTCGTGCGAATCGCTTCGCTTCAGGACGAAATCGCCGCGTGAACGGCATACGCGCTCCCATTCGGCACCGTGCAGTTGCCCCAACATGCGCGTTGGCGGAATGAGCGCTTCCACGGCGTCGATTTCGTCCTCGGTGAGGGTCGTCGGGCGCGTGCGCGGATCGCTCAAACACGCGAGGAAAAGCTTGGATTGAAGCACACTCAGCCCGAGGGGCACCGTCCCACCGAGGACATGTGGCACCAGCGGGCGCAGCGTTCGCTCGAAGAGGGCGCGCTGGCGATTCACGGTGTACAGGGTGCACGCACGGTGCAGAAAACCGGGGACGGATTTGGAAAACGCCGGCGCAGGCTCGCCCGCGTAGTGGGCAATATGCCGAATTCCGCAACGGTTCTCGTTGAGGAACGCGAGAATCGGCTCGCATTCCGGCGCCGCCGCCACGGTTCGGACCCAATGAACGAGGCAAGGCGCGCGATCCCCGAACTGTTCGAAGTGGTCGCGCAGCCCCACGAGCGGGCGCCCGCCCCACGCCGCCGGGTCCAAATCGAAGCGTTCTGCCGCGAAACACCACGCCGCGTCGGGCTTTTCGTAACCAGACACGGCCGTATCGAAGTTGGTCTCCACCACCTTGGGGCCATCGTTCGACAAGACGATGTCCGGGCGCCCGAAGAGATGCGTCTCCGGAGGATGCCGGCGTGGCTCGTCGGAGAGGTACGGCCAATCGCCGTAAAAGCGCTGCATCGCCCCGATGGCTGCCCCCAGCTCGCCCTCCGGCGGGTGCGCGAGCACGGCCAGGTGCGCGCGATAAAGCGACACCAGCGCGCCTTCGAGCGCGCGCACCGATTCCAGGGGCGACGTGACGGGTGCCCAACAGGGCGCGCCCGGACGTGGCGACGATGCGAGGGGCGAAACGAGAAATGGCGTCACGGTGTCACGAAGGGCGTCAAGAACGAGCCCGTGGCGACGTTCATGGCACGATCGCCGAAGGAAGGCTCGTGAAGGTGCACGCGCAAGGTGGCGGTACCCGCCATTTCGCCGTCGACGTGGTGCGGGCAAAAATCGAACTCTACATCGCGCCGCCGCGGTTCGCCGTCCGGCGCGATTTCCACCCAAGGCAACACCGGCGAGGGAATGCGCCGCTGAAAGACGAAGCGCCCATCTTGGCGCGCATCCACGAGGCGCCCCCAGCTCGCCGCCGTGTGCAGGCTGCCGAATTCGACCCCCTCGCCAAAGGAGGAATCCGTCGGCTTGGAGATCCACTCGGGTCGATTCTCCAGGATGCGCACGCGCTCCTCCGGGGCGTGCGCGAGGTTCACCGTTTCGGGCAGCACCCGGCCGAGGGCGCGCACGTCCTCGGGCGAGAGCGCGAGCTTCTGCACGATGCGCGGGGCCGAAAGAAGCGCAAAGGTATCTTTGCTCGCCGTGAGGAACGAGCGCGCCGCATTCACGATGAGGTGCTCTTCCGGGTGGCCGCAGATCGTTTCGTAATCGGCGACATCCGACGGAGGGTATGGATCCAGGTAAACGGATTGCCGCCAAACGATGTCCACTTCGCGCCCGCGCACGACGGGTTTTCCGCCGGCCAAGCGAACCTCGTTCGGGTACGCATGCAATATCGCGACATCGTGCCCGCATTCCCGGCCGGCGGCCTCGCACGAGCGCGCGAGGTACGGGAGCTCCTTTTTTCCTTCGTAGCCGTGCTCCGACACGAGCGCCACGCACCGCAGCTCGCGACCCGGATGGCGCGCGTGCAGCTCGCCCGCAAGCCAATCGAACACGCGCGGGGCGAGGCGTCGCGGCGCATAGGAAAAACCGAGCTCGCCGAGAATGTGCGCCGCGAGGCGCTGATCGATGTCGTGCCAATAGAACGAGAGCGGTGCAATCTGATTGACCTCGATGGCCGAAAAGACGCCGCTATGCGGATCCAGGAACGCGTCCATGCGCCGCAGCCGGCGCCGCACGGATTCGCTCGATTCATAGCGGCATTGCTCGACGAGGCGCACGCTGCCCGGCTCGAGTGAGCGCATCAACCGCGCGAGCACGTCGCCCCCGTCGGGGCCGTACGCGTGCGCCTCCAACGCGACCAGCGCGCGCACGAAGGCCTGCGCATCGCGCAATGCTGCGTGCACGCGCGCGGGCTCCAGGCCGATGGGCAGCACGAAGGGTCGATCCAAGGTGAGACGCGCTTCGCCGGCCGGCGGCGGCTCGTAGAACGCCCGGACCAGCCGGGCACGCGCATCGCGTGTCATGCGGCACGCCGCCTCGAACAGCGGCTCGCAGGTCAAATCCACTGCGGATTCCGCCACGTGCGAAAGCGGTGCCCCACTCCGCGCGCCACGGCGGTGCGATAGACGCGATGGGCCACGAGCACGTCTTCGAAGGCAAGCCCCACCGGCGAGAAGAAGATGCTCTCCTCGTCCGAGCGCCGGCCCGGGCTGAGCCCCGCCAAGATGGGCCCGAGATCTTCGACGCGCGAGGCGGGCAGGAGGCCGCGCTCCACGGCGATGGCATGCGCCTGCACACCGCGGCTGCGCACGTCTTCCCATCGATCGGCCACGACCCGATCCATGCGCGTGAGCACGTCGAGGTCGACCTCGAATCCACCAATGGAAAAGATGGTCACTCCGCGCTGCGCAATCCAAGGCGCGCGAACGATGGGCTCGTGATCCACGGAGACGCACGTCACGATCGTGTCCGCCCCGCGAACGGCTTCCTCGGGTGAGTCCACGGCGACGATGGAGAGCCCCGTTCGTGCCCCCATTTCCTCGGCGAACCGATGGCGCGACAGACCGCGGGCGTGCACGCGCACGCGTTTCAGCTCGGGCAGCGCCGCGCTCAGCCCGAGGAGCTGCGTGCGCATGTTGATCCCGGCGCCCACGAGGCCAAGCTCGCGGGTGCTGCTGCGCGCAAGCCGGCGGGCGGCCAGGAGCGACACCGCACCGGTACGGGTCGCGCTGATGGCCTGCGCATCCATCACGCACATGGGCAGCTTCGTCTCCGGGTCGAAGAGAAGAATGAAGCCCGAGGCCCGCGGTAGCCCTCGCTCCACATTGCCGGGCATGGAGCCCATGATCTTGCAACCGAGAACATCGCGTTCCCAGTGCTGAACCAGCGAGGGCATCACATTGAAAAAGCCGGTTTCACTTTCCGGTTTTCCAGGACACGGCTGCAAGGAGGTCTTTTTGGGCAATTGCACCCGCTTCTCCAAGAGCAATGCGAAGCCTTCCGCCACGTCGTCGGCGGCCATTTGCAGGTCCGCCCCGCCACAGGCCACGACGTCTTCGAGTGATAGAAATAGTACCGATTCCGATAAGAGCGCGACTGATGGAAGCATCCAGATTCCCACGTTTTTGCCTGCGCTAGCCCATCGAGCAAGAAATATTCTCCGAAATGGATCACGAGGCCCTATTGAGATGGGACACTTCCCATGTCATCGAATCGCCATCCGTGGGCCGGCGCCCTTCTCGTCTTGCTATCCAATGTTTGCTTTGGCACGACAGGGCCCGCGGCCAAGGCCGTGATTGGCGTGGGATTGTCGCCGTTCCAGGTCGTGCAGCTTCGTTTGATGGGCACGTCGCTGACACTGCTCGTCATTGCACTTTTGCGTGACCCCAAGTCGCTGCGCATCACCCGCGGGAGCATTCCCTTTTTGCTCGGCTACGGGCTACTCGGGTTCTTTGGCATCCAGTTGCTCTACTTCATTGCGCTGGCGCGCCTGCCGGTGGGGGTCGCGCTCTTGCTCGAGTACATGGCTGTCGTGCTCGTTGCGCTCTGGGCGCGATTCGTCCAAAAGCGCACCCTCGCACCGACGACGTGGGTGGGCATTGGCCTCGCGGTGGTGGGCGTCGCCCTCATCGAGCAGGTGTGGCGCGGTCCCGTGCTCGATGCGGTGGGTGCCATCGCGGGGTTCGGTTCGGCCATTTGCCTGGCGGCTTATTTCCTCATGGGCGAGCGCGGCGTCGGCGGGCGGCACCCGCTGGCGTTGGCCGCCCTGGGCAGCACCGTCGGCGCGGCCGCGTGCATCGTCCTGGCGCCACCGTGGACCTTGCCGCTGGCGCGCCTTGGCGAGACGGCGCCGCTCGGGCCTTTGGCGGCGCCCGCGTGGATGGCCATGGCCTACGTCATTCTGGTGGGAACCGTCGCCGCGTACCTCACGGGCATCGCGGCGTTGCGTTACCTGCCCTCGCCCGTGGCGGGCGTGATGAGCACCTTCGAGATCGTGATCGCGTCGACGGTGGCGTGGCTGCTCTTGGGGGAAAAACTCAGCGCCATCGAGCTCACCGGCGCGGCGACGCTCTTCATGGGCGTCGTGCTCGCGCAGGTGGGCAATTTGAGAAAACCGGCTAGCGTTTTGCCTTCTTCCACACCACGTCCGTCCCCCGGCGGCGCTGTCTCATCTCCGCGATAGCGCCCGCATCGTCGGGCATGAAGACCCATCGATCCGAGCTTCCGCGCACGAAGAAGATGCCATCGCCCTCGGCAAAGAGCGGCACGGCCGGCTTGCCCTCGCGCAAAAGCGATAGATGATCGCCGTCGCGCTTGATCGAGATCGTGGCCCCGGTCACCGCGTAGTCGCCGACGAACGCATCGAGACGCGCCGACGGCAGCTTCGCCACCACGGGATCGGCGGAGACACCGACGACGCTCGACGCGAGCAGTTCCCAGCGGTTTTGACGAATGCGCCACGTGTCGGTGATGACGAAGCCGGTGACGATCTTCTGACCGAAAATCTCCTCGATCTCCTCGTCCTCGTGAACGATGACCGCGTGGTCGCTCGACATGCGCACGGTGGATTTCTTGATGCGCAAGGTGCCGTGCGCGTACGGCGGGAGCGGCTTCAACTCGTTGAGGAACTCCTCACGCGTGAACGTCTTTCCATTCTCGTCGGTGTAGACGGCCTTGGGCGCCAGGTAGCGGTCCCACACCTCTTTCTTGCCGGGCGCAATGGCATCGAGCAGCTCCTGCGTGAGCTGGACCAAGTCGTCCCCGCCGCTGCCCCGAATCGGGGCCACGGGGCCCTGCTGGGCAGCACATCCTGCGGACAACACCGCGAGCGCACACACATGGGCAAACATCCGCGCAGATGCTGATAGGCCGGGAAAGGTCATGATCCCTTTATAGGAGGCGCTTTGACTTTGTAGAAGCCGCTTCGGGCGCGAACCACATGTGTGGGGCCTTCGGACAAATCGATGTTCATCGGACTCCGCGATGCCCGTCCATGATTGATCGAATTTTTCACCCGTGCCATAGATGGGACCGGCTCCACTGTTGAGGCCAGTGGGCGCCGAAGAAACAAACAGAGGCCCCGCGTTCTCGGAGGTTACTCATGGACGATTCACTGCGTCGCCGCGGATTCGTTTCGCTCGCGCTGCTCGTTCTCGCCGCGTGCTCCAGCGACGAGCGGCACGATGGTACCCGCTCGGCATCGACCGCATTGGCCCATTCGGCATCGCTCGATCCGCGGCTTGCCCACGTACTCGCGGGCGCGTTGCCAGCGGCCAAATTCGACGTGGTGGTGAGCTACGACGCGCCCAGCACGGGGCTCGCGAAGCTGACCAGCGCTTTGGAGGGGCTGGGGCTCGGCGTTCTGCAGTTTCCCCATCTGCATGCCGTCGCCGTGCGCGCGACGGCGGCGCAAATCACGGGATTGCGCGCTTTGGCAGGCGTGCGATCCGTCTATTTGAATCGGCCGCTGAAGTACCTGCTGAATCAGAGCGTGCCCGGCACGCATGCCGATCAAGTCGTTGCCACCGGTGTGACGGGAGCGGGGGTCGGCGTCGCGGTGCTCGACTCGGGCATCGATGGGCTGCGCCCCGACCTCGCGTATCCGTCGCACACCGTTCAAAATGTGAAGATCGTCGCGGACGTGAACGACATTCTCGCGGGCATTGCGCCGCCCACGCCCGTGGGTGCGCTGGCGCTCGAGAATCTACCCGATACGGATACGACGACGGGGCATGGCACGCACTGCGCCGGCATCATCGGCGGCCTGGGCGCGCAATCGGGCGGCAAGTACAAAGGGGTTGCGCCGGGCGCGAAGTTGATTGGCATCGGTGTGGGCGATGGGATCAACATTCTTTGGACCCTCGCCGGCTTCGATTGGATCCTCGGGCACAAGGACCAATACAACATTCGCGTGGTGTCGAATTCGTGGGGGAGCGAGGGCACCTACGACGAGAACGATCCGATCAACCAGGCGACCAAAAAGGTGCATGATGCAGGCATTGCCGTGACCTTCGCGGGAGGGAACTCGGGGCCGGGGGCGAACACGATCAATCCCTACAGCGTGGCGCCATGGGTCCTTGGTGTGGCCGCAGGGTGCAAGATCGATCCGAACAACGACACGCCGACCTGCCTTCGGGCGGGCGACAAGCTGGTCGCAGACTTTTCCTCACGCGGAACGCCGGACAGCGATCTGTTGCACCCCGACGTGACCGCCCCCGGCGTGGACATCGTGTCCGACCGCGCCCTGACCGGCACGGTGCTCAACGTGCTCGATGCGCAGAGCGATCTCACGAAGTGCAACATCGCGGCGGGCGATCTCCTCGGCTACACGTGCGCCTCCGGCACTTCGATGGCCACGCCCCACGTCGCAGGCATCATGGCGCTGCTGGTCGAGGCCACCGGCGGTAAAATCACGCCGGATCAGGCCTACGAGAGCATCGTGAACACCGCCCGCCCCCTCGCGGGCTATGCCACCTTCGAAGCGGGCGCCGGCTACGTCGACGCCAAAGCGGCCGTGGACTACGCCAAATCCCACTTCGCCCAAGACGCCTCTTTCTAAGGGTCCACCACGTCGAGATTGACGTCGACGAAATCCGGGTACTTCAAACCCGTGCCCGTGTTGAACAGGACCACACTTTCGCTCCAGCGGAGCACGCCGCGCGCGTAGAGCTTTTTCGCGGCCGCCCACGTGGCGGCGCCCTCCGGGGCGGCGAAGATGCCCTCGCGCGCGGCCAGCTCACGCAGCGCCGCGGCGATTTCGTCTTCGCTCACCGCGAGGGCGGTGCCACCCGAATCACGGATGGCCTTGAGAATGAGGTAGTCCGCCACCGCGCCGGGAACGCGAAGGCCGGCGGCGCGTGTGTTGGCATTTTCCCACGGCGGCGCGTGGTCCAAGTTCTGTTCGAATGCGCGCACGATGGGGGCGCAGCCCTCCGCCTGCACGCTGATCATCCGCGGACGCTTCGACCCGATCAGGCCCATGGCCTCGAGCTCGTCCCATGCCTTCCACATCCCCACGATGCCGGTGCCGCCCCCCGTGGGGTACACCACCACATCGGGCAGCGACCAGCCGAATTGCTCGGCAAGCTCGAGCCCCATCGTCTTCTTGCCCTCGGCGCGGTACGGCTCCTTGAGCGTCGACACGTCGAACCACCCTTCCGCATCGGCGCGCTTGCGCACGATGCCCGCGCAATCGCTGATGAGCCCCCGCACCAACGTAACGTGCGCCCCGTAGACGACGCACTCTTTCTGATTGAGCAGCGGCGTATCCACCGGCATGAACGCATGCACGCGCATGCCCGCCCGCGCGCCGTAGGCCGCGAGCGCCGACGCCGCGTTGCCCGCCGAGGGAATCGCCACCACCTCCACCCCGAGCTCGTGCGCGCGCGAAATCGCTGCCGAAATGCCGCGCGCCTTGAACGACCCCGTGGGGCAGAGCCCCTCCTCCTTGATGTAGATGTTGTCCCCGAGCTTCGGCGCCGGGAGCAACGGCGTGTCGCCCTCGCCGAGCGATACGATGTGATGCGGCCCGCGCACCGGCATGATCTCGTGCCATCGCCACATCCCACGGGGCCGCAGCGCCAGCGCCTCCTTCGTCATGGTGAGGCGCGCCTTCTCCAGATCGTAGCGAGCAAAGAGCACCTTGCCGCAATCCGGGCAAAGCCGCATGACCCGATCGGCATCGTGCCGCTTCTTGCATGCGGTGCATTCCAGGTGGGTCAAATGCGAGACATGCGATGGATTGCGGCGGCTTTTTGCAGCGGGCGTCGTATCGTCGGACATTTGAAGAGGAAGACTAGTGGGAAACTTTCCCGCGGAAAGGTCGAACCTCTGATTAACTCATCGGCCACGAGCTTTTCCTGACACGAGGGGAGACTTCTTTCCATGTTCGCCTACCGCTTACCCGTGCGTGCACTTTTTGCCGCCACGCTTCTCATTGCCGCGGGCTGCTCTTCATCCGATGACGACGGCCCTTCGGGTCCGGCCGACATCCCTGAATTCAACGCCTTCAAAGATCTGACCGAGGCACCGCTCCCCATTCGGACGGCGGCCCAAGCCGTCGTGCGCATCCAGACCACCGACTCGTCCGCCACCGGCTCGTTCATCTCGGCCGAAGGACTTTTGCTCACGAACAACCACGTGCTCGGCGTCGACGTCTGCCCGAAGGAGGGGTGTTATGCGCGCATCACGCGCATGCACCAGCTCGGGGTGGATCCGCCGCGCGACTCGGAGACGATCTTCGTGGAACCGCAGCACATCGACGTCGGGCTCGATATGGCCGTTTTGCAGGCGTACGCCGTCGACTCGAACGGCAAGCGAACCTCGCAGCGCCTCTCCACACCGCAGTTCTTGAACCGCGTCGCGCGCGATTCCGCATCGCTCGTGGGCACGCACGTGAACGTGGTGGGCCACCCGGAGGGAAAGCTCAAGAAATGGACGTCGGGCGATGTGGCCCAGGCCAGCGGCACATGGTTCAAGAGCACCGCGTTCATTCTGCCCGGCAACAGCGGCTCACCGCTGCTCGATGATGCGGGGAACATCGTCGGCCTGCTTCACCGCGGCCCTACGGCGCAAGATCTCGTGACGAAGACCGGCATCAACGTGTACTCGATTGGCACGTCGTCCGCTGCGATGGAGGCCGCGATGGGTGCCCCCCTTCCCGCGGCCGCACGTTCGCTCGCCACCCCCGCCACGGCGGAGGACATCGTGGAGCACCAGGCCGTGTACCGCAACGCGCACGTCGCCATCGCACAAGTCCTCACGGAGCCAGCGACCACGCCGCCGCAGGCTTCGCCGAAGGACGTGCTGTCACTGCTCGGCGCGGCCTGCGACAAAGGACTCGACCGGACCGATTTCGATTCGCCGGAAGATCTCGCAGCCGCCGTGCAACCTTGTTACGACGCGCTCGATTGGATCGCCTGCTCGTCGGAAACCGCAGCGAACGAGTACCAAACCTGCCCCAAGGACGAGACGAAGGCCGCGTGGAGCACGCGTTTCCAGCGCACCTTCGATGCATTCCGGGCGCTGAATGGGCAGCTCTACTTGGACATGCTCACCTACGCACCGGCATCGCTTCAAACGACGGCATCGGCGGCGAGCACTCTGGCCCGGAGCAATCTGCAGAGCGTGCTCGCGCAAACGAATCCGCCGCTCGACTTCTCCTTGTCGACGTACCTGGCCATCTACGGCATCCAAGACTACGCGGGCACCAACCTGGCCGACTACGTGCGCAACTACACCCGGGCCGTGCACTACGAGTTGTCCATCCCCAACGTCGCCCTCACCGCCCTCTGGCTCAATCGCAGCAACACCTTGAGCGTCGACGAGACGAAAACTCTCCTCGCCCGCCTGGCCACCGACGAAAAAGCCAGCCTCGGCCAAAAGCTCTACATCGAAGAAATCCGCTACAACTCCGGCCTCCTCGCACAATGAAGAGAGAACCGCCAGGACCGCCAAAAGAGAATCGCCAGGATCGCCAGAGGAACCAACAATAAACCCTCATTTGGTTTTATTGCCGTTTCCGCTGGCGATCCTGGCGCCTTGGCGGTTCCTTCTTCTGCGGGTTACCCCAAGCTGTGGTACTCGGGAATATACGCGTGGGCGCGAATCAGCGCTTCCAGATCATCGGGGCGCGGCATGCGCGTGAGGCCGCGCGCATAAATGACCTCGGCCACGCGGGTGGCGGCGAGCAGTTCCGTGCGCAGCAATTCCGATTGCGGCGGGTAGATGAGGCCCACGTCGAGATCGGACTGCATGACCTGCTCGGCCACGCCGCGGGCGGCGGCGATGAACATCTCGTCCGTCACACGTGTGGCCTGCGTCGCGTAGACGGCCATGCCGATGGCCGGGAAGATGTACACGTTGTTGCCCTGGCCCGGGACGAACGTCTTGTCGCCGTAACGCACGGGCGGGAAGGGACTTCCACTCGCGAACACCGCGCGGCCCTGCGACCATTGGTATGCCTCTTCGGCAGTGCACTCCGAGCGCGACGTTGGATTGGAATAGGGGAAAATGATCGGCCGCTCGTTCACCCGAGCCATCGCCTCGATCACGCGACGGTCGAAAGCACGCGCCACCGTGCTCACGCCCACGATGGCCGTCGGCTTGAACATCTCGATGGCATCGGCAAAATCCTTGATCGACGGAAGCTCGTGCGCGTACGGCTTCTGGAACTCGTGCAGATCGGTGCGCGTCGACTCGATGAGACCGTGAATGTCGAACAGCGCAATTTGCGATTGCGCGTCCTTCAAAGAGAGCCCTTCGAGCACCATCGCCTGCGTGAGCAACCCGGCAATGCCCAACCCAGCCGACCCTGCACCGAGGAAGAGCACACGCTGCTGCGAAAGCGGCTTACCCGTAATGCGCGTGGCGCCCATCAAACCGGCCAGCGCGACGGCCGCCGTACCCTGGATGTCGTCGTTGAAGCAGCACACGCGATCGCGGTACTTCTCGAGCAACCGCATCGCGTCCACGCCCGCCCAATCCTCGAATTGGATGCAGCAGCGCGGAAACACTTCTTGCACCGCCTCGACGAACTCCTCCACGAACTCGTCCAGCTCCGCAGCCGAAGGACGCGGGCGCCGCAAGCCGAGGTACAGCGGATCGTTCAGCAACTTCGAATTGTCGGTCCCGAGGTCGATGAGCACCGGCAACGTGAACTCGGGCGGCACACCTCCGCACGCCGTGTAGAGCGCCAGCTTGCCAATGGGGATGGCCATACCGTTGGCCCCGAGATCGCCCAGGCCCAAGATGCGGTTGCCGTTGGTGACCACGATGAAGCGCACGTCCGACACCGGCCAATTGCGCAGAATCTCCTTCACGCGCCCTTTGTGGTTGATTCCCACATAAAGGCCCTTGGTCCGGCGCATGATGAGGCCGTAGCGCTCGCACGCCTCCCCCACCGTGGGCGTGTACACCAGCGGCAAAAGCTCCGCTGGCGCCTGCCGGAGAACCCTGTAAAAGAGTGTCTCGTTGGTGTCCTGCAGGCTGGATAAATAGATGTACTTGCCGAGGTTGCTATTCTTCTCGGCAAGTTGCGTGAACGCCCGGCGCACCTGCGTCTCGAGCGTATCGACACCGTCTGGCAGAAGCCCCAGCAAGCCCAGCGACTCGCGCTCTTCCTCGGTAAAAGCAGTTCCTTTGTTGAACCGAGGGTCGCGAAGTAGCGGGGCGCCGCGCAATGGAAACGTCATGTCGAGGTCCTAGTCGCGTTGATACCGCTTCGACAAGTTCAAACCAGGTCAGAAATGCGCGCCGTCGCCTTCAACCCGGAGCCCGTGAGCACCAGCACGGTGGTCTCGTCCGGACGAATGGCGCCCGAAGCCAACAATTTCACGAAGGCCGAAGCCGCCTGTGCGCTGGTGGGCTCCACGTAAAGCCCCATCTTAGCCAGCTCGAGCGTGGCTTGCGCGATTTCCGCCTCGGTCGACGTCACCGCACCGCCCCCACTGCGCTCCAGCGCCGCACGCACTTCCGCGAGCCGAATCGGCTGTGCGATCGCCGTTCCCTCGGCGATGGTCGGCAAAATCGGCAATTCCTGACCGAGCAAGCTCGCCGCGATGGGCGCGCAATGAACCGGTTGGGCGGCAAACAGGCGCGGCAACCGCTCGATTTGCCCTGCGCGCAGCAATTCAGAAAAGCCGATATCACAACCCAGGACGTTCGACCCGGCCCCGCACGGGATGATGACGTTGTCCGGGGCGCGAAAACCGAAGTCCTCCCAAAGCTCGTAGGCGAGCGTCTTCGTCCCCTCAAGAAAGAATGGATGCCAATTGTGGCTCGCGTAAAACACGGTTTCCGACTTGGCCACCGCGGCATCCGCGGTGTCCTGCCGCGTACCGGGAACGAGCTCCACGCTGGCCCCATGTGCGCGCATTTGCACCGTCTTGGCGGGGCTCGTCGAGGCGGGCGCCAGGATGGTCGCCCGCAGCCCTCCGGCGGCCGCATACGCGGAAATCGCCGCGCCGCCGTTGCCGGAGCTGTCCTCCAGCACCGCATCGATGCCTTGTGCGCGCAGGGCCGACAACATCACCGATGCCCCGCGATCTTTGAAGCTCCCCGTGGGATTGAACCACTCGCACTTCGCATACGCCTTCGCGCCGGAACCAGGAAAAATGCGCGGAACCAGCGGCGTGCAGCCTTCCCCGAGTGTGATCGGGTCCTGCACGGGCAAAGCGAACGCAGCGCGGTAACGCCAAAGGCTGCGCGTCGTGGTGTGCACGTCGGAGCGCGTGAGGCCCGATTGGGGCGTAAGGAGCAGCGGGGCTCGGTTTGGGCCGCACCAACGCGGCACGTCAAGAGCAAACGTCTCCCCCGTCTGCGGATCGAGATATCGGGCGGTCATGGTCTTTGGGCACCTTGTCTATCGCACGATCGACGGGCTAGATAGCGGACGTGCATCATCATCGTATTGTCGGCCTTTTCATCCTTGGTGCCATTGCATGCGGCTCGGTCGAGCCGCCCCCACCCGACGTACCGGCGCCCACGATGGCCGAGGCATCGGGTGCTTCGGGTGCTTCGGGCGCATCGAGCCAAGCGAACATGTCATCGTCGCAGGGAAGCCCAGAGGATCAAGCCTTCCAACGCCTCGGCGAGCGCTTTCTCGCGCGCTACCTCGAGCTCTCCCCCGTCGAGGCGACGCGCCTGGGCGAGCACCGGCACGATGCGCGCTGGACGGATTGGAGCGAGGCCGGCGAGGCCGCACGGCGGCAATTCGTGGCCCAGACGCGCACGGACCTGGAGAAGATTCGGCTCGAGGGCCTCTCGGTGCAAAACCGCATCGATGCCGCCATCCTGAAGAACCAGCTCGACTTCGAGCAGTTCTCCCTCGACGAGATGCGCGAGACCATCGTCAACCCGGCCGCATACACCGCGCTGCTCGGCGACGGCCTCGACCCGCTGCTGACCCGCGACTTCGCCCCGATGGAGGAGCGCATGCAGAGCCTGCGCGGGCGCCTCCAAGGCATTCCGAGTGTGGTGGCGGCCGCGAAAAAGCGCCTCGCGGGCACCTCGCGCGTGCATACCGAGACGGCCATCGAGCAGAACAAAGGCCTCATCGCCCTCTGCAAATCGGGATTCTCGGAGCAACTCGGCAAAGTCTCCCCCGCCCTGCGGCGCGACGTCGAAGCCGCCGCCAAAACGGCGGTTGCATCGCTGGAGGAGTTTCAAACCTTCCTCGAGAAGGATCTGCTCCCGCGAGCCACGGGCGATTTTCGCATCGGCAAGGCGCGCTTCGAAAAGAAGCTGCGCTTCACGCTCGACGACGACGTGGATCCCGACGCCATCGTGAAGGGCGCGCGTCAGCTGCTCGCCGACACGCAAAAGGAGATGCTCGAGACCGTGCGCGAGCTATGGCCCACACTGTACGGCGTGCGCGCGGCCTTCGATGCCACCACGCCGCAGCAGCGCCGCGCCGTGATCAAGAAGGTGCTCGACGAGCTCAGTGCAGAGCGATCCACGAATGCCACCATCGTGGCGGATGCGCAGAAGACCCTCGACGAGGCCACGGCGTTCGTGCGCGAGAAAAACCTGGTCGGCCTCTCCGACGAGCCGTGCCACCTCATCGAAATGCCCGAGTACCGCCGCGGCGTATCCATCGCCTACTGCGACTCGTCCGGCCCCCTCGAGAAGAAGCAGGAGACGTTCTACGCGATCTCGCCCACCCCGGCGAATTGGCCCAAGAAGCGCGCGGAATCGTTCTACCGCGAATACAACCGCAGCATGCTGGCCGACCTCACGGTGCACGAGGCCATGCCCGGGCACTACCTGGAGGCCATGCACACGAACCGCTTCAAGTCGAACGTGCGCGCGGTCTTCGCCAACGGCGCCTTCGTCGAAGGCTGGGCCGTGTACGGCGAATGGCTGATGTCCAAATACGGCTTCGGCGGGGCCAAGGTTCGTTTGATGCGGCAGAAGATGGTCTTGCGCCTGGCGTGCAACGCCATCATCGACCACGAGATCCACACGGGCACGATGGATGAGAAGGCGGCGCTCGCGCTGATGATGAACGAGGGCTTCCAGGAAGAGGGCGAAGCCGTCGCCAAGTGGAAGCGTGCACGCCTCAGCAGCGCGCAGCTCACCACGTACTACTTTGGATTCACCAAGATGATGGAGCTTCGCGCCATCGCCGAAAAACAGCCGGGCTTCACCGAGCGCACCTACCACGACCGGTTGCTCTCGTTCGGCGAGCCGTCGATCCGTCACCTGCGCGGCTTGTTCCTCGCGAATGCCGCGAATTGAGTATTCTAGGATAAGCAAAATAGCATGATCGATTATCTGGTCATCGGACACATCTGCTCGGATCTGCAACCCGACGGCTCGACCCGCCTGGGGGGCACCGGCCTGTTCGCGTCGCTCACGGCGCATCGTTTGGGCCTGCGCACCGCCGTCGTCACCGCGTGCGCCGACGACTTCGATTTATCGATTCTGCCCGAGGGGCTGCTCGTCCTGCGGCAGACGTCCCCGGTGACGACGATCTTCGAGAATCGGTACGCGCCGGAGGGACGCATCCAAACGGTGCACGCGCGCGCAGAGAGCATCGAGCTCGGGCCGAACGCCACGGCGCTCCCGCCGGAGTGGCGAAACGCGGGCGTCGTTCACCTGGCGCCCATCATTCAAGAGGTGCCGAAGGACGGCTGCAACTCGTTCGCGGGGGCGCTGGTCGGCGCCACGCCGCAGGGCTGGCTGCGCACGATTCAACCGTCCAAGTGTGTGACGACCGATCCGGCAGCCTTGCTCGACCTGCCGTGGGTCGGTGGAGAGGTCGTCGTGCTCAGCGAAGAAGACGTCCAACAGGACGAGTCGCTGGTGCGCGAGCTCGCGAAGAAGCTGCCGCTGGTCGTCCTCACGCGCGCCGAACGCGGGGCCACCGTGTTCGTCTCGGGCGAGGGCACGGACGTGGCCGCGTACCATTCCGACGTGGTGGACCCGACGGGCGCGGGCGACGTGTTTGCCGCCGCGTTTTTCGCGGCCCTGCGCAAGCACGACGATCCGATCCATGCCGCGCGCTGGGCCTGCGCCGCGGCGTCGTGCTCCCTCGAGGGATTCGGCGCCTCGGCGCTGCCCACGCCGGAAGACATTCACCGCCGCATGTCGCGCTAACGAAACGCGCGAACGACTTCGCCGAAGGCGGCGACCGCGCGTTCGAGCAACGGAAGCGACAGCGGCGCCGCGTCCAACGGATCTGCGGACGCGAACGCGTCGGTGCGCTTCAAAAGATCCACGTGCAGGGCCTCGCCGGGCTCGTACAAGCCGCTCACGGCCAGGCGAAGCCGCAGAGCCTCGGGTGCATCGCCGAACGCGACGCCGGGCAAGGTGGCGATGTGGTGCTTCTCGAGCAGGTAGCGCGCGAGCTCCAAGCCGCCATGCACGCCCACGCGCGCGAGCTCCGCCCGGAATGGGGCGAAGTCGGGGTACAGGTAAAAGGCGCCCGCGGGCCGTGGACACGCGATGCCGAGCCCCGTCAGCCCCTTGAAAAGCCGCCCCGCCGTGTGCCCGTGCAGGCGCGCCGAGCGCTTCACGTAGGTCGATACCTCGTCGCTCGGAAGGAACGCACTCACCGCGGCCTCTTGCACCGGCATCGCCGCGGAGCTCCAGATTTCGCTGGCGAGCGCACGCAAAGCCGAAAGAAGCGCCGTGCCGCCCTCCCCGGCAGGAAACACCGCATAACCCAGGCGCCATCCACCTGCGGAAAACGACTTGGACAGCCCCGCGGTCACGATGGTTCCCTCGGGATAGAACCGCGCCGGCGACACGTGCGGCACGATGCCGTGCGCCAGCTCGGCGTAAATCTCGTCGCTGATCACGGTGACATGCCGACGCCGCGCCCAATCGGCGAGGGCCTCCACATCGGCGGCGGCGAACATGCCCCCCGTAGGATTGCTCGGCGAATTGACGATGAGCACTCGCGGATTCGCGCCCTCCGCCGTCGCGCGCTCCACCGCCGCATCGAGCGCGGCCGGCGTCACGCGGTGGTGATCGCGCGCATCCGTCGCCACGGGCACGACGCGCCGCTCGGCCAACACGATCTGCGGCGCATAGCTCACCCACGAGGGAGCGGGCACGAGCACGTCGCCCTCGAGCAGCTGCACCAACGCGTACAAAAGCGGCTTGCTCCCGGGCCCCACCGCGATGCGATCGGCCGTCGTGGCAATCCCGCGCTCACGTCCGAGGTAATCGGCAATGGCCTGCCGAAGCGGCGCAATCCCGAGCACGGGGCCATACGCCGTGGCGGTCGCACTCTTGGCAAGCGCCTCGCGCAAGGCGGGCAGCAGCGGAAACGACGCTTCGCCGAAACCGAGGTGAATGACGTCGCGCCCTTCGGCACGCAACGCGAGCACGCGTTCGTTGATCTCGAGCGTCGCCGAGGTTGCGACGCGGTGAGCCGTAGAGGCCAATTGCAAAGAGGAACTCATCGAGAGTCACCCTAGAGCAACGGCTTGGCGCGCCGAATGACTTCTCGCCCCGCGGCCTCGTTTTTTGGTTCGAGTTCAGCTCGACGGAAATCTTTGGCGCGATTGGGCGCCTAGCGATTCGCCCAGAAGACCTCGTCGGCTTTGACGAAGGCCCCGAGCGGAATCTTGTTCTCGGGCAGATTCCACTGCGTCGCATGGGCCATGATCGCTTGCCGTTTGACCTCGGCCTGCTCGGGCGTGAGCGCGACGCGCTCGTCGGGAGGCCAGGGCAGGTCGCCCGGATAGGTCTTTCCGTTCGCCGTGTGTTGCTCGTAGCGGCGATTGGGCGTTGCCGCATGCGGCCAGGGCCACTCGTCGGGCGAGCCATGGCTGTGAACGAGGAAGGTCCTCAGCTCGCCCTGGTAGCCGGTCTGCGCAATGGCGGCTTTCACCAGATCGAACGTGGCCGCGTGATCCGGGTGCGCATCGGCCCCATCGGCCACGTAAACGCGCTCGGGCGTGGACTGTTGCAGCACCTCGACGAAATCGCCGAGCACCGAATCGCGGTAGTACGGGGCCGCACGGCCATGCGCCCACGAATGGTAATCGGTGACGATCGGACCGTACGTCGACGACCGGTGCGTGAAGAGCGACGTCACCATCGCATTGGTCTTGGCCGACGCCACGCGCGCCAGCACGCCATCGGGGTAGCCGAGAAACACGAGGTTTTCTGCAGGAACGCCCAACAAGCCTTCCGCGTTGATGGCCTCCTGCTGACGGTTCTTCGCCAGCTCGAAGTAGTCCGTCTCGGTCAGCGACGTCGCCTCCTTGTGCAGGAGGAGCGATGCCGCCTCCGTGTACGCATCGCCGAGGGTCGAGAACACCACGCGCACTTGTTTGCCATCCGCGATGGCCTGCTGAATCACGCCCGAACAGCCGAGGACGTCGTCATCGGGGTGCGGTGAAAAGACCAAAATGTCGACGGGCGAGAGATGCCCCGGGGTGGACGGGGTCGCCGGAGACGCGGCTGCCGGCCTAGAGCGAAAGAAAAAGCTGCCAGCGTACCAAGCCGTCAAGAGAACGGCGCCTGCTGCCCCGGCCAGCATCCAGCGCCTGGGAATGGTTATTTTCATGAAGGTTCTTGCACAGTGTCATACACCTGAACCGCCCTGGCCAGCGAGAACGTGGCGGAAGTGTTTGGGTTTATCCGGGGATGTCGAGTATCTCCGTACCTGGTGCGCCATGACGCAACCTGAAATCTTTCAGCTCGGCCCAATCTCGCGAAAGGCTCCGCTTAGGAGCCCTGGATGATGGCATTTGCGGGCGCGTGGGGCTTCCTGCCCCTGGCGATCCCTGCCGCGGTGTTCCTGTCGCTGCGCTTGGGCACCATCGTCTTTCCGGATCACGCGACCCACCGCGCGGTCGGGGGCCTCGTGCTGGCGGCCGCCGCCATGGTCGCGGGCGTGCGCGTGCTCGGTGCCTTCGACCTCGCGACGAGCACCACGCTTCTGGTCGCGCTCTTGGTCGCCACCACCGCAGCCGCGCTCGTCCGGCGTCATCAACGCACCGCCTTCCCGCTGCGCGGGGCAGTGACCCGAGACGTGCTCCCGCTGCTCTTGCTCGCGTGCGGAACCATCGGCGTGGCCGTGCTCACCGCGCGATGGGTGCCGATCTGGCATTGGGACTCGGCCGGCTATCACCTGCCCTTCGTCAACTTCTTCCTCGGTGCGCATGGCCAAAGCGGGGTGCCGCCGGACATTCCGTATCTGTCGACGTACCCGCACAACATCGAGATGCTCTACGTCGCGTTGCGGGCCATGCTGCCGGACGATCGCCTCGTGGACCTCGGGCAGATCCCGCTGGGCATCATGGGGAGCGTGGCCACGACCGCGATTGCGCGGCAGCTGGGCGCCGATCGACCGGAGGCCATCGCCGCAGGATGCGCGTGGCTTCTCGTCCCCGTGGCGTTCCTCCAGTTGCCAACGAACTACGTCGACATTGGCAGCGCGGCGTTTCTCCTTTCGGCCATCTACTTCGTGCTTGCCCCGCCGAGCGTCCGCACCGTGCTCGTGGCCGGGGTTGCACTCGGGCTTTTCCTCGGCTCGAAACCGAACGCCCCTTCCGGAACCGTCCTGCTCTTCGCGATACTCGGTGTGCGTTGTTGGCGCGCGCGTCACGCGCGACTGCTGCCACCTGCCCTCGTTGCGGGCATCGTCATTCTGCTGCTGGGCGCCGAGTCGTACGTCCAGAACTTGATCCTGCACGGAAATCCGGTCTGGCCGGTGAGGATCGGGATCGGCCCCTGGCGCCTGCCCGGGCTCATCACCATCGACGACGTGCTGGCCACCGCGCCCGCCCTTCCGCGGGTCCACGGACCGTTCGTCCTGCGGACGCTGCGCGCCTGGAGCACGCTCGGGGGCGTCCCCGTGACCTTCGACATGCGAATGGGCGGGCTCGGCCCGCTGTTTCTCGTGTGCCTGCCCCTTGCCGTGGTCACGCTGGTCCAACGCCGGAGCGTGATGCTGCTCATCGCCACGTTGGCCACGCTCATGTCGCCCGAGCCCGGGTGGGCTCGTTTCATTCTTGGCTTCGTCGCCCTGGTGTTCGCCCTTGCGACCACCCAAGTCTCACGCCTCCGTGACTACGCGCAGCGGCGCGGATGGCGGTGGGCACCGCACACGCGAACCTTGGTGCTGAGCGCGGTTACCGCCATGTGCGTATGGCAGCTCGGCTACGCGTGGCCAGCTCTAACGGGGGAGGGACCACCCCTCTTTGCTTACGCCAACATGACCGACGACGAGCGAATGCGGGCCGTCGGTCCGGATGGCCCCCCAATCCGCTACATCGAAGCGCGCAAGCGCATACGCGACGACGAAACGTTTGCGTTCGATCTGGCCGATGAACTGCCTTATTTCGGGTGGGACAGCAACCTCCGGTACCGGGGCGTTGCGATTCCCCGCAATTTGACCTACGACCAGGTGCCGGATTTTCTCCAACGCGAGAACGTCCGCATTTTTGTCGCAGGAGACGGCACGCCGACGGGCCAATGGGCGAAGTCCCACCCAGCCCATTTCGCCGTGGTGTTTCCCTGCCGTTGGGAGTCATGTTCGGCGTACGAAAGATTCTGAGCGCCTCGATAGCAGTCATTTTTCTGCTTTTGTTCGCGTTAACCTCCGACGCGGCCCCCGCCGCTCCGGACGCGGGTGTCGTTTCGTGCGCGGCCGTCGAACAACGTTTGAGCGAAGCGCAACGCACGCTCGAGTCGTGCGAGCGCCGTTCGAAGAGCGCGGAAAACGACAAGGCCGCCTGCACGGAGGAGCTGTCCTCCACGTCGAACAAACTGGATGACGTGCAGGCCAGCGAGAAAGCGTGCCGTACGTCGAAGGACAGCCTGTGCTCCGAGGCGGCGAGCTTTGCGCGGCAGCTGCTCGACGGGCGCGTGGCCAACGTGGGCTCCTGCGTGCCGAGCAAGGAGCAGAGCCAACTGGCCGCGCTGCTGCGAGGCTGGGAGAACTCCACCAACGCGCTCAGTCAGATTGCCGCCTTCGGGGCCGGTGAAAGCGACACGCTCCCGACACTCTTCGGGACGACCACGCCCGAGCGTGCGGTCGAGCGCTTGCTCGGCAAGGGACGGCGCGAGCCTGCGTTCTACCGGCGTTTGCTCACGGAGGCCGTACGCCTCGCGGCGCCGCAATCGTGGCAAGGCATTCGAAGCAGCGGTCCTGCGGGCATCGATGCCTGGTTTGCGTCGACCGCACCGCTCGATCCGAAGCTCGTCGAGGAGGTCGACCGCGCGCACGCCACGCCCAACGGCCAAGGCGCGCCGCCGGTGTCTGCGGCCCTTCGATTGGTGCAATCGTACTTGTTCATCGCGCATTGCGCGGACGAGGCGCCCACGCCGGCATGCACGCGCGCCAAACAGTTGCAGCAGCTCTTCGAGTCGACGGGCCCGTTGCTCGTGCGTCGCCGCATCGAGGAGATCTGGGCCACCGAATGCCACGACGCCGGCCCCGACCGCGTTCTCACGTGGGTGGCCGATTTTCCGACGCCGCACATCACGGCACGCACCACGGATTATTCCGAGGTGGCGGCGGCCGCGCAAACCAAGCTTTTCACCTGCTACTTGGAGGATGCGGGCGCCGAGGCGTCGTTCCGCACGTGGCTGGAGGCGAAGCTGCCGAGCCCCAAGCGGCTGACGGCGCGAACGCTGACCCGCATCGACGACATTCGGTCGCGCGCGCGCGACGGCACGCCCGCCGACACGTGCGGGCGTGCAGTGCGGGCCATGCAAGATTACGCGATGCCCTCGGCGTGCACCGCACCGCCCCGCGAGGTGCTCGACCCCGTCGAACGCTGGTCGAAGATCGCCTCGAACACGGGCGAGGCCGGGGAGGACGTTTCGCTCCAGGTTTGCTCGATGTACGCGCGGCTGCTTTGGGAAGGCCGTGCGGCCACCCTTCCCGGCTCGTTCGAGCGCCCGCCTTCGGCCGACGAAATGGTGATCGTGGACGTTCGCGTCCCCGAAACGGCGTTTGCTCGGCTCCGGCGCGCATGCCAAGACCGGCACGGCGAGGGTGACTCGGTCGAGGACAGCCTTCACCAGCTCTCGCAAATCGCGCTTGGCTTCGGCGAACCGCCGGCGGGCTCGCCCTGGCGGGTCGATCCCGGCACCAACGTGCCCATCGAGAAGGTCCGCTTTTCGCAGTCCAAGCGGCTCGGCGCGTGGTTCAAGCACTTTTTCTCGCGACAGACGCCGTGCCAAGCGCTGGGCCTTCCCGATGCGCGTTGCCAGCAATGCCAAGAGCTCCCGCGCGAATCGTTCTACGACTGCCGGCTCGAAGCGGAGCTCGACGAAGCGTGGACCCATCGCGCGCGGACCAGCGTCGGCTGGCTGGTCGCCATTGCACTCGGAGCGGGCTTGATCCTTTGGGGCATCCGCTTCACACGCGCCCGGCGCGCGTTTGCCACGTGGGCGCTGGCCGCCACCGATCGGCTCGGGGCCTTGGGCCTGCCCTCGCGGCCCGATCCGATGCGTTACGTGTTTCCCTCGCACCACGACGTGCTCGTGGTCGATCTTCCGCACGAGCCGGCGTGGGAGCCGTGGGGCACGCTCGCGTGCGTCGTTCGCGTGGACGAGCCGGCGAAGATTCAAGGAGATCACGTCAACCACGCCGTGGCGGTGAGCCATCGCGTAGGGGCGCGCGTGGTGTTCCTGTTGCACGAGGACGCCGCTTCGCTGGATCTCGCCGCGGTGCGGGCCATCCTCGATTGGGCGGCAAAAGGCGGGCGCGCGATGCACGTGCTGCCGCTGGCCGTTTCCCGTCTGCAGTGGGCGCACAGTGCGAGCGACTTGCTCGAATTGGTCGAGGAGACGTCGCTGCGCGGCAATCCGTTCGACATGCGGGGCCGCATCACCTCGTCGAGCCAGTTCTGGAACCGCGAACGTCTCGTCTCGGGGCTGCTCGCCGAGACGCGCGCCGGACGATGGTCGCTCGTCACGGGGCTGCGGCGCTTCGGCAAGTCGTCCTTGGCCCTCGAAGTGGCGCGCCGTTTGACCGGCCCGTCCGCCTACGTGGACCTCGCCGGCTTCCACCACGAGTTCGGCTTCAAGGACGACCCTGCGTACGCCGTCAATGCGGTGCTGCGTTCGCTGTGCGCCCGCTTGGTGGACTCGGCCCGCGCACTGTATCCGGCGGCGAACATCCCCGAGCCGCCGGCCGACGAGATCGACGCCGCCGCACTCACGCGCTGGATCCGCGATCTCTCGGCCGAGTGCTCGCCATACAGCGACGGCCGGTCGCCGCCCATCCTGCTCATCCTCGATGAAATCGAGCAGATTCTCGCCGTCGGTCCCGACCGACTCGGTCACGTGCTCGATGCGCTGGCCATTCTTCTCGGGCGCCTTCGCAACGCCGTGGGCGATGCACCGCGCACCGGCGGAGGCTCGACGGTCGGCATTCTTCTCTGCTCGGCACTGCACCCTTTGCTATGGGCGCCGCTGCGCACCTTGGGGAAGCAGTCGATCATCGGCGCATACCCCGCCGTTTGCGTGCCGCATCTTTCTCCCGACGCCGCCGCCCAAATGATGCGCGGCCTGGGGGCGCGCCAGGGAATTCGCTTCAACGACGAAGCCCTCGATTTCATCGTGAAGCAGGCGCAAGGCGTTCCGCTCTTGCTTCGCCGCATCGGTACCTCCGTCCTCGAGCTGTACGACAGCGATCACGCCCGACAGGGCGGCCTCGGGGCCGTGCAAATCGGCATCGAAGGCGCCCGCGAGGCCGTGACGCGCGAAGAACGCGAGGGTGCTCCGCTCCGCGTGTGGGTCGAATCGGAAATCGCCGAATCGCTCGGTCCCGCGGGCGCCTTGCTCCGCAAGCTGGCCGGGGGCGGCCCCATCGGCGTGACGCAACTCCAAGGCATCGCCGAGCGCCACATCATCGCGCAATTCGCCTCGAGCGGCCTAACGAGCCACCTCCCCGAGGAAGAACTCCGCCGCCGCGCCCAAGAAGCCGCAAGCGTCATGGTGCGCCTCCTCGGCGAGACGGGCCTCGTGGACCCCATCGGCGATCTCACCGCCCCCGAGGCCTACGAGCTCCCCGACGGCTGCATCCGCCGCGTCCTCCGCCTCGCCTCCCAATCCCCACGCCCCGAATCCGTCGCCCCGCCGGCTCCCTAAGCAAGGTCGAGGAGGAGGGAGAGGAGAGATGCTGCCCCACCCGGCAGCGCTCTCCAGTGCCCTCATTGGGCCCATTTCGCGCTGCTGCCCGCCCCAAAGCGGGTGCTCATGCCATGCTTCCCCGCGTCGCAACGCGGCCCCCACGCCGCATGGCATTCCGCGCCCGCAGGGGCGGGCCCCCCTCGAGCACACTGAAGCACCGGCGAGCCCGGAGGGGGGGTTGCAATGGATTCGCAATTCGCGAATCGCGAATCGCGAATCCATCGCAATCCCCCCTTCATGGCTCGCCGGCGCGGAACGCTTTTTTCAAGATTTTCCAGCTCGCCCAAGGGGCCGGATGGGAAAACCACAACCTTCCCGCCTTCCCGCCTTCATGTGAATTCTCTTAGGCGCGCACGGCTGCAGTGGGCTGGGCGTGGCTCGTCGATCGCGGCGCCGGCTGGAAGCCGGCTAACCGCCGGCAAGATGCCGGCGCTCCATGCAAGATGCCGGGTGCTTGGGAAAGCGCCCTAGCGTGTGCCCCAGCGCTCGTCACGGACCGTGATGAGTGCCCAGGGGAGGATCCATTGGAGCAAGCACACGCTGAAAAGGGCGTATGCGAGGCCGTAGATGAAGCGGAAGCTTCGCTCGATGCGGAGATAATACGCGGCCGAGAAAAGAGCGGTAATGGCCAACGCAATGCCCCCGCGGAACAACGTGGACAGATCTTCCGTGAAGACCAGGGGCAGCTCGAGGATGCCCCACGCGAAGATTACGAGGCGCAGGTTCGACACGACGAAGTGCACGATGGGCAGCACGCGATTCTTCTCGCGATAGCCGCTGAACATGAACTTCGCGAACGAAAAACCTTCGACGATGTAGCTGCGATCCCAGCGCACGAACATGCGCGACAGCTGCTTGTACTTGGTCGGGGCCAGCGTGTGGACCACGGCCGTTCGCTGGTAGACCGTGTCGTAGCCCTGCCGGAGCACGATGTTGGTCAGCGCCTGGTCTTCGCCGTGCCCTACGGGGCGCCCGAGGAACTTCTGATTCGTCCACTCCGTCAGGAACGGGATGATGGCCTCACGGCGAAACGCCGAAAGCGCACCGGGGCAACACGCCACACAACGGTAGGTGGACTGGGCGGCGCGCGCGAAATCGAATGCCAGCGCGTACTGCACCTCGAGCATGCTGCTGATGAGCGACTCGGCGCGGTTGAGAACCGCCACGCGCCCGGCAACGCCACCGATTTTCTTGTCGCAGAGGAACGGCGCCACCATCTCGTGGATCGTCGTGGGCTCGATCTCGCTGTCCGAGTCGATCGTGATGACGATCTCGCCCGAGGCAGCCCGGAAGCCTGCTTCGAGCCCCGCGCGCTTTCCGCGGTTCTGGATGAAGCGAACCAGCCGGACCAGGTCGGGAAACTCGCGGCGCAGCCGCTGCATGTGGAAGAAGGTGTCGTCCCGCGAACCGTCGTCGACGACGATGATCTCGAGCAACTCTTTCGGGTAGCTGCAGCGGGCGACGGACCGAATGCTCCGCTCCACCATCGGCCCCTCGTTGAAGGCCGGGATCACGACCGTAACCTTCGGCCAAACGGCGCCTGCAGGGCGCTCGAAGGTGCTGTAGCGCATCCACAGAAGGCTCTGCAGCCCCGTGTAGATCGCCTGAACCAGCACGATGGCGCCGATGGGATGACTGGCGCATGCAATAGCCCAGTCGCCCAGAGCGTTTAGGCCTCGCGAATGGAGTTGCCCGCTTCCCCACAGCATGAAGACCACGCTGATGAAGGCGCCGAGGAACGGGAGGGAGCCCAATGAGGTGAATGCTAGGCGCTTGGCCAGAGACAGCACGCGGGTCATCGTAGGTTGAGTTCGCCCCCGGATTTGCGTTTCGGACGATAGCGTGGCCCAGGTTTGACGCAAGGCTCCTGCGCCCATTCAGGCGGCCGCCACCGTTTCTATCGGGTGGAAAATTGCGACGCAAGCGGTTTCATCGCGCCGTGTCTGGCGGAGAACCCATGTGCAATCGAGAACCTTCCCCACATGAGCTTTGAAAGTGAGCAAGGTATGCGGTGGCGGGAATAAGGGAGGAAATCCACGGCGCGTGCGTAGTTTGCGGTACACCTCGCCATGGCCACCCGAAGATTTTGCCTCTCGTTTCTTCTTCTCGGGCTTCTAGGACTTTGCTCGGCAGCGGCGGTCTCGCTGGGTTGCGGAGGAAGCGACGCTGCACCGTCGCCGCCGGGTCCTGAGCAAGACGCGGGCCCACATGGCGATGCAGGCTCCGATTCGGGTCCGTTTTCCGCCTGCCAGGGCACGTCCCTTCAGCAAGACGGCGTGCTCGATTTCGACGTGAAGACGGTGAAGGTCACCGGCACCGTCACGCTCAACGGCAAGCCAATCCCCGCGGGCGCGACGGGCCTGGTGCGTTTCGTCGAGCGCACGGCGGGGCTCACGTACTCGTTCGGGCTCAAGTCGTCGTTTCAAGCCGTCCTCGCCCCCGGCGAGTACGACGTGCGCTTCGAGCCCCAAACGGAGTGCACCGGGAGCACGCCCTCGGCCGTGCCCTGCATCGCGGGCCTGGTGAAGCGCGGCGTGTCCCTCGTGCACGACGGCAACGTGGACATCGACATTCCCGCGGTGGAGGTGTCCGGCCAGGTCACTTTGAATGGCAAGCCCCTGCCCGACGCGGGCCTCGAGCGCGGCCGCCTGAAGTGGGCCATGAAGGACGGCGGCGAGTTCGCCATCTCCCTCGGCGACCGCGGTGCAAAAAGCTACGACGTTACGCTCTTGCCCGGCGTCTATGGCGTCGACCTGACCGCCAACCCGCGCGCGTGCGACACGAGCACGGACATCCCCTGCGCCGGTGGGCCACTTCGAAGCGACATCGCCATCCAGCAAAACGGCAACTTGGACATCGACGTTCCGGCCGTGCGCGTCACCGGAAAGGTCACGCTGAACGATCAACCTCTGCCCGACGTCTCGACCGGGCGCGGCCAGCTCGTGTGGCGCCGCACGAACGGCGGCGCGGGCGAGATTTCGCTGGGCACGTCCGGCTCGAAGACCTTCGACGTGGCTCTTCTCACCGGCACCTATTCCATCGCGTACGCGCCCGCGCTCGAGTCGCCGTGCAGCAGCGGTCAGGTCACCACGATGCTGCCATGCGCAGGGGCGCGCTTGCGCGAGGGCCTCGACATCACCGCGGCCGGCAACGTCGACGTGAACATCCCGTCCGTGCGCGTCACCGGAGCCATCCGCTTGCGCGGCGCTGCACTGCCCGATGCAAGCGACTCGCGCGGCGCCATCGCGTGGAGTCGCGATGATGGCACCGCCAGCCCCGTTTTTCTGGGGAGCGCAGGCCCCAAGGCATTCAGCCTTCCCCTCGTGCCGGGCACCTACGCGGTGGGCTACGTTCCCAATGCATCCGCCTGCGCGAACGACACGTGGGCCTTCCCGTGCGTCGCCGGAACGCTGAAGTCGTCGATCACGATTGCCCAGGAGGGCAATTTCGACGTGGACATTCCCGCCGTCCGGGTCACGGGCGCGATCACCTTGAATGGACAGCCGCTGCCCAACCAAAGCAGCCTGCGCGGCGAAGTCTTGCTCGCGCTCGACAAAGCCAAAGCCGGTGCCGCCGTCATTGCGCTGGGAAGCACGGGCCCCAAGTCGTTCGCGCGCACCATCTTGCCGGGCAGCTATTCCGTCGAATTGCGCCCGCCGGGCCGCTGCGCGGCGTTGACACCCGCCGGGGTTCCTTGCGTGGGCGGCACGCTGAAAGGGCCCATCGCCCTGACCACCGATGGAAATCTGGACATCGACATTCCCGTCATCACCGTCCGCGGCACCGTCACCTTGAACGGCGCGCCCATGCCGGACGCGGGCAGCACACGCGGGCAGGCCGTCTTCGGCCTCTTGGACGGCGGCCAGCGCGCCGAGAGCCTCGGAATTGCCCCGAGCGGCGCCGCGTCGTATGCGGTCACGCTCCTGCCGGGGCGCTACGTAACGGTCTATCAAGACAACCCCGCGCTTTGCCGAGCGGATTCACCGTTCCCGTGCAGCAGCGAGGTCGTCAAAGGCTGCCCGTGACGATGTCCTCGCACGCCAGGCGATGAGGTAAGCTCCGGAGGATGAGGAGCTGGCCTTTCGTCCTTTGTTTTGCGATGGCAGGTTGCGCGGGCAACGAGAAACCCGTCGATCAGCCGCAGACCTTCAACGGACAGGAAGGCTATCCACCGCAGCAGGAGCCGTTGCCCGCACAGAGCCTCCCCCGGGCGCAACCGCTCGCGCCCACGGCGAATCCGCCGCCCGCGCCAGCTCCGAGCGCCTCCGCGTCATCGGCCGCGGGGGCACCGGCGAGTCCCCTCCCCGGCATTCCCGTCGATCCGGCGCTCCTCGGGCAGATGGGCGCAGGGACGATGGCCATCCTCACCCCCGGCGGCGTGGCCAACGATCCCATCGAGGCGGGCATCAAGGCCTCCGCTGCGCGCTCTGCACCGAACATGCAGCCCGAGGGGCAGATGGCCAAAGACACGCTGCAGGAGAATGGGCACAAAGCGATGGTGGTCACGCTGACCGGTGGGAAGTGTTACGCCATCGTCGGGTTTTCCCCGTCGGGTCAGATTCGCAACTTGGATTTGCACCTGCTCGCGCCACCGTTTTACAACGTCCAAGTCGGGAAGGACGATACGGCAGACGGCACGCCGGTCATCGGCAAGGGAACCAATCCAACGTGCCCCATCACACCGTTTCCGCTCCAATACAAACTTGATATCCATGCCCAAAAGGGCAGCGGCCCCTTCGGCGTTCAGGTATTTTCGCGGCCCAAGTAAATTCTTTGATCGAAATGCAGGTGGCGGGTGTCCAAGGCGAACATGAATCGACCCCCACCGCACGCAACCGCATGGGCGGCGATCTGTGCCAGCCTTCTCGGTCTCGCGCCGCTGGCGTGCGGGGAAGACCATCCAACGAAGGACACGCGTTCGTGCTCGGGCATCGCTTTCGCAGGCACGCAACGCGACACGCTCGAGTGCTACCAAAACATCCGGTGGAGTGAGGTCCCCCCATTCGATGCGGGCCCGGACGCAGCGCCGCAGCCGCTCACCCAGGTGGGCATCAGCATCAGCGGGGACGGCCGGTACCAATCGGACTTCGTGACGTTACGCCTTCACGGTCTGCCCGAACGCAACGTGTGGAACGACTTCGGCGACCGGGCCCGAACGGCCAGCGTGCGCATCGTTCTGGCGAACGGCGTTTGGTTCACCGATCCTCCGGGCACCCCGGCGGAGTATTCGGACGAGCAGCTCGACCCGGCGCGAGAGGCCACGGGCATTGGCCGCATCGGTTTCAGCGAAATTCTCACCGAAGAGCAACTGCGTGCGCGCATTGCAAAACAAGCGGAACAATATGGGCAGTACGCGAGTCCTTATTACTACTTCTACAATTCGCCAACGCACGGCCGCCTCGAAATGCGACTCACCCCCAAGGACCGATCGATACCGGAGCAAGAAGTCCTCATTACGTTTTGAGTTTACTTAATTGAAGCGACTATATTTTCTATTCTTATTTCTCGTCGCATGGCTCGGCGGGACTGGACCGGCGTGGGCGCAGAATGCCCCGCCGCCTCTCGTTCCGCCGCGCCTTTTGACGGAGGAGACGATTGCGTACCCGCAGGGTGCGCAGGGCGATGCCATCGTGGTGGTCGAGTTGACCGTCGATACGGGCGGCGCCGTCACCCAGGCGATCATCGTCTCCGGCGAGCCGCCGTTCACCTCCGCGGTGCTGGGGCGCGCCCCGGCGTGGCGCTTCGTGCCCGCCCGGCGGGGCGACGTCGACGTGCGCGCGCGCGTTCGGATGCGCATCGAGTTTCATCCGCCGCCTCCCGCACAGAACGCCCCCAACGCGCCGACGCCGAACCGTCCCCCCGCGCGCATCGAGCGGGAAGAGGAGGTCTCGGTCCGCGGGCGGCTTCAGGAACCGGGGAAAATTACGTTCACCGGCGGAGAAGTGCGCCAGATGCCCGGTGCCTTCGGCGACGCCTTTCGCATGATGGAAGCTCTGCCCGGGGTCACGCCCATCGTGAGCGGCCTGCCCTTCTTTTACGTGCGCGGCGCCCCACCCGGCAACACGGGGTACTACGTCGATGGAATACGCATTCCGCTGCTGTACCATTTTGCCCTCGGCCCGGGCGTGATTCATCCCGGGTTGATCGACCATGTCGACTTCTTCTCCGGCGCGCCGCCGGCGCAGTACGGCCGCTTTTCCGGCGGCATCCTTGCAGGATACACGCGTCCTCCGGCCACCGATTTGCACGGTGAGTGGAACGTGCGCCTCGTCGACAGCGGGGGCATGGTCGAAGCGCCGTTTGCCGGTGGCCGCGGCAGCGTGCTCGTGGCCGGGCGCTATGGCTATCCGGGATTGCTCGCGTCGCTCATCTCCCCGGAGGTCACCGTCTCCTATTGGGATTACCAGGCGCGCGCATCGTATGCCCTCACCAACCGGGATACGCTCACTATATTTGCATTTGGAAGCTCCGATTACCTCGGATCCATCAAAGAAGATTACCAAACCAAGGAAAAGAGAGAAGAACAGCTCTTCAAAACGGGATTTCACCGACTCGATCTTCGCTACGATCACCGGCTGGGCACCTCGGGGAAGCTTCGTCTGGCCCTCACCTTGGGGGCCGACGAATCGGGTGCGGACATCCAGGGGGATAGCAAAGTCGGCAACGGCCGTTTGCGCACCGTGGGGCTGCGCACGGAAATCGAGGACCAGCTCGGGCCGAACGTGCGCGTGCGCGCGGGCGCCGATGTCGTCTGGGATTACAGCGATTTGCTCGACCCCGATGGCAATCGGCTTTCGCCGGAGGAAAGTCCGTATTCCATTCTTTATGCGCCGCGACATGACGTGACCCTCGGGGCCTACGCCGACGTGGCGTGGCGGCCGTCGCGCAGGGTCGAGCTCACCACGGGCCTGCGTGCGGACGTCTTCACGTCGCGGCGCATCGATCAACCGGTGATTCACATTTTGGATCGCGAGCACCCGATTGGTGCGCCGGCCACGGCCACGGTGGCCGTCGATCCGCGCATCGCGGCGCGCGTGCTCCTGATGCCGAAGCTCACGTACTTGGCCGCCTTCGGGATCACGCATCAACCGCCGAGCACGTTGATCCCCATTGCGGGCCTCGGCCTCACCGAGCGCCGCGACCACCTGCAGACCGCCTTTCAGGCAAGCCAAGGGCTCGAGCTTGCGCTGCCCCTCGACTTCACCGCCACGGCCAACGTGTTCCTGCACGAGTACCGCAATTTGAGCGACGCCACGGCGTCGTGTGGCGAAATCCCGCTGGGCGATTGGGACAACCCATGCCTCACGCGGCGGGTCCGCGGGCGCGCGTTCGGGCTCGAGTTGCTTCTGCGCCGGCCGCTCACGCGGCGGCTCACGGGATGGCTTTCGTACACGCTGTCGCGCTCCACGCGCGAAGCGCTGCTCGTCGGCACCGGGACGAATGCGCAAGTCGAAGTGCCGCAGCGCATCCCGGCCGAGTTCGATCGCACCCACGTGTTCCAGTTGATCGGTGCCTACGATCTCGGCCGCAACTGGCGGGCCGGCCTGCGCTTCATGTGGTACTCCGGCCGGCCCCGCCCGCGATTCGACGACAACGGCTACGCGAGCAACTTGCCGTCGGACACGCGCTTTCCCCCTTATTACCGCATCGACCTGCGCCTCGAGAAAACTTGGAGAATCGGCCGCACGGCGCGCATCGCCTTCGTTTTCGAAGGCCTCAACGTGACCTTGAACAAGGAGGCCATCAACATCAAATGCAAGCTGGACGCACCGGACAGACCTCGCACCTGCGAGGAGGAGAAGGTCGGTCCGGTGGCGATACCCAGCATCGGCGTGGAGGGCTCGTTCTAACTAGAACGCCGCGCGGTGGGTCTCCGCCCGCGCATCGTAGCCGGCGGCCTTGCCTGCGCTCGATCGGAGGAAAAGGTACACCACGTACTGCCCCCACGCGGCACCGGGGGCGCGGTGGTGCGTCACCTCGACCACGAGCTGCATCGGCCCGGGCCGGAAGACCTCTTTGGGGTAGACGAGCCGTTCGACGTCCAATGTTTCGAAGAAGAGCCCCTGAATGCGCTCACCAGGCAAGTGCTCGGCGATGTACTCGAGCGTCTCGTTGAACGCCTCCGACGGCTGCTTCTTGCCGTCGCGAACCAGCGCCGTTTTCTCGGCGAACCCCGGCACGTTCGTCAGGCGCATCGGCGCCGGCAGGCCGCGCTGCGTGCGCGCCGAGCTGATCGCCGAGAACACGCGATCGGCCTCCGCGCTGTGGTCGTCGCCCTCGAACAGCGCGTAGGTGGTAACCACGGCGCCGAGCGCATTGGCGGATTTGGGAATGGCCGGCCCGATGGCCAGCACGCGCGACTCGGGAGCAAGAAGCGTCTCGCGTCCCATCGGATGCTCGATGGCCAAGTCGAGCCATGCCGTCGCGTCGCGCGTTTCGGGTGCGCTGGCCACGAACACCGTCCCGTCGCGGATCAAGCCGCGGACGTCCCAACCGGCAAGCACGCCAATCGCCGCACGGTCCGCGCCCGAGCCAAAATCGGACCAGTTGGCTTTGGCCGCTTCCTTGGACTGCGTGTCCAGCAGGACACCCACGAGGCGTTCATTGAACGCGCTCTGTTCGACCGAGAGCTGCAGCGGCGAAAGACGCGCGGCTCCCCGCACGGCATTCAGACGGCTCGCCAGAGCACTGCGGAATTCAGCGGGCGTATTGACCACGGAGGATGCCCCCGCACCGCGCGGCGCCCCGTATTGCACCGGGGGTTCTTCCCCGGCCGCCGAAACGATGAGGCTTCCGACTTGGGTCGAGAGCACACGATCTTTGGCCCGCGCGGTCACGTCAATCCATGCCCACTTGTCGCCTTCGGCCATTTGGCACTCGAGGTCGAAGGCCGGCGGGGCCACAGCCGGATTCGTATCGCAATGCCCCACGCCGTATCGTCCGCGGTTGATCAAGCCCGAGATGTGCTCGGCGGGCTCGCCCACCAGCGTACCGCGCACGGTGACACGGCGCTGGGCATCGGCGTGGTACGACGATGCATCGACCTGCACGGTGTCGCGTGCGAATACGATTCCGACGGCGAGCCGCTTGCCCTCCCGCACCGCCGCGAGGCCCGCGGTCAAGTGCCGATTCGTCGCGTGGAGCGGTTTGGCCATTTCGTATGCGAAATTGGGCGGTATGGTGGCCACCACCTGCGCGTCGGTCACGCCCTCCGGCAGCTCGAACGTATGCGACACGATCGACACGTTCGGCGACGGGCTTCCGCAGCGCGCTGCGGTGAAGCGCCGCCAGCTCGCCGAGGGAAGATTCCCGTGCTTCAAATGAAAGCGTGCCGTCTCCTCCGCCGCGCAGCGAAGCGCTCCCGATAGACGCAACTGCCCCGGCGGTGCGGCCTGAATGACCTTGGCCAAGATCGGCGCCCAGGGCGACGAATCTTGGTACGGACCATCCGGCCCCGCCGCCGAACCGTAATTCCACGTTTCGACCTGCACATTGCCCAGATCGAACGCCTCGGCCGTCACCTCCTTCGGGGCAATCGCCTCGAGCTCTGCGCGCGTTGGAAACACCGCCGCCGGTTTCGACGGGGCATAGGTCTGTCCCGCGCCGGCGCACCCCATGGCCCCCATCGCCAGGAGCCCCGCTGCCATCCATTTCACCTGCACCATGTGGTTTCGTTCCCTTGTTATTTCTTCTGTGAAATCGAGAGTTTCATCAGCGCATCGCACTCGGTGCGCGTGTCGGTCCATACGAGGCCGCGGGCCAGGGCCACTTTGCAGCGCAAATCCTGCACCGAGTACACCTCGGGCCGTGCCCCGAACAACGCGCGCCCCGCCTCGTACGCAGAGGCGGCGTCGCCTTCTTCGTACGCGCGCATCGCCTTGGCGTACGCCGCGCGTTCTCCTTCCGGGAGCGCGGCAACGTCGGCGGGCAGCTCTTTTTGCGCGGGCAACGGCGGGTTCTCCCACATCGCGGGCAGAGGCTCGTTGCGGTGCTCGAGCGCTTCACGCATGCGCGCCATCGAGGCGTCGTCGTAGCTCTCCATGTGCGCGTCGTAGTCCGGCGACATGAAGCTGCGTGAATCCCGCACGTGAGGCGCCCCCAGAACGTGCCCTATTTCGTGGAGAAACACCGCGGTAGCGCGATGCCGTTTGCGCGCGCGCACGAGCTGCGAGCGCTCCTCTTCTTTCAGCCCGTCGAAGGCATGCTCGATGGCCTTTTGCTCCTCGAGCTGCCCGGCCGCGCGGAGCACCAGGTAGTTGCCCCCCATTTCCGCGAACCCCACTTGATGGAACGACACCGTCGTGCGCGAAAGCCCGCCCACCATGCCCACGACCCAATCGACGTCGCCAGCCCCATCGCGCCTACGAAGCGAGACCAGTGTGCCTTGCAGATCGTCTTCCTGGTCGAGCGACCAATCGCGGCAGCTCTCCACCTGAAGACGCACGCGGAGCGACGGCTCCAACACGGCATTCGCGTCGTCGACCAGGTCGAGCACGCGGTGCTTCCAATCCATGGTCTGCGCGGCGTACGCCGGCGTGGCATAGACCCGCACACGGTAGACGTGCACCGGCCCCCGACTCGGGCCGCCCTCCACGGGTGCCGAACGAAGCGTGGCCGGCGCCGCCGCCGCCGCGTTGCGCTGCTGGACGCGTTTGGACTCACCCCAGCGCGAATCGAACACGGTCATCACCGGGGTGCTCGAAGGCCCCGCAGCGCAACCTTGAAGCAGAGGCACGGCGACCAGCGCCGCGCTCACGGAAACGACGGAAACGAGCCGCATCGGATTCCCCCACGAGCCCGATCGCGCAGCCCGTGACCTTTCCCGCGTTTCTTCGGCCCGCGGGAAAGATCCGTTGCTCGAAAAAGATTACGGCACGCGCTTCTGCAAAAACGCCGACACGTTCGGCTCTTGGAGCGAGCGGTAGGCGGAGCAGAGCTTCACCCCCTCGACGGCTTGTGCAAGCTCGCGCGGACCGCCCGTGTACTTCGTGGACCGCTCGCCAAAGAAGGCCTGCACGTCCGCGGCATGGCCTTCGTCGCAGAACGAAGCGCCCGCCCAGAACGGAAGGGAGGCCGCAAAACCCGGCATTCCCGGCTCGCCCGGCATGCGTTTCACCAGCGCATCGTAGTTTTGCTTGACGAACGTGTACGTAATCTCCCGCGTGGCCAGCGTCGCCTGACTACCCCGGAACATGCGCAAGCCATCGCGAATGTCGATTTCCTCCATGAGCAGAACGCCCAGTGCCGAGCGAAGCAGCTCGGGATCGCGGAAGTGGCCCATCGCACGGAGAATCTGGCTCCGATCGAATCGACTCGTGCTCTTGCGCGCCTCCGAGAGCATGCGATCGAACAGCGCACGATCCCCGTTCTGCGCCGCCAAGGACAGCACCACGTCGACGACCTCGGGATCGATCTTGGCCTTCTCACGCTCCGAGAGCCACCGCATGGCGAGCGTCTTTGCCTCCGTGCGAAGCGCGGCATCCTCGCCCTGATCGGCCACGAGCGAGAGCACCGTCGGGCGCGAGAGGCGCGCGTCCTCGTCCTCGCCCGGGCGGGGCGCGAAACCCAGCTTTTTTGCCCTTGCGCCAAAGGTATCGCGCACGAAGCGCGCGTACTTGGGACGAAGCGGGGCGGGCACGAGATCGGCACGTTGCAAACCGCTCACGAGCTCGACGGAGGCCAGGAGCACGTCCTTCCCCGGATCGCCCGCGAGCTTCGCCGCCGCCGTCAACGCGTCGGAGTACGACAGCTCGTTCGTGCGCACCAGCGCGGCCATGTCGCCGAGGAGCGCCACCTTTTCGGCGCGCGTAAGCCTCGTTTCGCCGGCCTTTCCAGCGAGAAGCTTGGAAAGGAGCTCGCCCTTGTAGGCAACGCGGTAGTAGCCGTGGGCATCGGCGTTGGCGTTCACCCACGCGGGGCACGACTTCGCCTCGGCGAGCGGGAGCTCACCTTGGGCATCCTTCAACGTCGTGCACGACGTCGCCGTTTTGCCCGCCGCACCGAGATAGCGCGCGCACACGGGGATCTGCCATTTCTGCGAGGATTTCCCATCGGAACCCACGGGGAAGTACCGCTCTTGGGAGAGCGACAACGTCGGCGCTTTGCCCGCGTCGCATTGCAGCGACGCCTTCACCAGCGGAAGGCCGGGCTGGTCCAAGAACGTCTTGAACGCGTCGACGACCTTCGCGTTCTCGCCTTCGAAGACCGCCGAGAGGAAGTCGTCCGCGGTCGCCGTCTTGTGCGAGTACTTCGTGAGGTAACGCTTCACGCCCGCGCGGAAGGCCTCGCGACCGACGGCGTGCTCGAACATGTCGATCACCGCCGCGCCCTTTTGATACGTGATGCCATCGAACGCCGTCACGATGTCGTCGTTGCTCTCGATCGGCTGGCGAATGCGGCGCGCGCTCACCAACGAGTCATCGCGCATCGCGTGCATCGTATCGGTCACGCGCTCGGTCTCTTTGTGCCAGTCCGTCTTCCAGTTTTCGATGATGCGATTCGTCGTCCAGGTGGCGAAGGCTTCGTTGAGCCAAATGTCGTCCCACCACCGCGTGGTCACCAGATCGCCGAACCATTGATGCGCGAACTCGTGCGCCGCCACGTCGGTGTAAAAGCGCCGGAAATGAAGCGTTTCCTTCTCCGGCACCGACAGAATCATGCCTTGATCGAAGGTCACGAGCCCCGGATTTTCCATGGCGCCGGGGAACGTCGGGACGTCGACGCAATCGAGCTTTTCGTACGGATACGGAATCCCGAAGTACTCCTCGAGCTTGTTCAGCACCGCCCCCGACTCGGACTTCGCATAGCGCGCTTCGGCGCTGCGCCCGCGCGGCACGATGATGCGCACCTGGGTGTTATTTTTGCCCGCCTTGCCTGCGTCCACCACGTCGAACGGTCCCACCGCGAACGCGACGAGGTAGGACGGCAGCGGCTTCGTTTCGGCGAATTGGACGATCTTGTAGTCGCCCTCGATCTTCTCCGAGACAGCGGGGGTGTTGCTCAATGCAAGCTGGTCCCGTTTGACCTTCAAACGGAGCTTCCACGGCACCTTGAACGAGGGCTCGTCGAAGCTTGGAAACACGCGGCGCGCATCGATCGATTCGAATTGCGTGAAGGCGTACCAGTCCTCGCCTTCCTTCTGCGTGAAGAGACCCGACGCATCCCGCTTGGAGACTTCACCCGAGTAATCGATCACCAACGTCGCACGCCCCGAGGCGAGGGGTTGCTCGGTCTGGATGCCGATGAAGTTCGTTCCACCCGGCACCACCTTCGCCGGCACGCCGTTGATGGTCGCCGAGCGAACATCGAGCTTCGCGGCGTTGAGCCAAACGACGTTCGACGGCGTCTGCGCGGGCTGCACATCCAGCGCGATGCTGATGTGGCCATCGAAACGCGCCTCCGTCGGCACCACCGTGAGGGCTGCGTCGTAGTTCACGGGCCGGATCGTCTCGGGCAGGCGCAGGGCCGGCGGAGTGGCCGGTGCTCGACCCTTGGCAGAGGCCTCCGTCGTCTGAGGCGGTGTGGCGGCCGTGGGACTCGCCGACACCGCGCCTTCGTGCGCCTGGCAGCCCGTCACCGCCGCCCACGCCGACAGCGCTATGACGCAAGCCGCCGAAATCTCTGTTTTTTGCATGAACGCCCTTCGCATTTCCCGGGAAGAAATTTCAAGAAACGAAACCGGGGCCAGTTTTAGGCCGACTCCAAGGCATGAACACCCCGCATCGGCTCACACCGGACGACCCGCGCTTTCCTTCCCGCCTGGCGGATTTGGATCCGCCCGTCGCCGAAGTCACGGTGCAAGGGCAACTCGGTCCGGGGTGGGTGGTGGCCATCGTCGGCACGCGCGAACCGACGCCGGAGGCCGAGACCTTCGCACACGATCTGGCGGCACTTTGCGCGTTGCACGGTGTCATCGTGGCCTCGGGTGGTGCGCTGGGGATCGATGCGGCGGCCCACCGCGGTGCACTCTCCGTCGGCGGATGCACGTGGGCGGTGCTCCCGACGGGTTGCGATCACGTTGCACCGGAGGAGCACGCGCCGCTGTACGAACGGATCGCAGCGGAAAACGGCACACTCATTTGGCCTTTTCCGTGCACCACGGTGGCGCATCCTTCGACGTATTTTCCGAGGAATCGCGCGCTGGTGGCGCTGAGCGATGCCGTCGTCGTGGTGCAAGCGGGCATTCCTTCGGGTGCACTCAATGCGGCGAAGCACGCGCGCACGCTCGAGCGTCCGCTCTGGGTCGTCTCGCCGCCCGCTTGGGATATGCGCTACGCCGGATCGCTCGACTTGCTCGAGCGTGGAGCGCGACCGCTTACCCGGGGGAAACAGCTCCTCGCGTCTTTGGGACTCGTGCCGCGCGGCCGTTCTGGGCAGTCCGACATCCAACCACGGGAGCCCACGAGGCCTACACGGAGAAGGAGACGTACAAAAGAGGAGGGACAAGCGGCTCTGCTATTCAACGCAACCGGCTCGTCACATGCCTCAACCGACCAGAAAGCACCCACATCTCCGCACAAATCTTTCGTGCCAACTGCTGAAGCTCAAGCGCTCTTTCGTGTGGCGGAATCCATGCCACTTCATATAGATGAGCTCATCAATCGGACGCAGCTACCGGCCGCGGCCGTAAGCACGGCGCTCTTGACCCTTGCCTTGGAGAACGTACTAGTAGAGGGCCCGAGCGGGTCCTTCCGCCGGGCTGACGCGTATAAACACCTGTCATCATTGAACTTTTTGCCGAAAGACGCAGAGAACGATGGCGAAGACGCTCGTAGTCGTCGAGTCGCCCGCCAAGGCGAAGACGATCAAGAAGTATCTGGGGGCTACCTACGAGGTCGTCGCATCGAAGGGCCACGTTAAGGATCTACCCAAGAAGCTGGGCATCGACATCGAGAAGGGTTTCGAAGAAACCTACGAGGTCATCGCCGGCAAGGAAAAGGTCCTGGCCGAGCTGAAGAGTGCCGCGAAGAACGTCGAAGAAGTCCTGCTCGCAACCGACCCCGACCGAGAGGGCGAAGCGATTGCGTGGCACTTGGCCGAGGAGTTGGGCGGCAGCAAGAAGGTCACGAAGCGCGTCGAGTTTCACGAGATCACGAAGGCCGGCGTTCAACGCGGCGTCGATCATCCGCGTGAGCTCAACAAGCCGCTCTACGATGCGCAGCGCGCACGCCGCGTTCTCGATCGCATCGTGGGCTACGACGTGTCGGCGCTGGTGTGGTCCAAGCTGGCGTTCGGGTTGAGCGCAGGCCGCGTGCAGAGCGTGGCGCTCCGGCTCATCGTCGATCGCGAGCGCGAAATCGAAGCCTTCGTTCCGGTCGAGTACTGGAACACCAGCGTGGGCTTGGCCAAGGCCGCGGGCGCGAAGACCCCGTTCATCTCACGCCTCACGTCGCGCGATGGGAAGAAGTTCGCCGTCGAGAACGCGGAGAACGCGGACGTGGTGCGCGGGCACCTGAAGTCGGCCGCGTACACGATCTCGAAGATCACGCGCTCGGAGCGAAAGCGAAAGGCACCGGCGCCCTACACCACGAGCAAGCTGCAGCAAGACGCGGTGAACCGCCTCGGCTTCGGCGCCAAGCGCACCATGCAGGTCGCGCAGGGCTTGTACGAAGGTGTGGATCTCGGCAAGGACGGTGGTCCGGTCGGTCTCATCACGTACATGCGTACCGACTCCACGCGCCTTTCGCCGGAGGCCGTGGCGGCATGCCGCGATCGCATCGAGCAGGTTTACGGCAAGGAGTACCTGCCCGCGAACCCGCCGGTCTTCAAGTCGAAGAAGGGTGCGCAGGACGCACACGAAGCGATCCGCCCGACGAGCCTCGAGCTGTCGCCCGAGACGGTGCGCAAGCACCTCAAGGAAGAGCAGTTCAAGCTGTACAAATTGATTTGGGACCGCTTCGTGGCGTGCCAGATGAAGGAGGCCGTCTACGATCAGACTGGCGTCGACATCGAGGCCGCGGTGAGCGGCGGTCCGACATACGGCCTGCGCGCGAGCGGTCGCGTGCTCAAGTTCCCCGGGTGGCTTGCCGCGGTTGGCGAAGGCGGGGGCAAGGGCGAGCTCGCAGGCGAAGAAGAAGCCGACGAAGCTGCAAAGGCTGCGGCGCTCAAGCCGGATGCCGAAGCGGCATCGGACGACGAAGCTTCGCTGCCAGAGCTGTCCGAGGGCGAGAAGCTCAAGATCGTCGACCCGCCGGGCGTGCTCACGGAGCAGAAGTTCACGCAGCCGCCGCCGCGCTACAACGAAGGCTCGCTCGTGCGCGAGCTGGAAGATCGCGGCATCGGCCGTCCGAGCACGTACGCCGAGATCATCAGCAAGGTGCAGGCGCGCGACTACGTCGAGAAGCTCGACGGGCGCTTCCGCCCCACGACGCTCGGCATGTACGTGGTCGATGGCCTCGTGCGCAGCGAGCTCGATTTCATGGACCCGGCGTTCACCTCCAGCATGGAGGCGGAGCTCGACGAGGTCGAGGCCGGCAACGAAGACCGCGTGGTGCTGCTGTCGCGCTTCTACAAGCGCTTCCGAAAGCAGCTCGACGAGGGGAAAAAGCAAAAGCGCTGGAATCCCGAGCCGGAGCCGACGGGCGAGATCTGCGACGTCTGCAACGAAGGCGAGATGATGAAGCGCTGGTCGAAGAACGGATGGTTCCTCGGCTGCGCGAACTACCCCAAGTGCAAGAACACGCGCGACCTCGGCCCCGATGGCAAGGGCACGCAGGTGCGCGAGACGGACGTCATCTGCGACAAGTGCAGCAAGCCGATGGTGATCCGCAGCGGTCGTTACGGCGAGTTCCTGTCGTGCACGGGCTACCCGGGTTGCAAGAACGCGAAGCCGGTGCCGCTCGGCGTGCCGTGCCCGAAGTGCGGTGGAGACCTCATCGAGGTTCGTCCCAAGAAGAAGGGCGGAAAGACGTTCTACGGCTGCTCGAATTACAATCACGAGACGCTGAAGTGCGATTTCAAGCTCTGGCAAAAGCCAATTCAATCCCCTTGCCCGGATTGCGGTGCAGCCTTCTTGGTGATGGGCGGCACGAAGGCAAAACCGATGATCGCCTGCGCCAACAAGGAGTGCGGCTACAAGCGGTCGCCGGATGCGCCGGAGCCTGAAGTGACAACTTCAGTGACCACTAACGCGAATGGATCGGTGTCGGGTGAACCTCCTGCAGCAAATGCCGAAGAGGAGGTCGCCTCGAAAACGAGGCCATCGGGCGCTGCAAATAAGCTGTCGAGCGCGGATGGTGTTGCGGTCGCGCGTGCAGTGAGCCAGAGCTAATAGCGACGAATTATGAAATCCAGGTTGGGGGGGACTGGCTGAAGCGTAATTCGCAGCCAATTAAAAGTGTGTAGTGGGCAAGAAAAGCCAAAAAGAACGGGACCGCCTAGCGCTACCATGTGCTAAGGACCAACGCACAATCGATAAGGCGCGGTCCAAGGGGGTACGAATGAAGCTGTGGACGCAAGAGCGTGCGCGACCCACGCGTCCTCGACGGGTTTCTTCTGGTCAAATGCGTGTCGGAACTCCGGTTTGGGATTTACCGTCGCTCGTCGAAGTGGCCGACGTCATCGTCATCGCTTCTGCGCTTGAAGATCGTGCCTGTTGGGAAGACGGGCGCATCGTCACCTACTCTCGCGTCCGTATCGACCGAGCGATCGCTGGGCATCTCGGTTCGGAGCCGCTTTGGATTCGCACCAAGGGCGGCACCATCGGGAGCATCTGCCAATTCGTCGATGGCGAAGCGGTGCTTCAGAAGACATGGCCCTCCTTGCTCTTCTTGGTCCGCGTTCCTGGCGCAGGCTTCGAGGTTGCCGGTGGTGCGCATGGCCAGTTCCCCATCGTCCTTGGTCCCCAAGACGAACCAAGGGCCATTCCAAGCCCATGGCTCTGCGTTCTGAACCCCATCGCCGAAGAGTTGAAGCTCGATCCGTTCTCCACGGTCACGCTCGACAAGATCTCGCGCGATCTTTCGAAAAGCTGGAACCGGGCTCACCCATCCAAGTGAGCGAATAGGGTCAGCGAGCGCGGCTTTCAAGCGGGCGTGATTGCCCATTGAAGCTGGGCCGCGCTTCGCGCAACTTACCCGGCTCATGAAACGTGCGCTGCGGATCGCGTTCGTCTGCGATCTTCTCGAAGAGGAATGGCCGAGCATGGATCTCGTCGCCGAGATGCTGCTCGAGCACGCCCAGCGCGACGAGCGGATCAGCACGATGCGCATCCGTCCCGCCTTCGCGCGAAGGTTGTCGCGGTTGCCTTTGGGTGCGCGGCGGGAGCGCTTCGCATTCAACGCCGACCGACTCGTCAATCGCATCTGGGACGTGCCACGCGCGGCGCGGAGCGTTCGACGTCAGAACGACGTCTTTCACGTCTGCGACCATAGCTATGCCCACGCCGTGCACGCGCTGCCGGCCGAGCGTGTCGGTGTCTACTGCCACGACCTGGATGCCTTTCGTTGCCTGCTCGAGCCGCAGGCGGAGCCACGCCCTCTCTGGTTCCGCGCCATGGCGCAACGGCTCCTTCGCGGCATGGAGAAAGCGCGCGTCGTCTTCTTTTCGACGGGCGCCGTGCGCGATGCCATTCGCAAGTACGATTTGCTCGACGAGCGAAAGCTGGTGCAAGCCTACTACGGAGTCTCGCCCGAGTTTCGCGTGACGCCGGATGCACCGGTGAGCCTCGAGCACCTGCCGATTCACACGCTCGGGGGAAGGCCGTTCCTGCTTCACGTCGGAAGCTGCATCCCGCGCAAGCGCATCGACGTCCTGCTCGACGTGTTCGCCGAAGCGCGGCGCGAGCATCCCGACCTACGCCTCGTGCAGATCGGCGGCACGTGGACGGACGAGCAGCGCGCCCGCATCGAGCGGCTTCACATCGGCGATGCGCTGGTGCAATTCCGCGGGATCGACCGCACCGAGCTGGCCGAGATTTACCGCCGCGCGACCTTGGTGCTCATGCCGAGCGAGCTCGAAGGATTCGGCCTTCCCGTCATCGAGGCCCTTTCCTGCGGCGCCAGCGTGCTCGCCAGCGACATCCCACCGCTGCGCGAGGTGGGAAACGACGCCGTATCGCTTTTGCCGGTGGCCGACATCGGCGCGTGGAGCGGGCACGTCGTGAAGCTTCTGCGCGATCCTTCGCAAGGTCCCTCCGCGGAGGTGCGCCTCGCCCAAGCCGCGCGCTTTTCGTGGACGTCGCACGCGAAAATCATCGTCGATACGTACCTCGGGCTCTCGTAGCATTCGCGGCCGATGCCGATCCGCCCATCCCCGCTGCCCTCGCTCAGCGCCATCCGCGTCTTCGAGGCCGCGGCGCGCCACGAGAGCTTCACGCGGGCCGCGGAAGAATTGGGCATGACCCAGGCCGCGGTGAGCTACCAGATCAAGTCGCTCGAGGAGGAGCTCGGTCTCGCGCTCTTTCAACGGCTCCCGCGCAAAGTCGTCCTGACGGCGATGGGCAAGCGACTCGCGACGCCGGTCACCGAGGCCTTCGCCACGCTGCGCTCGGCCTTCGCCGAGAACGTGGAACGCTCCGAGGGCGAGCTGTCGATTACGACCTTGCCGACGTTCGCCTCCAAGTGGCTCGTGCACCGACTCGGCACGTTCCAATTGCAGAACCCCAAGTTGGCCGTCCGCCTCGATACATCGATTGCCCTGGCCGACCTCACCACGGGCCAATTCGACGTGAGCATCCGCGCCGGCGCCGGCAGCTGGCCCGGCATCATCTCGCACTTTTTGCTGCCCAATCTGTACACGCCCCTGGTCAGCCCGAAGCTGCTGAAAACCCTAGGCCCCCGCCCCTCCCCGCGCGATCTGGCCAAGCTTTCGCTGTTGGGCCGCACGGATTGGTGGATCGACTGGTTCGCCCAGGCCGGCGCCACCGACGTGGATCTCTCCGGGCGGGTCGAGCTTGCCCTCTACGTCGAGGAGTTCGACGTCAAAGCGGCCATCGCCGGGCATGGCGTGGCCATCGCCTCGCCGATCTTTTTCGCCAAGGAGCTCGAGTCGGGCATCTTGGTGAATCCGTTCCCGCTCGTCATCCGCGACCCGCTCGACTATTGGCTCGCGTACCCCGAGTTCCGCCAGCGCTCCGAGAAAATACGGACCTTCGTGAAGTGGGTCCTGGCCGAGGCGAAGCCCGAAGCGAGCCCAAAGGGCGCTCGGCGGGCGAGTCGGACGTAATTTTGCTAGATCAGTGGCTCGTGGAAGAACAGGATCCGCATCTTCAGCGCTTGTTTTCGCTTCTGTCCGACATGGGCTCGGTGCTCGTGTGCTACTCGGGCGGCGTCGACAGCGCCTTCGTGCTCGCCGCCGCGCACCGCGTCCTCGGCCCGCGCGCCATCGGCATGACCGCGGTGAGCCCGAGCCTGCCCTCCTTCGAGCGCGAGGCGGCCATCGACATTGCGCGGCAAATCGGCGCGCGGCACGAGTTGGTGCCGTCGAGCGAAATCGAAGACGACAATTACCGAAAGAACGACGTCGACCGCTGTTTTCATTGCAAATCGGAGCTGTATCGCCTCAGCTCGAAGAAGAAGGTCGATTGGTCCCTCGACTGGGTCCTCAACGGCACCAACCTCGACGACCTCGGTGATTACCGCCCCGGGCTCGAGGCCGCGAAGAACGCGCAGGTGCGCAGCGTCCTCGTCGAGTGCGGCTTCCGCAAGGAGGACGTGCGCCGCGGCGCCGCGCTCCTCGGCCTGCCGGTGTGGAACAAACCCGCTTCCGCGTGCCTTTCGAGCCGCATCCCCTACGGCACCGAGGTGACCCGCGAGCGCCTCGCCCAAATCGACGCGCTCGAGGCCGAGCTGCACCACCTCGGTCTGCGCCAAGTGCGCGTGCGATGGCACGCCTTGGGCAGCACGAAGGACACCACCCCGGGCGCCATCGCCCGCATCGAGGTCGCCGCCACCGAGCTCCTCGCTGCCTTCGAACAACGCGACGCCATCGTCGACGCCGGCAAACGCGCCGGCTTCCGCTACGTCACCCTGGACCTTCAGGGCTACCGCACCGGCAGCCACAACGAAGTGCTCACGGGGCGCAGCCTCCGCGTCGTGAACGGCTAGACGCGCGCGCCTCGAGCAGCGTCGCGAAGAGAAGAAGAAACCGCCAGGGCCGCCAAAAGAGAGGCGCCAGGATCGCCAGGTGAACCAACAATAAACTCTATTTTTTAGGGTTTATTGTTGGTTCAGCTGGCGATCCTGGCGATCCCTGGCGTCTTGGCGGTTTCCTTCTTCCTGTTCGACAATCGTGCTCGCCAACTTAGAACTGCGAGAGCGACTTTTTCGATGAGGGGGTCGGCGGGGCTTTCGAGAAGTCTGCGGGTAGAACCACGCGGAACGTCGTTCCGACGCCCACCGTGGACTCGGCGGAGACGGTGCCGCCGAGGCGGGTGACGACGGCGTGGACGATGGCGAGGCCCAGGCCCGAGCCTCCGAATTTGCGCGAGACCTTGTGGTCCACTTGGCGGAAGGGTTCCCAGATGGTCTGCAGCGACTGCGGTTCGATGCCGATGCCCGTGTCCTGCACCTCGATGACCACGTTCTTTCCGGCGGGACGCACGCTGGTGATGACCTCGCCCTTTTCGGTGAACTTCACCGCGTTGCCAACGAGGTTGGTGAACACCTGCTGCAGCTTCACGAAATCGCCCCGGACGCGCGGAACGTCGGGGTGCACGTCGAGCGACAACTTCAGCGGCTTGTGCCCGATGAGGCCCTCCGCGCGGGCGATGCAGCGCTCGAGCACCTCGGTGATGGCCACCGGCTCGATGAAGAATTTCATATGGTCCGACTCGAGCTTGGCCACGTCGAGAATGTTGTTGATGATGGCCAAAAGCTCGCGCGACACATGGTTGATCTTGCGCGCGTACCCGCGCACGTCCTGGTTCGTGGTCGTGTTGTCCTCGATCATCGAGGCGAAGCCGCCGATCGACACGAGCGGTGTGCGCAGCTCGTGGGACATGTTCGTGAAAAACTCGCTCCGCGCGGCGCGTTCACCTTCGCGGCGCCGCTGCTCCAGATCCGTCGTTCGGGCGCGGACGCGGGCGCGCCACCACATGGCCACGATGGCGATGAGCACGAGCAGGCCCGCGGCCACGCCTTCGACGGCGGTCCATTGGCCCTGCACCGCGCGGTGAAGGCGGTCGAAGCGCTCGCCCGCGCGCACGTCGGCGTCGATGACCTTGTCCGACCATTGATCGACCAGCGCCTGGCGGGCGCGCATTTCTTCGAGCGCCTGCGGCCCCTCGCCCCGCTCGATGACGTCCTTCAGGCGGGTGACCCATTCATGGACGACCTGCAGAAGCTTCGCGCGCGACTGCTCGTCCTCGTCGTCGGTCGCGGGGGTGCTGGCCAACGCCGTCGACTTGTCCGCCACGTCCTTCTGGAGCTGGTGCCACTGCACGTAGGAGCGGCCGTGCCAATGTTCGAGAAGGCCGACGTAGAGCAGACGGCAGCCGCGGCGAATCTGCGTGCCCAACTCGATGTGGACCCGCTCGATCGAAGCTTGACGATGAAGCTCGTGAAGCTGCACCTGGAGGCGCGCCGCATGGAGCTGCAGAAGCACGAAGCCCACCACGAGGAGCACCATCGCAAGCACGAAATAACGCGTGGATGGCGGCGGCAGCTCGGGAGGTTGGGATCCCCGAGCGGGCGCCGGTGGCGGTGCGTCCGCCGTCGGGCGCGAATCAGCCACGCGAGTCGCCCAGCACGGTGGAAATGGCGTCGTAGAGTGCCGCGAGCCCATCGGACTTGAGAACGTACGAGGCCCGAGGAGTGGTGCGCGCGAGCTCGTAAAGTCGCTCCTCGTCCATCGACGAATAGAAGATGATGCGCATATCCGGCACGGATTTCAGGCCCAAAAGGAGCTTGGCCAGCGATCCGCCGTCGAGCGCGGGCATCATCACGTCGAGAACCACGATTTCCGGCCGGTGGCGAATGACCAACGAGCTTACGCCCAAGGCCGCATTCGATGGAACGACACGGATACCCCGCGCCGCCAGGTACGATCCGACTTGCACGAGCATGTCCGGATTGTCGTCGACGATGAGCACCGTGGGCAGGCGCGGGGAAGATTTGGATCGGTTGGCGTCTTCTGGAGCCCCCATCCAGGGAAGCCTATCGCACGTCGGGATGCTGCGAATACCAAGTTCGCGCGGTGGTCTGAATTAGGGGCACGCGCAATTGCGGATTGGGATGCGTTCGCAAAAAGCCAATCGGATTGAACACGGATATTCCGGACGCTCGGTCCAATCGACCGAAGAAGTCGAACAGGAAAATGCCCCCTTTTTCCGACCAACGGTATTGCGGGCGCCGCGCCCGGCCGGTGTCGAGCACGTCGATGCATCCATAATTGTCCGCGGCGGCCTCGTTGAACTGGTTGAGCCCGGGCAAAATGCGCGTAACCAGATGGCCGAGCACGGCGGGATTGGGCCCTGCGCTCATCGCCTGACCGTTCGCACAGCCGGTGTGTCCCAAATAATGGTGCGCGAGCTCGTGCCCGAACGTAAAGGCGACGACGTCGTCGAAGATTTCGCGCGCATGGGAGAGACGCTGCGGATTCATCAAATATTGCGTGGGGATGATGCCTGGAGGCAGCGCCGGGCTCGCCGGCTTCGCCTGCAGCATGCGCGGAAGAACCGCATTCATGTACGCTTCGTACGTTTGCGTGCCGAACATCTCGTCGGTCGCGCGCGTTTGCGCAATGCCGTCGACGGCGTCGAGCAACCCGGCGGTGCCTGCCAGAAACGGCGCGCCGTTGTCGTCGCAGCCGGCATAAGCGTTCACATCTGGGTCCTGATCGAAGACGAGCGGGATCCCTCGGACCTTTTGCTGATTGCTCGCATTGAGCTGCTGGATCAACTCCCCGAGCACCCCGCGCACCTCCGCCTGCTGCGCAAGCTGCCCCACGAGAGGCGCCAAAAGCGGCGGGGCCTGGCCCGGCCCGGGCATGGGAGCCTGCGGAGGATAAGGCTGCTGCTGCGGGGGGTACGGATAGGGCTGCTGCTGCGGCGGCGGGTACGGTTGCTGCGGGTACGCCCCAGGTCCCGCTTGCGGGCCGGTTCCTGGACCCTGTGGGTAGCCATACGGCCCCTGCTGGCCGTAGGGCCCGGGGCCGTACTGCGGAGGCGGGTACTGCTGCGGGCGCGGCGAAGACTCCGCTTGGCACGCGGTGCTGGCAATGGCCAAAAGAACGAGTGGGACGACTGCGCGGCGGAGCATGGACGCGACGTAGGACGGCTTCATGGGCGCGCCTATTCTGGCCGGTCGAAAACGCGCAGTCACCTTGTATCGACGTTACGTAACGTTGGCCGCGGGGGTGGCCCCTTCGCCGAGCTCGCGCAGGGCCGCGGCAAAGGCTCGGGCATCCTGAAAGCGGTCGCGCGGGGACGGCGCCAGGGCGCGCTCGATCACGGCTTGCCAGCCGAGCGGCAAATTTCGCAGCGCAATCTTGATGCGCGCCGCCCGCGGGCCGGTCCCCACGGGGCTCGGACCCGAGAGCCACAAGCCGCTGGGCGTGGGCGGCGGAGGCTCGCCCACGAGGCACTCGTAGAGCACCGCGCCGAGCGCGAAAAGGTCACTGCGGGCGTCGATCTCGCCGCCGGTTTCCTGCTCGGGGGACATGTACCCGGGCGTGCCGAGCGGCGCGCCCATGTTGGTGATGCGCGTCTCTTCCCATTCCACGCGCGCAATGCCGAAGTCGATCAACTTGACCCGCTCGTGGGCCGGGACGAGCGGATCGGGCTGCTGCCGCTCGAGGAAAATGTTCGACGGCTTCAAATCGCGATGGACCACGCCGGCGGCGTGCACGGCGATGATGGCTTCGCAGATTTGGAGCGCCACGGTGAGCAATTCCTCGGGCGAATAGGGGCCCTTGTTGCGAAGGCGCACGGCCAACGACTCGCCGTCGAGGAGTTCCATCACGAGGTAGGCGGTGCCATCGGGCAGGTGCCCATGGTCGATCATCTCGACGACGTTGGGGTGCCACGCCAGACCAAGGGCCTCCGCTTCGCGCCGCAGGCGATCCGACGCGACGGCATCGTGGGCGGCGGCCGCGCGCAGCAACTTGATGGCCACCGGCAGATCGTCGCGCACGCGCACGGCTTCGTAGATGACGCCGCTCGCGCCCGAGCCCATGCGCTGCTTTATGCGGTACTGCCCCGCCACCACCGTGCCCTCGAGCCGGCCGGCGGCCACGCGCTCGCGGGCCTCTTTGAGGGCCAGGTTTCGCTCGAGCGCGTTCACCCGCATCGATTGGGCGAAAATCTCCGCGCGCCGCCGATGCTCCCGCGCCCACGCGACACCGAAGAGTGCCCCGCCGGTGGCCGCGGCCGCGACACAGAGAAGCTGCGAGGTCAGCGACAGATCCGTGAAGAAGGTGGCACCGCCAAGAACCGAGCCCGCGGCACCCGCCACCGTGGTGGAGACCGCAACGCGCGACGGGTACCAGCGCACCTCGAAGTCACACGAGAGCTCGCTCACCCCGCCCTTGCGCTTGTCGAGCAAGGTGACGTGGCCGCGGCCGTAGCCGAAAAGCGCGGGCACGGCGCTGAGCTGGGCGAGGCGCATGTCGTCGAGCAGGCCGTCTTCCTCGATGCGCGGATCATGTGCAATGTGCACGCGTCCACGCCACATCCCGTTGCCCGAGACCAAGGTCTGCCAGCGGGTGGTGCGGCCGTATTCGCTTTCGTTCGCATCCAGGCGAGAAAACGCATCGAGCGGGCCGCTCGTCCCGCGCAGCACGCGCATCCAGAAGCCCAGGTTGTCCGGCAAAATGAGGAACCGCCACGCCTTGATGATGGCGGCGCGCGAGGCCACGTCGACGAAGGCGAGCAGCGCATCGTGCAGCGCGAGAAGCGACATGGGGCGCGTCTCGTCGTCGAGATCGTCGCGCTGGATGTGGCAACGATGGAGCCAGGCATCCGCCTCCGCCGGGCCCTTGTCGACTTCCAGGTACATCAAGAGAGCCTTCACGAACGAAGTGCTCACCTGTCCCGCGGGGAAGCTCGTTCGATTCACGCCCTCTCCAATCCTCTTTCGAACTATAGCCCCTAACCCTACTGCCGGAGGTTACCTTTCGGATCGAAACTCTCGGTGCCGTCGGACCGCGACAAGCGGCGCGAGGCCGGTGCGATGCCCGTTTCGACAGAAGATCGTCGCCGTACGTTTGGCGGCCCTCGTTTCAGGCGGCGGGCGAAAGGAAAACTCGAGACTTTTCACGAAGTTCCGTAGGATCACCCGGAATCGCCCATGTCGTCTCCACCGGAAAAAAATGGCCAGGAGGGGTCCGCACACGAGGCGCGGGCATTGGCCAAGGTCCAGAAAGCATTGGCGAAAGCCCAGGAAGAGGCAGCCGCGCTCACCTCTTCCCTCACCCGCGCCCGACGGCGTCTTTTGCAGCGCATTGCGGCAGTGGAGCGCGACCTGGAGCGCATCGAGGAGGCCCAAGCATGGGCTACCCGCGCCTCCTGGCTGGTCGCGGCGGCCGCCCGTGCCCCACGTGGGGCGCGTTCGCTGCAGGTGAGCGACTGGTCCTCGGGTGAGGAGCAGGTGTTCTCATTTCCCTTGGAACCAAGCCGGCCGGCCCGCGAGCAAGTGGAGGCGGCGTTCCAACGCGCGCGCCGGCTTCGACGCGGCAAGCCACTGGCCGAGGAGAGGCTGCGCGCGGCGAAGGACGCCGTGGCGGCGGTGGACGGGCTCGTCGCCGAGGTGGCCGCCCTGGCGCCGCCGAGTGAAGAGGCACTCGAAGAGCTGCGACAACGGGCAGTGGCAGCGTTGCCGCACGATGTGCAACGCGGGCTCGCGCGCCCGGCCTTCATTCCGGGCCGGCGAAAGAAAGAGGAGGGCAAGAAGCCCCCGTTTCGTAGCTTTACGGCGCGAAGTGGAATGCGGATTCTCGTGGGGCGGCGGGCCGAGTTGAACGACGAGCTTACCTTTCAGGTATCGCGGCCTCACCATTTGTGGCTGCATGCGAAGGATCAGCCTGGCGCGCACGTCATTGCATGGAACGAAAAGGGAAAATCGCTGACCGAAGGCGAACTGGTCGACGCGGCGTGCCTCGCGGCGCACTTTTCGGATGCGCGCGGCGAGCCGGTGGTCGATGTCACGTACACGCCGCGGCGCTACGTCCGAAAACCACGGAAGGCACCGCCCGGACTCGTGCTGGCCGATCGCGCGAAGGTCATCGCCGTGCGCATCGACCCCGCCCATTTGAAAACGCTGCTGGAGACGGAGGTCGACGAAGGATGATGCCGTGCGGCTGATCGAGGTCATTAGCCGATGGATGGGCCGCGTGGAGGTCGTCCTCGCGGGCGCCGAAGACGAGCTGCGCGCGGGCGAGCAGGCGCTGGCCGCGGGTGACCCGATGATTGCGCGCGCGCTCGCGCACTCGGTTCTCAAGCGGCTTCCGGGCTCGCTCCTCGGGCTTGCGCTCTTGGCCGATGCCTGCGAGGCCGCGGGCCTCGATGCGGAGCTCGCGCTCACGTTGGAGGAACTCGCCAGCCTCGCCGGCTCCAACGCCGACGTCTGGGTGCGCCTCGCGCGGGCCCGGCAGAAGACGCTCGCGCCGGTCGACGAGGTGCGCGACACCTTGGTGCGCGGACTCGCCGTCGCCAGCCCTGGAAGCGACGCGCGCCGCGAGGCGCTTCTCGAGCTGGCCGATCTGGACCTGGCCCAGGGCGACGGCGCACGCGCCGAGCTATGGCTCGAACGCCTCGCCGATCGGCGCTCGCCGGAGGTCGCGCTTCGAAGGGCCGAGGCGCGCCTGGCCCAGAACGACGTGGCCGGTGCGCGCGCCGCCATCGAGGAGGCGCCGAGCGATCCCACGCACGGGCGCGCGGAGTTGATCCGCGGCCGCGTGCTGGCCGTCGCAGGGGACAAAGCCGCGTTCGTGTCGCTCATCCGCGCGTACGTGCTCGAGGTGCCCGGCGCCAGCGAGCTTCTCTCGTCCACCTTGGCGTGGGGCCCCAGCGATGACGAGATTCGCGCGCGCGTACGCCTCGTCGTCGAGCACCGCGAGGAAGCGAAGTTGGCGCGCTGGCGTGCCGCCTTCGCGCGCGCCGATGGCCGGCGGGACGAAGCGCGGGCCGCCCTTCGCGATGCGCTCGACGGCGGCGATCTCAGTGCCGCGCATCCCCTTCTCGATGCGGCGCTCGAGGACGGCGATCCCGCCGCACTCGCGGTCGCGTTGGCGGCCGTGCCCAGCGATCACGATCCGACGGTGCTCGACGCGCAGAAGCTGCCCGATCCCGCCAAACTGGGAAGCTCCGAGGAGCTCGCACCGCTGCTCGATCGCATGGCCACCGTCACCACGGAGCGCGCGCGCCCGTGGGCCGAGGCCGTGCGCAAGCAGATTGCGCTCTTGTGGATTCCCCCATCGGGCGAGCCCGCAGCGTGGGGTCCCTTGCTCGAACGGCTCGACGCGCACGCGCAGACCTTGCACGACCTGGAGGCGACCGCGCGCATCTCCGAGCTGTCCGCCGAGCGCACGCGACCCGTGCGCGTGGCCATCGTGGGCGAGTTCAACGCCGGAAAGAGCACGTTCATCAATGCGCTGATGGGCGCCGATGTCGCCCCCACCGGCGTGCTTCCGACCACGGCCACGTTGCACCACCTGCGGTATGCACCGGATCCCATCGCGCGGATCCTTTCCGAGGCCGGGCCCGAGCGCATCGTGCCCGTGGGGCAGCTGCGTGCGACGTTGAAGACCATCGCGCCGGAGACGGTGCGCCGGGTGGAGATCCAGCTTCCCCTGCCCTCGCTCACGCGCGTCGAGATCATCGACACGCCCGGCTTCAACGCGCCCGACGTGCGGCACGGCGAGGCGGCGCGGGCCGCGTTCGAAGAAGCCGACGCCGTGGTGTGGCTGTTCGACGCAGGGCAGGCCCTGAAACAGAGCGAGCGGCTCGTTCTCGACGAGGCGAAGGCCGCGCGCATCCCGGTGCAGATCCTGGTCAACAAGGCCGATCGGCTCTCGCCGGCCGATCTGGGCAAGGTCATGGACCGCGTGGCGCAGGAGCTCGGCGAGCTGGGCGTCACCTCGTGGACGGCACCGCTGGCGCTCTCGGCGCGTCTGGCCCTCGCCGGGCGTCTGGGCGATGAAAAGGCGCTGGAGGCCTCGGGGTGGGGCGCGGTGCAAACCCTTCTCGACGAGCAGATCGTCGGGCGCAGCACGGAGCTCAAAGAGCGCGCCCTGCGCCGTCGCGCCGCGCGCATCGTGGCACACCTGCGCGAGCGGTCCGTCACCTTGGCGGATCAAGAGCGCACCGCCCACGATAGCGCCGTGCATCACGCAAAGAGCATGGCGCGGCTCTCGGCGCTGCTCGATCGCGATGCGGAGGAAATCGCGAAGGCTCTGGGCACATCGCTGGAGCCTGCACTGCAAGCCTGGCAGGCGGATCTTTCCGTGGTGGTCACCGGTCGCGAACGCGAGGCGGTGGCCAGCGATCCGGTGTTGATGCGCTACCGCGTGGAGCGAGGGCTCGCGCGCGTGGTGCCGCCGCTGTGCGATGCCCTCGCCGCACTGGCGCGGGAAAAGAGCCGGGATGCGACTTTGGTCGAGATCCGCCCGGCCGACATGGCGACGCTCGCGCGGGCGCTGGTGCGGCAGCTCGCCTTCGCCGGGTCGACGAGCAGCCAGGCCCTCGCGCGGGCCGCCGTGAGCACCCTCATCGAGTACGCCTTCGCGCGGGCCACCCCGCAGCTCCCCGCCGCCACGGCCACATGGCTCGAGCGAGAGCTTCACAGCTTTGCCGAGGCTCTTCTGTGATGCGAAACAACGCGGTAGACTAGGGCAACACACGGAAACCATGCGTCTCGCCCCCGTCTTTCTCGCCGCCTTTCTCGGCGTGGCATCCGTCCCCGCGGCCCCTGCCCTCGCCCAACCCATCCTCAGCGTGGGGGGAGACGCACTCGAGGTGCAGGCCGACAAGCTGGAGGTCGACGTGACCGAGGGCGTGGCCCTGCTCACCGGCAACGTGTCGCTCGCCAAGGGTGGCCTCAAGGTCAATTGCCCGCGCATCGACCTGAAGTTCGATCAAACGCCGCACGTGAACTGGGCGCGCGGCTCGGGCGGGGTCCTCGCGGACGTCAAAGGCGTGCACGCCGAGGCGCCCGAGGTCGAGCTCGACCTGAAGAAGCAGATCCTCGAGTTGCGCGGCGGTGTGCGGCTCACGCGCGGGCAAGGCTGGCTCCAGGCCGAGAAAGCCATGATCGACATCGCCACGGCCAAGGTCACCCTGACCCAGGTCAAAGGCTCCATCCCCGTTTCGCCCAAAGGACCTTGAAGGCGCGGCTCGAGGCAAGCGGCCTGCGGGTCGTGCGCGGGGGAAAAGTCATCCTTCGCGACGTGGACGTGGCCGCGAACGAGGGCGAGGTGCTCGGCATCCTCGGGCCCTCCGGCGCAGGGAAATCGACGCTCTTTCGTGCTCTCGTCGGCGAAAGCCCGCCCGATGCGGGCACGGTGCGCCTCGGCGGCGAGGACGTGACGCGCTGGCCGCTCTGGAGGCGTGCGCGCCAGGGCATCGGCTACATCCCGCAATCGCCCAGCGTGCTCTGGGACCTCACCGTGCGGCAGAACTTGATCACCTTCCACCGCGTGGTGCACCAGAGCGACGGCAAGCCCGAGGAGCGCGCGGCGCAGGTCGGCTTGGCCGAGCGGCTCGACGTGCGCGCCGGCGAGCTCTCCGCGGGCGAGCGACGGCGCCTCGAGTTCGCGCGAGCTATCACCCGCGAGCCCCTGGTGCTCGTGTGCGACGAGCCCTTCAGCGGCATCGATCCGGTGGGCGCCGCGCGCCTGGGCGAGCTCCTGCGCGATCTGGCCGGGCGCGGCACGGCGGTGCTTCTCGCCGATCACCACGTCGAGGAGGCGCTGCGCGTCTGCTCACGCGCCATCTTGCTGCTCGATGGCGCGGTCGCGGTCACCGCCGTCCCCGGTGAATTCGAGAAGCACCCGCTCGTCCGAGGCCGCTACCTCGGCACACTGCATCCGTCGTCGTGAGCCGCTCGTGAAAGCTTAGTTGACCAGCTCGATGTCCACGCGGCGGTCCAGCGCGTAGCTTTCCTCGTCGTTGCCCGTGGCATCGAGCTCGCCGCGTGAGCTCGCCTTCACGCGATCGCGCCCTACACCTAGGTTATGCATGTAGCGCAGCACCGCGTCCGCACGCGACTCGCCGAGCGACATGTTGTATTCGGTTTCCCCCCGCCGATCCGCGCGCCCCACCAGGGTCACGTGGCGACCGCGCAGGCCTCCATCGATCAGGCAGCGCGCGATGGTGGCCAGCGCATCGCGATCATCCGGCGGGATGGCCGTCGAGTCGAAATCGAACTTCGGCGCATACGCATTTTGCGGAAGCGAGCACGCTTTCGCAATTTCGTCCGAAACGCGAAGGCCCGACGTGAGGACCGATCCATCGTCGGCCGCGCCATTGCGCTTGGCGAGCGAACCACCGGCGTTTCCCGCCTCCATCGCGGTGTCCTTCTCCGCGAGGCCGTTCTTACCGGGGGACTTTTCCCAGTGGCTCTTGAACGTCGACGCCGAGGTGAGGCCCGTCGGCGGGATCTTTGCGGCTTTGGGCTTGTCCGCGCACCCAAGGAAGCTTGCGCTCAGCAGCGCCAGAGTCACAACCGTTTTCCAAGCTGTCATGGGCGCGATCTTTGTGCGAAAAGATCCAGCGGCCAACTTTTTGCTCTTCCCAAGGAGCTCCCATGAACGTGAACGTGTTGCTCGAGCCCGCTGTCGACCTTCCTCGGCTCCAGAAAATCCTGGACGAGCTGGGACACCTCGGCCGGGTCGACACCATACGCGGATGGGACAAAAAGACGCAGGCGCAGCTTTACGAGGCGGCGCGCGGCTTTCGGCTGATCACGTTGGACGACTTCGTTCCATCGTCCATGGAGCCGTTGCACGAAGTCATCCACCACGGAAAAAACACGCTGCCGAGCTTTTCTCATTTCCAGAAGCGCTTCTGTAAACCCGAGGGCGATGCGAAAGAGCTGATCGGTTACAACCATCAGCAGATGCAGTGGGCCACCGGGCCGGGGTACTTCGTGGTGCATCCTTCGGAGACGGAGGGCGAGGTCGACATCGACTACCTCCGCGTTCCGGCGACCAAGCCCGCCGCGTGGCCGCCGATCAAGGACAACGACCATGGCTTCGGCCGCCTCGTCTACGGCGGCATGGTCGACGTCATGCGCGGCGTCTCGCAACACGTATCCGTCGGCCGCGCGAGGAAGAACGGCAAATTCATCGACGCGTGGTTCGTCCTTTGCCGGGAAGATCCCACGACGAACTGAATGTCTTACGAGCTTTCTCTCCTGCCGCGCATCGCGGAAGTTCCGCGTGAAGAATGGGACGCTCTCGTGGGGCCCGACGATTCCCCCTTCGTCGAATGGACGTGGCTCGAGGCCCTCGAGCGCACCCGTTGCGTGGGACCCGGGACGGGCTGGGCCCCCTGCCATGTGACCTTGCGCGACGATGCCGGGGTGCTCGTCGCCGCCGCCCCCGCGTACCTCAAGTCGAACAGCGAGGGCGAGTTCGTCTTCGATTACCAATGGGCCGATGTCGCCGAGCGCATCGGCCAGTCGTACTACCCGAAGATCGTGGTCGCCGTTCCCTTCACGCCCGCGACCGGCGCGCGCGTGCTCATGCGCCCCGATGCACCGCGCGGCACGTTCACGGCGGCCATCGGCCAAGCGTTGCGCGACATCGCACCGCGCGTGGACGCGTCGAGCGTGCACGTGCTCTTTCCCACCGCCGAGCAAGCTCAGGATTTCGACCCCGCCGGCTACGTGGAGCGCTACGGCGTGCAATTTCACTGGCGCAACCGCGGGTACGGCACCTTCGAGGACTTCCTGCGCGATCTCCCTTCGAAAAAGCGAACGCAGCTCCGGCGCGAGATGCGCCAGCCGGAACGCGACGGCGTCACCATCGAGACGCTCGGCCCCGATGCGTACACGCCCGACACCGTCCGCGAGATGTTCGGCCTCTATTTATCCACGGTGGAAAAGTTCTATTGGGGCCGGCAATATCTCAATTTGGAATTCTTCGAGAAGGTCGTTGCCGATTTTCGCCATCGCCTATCCTGGGTCGTTGCACGCGACGCGAACGGCGAAATCATCGCGGGTGCATTCAACGTCAAAAAAGGCAAACGCCTCTATGGCCGTTATTGGGGAACCAAGACGGACCTGCCCTTTTTGCACTTCAACGTCTGCTACTACCACGGCATCCGCCAATGCATCGACGAGGGCCTGGAGGTCTTCGAACCCGGCGCGGGGGGTGAACACAAACGCGTCCGCGGTTTCGAGCCGACCTTGACGCACTCCGTCCACTGGCTCGTCGACGATCGCCTGCGGCGCATCATCGCATCCCATCTGGTCCGCGAGCGCGCAGCGGTGAAACATCATATGGAGAGTGACGTATGACCTTCATGGCCGATTCCGCTCGCCCGAGCTATACCGATTCGCGCATGAATTTTACGCACGTCGTCCCCAGCGCCGCTCTGCTCTTGTCTGGCTTCTTGGCAGCTCTTCCCGCGTGTTCTTCCGATTCGTCCTCGCCGCCCCCGAACGATGGCGGCGGCGTGGTCACCTGCCAGAACGATCCGCGGGTGATGGCTTACCAGCCGAACCTCACGCTGGAGTCGGGCAGCAAGTCCTTCAAAGCCACACTCGTCTCCGCCGATCCCGCGCCGCCCGTGGTCAGCAGCGGCAACACGTGGATGTTGAAGCTCGTCGACGGCAGCGGCGCCCCCATCACGGGCGCGGACATCGAGGTCGTTCCCTACATGCCCGACCACGGCCACAACCCGCCCACCAAAGTGCTCATTGCCAAAAAGGACAATGGCACCTACGAGCTGTCGAAGATCAATTTCTTCATGCCCGGCGTGTGGTGGGTCACCATCAACGTGACCTTGTCGGGCGCCGCCGACTCCGTGCGCTTCGCATTCTGCTTGCCAGGCTAAGAAGAAATAAACCGCCAAGACGCCAAGAACGCCAAAAGAACGGATTCAAAAAACTATTTTTTCTTGGCGGTCTTGGCGCCTTGGCGGTTCGCCCCCCCCTCTTCAGGGCGAGCAGCGCGTCCGCTCGGGGGCGGGCGTCACTTGGGACTTGAGGTTCAAGTTCGTTTCCGTGATGCACCGAAATTCTTGTCCGTTCTCGAAGAACCGTTCCGTGGCGGTCGCCGGCGTCCATGTCAGCATGGTGCCCACGTCCAACGTGGGAATCGCGTTGATCACGGCAGGATCGAGATCGCCTGACCCCACCAACGAGTCGAGCACGTCTCGGTCCATGGCCCGCATGCGGATGCGCAGGGTGATGCGATCCACCGGGCCCGGGAACAACTTGCCATCGTCGTGAGGGTACTTGCGAAGGATGTGCGACTTGTAGAAACGCTCGTCCTGGGGATTGCTGGTCACCTTCGCGGGAATCGCGTTTCCTTCGTAGGACTTCGCCTCCCAGAACATATGCACTTCTTTCGCGCCCGGATCCGGGCCGTCGAACATGCAATCGCGAATCAGCCAATAGTTGGACGGATCCGTATCGGGATTCTTCGTGGCCGCCACACCATCGGGCACGACGCCGCTTTCGAAGACCTTCTTGTCGCCCGAATAGCCAATGACCTCGGCCCAGAGGCGGCGATCCTGCACGGAGCCGCTGGGGAAGCCGTGGCCTGCGCGCACGTTGTCGAGGATGACGCGCACCAGCGTCTTTTCGCCACCTTGGACGGCGACCGGGGTGGCGCAAAGTGCACTCTGAATCGACGAGTCCAGGAACTCCTGGACCTTCTTGCGCTGCACGTCCTTCTGCGGGAATGGCGTCAGGGCGAGGTCCACCCCGGGCAGCGAGTGCTCGTGCGTGTGCCGCGAAAATACGCCGGGCGAATTCTGCGCGATGGGCTCCAGATTGATGCTCTGGCTCATGTGGCACTGGTTGCACGTGTTTCCACTGGGCACGTGCGCGAACACCGAGGCCTGCCACTCCTCGAAGGTGCGCTCGATCTTCGTGCCGTGCCCGTTCTCGATGTCGTGGCACGAGCCGCAAAGGTTCGCCGACTCGATGCGGTCGCCATCGTGCAGCGCCGAGTACCCAGCGCGATGGGCCGAGTTTTTCACCGGATCGGAATAGGAGCCGCGCATCACCATGTCGTTCGACAAGGACAGCTGCGCATTGTGCAGGCCCTCGATCTTGTCGATGCTATGGCAGAAAAAGCAGGTGACGCCCTTGAGGGTCTGCGGCACCGAATCGAGATTGAGGCCGTCCTTGGTCGCCTTCTCGTGCAGCGCCATGGGTGCATGGCACTTGACGCAAAAATCGCCGAGCTGCCCGTTGGTTTCACGCTGCCCGCGCGCATTCATCGCACGGAACACCGGATCGTCGGAGGCGTAGGCGTGCATGCTCCCCGACCATTGGTCGTAATGATTGACGTGGCACTGCTTGCACGAAGCCGGATCGAGCAAGGCCGCGCGATCGAGCGATGGCGGCGGACCGTCGTCACCGCCGCTGCTGCTGCTCGAGCAACTCGCGACCACGGGCGGCACGACGAGAACCCCCAAGATGGCCCATTTCAGCGAGATGCTTCTCATCGGGCGGCTCCGTTCGCAATCCATCGTTCGATGGCACACCGCTCGGCCGCGGGCAAGCCCGAGCTGCTCGGGGGCATGCGCACGCTGGGCTCGGTGGATTCGAGCTTCTCCACCAGAAGGCTGCACGCGGGATCGCGTGGAATCACGCGCTTTCGTCCGGCCGCACCGGGAGCCGTACCGAGGAGCTGCGCATACGCCGTATCGGCGTCCTCGAAGACCAGACCTCCCTTGGCCGCATCGGACGTGTGGCACGTACCCACGCCCGAGGCGCACGTCTTCTTGAAGGTCTTCTCGAACAGCGTGGGATAATCCGGTGGATCGTAGAGCGGCGTGCAATCGAGCTTGAGCCCCTGCACACACGACGGCCCGGCGGGAGAATCGTCCCCGCCGGAACACGCAACGACCACCACCGCCAACGACGCGGCCAACGCGACAAACGCACCAGCGAAAGAAAAACGAAGCACGAAGATACTAGATACCGAAAGACCAGTTGGCCGTCACGGTGTGGATGACGGGAGTGTCCAGCTTGTTACGTGCCTGGTCGTATTCCAGACGGGTGCCCGTGCCCCCGGTGATGCGGTACTCCAACTTCAACGCGCTCCAGGTGCTCGTGTCGATGCGCGTTCCGACCGTGCCCTCGACCACGTCCAAGGTGACGGTGGGCGGATTGGGCGACGTCGGAGCCGGAATGTAGAACGCATCGGCCTGATCGACGTTCTTCTTCGAGTAGGTGTACTCGCCCTTGATGTAGGGCGTCACGCGGCCGATCGTATAACCAATCATCGCAAACGCCGCATAGGTTCGCCACTTGGCGCCGGCAAGGCCCGAGGAGAGCGCACCTGACGAAACGCGGTGCTCGATCACGTAGCCCTCCGTGATGAGCGTGAAGGGCAAGCTCGGATACGCGATGTACGCGTTGCCGATGAACTCGTCCATCGGCGTATCGGGAAGTCCGGGGCGCACCGTCGAAGGTTCGGCACGGATCCGCGAATACACACCGGAGACGCCGAGCCGCAGATCCTTCAGGCCGAGGCCCGCCAGCTCCGCCTTGAAATGCCCCGCATTGACCGGCGTGAACGCGGTGCCGTGCGCATTGTGGCTCGCGCCATTCTCCGGAAGCGGGTCGCGTGAACTCCCCACGGAGCCGACGAGCGCGACGTTCGCGCTGCCAACGGGGATGTTTAGCCCCGCCTGGGCGCCGATCCAGTGCGTGGGAACGAGGCCGCCGTGAAGCAGAATGACGCGCGGACGCTCGATGGAGAGCTGCAGCCACTTGCCGTGGTGGTATGCCACGTTCCAGTAGCCGAGGTCCGTGTGGAAACGGCCGGCCTCGACGAAGAACTCCTTCACCGGCTTCCATCGGAGGTGAAGACGCTCGAGCTCCGCCAGCGGCGTGTTCTGGTCGTATTGAAAGGTCACCTCGGTGGTGGCGAGGATCTTTCCGTCGAGCTCCCCGTTGAAAAGCATGTCGAAGACGCCGACGGCAAAGGCGGCATCCGGCCTGACGTTGCCTTCGGCACGGTTCGCAACACCGAACGACATGTCGCCGAACAGGTTCAACGCGAACCTCGGCTTCGCCGTACCAATGTGAATCTCCTGCAGGCTTCCCTCGGCGAACTGCTGCATGTCCGCCGTACGCGAGGAGTGGAAGGTCATCGAGAGATCGTCGCCCTCGTCCCCGGGCGGCGCCGTGCCGGCCGACGGTGCGGCCGACGGCGTCGTGGGGGCCGCGGTCCCCGTTGCCGGCGTGGTCGCGGTAGGTCCAGACGGGGTAGGAGCTGCAGGAGCCGGCTGCGCGGCCGAGTCCTCCTGTTTGCCGTTGGTCGGATGCTCCGGGACACTTCCCCGAGGTGACGACTGCGCAAACGCCGTCGCCGAATGAATGCCGATTGCACCTAGGACAGCCAAGAAGACGAGCGAACGCTTTTGCGGCATGTTTCTCTATTAGTCCAATACGTAAAAAGATTACTAGATAACAATCGAGCGAGATCTCGACGTTCGATTTCGAGTCACTTCATCTCGTTCTTCGGAACGGTATGGTTCACGGCCGGCACCTGGCGAAGGGCGGCAATGATGGCTTTCTTGTCGTCCACCGTCATCTTTTGAATCTGCGCCCAGGGCATCTCGTAGAGGGGGCGGCCGTCTTTGGAAATCCCTTGATCGAACGCCTTCATCAAGTCGTCGTCCGAATGACGACCGATGCCGGTCGCCGGATCCGCCGTCAAGTTCGGCGCATACACTTTGCTTCCATTCTCGAGATCGAAGCCCATGCCGCCGGCCAAGTAGTGTCCCGCCACGGGCTGGTGGTGATCGTCGAACGTGTTGTGACACGTCTCGCATTGCGCCACCTTCAATAGCCATTTTCCACGCTCCACACCCGCAGCGGGGGCCGGAGGCGGCGACTTTTCGACGGGCGACGGCAGCAGGCGAACGATCACCGACAATGGGAACTCCAACTCCGACTTGCAGGGGTCGTTCTTGATCGGCGGGATGGTCCGCAGATAGGCCACGACGGCCAGGGCATCCGCGTCGGACATCGTCTCCCTCCACGAATCGTACGGCATCAGTGGGGCGAGCGCATTGCCATGCTTGCCGATGCCCTCGCGCGTGGCACGCACGATCTCGCCATCGGTCATGTTGCCGATGCCCGTTTCTTTGTCGGGCGTGATGTTGGACGCGCAGATCTTCCCCATCCCCTTGATGTTGGCCATGAAGCGCCCCTTGCCGAGGGCGGCTTCGACGGGGACGTCACCCGGCGTATTCGGTACGATTTCGCTGTGACACGTCGTGCACTGAAAGACGTACCGCGCGAGGTATTTACCGTGCTCGATGGAGGCGGGATCCGTCGGAGCGTGCATCTCGGCGGCGGGACGCACCTTCGGCGACAGGGCGTAAACCTTCACCACGAGGCCCCCGATTCCCACGAGAAGAAGGCCGCCAACGACACCGAGAATGCCTTTTACAATCTTCCTCATTAGAGTTCCTCTCGTCGCAGTGCTAACCCTTCACTGCAGCTCCGGTTGCTCAACCCGCAAAGATGCAGGCTCATCCTATCGTTGCTAAATCGAATGCGCAAACTTCCACTTGTCGCTGGCTCGCTTCCCCCTCTCGTCTTGCTCGCTGGTCTCGTTGTTTCGTCGACGGCACTGGCCAACGGGCGGTACCCGTACGGCAACCAACTCGTCGTCGCCCCGAACAATCCGGACGTGATTTACGTTCGCACGACATTCGGGATCCTTCTTTCGGAGGACCACGGCAGAATCTTCCGTTGGATCTGTGAACCGCTCATCGGATTTACCAACGGACTCGATCCCGGCATAGGGGTATTCGACGACGGGGCCATGGCGGTTGCCGGTTACTACGGATTAGCGATCAGCCACGACAACTCGTGTTCGTACCCTTTCGTGGGGGGTGGGCTGGACAAGCAATATGTCATGGACATTGCCGTCGATGACAAGAATCCGAAAGGTGGCGTCGTCGTCACCGCCACGGCAAACGGCAGTCAGAAGCACGTTCAAGTATTTCAAACCAGCGACAACGGCGTGACGTGGACGGCACCCGGTCCGGCCCTCGACACGTTCCTCCTGCCGACGACCTTGGACGTCGCCCCGTCCGACCCCCAGCGCATTTACGTGGGGGGCTTCTTCTACGGTGAAGACGGAGTTCACGGGTTCGTCCAACGCAGCGACGATCGCGGCAAGACGTGGGCCCCGCGCACGCAGCTCGGCGGTGTGACGGAAGCGGATCGCGTTTCGACGCTTCACGTCTCGGGCGTCGATCCCAAGGATCCGAATCGCGTATTCGTCCGGGTCAGCAATCCGCGCAGCCAGGACAGGCTTCTCGTGTCCAACGACGGTGGTACGACATTTCAGGAAGTCGCCTCCTTCGCCGGTCCCATGTACGGATTCGCCATCTCGCCGGACGGCGACAAGGTGGCCATCGGCGGCGTGGGAGGGGGCAACGATACGAATGGCAAGGGCGTGTACGTCGCCTCGCGCCCCGCATCGGGCGTCGCCTACCAATTCGAACAGCGCTCGAACGTGCCCGTTCTTTGCCTCAAATGGACGAGCGAGACCCTTTACGGCTGCGGAAACAACCAGCAAGAAGGCATCTTCGTTGTGGGCAAATCCGACGACGAGGGCCGCACCTGGAAGCCGTTGCTCAACAGCGTCAACGACATCGACGCGACCTTGAAGCATTGCCCGAATGGGTCGGCGTACAACAATTTGTGCATTGCCGACTGGGCACGGCAGGTCTGCCTCTTCAACACGCCCGGCGCCCTCGATGCTTGCGCCGCCGCAACGGCGGACGCCGGAACGTCGAACGCCGTGCAGGATGACGGGGGCGGATGCACCTTGGGACCGGGCGCCGCATCGAAAGCCGCAACCGGCTTTGCCGCCCTGTTTCTAGGATTCGGCCTCTTCGTGCGACGCCGGCTGCGCCGTCACTAAGCACAACGCCAAGATTCAACCGCCAAGGCGCCAAGGTCGCCAAGATAGATGGTGAGAGCGAGGAACGCTTTCGTTCACACCCTCCAAATCCCTTGGCGCTCTTGGCGTCTTGGCGGTTCGAATATCTCCGAGCCTACTGAGGCTTCTTTCGCCAGGCCATTCCGTTGGGTTTGGACCCGACGTTGATGGTGGCGATGGGCGTGCGGCTGGCGATGTCGATGACGGTCACCGTGTTGGCGGCCTGATTCGACACGTACGCCGTCTTGCCGTCGCCGTTGAAGGCAACGCCGTGCGCACCTTGCCCGGCGACGGCGAGTGCAAGTTGCTCGTCGGCGTCGGCGCGGCGAATCGCGACCTTCGCGTGGTCGGTGTCGGCGACCCAGACGTTGCCGTCGGGGCCGAGGCCGGCCATGCCCGGTGTGAATCCGAGACGGTGCACTTGAACGACCTTCAACTCGAGCGTGTCGATGACCGACAGCGTCCCGTCGGTCTCGTTGTCGACATAGGCCATTCCGTTGTTGCCCTGCCATGCGCCCACGGGCGAGTCGCCCACGGGAATCGTCTTCGCCACTAGCTTCGTGACCGGATCGACGATGCTGACGCTCGCGGAGTGCGTGTTGGCCACGAAGCCGTACCGGCCATCGTGTGAAAACGTCACCTCCGACGGAGCGTTGCCCACGCGAACCGATGACCGCGTCGCCAGGGACAGAGGATCGAGCACCAGGACGAAACCATCGTACTGAGACGTCCAGATCTCCGCCTCGTTGGGCGAAAAGATGGCGTTGTGGTTCATCGTCGGAAGACGGCGCGAAGCCAAGGTGCTTCCGTTGCTCGCATCGAGCAGAAGCACCGCACCGGGCGTGCTCGTATCACCGTTTCCATGCCCCGCATGACCGCCGCTGAGATCCGTCCCCGGCACCGCGACGAGCATCTTCGAGCCGTCGCGATTCAGATAAATGTGATGGGGAAAGTTCGCATCCTTGATCCGGATGGTACCGGCGATACGTAGACTCTCGGTGTCGATGACCGAAATCGAATTATCTCCGCCGTTGACCACGAACAGCGCATCGTAGGAAATCCGGTCAATGGGCTCGGTGGACGGCAGACTCGTCTCGCCGTTCTGAACGGGCGTAGAGCTTCCGCATGCATTCACGCAAAAGAGTGATGCGGCCAACAAGGACAGGGAAATAACCGAGGCAACGTGCACGCGGTGAAACTAGCAGAACTCCGGAACGCTACACCTTCGAAAGCGGGGTCGGATCTTCGCTCGACTCCGCAATTTGATAGTGCGAAGGCGGCTGTCGTTGTTCAGCGCTGGATGACGGCTTCGACTCCGATGTCGGCGCGACGACGCGAAGGGAGAAATTCGGCGGATTTCGAAGCGGACTCGCAGGCAACGTGCGACGCAATTGCGGAGGTGGCTCGTACTTCCTGGCGGGCAGACTTGACCAGGCGAAACGTAGGCTATTGTACATCTCGGCGGCGGTGGAAAATCGTTGATCGCGATCGCGGTGAACGGCGCGTTCGAGAACCGTGGCGAGCACGCTCGGGCAATCACGCCGCCCGATGCGCACGTGGATGGGCCCCACCTCGAGGATTTCGCGGAGCAATTCGTCGAGCGTCTGCGCAGCGAAGGGCGCGCGACCGAAGAGACACTCTTGCAGCACCACGCCCAGTGCGTAGATGTCCACGCGACCGTCGATGGGCTCCATCTTCATTTGCTCGGGTGCGAGGTAAACGGGCGTGCCCATGATGCGCCCCGCGGGCGTGAGCGAGGGCGCGTCGTGGGCCAGCCAGCGCGAAATGCCAAAATCGAGCACCTTCACCTGGCGATCGTCGCAGAGAAAGACGTTGGCAGGCTTGATATCGCGGTGAATGATTTTCAGCTCGTGCGTGAAGGCCAGGGCCTCCAGGACCTGCAGCCCGACCGCGCACGTTTCCTCGAAATCGAGCGCGCCGCGGCGATCAATACGCACTTGGAGCGACTCACCGCGGAGAAGCTCGAGAACGATGTAGGGAACTCCGTTTTCCAGCTGCCCGGTATCGATGACCGCGCACACGTTGTGATGGCGAATAGCTCCGATGACTTTCGCCTCTTGATAGAAACGCCGCAAACTCGTCTCGCTCGCGGCAATTTCCTCGAGGGGCACTTTGAGCGCGACATGGTCACCGCTTTTGCAGTCCAGGCACTCGTACACCGTGGAGGCCCCACCGTGACCGATCTCGCGGATAACGCGGTACTTTCCACCGACGATGCGCCCCAGCAGCGGCGCCAGGCGACCCGCGGAGGATCCCAGCGAGCCTGCGACGGACGAGCTAACCTTGGCAGCCGCGCGGTGTTGGCTGCTCAGGCCTTTGGAGGGCGTGAGCTTGGCGCCCGTAATTTTGCACACGGTCTCGTTGAGAGGGTGCGCATACCCACAATGCCGACATCGAGCGTAAAACAGGTGCTGCCCCATGGGTATATGACCTGATTCGGAAGTTCGGAATAGCAGGGGGTCGGGGTCGGGGTCGGGGTCGGGTCGGGGGTCGGCGGCGCGTCTTTCTTCAAGTCGATCGAGGCGGGTCGTACGTAGGTAACGGAAAGGTGTGAGAAAGCCATTCTCACACCGATCGGCCGTCAAAGACAGTTGAAAAAGTACGCCCCCGTGTTGGATTGTGGCAAGGTTCCCGATACAATGGCCTCCTCTATGAGCGCAATGCGCGGTCAATCCGGCCCAGTCATGGACGGGCTCGCCCAACTGCAGTCGAAGTACAGACCGATCCTCGAAATCGGCCAGGGCGGAATGAGCCGTGTGTACCTGGCTTTGGTACGCGGCCCGGGCGACTTCAACAAGCTGCAGGTCATCAAGCGCCTTTTGCCGACGTTGGCGGCCGATCCCGAATTTCTCGAGATGTTCCTCGAGGAGGCGCGTCTCTCGGCGCGGCTCAATCACGCCAACATCGTCCAGATCAACGAGATCGGATTCGATGGCCAGCACCATTTCATGGCCATGGAATACCTCGAGGGGCAAACCCTCGACGCGGTGGTGCGCTCGGCGGCAAAGCGCGGCGGACTGCCGCTGGCCATGCACCTGCGCATCATCGCCGATGCGTGCTCTGGCCTGCATTACGCGCACGCGCTCACGGACATCGACGGCAAGCCGCTCAACATCGTTCACCGCGACGTGTCGCCGCACAACGTGTTCGTGACCTATGCTGGACAGGTCAAGGTCCTGGACTTCGGTATTGCCAAGGCGGCCGATTCATCGCACCACACGCGCACCGGTGTCGTTAAAGGCAAATGCGCGTACATGGCGCCGGAGCAATTCCGCCAGGAAGGAATCGACCGGCGCGCGGACATCTTCGCGCTCGGCGTGATGACCTGGCAGGCCGCCACGCGCACACGGTTGTGGAAGGGCCTGACGGACATCGAGATCTTCCATCGCCTGGCCACCGGCGAGATCCCCTCACCGCTCAGCATCGATCCGTCGATGCCCACGGGCCTCGTTGCCATTTGCGAGCGCGCCCTGGCGCCGAACCGCGATCAACGATTCAGCACCGCGCAGGAACTCGGTGAGGCCATCGAGGCCTACCTCGCGACCTTGCCGGAGGTGCCCTCCACGCGCGAAATCGGCAGGTACGTGAGCGACCTTTTCGCCGAGAACCGCGCCAAGGTGAAGGCGGCCATCGAGGCGGAGCGAAAGCGAAGCGAGACGTATCCCGCCAACACGGGCGAGATTCCCATCTTCGTCGACCCGGACGCGGTGCGCGACGACAGCAATTCGGCACCGATGGGCAGCGCCCCCATGGCAGCGCCCCACACCACGACGGAGTCGAAGATCTCGCCGGCGGACGTGGGCCGCGGCGGCGTGTCTCGGCTCAAGGCATTCGTGCTCGTCGGCGGCGCCATCGTCCTGGTGGGCGGCGGCGTGCTCGGAGCTTTGGGTTGGCGCAAGAGCCATCAAGTTGCCGAGGCAACATCGCAGGCTTCGGCGGCGGTGGCGGCCACGCAGCAGGCAACGGCCGCGGGTGCGAACGAGCCACTCTTGGGCGGCGCCACGGCGGATGCGTTCACGGTGCTCAAGGTGGAAGTCGTTCCGCATAGCGCCAGCGTCTTCGTCGACGATGTGCCGCTTTCGTCCAACCCCGCGCAGGCACGCTTCACGCGCGACAAGCAGGCGCACCGCGTGCTGGGCGAAGCGCCGGGTTACACGCGGCAAGTGCAGCTCGTGGTCTACGACGAGGGCGAGAAGCAGGTGACCATTCAGCTCGAACGCGAGGGTGCACCGCCACCGCCCGTGGGTGGAGGCCACACCGCGCCGCCGCGCAACACCGCGAGTGCGGCGCGTCATCCGAGCGGGAGCGCAGCGCCCTCGACGGCGACGACGCCCACGGTGTCGCAGACGCCGAGTGTGCAACCGCAGCCGGCCCCGACGCCCGTCGTCACGCAGACGCATGCGCCGCAGCCCCAGCCACCGCCGCCGGTGACCCAGCAGCCTTCGGCACCACCGGTGGCCGCCCCGGCTCCGGGCACGGTCGATCACAAGGGCGTTCGAGCCACCGTCGCAGCGCACCGCGGCGAAGTGCAAGCTTGCTACGACCGGGCTCACTTGGAGCGAAACGATCTGCGCGGCAAGGTGGTCGTCTCGGCGACGATCAGCCCGCAGGGCCAGGTGCTCAGCGCCAACGTGGCCAATTCGACCGCGAACAGCACCCGCCTCGAGCAATGCTTGATCAGCGCCTTCCAGGGCTGGACATTTCCAGCGCCGGCGGGCGGGGTGAACGGTAGCGTGACGTACACCTTCAATTTCGACTGAAATTTGGGCCGCTGGATCGGTCGGGGCGGTGCCATGACCGTACGCTGACAATCGCTGACGGAAAGGTGGTAGCGCGCTCGGGGACCCGCCTTTAAGGTGGCAGCCATCGTGAAAGGCCTCCTACCCATCCTCGCCTTGTTCATCGTCCACTGGCAGTCGTCGGTCTTTTTCCAGACCTTCTTCTTGCACCGGTACGGCGCCCACAAGCAATTCACCATGAGCAAGGGCTGGGAGCGCTTCTTCCACCTCTGCACGTACATCACCCAGGGCTCGAGCTTCCTCTCCCCGCGCGGCTACGCGATTTTGCACCGCATGCATCACGCGTACAGCGACACGCCGAAGGATCCGCACTCGCCCACGAACCACACCAACGTCTTCACGTTGATGATGAAGACGAAGAAGACGTACGACGACTACGCGTACAACCGCGTGCAGCCGGAGCCGCGCTTCCTCGGCGGCTACCCCGAGTGGCCGACGCTGGATCGCCTCGGTCAAAACTGGGTCATGCGCTTCGCGTGGATCGGTCTCTACACCGCGTTCTACGTGCACTTCGCCACGGCGTGGTGGATGTACCTGTTCCTTCCGGCCCACTTCATCATGGGCCCCATCCACGGCGCCATCGTCAACTGGTGCGGCCACAAGTACGGCTACCGCAACTTCCAGAACGGCGATGACTCACGCAACACGCTGGTCTTCGACTTCGTCACGCTGGGCGAGCTCTTTCAGAACAACCACCACAAGTTCGCCATGAGCTCGAACTTCGCCGCCCGCTGGTTCGAAGTCGACCCGACCTACACCGTCATCCGCATCTTCGCCGCCCTCGGCATCATCCGCCTCGGCACGCAAACCATCCGCTGGTCCCCGGCGGACGCAGAAGCCGAACCCGCCGGCGGCGAGTAACGTCGCGGTAACGGCTGAAGAGGATTGAACAGGGAGACGGGGAGGCGGGGAGATTTTTGGGTTTGGTTCGCGTTGAACCAAATCAAGAAATCTCCCCGCCTCCCCGTCTCCCTGTGAATTTCTTCTCTTAGAATTTGTCCTTCGCGCCCCGAATTGCGCCGAGGGCGTCGGAGTCGCTCGCGTCGGTGGCGATGCCTAGCGTTTTGCGGATCTCGGGGGAGCGGACGCGGAGGAAGGGGTTGGTCGCGAGCTCGTCGGACATCGTGCCGGGGACGGTGGGGGTGCCTGCGGCGCGGAGTGATTCGGTGTGTTCGGCACGCGCGCGGATGGCGGCGTTGCTCGGCTCGACGTGGGCGGCGAAGCGGAGGTTGCTCTTCGTGTACTCGTGGCCGCAGTACACCTGTGTGTCGCCCGGCAGCGCGGCGAGCTTGGAGAGCGATGTGTGCATCATCGCGGGTGTGCCTTCGAAGAGGCGCCCGCATCCGGCGAGGAAAAGCGTGTCGCCGGTGAAGACGGCGCGCGCGGTCTTGTCGGTCACGACGTAGGCGACGGCGCCCGTGGTGTGCCCCGGGATGTGCAGAATCTCGACGCGGAGACCGCCCACGGTGAACGACTCCCCTTCTTCGAGGAAGCGCGTCTGCCCGGGGATGCGACCCTTGTCGGAAGCATGCCCCGCGATCTCGTGCACACCGAGCGCGCTCGCCACCGCTTCGTTGCCGCCAACGTGATCGAAATGATGATGCGTGCTCCAGATGCTGGCGAGCTTGCGGACGCCGCGCGCCTCGAGCGCTGCGAGGATCGGCGCAGCCTCCGATGCATCGACGAGCACCTTCTCACCCGTCGCCTCGCACTCGACGAGGTACGCGTAGTTGTCCGACAGACAGGGGATCGACGTGATCTTCATCGTGGGCGCGTAGCCTAGCACTGGCTCGGCGCGCGGTTCGGCGCGACACCCTGCGCGTAATCCTACAGTGCAATTCCACGGGTCGGCGGCTGCAGAGATAGCTTGGCGGCCGCTTTCGGCCACTCTGGAGGACTGATACTCTTCACTCCGGTACTCGAAAGTGGGGAGGGTGCGGGCTTCCTTGAAATCACCATGTCGACGGCGCGGTCTTCCAACGTCATGAGCTCGGTCTGGCTCCCCACTGTGGCTGGGAAGTATCGGCTCATTTTCGAGTTGGGACGCGGCGGCATGGCCGATTTGATGCTCGCCGTCGTCCAGGGCCCCGGCGGCTTCAACAAGCTGCAGGTCTTGAAGTTGCTTCGCCCCGAGCTCGCGGCCGAGGCCGAGTTCTGCACGATGTTCCTCGACGAGGCTCGGCTCTCGGCGCGCATCAATCACCCCAACGTCGCACAGACCAACGAGGTCGGCTTCGACGGCGAGCGGTACTTCATCGCCATGGAGTACCTCGAGGGGCAGAGCCTCGACGAGCTGACGCGCCGCGCGCGCGCCAAGCACGGCAATGTGCCGCTCTCCGTCACATTGCGGGCCCTGGCCGATGCGTGCGCAGGCCTTCACTTCGCGCACGAGCTGAAGGACTTCGACGGCACGCCGCTCAACGTCATCCACCGCGATGTCTCGCCGCAGAACATCTTCGTCACCTACGACGGCATCACCAAGCTTCTGGACTTCGGCATCGCCAAGGCGGCCGACTCGAACATCCGCACGCAGGTCGGCACCATCAAGGGCAAGATCGCCTACATGGCGCCCGAGCAGCTGCTCGCGGTAGCGCCCATCGATCGTCGGGCGGACATCTTCGCGGTGGGGGCCATCTTGTGGCGCACCATCACGGGAAAGCGGATGTGGGCCGGTGCCAACGAGATGGAGATCCTCCAGAGCCTGGCCAACCACAAAATCCCCGAGCCCGTCGCCCTTCCCGGCATCCCGCAGGCACTGCTCGTGGTGTGCAAAAAAGCCATCGAGCCCAATCCCGACGATCGCTACCAGACGGCCCTGGAGCTGAAGGAGGCCATCGAGTCGGTGCTCGCCTCGCAGCAGGGCGGCGCGTATTCCGACGTGTCGCGATTCATTTCCGAGCTGTTCGTCGAACGGCGCAAGGAGATCGCGCTCGCCATCGAAGCGCGTCTCTCGGCGCCCGAGACGAGTCACGTCAGCGGGGTGCCCGTCCTTGCGCCGCAGTCCGTGTCGCGCATCGGTTCGATGGTGGGAACGTCGGCCACCCTGAGTCGCACCCCCGAGCGCGACAGCGGCGCACCGGACTCGATCCGCGTCGAGGTGTCCGGGATCACGCCGGAGCGCAAAGGCCGGCGTTGGGGTGTCGCGGCGACCTTGGCCCTCGCGGTCATCGGTGGTGGCGCGGCCTTCGTCCTGCGGCCGAACGCCGTTTCAACCGTTCCAACGACCGCCGCGCGCAGCATGGAAAGCGCGCCGCCGGCAGCGGCAGTGCCGCCCCCAACGGCGACGAACAGCGCGCCCGCGGCGAAGGTCGAGACGGAGTTGTTGCTCGACGTCGCGCCGTCCCACGCGGAAGTCCTCATCGACGACGTTCGCGTTTTCGGCAAACCGGCGCGCGGTGTCTTTCCACGCGATGGGCAGCTGCACACGATCGTGGCCAAAGCCGACGGGTACGTGCCCAACGTCCAGCAGGTGGCGTTCGACACCTCGAACATTCACCTCGAGATTTCCCTGGAGAAGGAACGCCGGCCCGTTGCGCCGCCGCCCGCACCTGCCGCGCGGCCTCCCGTGGGCAAAGCGCGTCCGCCCGCGCCATCGGCGCCACGTCCCAGCGGCGCGCCGGCGAATGGACCGGCGGCCCCCGCGGCCAGCAATAGCCCTGAAGCGCCCGCGCCTTCGTCCAAGCCGCGCGGCCGCGTCGACCCGCTCGATCCCGGGGATCCCTGGGAAAAGTGATCACCTGATGACGCGAATGAGGAAAACATGACTGGAAGATCCCGCCCTCATGCCAAATCGATCGGGACGGTGCTCGCCGCCGCGGCCCTCCTGAGCTCCGCCCCCGTGTGGGCGCAGAAGCCTCCGGCCGAGCGACCAGGTTCCCTGCAACAAACGGTCGACAAGATGGCCGAGGCGCGACGGCGCTATCGACTTGGTCTCGATTTGTATCAGGACGGCAACTACGACGCGGCACGCATCGAGTTCGAGCGCGCGCTGCAAATGGCCCCGAGCTACAAGATCCTCTACAACATCGGGCTCACGTACAAGCAGCTCAACGACTACGTGCAAGCGCAGATCGCGCTCGAGCGCTACCTCTTCGAAGGCGGCAGCGAGATCGCCGCCGACCGGCGCGCCGACGTCGAAAAGGAGATCACCGGCCTGAAAGGTCGCATCGCCCACGTGAACGTGAAGGCCAACGTGCCGCGCGGTACCGTGCAAGTGGACGATGTGGCGGTGGGCGAACTCCCGCTCGCGGAGCCGCTTTCGGTGAACCCGGGACGCCGCAAGATCTCCATCACGCGTCCGGGCTTTCTACCTGCCACCAAGGTGGTGACCATCGGCAGCTCGGAGACGTCGAACATCTCGCTGGAGCTGAGCGAGCTGCCCAAGTCGACCATCCTCGAACGAAAGTCGAATCCGTGGACCGTTCCCACCGTGGTGGGATGGAGCGCGACCGCGGCTGCCGGCATCGCCACGGGCATCCTCGGTGCGCTGACCTTGAATGCGAAGCACGATCAGGAGGAGAAGCTCCAATCGGTGGGCACGAGTGCCGAGGACCGCACCAACGCCCGCGACAAGACACAGACGTTTGCCACCGCAACCGACATCCTCGGGATCACCACGGTGGTCTTCGCGGGCGTGTCGACGTATTTCACCGTGCGATTGCTGAGCCACACGCCGGAAATCGGCGAAGCGGAAAAACCGAAGGACGTCTCCCGCACGGAAATCCGCCTCGTTCCTGCCGGCCCGACGGGCTTGGGCGTCGTCGGCTCGTTCTAGTCACTATGAAAGTGACAACGCCGGCGCTCCATCGAGCGCCGGCGTTTTTCTACCGCTTAGAGCGATTGGAGGAACGCGACGAGGTCCAGCTTTTCCTGTTCGGTAAAGGGGACGCCGGCGGGTTGCGCCAAGGTGAGATCGTAAAAGACGACGACGTCCATCAGGGTCTTCATGCTCCCGTTGTGGAAATACGGGGCGTGCGATCCCAGGTTGCGCACGGTGGGGACCTTGAAGCGGCCAATGTCCAGCCATTTGCCGCTGATGAGCGCGCGACCGGGATCGTTGACCTGGGTCGTGGCCCCGGTGGCAATGTTCTTGAAGGTGTAAATCGGCAACTCTTTGGAGAGGAACCGCTCGGCATTCGTTCCCGGGAGGAGCGCGGGGCCTCCGCCCGAGGAGCCGATGTTGGCGAAAGCGCCGGGCGCTGGGAAATCGTTCCCTCCTTGGTTGAAGGAGGAGTGGCAGCTCGTGCAGAACGCCGTCTGGCCGAGAGGATTCTTCCCAATCGACCTCGAATTGAAAATGACCTCGCCCCGGCGCACCGCCTGCTGTGCGCGATCGCTCACGTCCGTCCATTCCTCGAACAGATTGAACGAGTTCGTATTGCGCGGATTCCGCGGTAGCGGAAGTGCGTTTTCGCCGATGACGAATGGCTGCTTCGAAAGATTGATGGGGCCACCGCCCGCCGGCGATACCCTTCCCAATCCCCATACGACGACCTGCGACGTAAAGACGTTGGTCTCGAAGTCGACGATGCGCTGCTTCTGCTCTTGCGTGAGCGGTCCGCTCGCCTGGGCGTGTCCCAAGGTCGCGGTGTTGGCCTGCGAACCGAGATCCGGCTCGCGGCCGTCCCACATGATGGCCGTACCGGCCACGAACTTCGTATTCGCGGCGGGGAGCGGCCTGCGGTAGAGCGACATGTTCTCCGGCGTGGAGAAATTGTACGGATCTTCGATGCTCTCCAGTGTGAACTCCGCATTCTGCGGCATGGGGAGCGAAATCCGAAAGACACCACGGTTGAGCAAAAGGCCGTACGCCTTCTGCCGGGCCGCTTCGGTGGAGACGTCGGCATCGGGCCTCGTTGCGGCGTCCACCACGGCAAAGAGAGGGTCACGCCCCCGCGTCTTGTAATACAGCCGTTGAATGGTCCACGTCGTGAGCCCCAAACCATCTTCCAGGCGATGGCACGTTGCACACGAGCGACCGTTGGTGCCGAGGTTCGCGAAGAACTCGTTGTCCTCGTCGAACTGGCCCTTGGTCGAGTAATTGGCAAAGATTCCGGCCGGATCGAGGTGATACGTCAAGGCGCCGCGGCGGCGTGCTTCGACTTCGTCCGCGAGTTCCGTTTCCTGCCCGGACTCGATGGCGTTGTCTTCCGCCGGCCGCTCGCCGCCCGAGCAGCCTGCGATGATGGCCGCAGCGAGCAATGAATTGTAAATTCGATGATACCGCATTCCGAGCACCTTTCTCTCGCGGCCACCCGGTGTGGAGTGAGGCCACGAACAAGCCACTGGACGGTCGCCGATCAAGATCTCACCACTTCACTTCGAAGACGTGGACGAGACGTTTCGAAGCGAGTTCCCTCCCCTCACCGTCGACGGTTCCTCGTCGCAGTGAACGACTCTAACACAGAGAAAACCACGACGAAGCGATTCCGCAAGAGCGCAAACATCGCACAATTGCCCATGAACATGGGATTAACCAGGACCGATTTACATCGACGCGACGTGCGAGGGCTTCATGAAATCATATTTCCGCGAGACGCAAATAACGGTGTTTCAATCCGTGCAGAGTGCACGACGCAGACTCGCGGAGCGCAGTTTCAAGTCCTCCACCAGGTGCTGGGAGAGACGGCTCGGCCCTTCGCGGAAGGGGCTGATGTGAAATGCCGTGTCAACCGTGGGATTGGTGGAGTGGCAGCCATTGCAGGTGCCTTCCGTGAACGCTTTACTGGTCTGGGCGTCCACGCCGGGGATGTTCCATGCGAAGCGGAAGGAATCCACGGATCCCCCTCGCATGGAGACGGGGATCTCGTAGTTGTTGGACCGGATTGCGTCCGCATTGGAAAGCACGAAGTCGCGCAACACGGCACTCCCATTGAGGCGCTCCGCCGGGGTATTCCAAATCGGGCGCAGTCGCAATGTGCCATCGCTGGAGAGACCGAACTCGCGCAGCTGCCAGATCCAATTGAGGATTGCCTCGTTCGTACGTACTTGCCCGAGGGCGCTGCCGGCCATTCCCTCGGGATGGGCCCCGCGCACCGAAAACCCATCCGTGACGCTTTGCAGCGCCGCGCGATACCCCTCGTCGAACGATGGGAACTGGCCCAGTGCATGCCAAGCCTTGGCCCACTGCCCCGCCGTGCGCTCTGCCGGCAGCGCGTATTCGAAAATGACGGTCATCGGCAGTGGCTTCGACGCCGGATCGTCCGCCGGGCCATCCGTAAGCGCATAAATGAAGCGCCCTTCGCCATTCACCACGTTGGAACGCTGCTCGCGCACGTCCATTCGATTCGCGATCCCGATCAGCCGAAACGGAGCGCGTGCAAGATCCAGCTTTTGCCCCGAGCAGGTGCTGCAATCGTCGTTGCACGCATTCTCCGGCGAACCCTTGAGCCATGGACAGAGCACGTGCTGATTCATCCCGAGCACGCGATCTTCGTTGGGCCGGTCGAGCGGATACCCGTTGAACTCCGTCTCACTCACCCAATGAACGAACCAATCTCGAACGAATTCGCCAGCGTCCATATCTTGCGGCGACAGGTTCTGCACGGCGTGCCGAAAGCTCCACGCACCGGTGGTACCGTTTTTCGCGCGTCCATCGGAGAGCACGGCCTCGTCGATCACCACCAGCTCTTTCAACTCGTCGACGGAAACGTTCGTGCACGAGTTGTTCACCTTTGGATCCGACGTGCTCGAGCAGGCCGCGGATATGGCCGTGCATACGAGCAAAACCGACATGTCGAGCCCCTTGGGGGCGACGTTTCGCATGTGCTGAACGTACTGCGAAAAGACGCCAGAAACCAGGGCAGCTCGGTCGAAATTGCGAGTCAAGCAATGATGCGTTGGGCGCGCATGGTCGCAATTTGGTCCGGGGAAAAGCCCGCTTCGCGCAAAATCATTTCCGTGTGCTCGCCGGCCCGCGGCGGCGGGGTGTGCGAAAAGGAATGGGCGGCGCCACGATCCGTCACCGGAGTCGCAAATTGCAAAAGCGGGCCCCAGGGAGATGGCAGCTCGAAGAAGAAATGACGGGCACGATGCTGCGGGTCGTCAGGCAATTCGCGTGGGAACGCAATGGGTTCGAGGCAGCAATCCGCATTTGCGCAAAAGGCACGCCACTCTTCGAACGTGCGACTCGCAAAAAGGGTGTCCAGTCGATTGCGCAGCGCTTCTTGGTGCGGTCCAGGTTCGAGTGCCGAGAGGTCGCCCGGGAGGCCAACACTTTCGCAAAAGGCCATCCAGGATTTCCGCTCGGGGGCACTCAAGGCGATGTGCCGGCCATCCTTCGTTGTATAAATCTGGTATGGCGCACACGTGCCCCCGGACACGTCGAGACCGTGTTTTCCGGATTCGTCGTCCGCAAGAAGGGCACCGAGGCTGGGGGTGGTAAAGCCCATTGCCGCCTCGGTGATGGAAATATCGACGATTCGCCCGACGCCGGTGCGGGCTCGCTCCGCAAGTGCGGCGAGAATTCCAACGACGCACCAAATGGCGCCGCCTATCCCCGCGAGGCTGCAATATGGAATTTCCGGCGCGACGGATCCGGTCGGGTCCCCGAGCAGGCCGGCGCGGGCAAGGTAGGCCAACTCGTGCGCGGTGCGCTGAGCGAGAGGACCATCCTGCCCAAAGCTGCTGAACGCACACACGACGAGTCGCGGATTGCCCTCGCGAAGGCTCGCGTGGCCGAGGCCCAGGCGATCGAGCACGCCGGGACGAAAGGGATCGAACAGGACATCCGCGCGGCGGGCCAGCGCGCGAAACGCCACGCGCCCCTCCTCTTTCTTCAGGTCCAGGCAGATGCTTCGCTTGTTCCGATTCAGCGCGAGAAAGAGCGCCGATTCATTGCCACGCCGCGGATACCATTGGCGAATGGGGTCGCCGTCGATCTCTTCGACCTTGTCGACGGTTGCGCCGAGATCTCCAAGGACCATCGTGGCATAAGGCCCGGGTATCAAACGACCCAAGTCCAGAATCCGAATCCCTTCGAGCGGTCGCACTTCAATCCCCTAGGAGAAATTTACCAAATTGCGCACGAGGCGCGGCGTAGAGATATCCGCACGCGCCAGACGACGTCCCGAGACTCAATATAGCCACTCGCTTTCAAAATTCATGACTTTCAATGAGATAGACCGTTCCGCACCGGCTATTGCGCGTGAACCTGACGCCATTCAGACGGTCGCTCGTTCTGGCTAAAGGGCAATCATCAGCTGCACTGGCAAAATCGAACACTGTCGCATATAGGACCGGCGCTTGACAACGAATGTCCGTAATGGTGCACTCCGAGGCGCTAGGGTGTCTTGTTACTTGGATTTGGGCTACTTGGATTTGACCATGCGGCGTCGCGCGTGGCCGGAGGGATGAATGGTGTGGAAGAAGTGGCTCGTCCTCGGCGGCTCCTGCCTCGCCGTGGGGGGATTTGTTTCCGTACTCGCAAGTTGCCTGAAAGATCCTCGCGAAGACGACGCCGTCTATGTCGTCGACGCCTGCGATCGCAACCAATTGTCGGCCGATCCCGGGTCGCCGCACGCGACATTGCGCGCCTTCCTCGAGTCGGGCGATATGCTGCTTCAACGCGCGACCGACGTCGAAACCGAGATGAAAGATGCGTGCAACGCCATCAGCTCGGACCTCGGCCTCACGACGGGTCGCGATGTCGTCGCCGCGTGCAAACCCATTGCCGCACGCGTCGACCAATTGTCGACCATTGCGCCGTTGCCACCTCCCGGCAGCGCATTCTGGGGCGAGCTTCGATTTGCGCCCAACTGTACCGTGCAGGAAACCGCGGTTGCCGAGTGCATGTCCACGTGCGCCGAGGCATGCGACGCCACCAAGTGCGAACCGGACAAATTGGTCGGCGCGTGCGACGGAGAATGCGCCGGCACCTGCGTGACCACCGGTGAGAAGCTGACGTGCACCGGCGATTGCGTGGGCGAGGTTCCGCCCGGCGGCCCCACGACCTGCACGGGCGAATGCATCGGTACCTGCACGGGCCGGGAATGGTCCGGGGAATGCGAAGGCGGATGCGCCGCGCGCTTCACCGGCCGCTGCGCGGGCACGTGCACGGGCAAATGCGACGGAACGCCCATCAATCAACCCGATACCGACGCCGGGTCGGACGCAGGCGCGGCTCCGGCACCGGGCTCGCCCCCGCCCGCGAACGCGGACGGCAATTGCGCGGGCACCTGCGTGGGCGTTTGCAGCAAGGGCGCCAACGGATACTGCGCCGGCGCGCAATGCACGGACTTCAATGCGGGCGCCGGGCCTACGCTCGCGCGCTTTTCCGGCGGCACGTGCGGCACCGGATTGTGCGCGGGCACCTGCCGCTCGGGGCTCGGGACCGGCACTCGAACGCAGTGCAGCGGCAAATGCACGGCCAAGAAGGCTCAATGCGATGGGGTGTGCGTCGGCGAGTGCAAGGGCACCCGCTCGTCGCTCGTCTGCCAAGGCCGGCTGAATTGCGGCCAGAACATCGAGTGCGAGAACGCGTGCCAGGCGCGAGGCCAGCTCGCCATCTCGTGCAACGAGCCAAAGGTGATGGAGGTCTATGCCGTTTCCGATCCGGCGCTCCGGGAGGCATGGAAAAAGCACGGCGCGCGCTTGGCGAAAGCCATTTCCGAGGTGCGTGCACTTCGCAATGCGCACGGGTTCATCGGAAACCGCAGCTACGGCGATTTCGTCAGCATCGGCCTGCAGGGCGATCTCGTACGCGCCTGCGTGGCGCAAGGCCGCACGAACGTGGCCAGCGCCGATACCAAGATTTCCGCCATGGTGAACGCCGACCCGAGCCACCGCAGGTACCAGCAATGAGGAGAGGGAACATGGGTTCGAACGCACGTCGCTGGTGTGGACTCGTGCTCGCAGCGGCGCTGGGCGTCGCCTTCGGCGCGCAGGGCTGCACGTTCACGAGCAACACCACCGCCATCCAGTGCACGACGGAAGCCGAGTGCCTCGAACGCGGCCCCGAATTCGCCGGGACGACGTGCGACAAAAGCACGCGGACCTGCGTCAAGGTCGCCGCCGACCAAGACCTGTGCAAGACGAACAAGGAGTGCATCGACAAGGCCGGTGGCTTGGCGGCCATCTGCCGAAAGAGCGATCACAAGTGCGCGCAACTCACCTCGCCGGAGTGCCCGCGCGTCTATGCGCAGAAGGACCAGCTGCTCAACGACAAGGCCATCGTCATCGGCGCGATCACACCATTCAGCCATAGCGCGCTGGCCGACTTCACCGAGGCTGCGTTGCAGCTCGGTCAGGAAGACATCTCGCGGATCGTGCGCGGTTTGCCCTCGGCCGACGGCTCGTCGGACATTCGCCCGCTCGTGGTCGTCTCCTGCGAGGAGTTCTTCCACAACGGATTCGATGGTCTCGTCGTGGCGGCGAACCACCTCGTGAAAGACCTGGAGATACCGGTCAACATCGGGCCGATTGCGCAGGCCAACGTCCTTTTGGCCGAGGAGCAGGTCTTTCGCCCCAACAAGGTGTTGGACATCATTCCGCTCAGCCTGAGCACGAGCCTCATCAAACCCGAGCCCACGCCCATGGCCTGGGGCCTCGCGGTCAACGACAAGAAGATGACCCAGGTCTCGCAGCTCCTCATTCAAAGGGAGCTGGAGCCTCGCTTGCGTGCGGACGGCGTCACCGAACCGATTCGGGTGGCGATCATTTACGAGGACAACGTCCTGGGCTTGAACACCCGTCGCCAGATGGAGGAGAAGCTTTTCTACAACGGGAAGTCACTCACCGCGAACGTCAGCGACGGGAACTACCTGGCGGTGACCATCGGCAACGTCATCGATCACGTGGGCAATCCAGCGCCCGAGCTCAAGGTCGCGGAGGCGGTGAGCAGCGTGCTCAATTTCAAGCCGCACATCATTCTTCATGCCGTGGCCCCGGGCTCGATTGCGCTCGCCACCTTCCCGCTTCTCACGCAATGGCCGAAGGGCACGCGGCTGCCGTATCACATGGATCTCGTGTCCGTGTTCGGCTCGTTCGTGCCGCTGTACGATGTTTTGACGGCGATCCCGCCGATGCGCAGTCGCTTCTTCTCCGTCACGAACCATCTGCCCCCGGAGCTGCAATCGCGCATCGATCAGTGGGTGCGGCACTTCAAGACGCGGTTCAAGCAGTTCCCCTTGGACTCGAGATCGCCCGGCACGACGTTGGTGCACCAGTGGTACGACTCCGTTTTTCTCGCGGCGTACGCGATCGTGGCGAACGGAAACAAACCGCTGACGGGCGAGAATTTGGCGGCGACGCTCACCCAGTTCAATCCTCCGGGGGGCTTCGTTCGCACCGGTACGGACGATATCACCCGGGCATTCGGCCTTTTGAATTCTGGCCAGGGAATCGACCTCGATGGCCTTTCGGGCAACATGAATTTCGACCCGGCAACGGGCTTCGTCGATTACGACGCCGAGATTACCTGCCCGATGGTCGATAGCAACCGGGTCGTCGATTTCGCGCCGACGGGCTTCTATGCCCAAGGTGATCAGGTACGAGGCACGTTCAAGTGCACTCCGTAATATAAAAATACACGAGAAAGAGGGGTCGAGATGCGGGTTCTCTTGATTTCCGCGAATCGCGAGGTGATTCCATCGCCCGTCGTTCCGGTTGGAGTTCTGGCGCTGGCAGGCGCTGTCCGCGATGCGCACGAAGTCCGCGTTCTCGACCTCTGTTTCGAGCCCGATTTTTTGGGTGCCATCGAAAAGACCATTGGCGATTTCGATCCCGAGCTGGTCGCACTCGGATTGCGCAATCTGCATACGAATGCGTACGACGTGGGAGGGCGCAAGGGTCTGATTCAAAATTACGCCAACATGGCCGCAGCCGTTCGACGAGCGACGCGTGCACCGCTGGTTCTCGGTGGCGCGGGATTTTCGCTGCGACCGAAGCACTTGATGGAACGGCTTGGTGCCGACTACGGAATCGTGGGGGAAGCCGAACGGGCATTTCGTCAGCTGACCGACATGGTGGCGCGCGGGGAGACGCCACCGACCATTTTGCACGGAGAGAACGTCATTCACTCCGACGTGTTTCCCATGCAGCGTCTTCGCCGCAGCGCCACCATCGTGAGCGATCTCGATATGCTGCCGCCCGTCGCACGCGACCTCGCCGATCCGCGGCACTACGAGTGGGAGGGTACGGAGAACATCCAGACGAAGCGCGGTTGCGCCTTCGGCTGCACGTATTGCGATTACCCCGATTTGGAGGGGCGCAAGGTGCGGGTTCGAAATCCCAAGACCGTCGCCGAGGAGGTGCTGGCCCGCGCGCAGGTGCCCGGCGTGAAGTTCGTATTCTTCGTCGACAGCGTGTTCAATGTTCCGCCAAAGGCGGCGCTCGAATTGTGCAACGAGCTCATTGCGCGGGACAATCCCCTGCCCTGGACATGCTACGCGACGCCGGCGGCGTTCTCGCCCGAGCTGGTGGAAGCGATGGTGCGCGCGCGTTGCTACGGCGTCGAGATCGGGACGGACGCGGGCACGGAGCGCATCTTGAAAGCGCTGAAGAAGCCATTCGGCTTGAAAGACGTCCTTCGCACCCGCGAGCTGTGCGAGGAATATGGCCTCATGGACTCACACACGTTCATCCTCGGAGCCGAAGATGAAACGCTGGACGAGACGAGGCGAACGCTCGACTTCGCCGACCAGCTCGACCCGGCCGTGTCCATCTTCGTGGTCTTCTCCGACGATCGCGAGGAGTTCGACGGCGTGCAATCGAAAAATCGCCGCAAAATCCTGGAGATTCTCGCCGAGGAGGCACCGAAACGGCCTGGGTGGGTCGTGCCGGAGCTCGCGCTGGGGCAGAATCATCACGATGCCCCTCCCCCGCGCGGCACCGCGGGCCCTGCGTGGATCATCGCGGCGCGCGAGCGCTGGGCGAGGAAGCGCGGTCGTTCGGCAGCCTTGCCGTAACGATAGAACTAGACAGTGCTTCCGCCGCCGTTCAACGGAATGTACTGGCCGGTGATCCAGCGTGCCTCGTCCGAGCATAAAAAGGCCACCACCCCGCCGATGTCGTCCGGCGTTCCCAGACGCCTCAAAGGCGTAATCTTGGCCACCTTTTGCCTCAATGCCTCGGACTCGTGCGCGGTGACGTCGGTCTCGATGAAACCGGGTGCGGCGATGTTGACCGTGATTCCATGAGGCCCCAACTCTTTGGAGAGCGTGCGGCAGGAAGCATCCATGGCGGCCTTGCCCGCTGCGTGAAGGCCGGTGCCTACGCTCGCGAAGCGCGAAACGATGGTGCTGACGCCCACGATGCGGCCCCATTTTCGATCGACCATGCCCGGAACCGTGGCCGCACACAAAGCATGGAACGCGGCCATTTCCTCGAGCAATTTGTGCTTCACGTCCTCCCACGGCGTGAGATGGAAGGGCCCTGCGAATGCCGACCCCACGAGGCCAACGTTGGCATTGTGAACCGCGGCATCCACCGGCCCGAGTTCGCGCTCGATCGCGCGGACCATGTCGGCCACTTCGGCGTGGTTCGTGGCGTCGGCTTTGAAGACGGCGCCCTGGATGCCCGACTCGCGCAGAATTTTTGCCGCGAGATCCGTGCTCTTGAGGCAATTGATGGCAACTTTGAAGCCCCGCGCACCGAGCGCCCGCACGATGGCGGCGCCAATGCCTCGACTTCCCCCCGTGACCAAGGCGACTTTTCCAACCATCGATTTCCCAATCTATTCAATTTTGGTTCGAAATGGGACCGTTCGGAGAAATTCAATGTCCACACGAGATTCCGGTCGACAACCTGATGTGGCGTTGTTGGAGCTGGTCACGGGCGTCTGGCTCGGCCCGGCCCTTTACGCGGTGACGTATTTGGGCGTAGCGGATGCCATTCGCGCCGGCGCGACACACGTCGACGACATCGCGCGTGCGGTTGGTGCGCATCCCGGCGCGCTTTATCGTGCCATGCGCGCGCTGACGCCGGCCCAGGTCTTCGAAGAGAGTGCGCCTCGGGCCTTTTCCAATGGCCCCATCGGCAAGCTCCTCGAATCCGATGCACCTTATTCGATGCGTGCGCTGGCCCTGCTCCCGCCCCAGGGTGGCCGGGAGATGGTTCACAGCATCAAGACCGGAGAGTCGTCCTTCGAGCGCAAGCATGGAATGAGCTTTTTCGAATATCTCGAAAAGAATCCCAAGTCGCTGCAAGTCCACGCCGATGCGATGAACGCGATGGCACGGCGCCAAGCGCGAGCGCTTTTGACCGTCTACGACGTGACGCCTTTTCGCACGATCGTCGACGTCGGCGGCGGACAAGGCGCCATCCTGCGCGAGATCTTGCACGCCAACCCTGCCGCCCGCGGCATTCTCTACGATCTGCCGAATGCCATCAAAGCGGCCACGCCGAAGATGCAGGAGGCGCGGCTATCGGACCGGTGCGAGTGCATCGCGGGGAGCTTTCTCGAAGCGGTGCCCTCGGGGGGCGACCTCTATCTGCTTTCGTCCATCGTTCACGACTGGGACGACGAGCATGCTTTGCAAATATTGAAGAATTGCCGTTCGGTGCTCTCAGCCAACGCGAAGCTCATTTTGCTCGAGCGCATCGTTCCCAGGGACGTCGACGCGCGGTCGAACTCGACCCTGTTTCTCGATCTCACCATGTTGGTGAGCATGCGCGGCGGTCGAGAGCGCACGGAAGATGAATTCCGTGCGCTCCTCGAGCGATCGAAACTTCGCTTGAACCGCACCATGCCGACCGATTCATGGATCAGCGTCCTCGAGGCCGTACCTGATTGAGCAGCACGCGCCGTTCCAATTAGTTCGGCTTGCGACCTGCAACGGTCAGGCAGACGATGCCCGAGCACAAGCAGCCATTGCGCTCGGCCTCGTCGAGTTCATCCCAAAAGGCTTCGACCTCGTCGGACGTGGCTTGTCGGGATGCGACGAGGTGCTGGATGCGGGTGCCGAGTGCGAGCTTCATGAAGGCCACCGTGTTCATGACCACGCGCGGGACCAACCGCACGTCGCGCAAGCCCGACTCGATGAAGTAGCGCTGGACGCGGCGAGGGGCTCTCCCGCTGGGCAGCCCGTCGGCGAGGCTTTGCGGGATGCGGCGGGCCAAGTCCTCGTTGGTGCTATTGAGAAAGCACATTTCGACTTCGACCTCGGAGGCAACCACGATGCCCCCTGGCCGTGTCACGCGCACCATCTCTCGAACGACGAGGCGCGGATCGGGCACGTGCACCAACACGCGCTCGATGCGACAACGCTCGAACGACGCGTCGTCGAAAGGCAAAGACTGCGCGTCGCCTTCGACGAAGTCCACGGATAGGCCCAAACTCGTCGCGCGCTTTCGCGCTTCCGCCACCATGGCCGCGCTGCGATCGAGCCCCGTAACCTTGCCGTTGGGCGAAACCGTTGCGGCGACCTCGCACGTGTCGACCCCGGCGCCACAGCCAACGTCGAGCACACGGTGACCATTTTCCAGCTCGAGGAGATCGATGATGGTTCGTTTGACGAGGAGCTCGTCACCGATGGCCCTGCGCGCATCGAGGAATTGAATGAAGGCTTCGGGACGCTGCGCATCCACCGAATGAAAACGAGTCGGATCGGCCTTTTCGTTCATGGTCGGCTCCTTTTCCCCGAGGCTATCACCACATCGAGCCGCCCGCGCCATTGTCGAGGCCGAGTGCAATTTGGCAGCACGATGTGCCAGACACTCGAATAGGAGAGTGCAATTCGAGATATAGCGCCACGCGCCTCACGGTCAGCGCGGAATACCCATTTCACGATACCAGCGGGCGAGGACGCGCTCTTCGGCGTAGTGCTCCTCCGGAGAAATGGCATGATCGGTATTCACGACGTCCAACTCGACCCAGCCGTCGTGCCAATGCGTGAGGTACGGGGCGGAAGCGGTGACCACATCGGATGGGGTGAGCCAATAACGCGCATCGGCATAAGGTCGCAATGTGCGCTCGTTGCCCGTATCGGTGGTGCTGACATTGACAATGACGCCACGGACGCTCCCCGGCATGAGGGCGCTGACGCGGCGAATGAAGCCGCGCAGGAGATCTTTCGAGCGCGTGTAGGACTGCCATTGGCGCACGCGGTACTTGTCGGCGACGGAGCCGAACGCGCAGAGCGTGAGCCGGCAGCACGAGCTCCGCGCAAGCTCGAGCAGCGCGGTGGCGATGTTGACGAAGGTCGTCACGTTCGAGTGGTAGACGGTGTCGTCGATGCCATCGCAATCGGCATCGTGCTTGGGGGCGCCGTCGGCTTCGAAAGCGAAGGCGCCCACGGCATGCACGAGAACCAACTCATCGGCCGCGGTCGGCGCCAGGTGCTGGAGCGATCGCGACGTTACGTCGGCATCGAGCAAATCGACACCATCGAGAAACGCGTGCGGCGATGCCGAGGGCGGCCGTCTTCGCGTGACGCCCACGCCACGCCAACCGGGCAACGAGGCAAAGTGGTCCAGGTACGCGCGCCCCATCGCGGCCGCCGCACCGGTCACCACGAGCACGTGCGAGCGCAGGGCCGGCTCCGAGGCGGGCGACGCGCCCGGCCCATCGAGGCGAACCACCGCGACATTCCGCCGCTTCCGAACATGTGACCGAGCCGACCGTACCATGCGCGCGAGCCGCGCGACCGTGCCCCCCGCGGCAAGGTTAAACGTGACGCAGCGAGGCCGATCGTCAAGGTGAGGGGCGCGCGGACGCGAAACGCATCGCGCGAACTGTGCTAGCCCAAGGGACGATGCTCATGCTTACCCGGGGGACCACGCTATCCCTGGCCTCGATGCTCTTCTTGCTCGGGTGTTCGAGCTCGAGGACGACCACGCCTCCGCTCTCGAAGAATGCGCGCGAAGCCATTTCGGTTTCGGCGGCCTCTTCGCCACGTGGTCTTGGTTCGGACACGGTGGTTGCATCCTCCTCGGCGGAGACACCGTTGTCGACGAAATGGCATATCGTCATCGTTTCGCGTGCGGCCATCTCCATCGATGCGGGGCCTCCCATCGTACGATTACCCTTCGCTGAAGCACGCGATGGCATTTACATTGCTCCACTGGGCGAGGTGCTTCGCGCCATGGATCACGGGCACGAGCTCGTGTTTGCCTTCGATCCCGCCACTCCGTATCAACTGGTGATACAGACGCTGTACACGGCCTCCGTGACGGAGGTAACGAAGTTCCACCTCGCCGTGCGCCGAAATGGCTCGCCCACCGAGTTCGTCTCACGCGCCTCGCCCGCGACGGGGGCGGGGAATGCTCCGTCGTTGGGGCTCGTGGTTCTCGTCTCGGACGAGGGCGCCTCGATTCGCGTGCGCGGTGGCTACATAGGGGCGAACTGCGCATTGCCACGCGAGAATGCGTCGGCGCTGATGGCAAAAGGCGTGTTCGACATGGGGAGCCTCGCCGCGTGCGCAGGCAAACTGCGGGCACGCTATCCCGAAGCCGAGGATCGCGTGATCATCGGCGCCGCGCCCTCGTTGAAATGGGAGACGCTCGTGCGCGTGGCGGATGCCTTGCGAGCAACGGGGGATGGGATCCCGCTTTTTCCGAGTGTCGAGTGGGCTGTGGTGCCCTGATGCGTGCGCGTCGCTCGGGGATGCGCACGGGGAAGACGGCGCGATGAAACGTCTACTTCGGGCGCTTGGATGGCCCCTCGTGGTGGCCAGCTTGTCGACGTCGGCCTCGTGCTCCCGGAAGAACCCCGCCGAGAAGGGTAGAACGATGGACGCGACCTCACTCGAGGTAAAGACCGATATTGCCAAACTCGGAAAATACATGTCCGTGCCTCCCGCCGGCGTGGAGTCGGTGCGGTGGGTCGCCGTGCCCGATCCCGATCAATCGACATGGGTTCCCCCGATTCTGTATCGGTTCTATGTCTATTACCGAATCAATCCCGCGATGTGGCCCGAGGTGGAGAAAACGATCGGCCCCGCGCGCGAACACGAAACGATGAGCATCCCCACCGAAGTCGCCGCGGTCCTTCTCGAGTCGCTGGCCGACGGTCTGCCCCACGACGGTAGCCGCGTTCGCGTCGAGGGTCCCGGTTATGACACGACATGGCTCGGCACTTCGAAAAGTGCAGCCGTGCGATATCGCGATGGCCTACTCGTCACGGCGCCTTGGCAATCGGACTAGGTAAACGCAGCGCCGTCCTGTCGAGCGGAAGCCACTCGGCCGGATCACGAGGGTTCCAGGTTTCCTCGTGCTGCTCAATTGAAGTCGGGCTTCGCCCGAGGCCACGCGCTCGGGGTAGGCTGTGGTGCCATGATGGATGCACCTCGCTGTAGAATTCACGCAACACGGGGTGGGAGCGGCCGATTTAAGGGTGTGATGGCCTCCAACTCGGTAGCATCAGCACCGTGATCTCGCTCTGGCGACGAGGCTTCGGCAGGGAGTCCTCCTGGGATGTGCACAACGCCCCCTCGGGTGACTACCGCATCACGATTGTCGGCGAGGGAGGCGACGCATCGAAGCGCTTGTCCAACAAGGATGAGTTCTGGATGAGATGCAGAATCCAGGAGATCGTGGGTTGCGCCACGCCGTACACGCTCTTCGCACTCGATCCACGAGTGGTACAAGAGCTGCTCGATCTGCACGAGGCGGTGTACCCCACCGCGCGCCATCCGCGGGCCCGAGAGCTCCTGCGAGAGCGGAATCATGGCCCCTACCTCAGGGCAATTGGCAACGACTTGGAACGAGCCGTCCGCCACGGACTCCTCTGCGTCGAACCGCTCGATCGAGGATCCCTGCTCGTCGAGCGAGAGGCCCCTGAGGAACGAGCGCCTGAGAATCCGAAAGAAGAGGAGACGACGACGGTCAAGTTGCAGCTCGTCAGCCAAGACGGCTTGGCCATTCCTGAAGTTGCTTTCAAGGTCCACTTCGCGGACGGCAGCGTACGAGAAGGGCGGCTCGATCGACAGGGAGAAGCGACCTTGCGGGACGCCCCTTCCGGTGCATACGAAATCGAATACCTCGATTTCGATCAGATCCGTGCGCGAGCTTTCGCAGCCCGCGCGCATCGCGCGATTGCACAGCAAGAAATTCCGGCCTTGCTCGGTATACTGAGTCAGTCCTCGACGCTACTGCGGTTCATCGCCGCGGCTTACGAAGCCTATTTCGACGACGCAGGTCAAGGATTCACGAAAGCGATCAAAGGAGTCGTGGCAGGCACCGAGAACGAGGGCGTCGTCGAGTACTTCCTGACCGTAGGTCGCGTAGACCCCGACGCCAAAGGCACCGTCGTTGCCATGAGAACGCCAACGCCCGGCACCTCGGGGGACGATCAGGGGGGGACGGCCATTGGCTGACATCAACGACTATGAAATCGTTGCCTCGCCGCAGGCACGCGCCGTGAGCGTGGGCGCCGTCATGACGTTCACCCTGGTGAAAAAACGTCCCGAGGCGAAGGATCCTTCGACGCTCCTAACCTGGTGGTTCGTCGTCTTCCCAAAGAGCGCTCCGTTCTGGGCGACCAAAACGAGCCAACCCGCCACAGGCCGCCCCGTGGTTTGGGAGCGCGTAAAGCTCGACTATCAAGGACGGCACAGAATCGTCTGCTTTGTCGACGAGGGGGCGGTGCAGTTTTCGTACGACCAGGAGGTGGCCCCCCTCGGCGACGTGCTGGCCCTTGGACCCGCACTCGTCTTTCAGGCTGACGACCCGAACGGGGTTCTCGATGCGGTGACCCGCGAGATTCACATTATCGAGCAGATCGCCAAAGAGAAGCCGCCCCGTCCCGGAGAAGTCGAAGCACGGCACAAGAAACAATGGGACAAGCTGATCGAACTGCGCGATCGCCTACCGAAGCGACTTGAGTCAACCCAAGGTAAGCAGCGGTTCATTCTTGCTGCAGAGCATTTCGACCGAGAAACGCAGCGACGCTCCAAGCTCCGCGTCTTTGCCGTACGGACGGGCCGGAATGCTTGGAGAATCGTGGATTGGACGGACCCAACCATACAGACCCTCACTGGTGAATACGACGGTGAGTATTATGGTGCCGGCATCGCGCCACTGGCAGCATTCGACGCAGCGCTCGCCAAATGGAAGGAACAGAATCGCTATCCCGCAGGCGCCATACGCATCAAGATCCCAGATATTCCCGACCTCGGGACGAACATCGAGCGCCAGTTCGAGACCGATGGTTCGAGCTATGGGGATAGCGTTTCCACATTCTTCAACCGGCTCGGTCTGGTCGCAGCGGCGGTCGCAGGCGTCGTCACCCTCGTGGCACCCGTGCCAGGGTCGCAGGTCGTATCCGCAGCAATCTGGGTATCGATCTTTTCGAGCAGCGCCTCGGCAGCCATCAATATCGGCCAACGTTATGAGGAAGGATTCAACAGCTGGAAAGCCGACGCCTTCGATGCACTGACCATCGTTGGCAACGCACTTGGAGTGGGTGCCATTTGGAAAATGGGCGCGCAAGTCACGGTGCAGACCAGCCGCGGCGTCATAAACGCCATTCTAGTTGGGCAAGTCGGCACCGACTTCGTGCAGGGAATTCTCCTCACAAAGGAGGCGTGGGAGCAGTACAAGGCAATCGAGGCGGACCCGAATCTCACGCCCGCGGAAACGCTCGAGAAGGCTTGCGCGCTCCTGACCAATCTGGTCGTCGCGGGACTTCTTTTCCGCATCAATGTAAAAGGGACCAAGCTCGACGCCGAGAATCTCACCAAACAGCCGAAACAGTTTCCTGGCCCATCGCCAAAGGAGAAGCTGGAGAAGCTCAAGAATCCTAAGGAGAAGCTCGATCTACGAAATTCGCCAAAGGCCGAAGGGCACACCAAAGACGGCACACACAAGACAACGGTACAAGTCGATCAGGAGGAAGCGGCCCCGCATGTAAAGGGGACGAAGCCCGGACAAAAACCCGAGCGTTTGGCGCAAAAGACTGCGACGGTCAACGGCAAACCGATCCCCCCCGATGGGCAGGGACGCGTACACCACGGAACAAGCCAGATCCCTCCTGAGGTGGCTCTGAAGGACGGATTGCCTGCAAAGGGAGACAACTGGGACCTGCATTCGCATGCCGAAGAGCTCTGGAAGTACACGAATAACAATGTCAACGATTCTGCCTTCCGCGGGGCGACCCTCGAGCCTTCGGGTCCTCCGGGCACAAGAATAGGCGCAGCCTATTGGGCGGACGAAGGAGGCTGGGTCTACAAGATCAGAGGTGTTCCGTATTGGAACGTCAATAAACAACTTGAAGGGAGGGTGCGCCGGGCGGATGGTACGTATCGCGGAAATCTGATGGTTGCCGAAGGCGAATTCGCGCTTCCTGCGCGCATCCCACCACAGTACATCGAAGCCTGGGGTATTGTGGTTGAAAGGCGAGGCAATCTCAAGGTGGACGAATGGCATGCAAACCCGAACTTCAACCCCAACGATGACAGCGGAGCGCTCTGATGGAGGAACATCTTCGGCTTCGATGGTTGACGCAGCAAGGACACCGCCTCAGAGCCGCCGTCCTTCAGAGTTTACGCACCAACGATGAGCATTGGGGTGACAAGCTTCGCGAGCTCCCGTTCTCCGAAGAAGTGCCCAGACACGAGGATCTGCGTGGGATCGACTTCTCAGGTGAAGACCTAAACGGCGTCGACCTCGCGTTCGTGCACCTTGACGGCGCCCGATTCGACGGATGCCAACTAGAACGCGTCGCACTATCCAATGCACGACTCGCCGGAGCTTCCTTCATCGGCGCTCGATTGGCCCGAGCGAACCTGACCCAAGTACTCGCCGACGATGCGACGTTCGAGGGTGCCGACTTGAGCGACGCCTGGTTGGATAGTGCACGATTTAGAAGAACCTCGTTTCGTAAAGCGACACTTATCGGTACTCATCTGGGTAGCGCCGAGGCCATTGGAGCCGACTTCCGAGGCGCAGCAATCAATAATCTCGACATCTCGGGCAGTGATCTTACTGGAGCATGCTGGGATGGTGAGGAAGGCACGATCCTCGGCAGGTGGTACGCAGTCACGTCGGTCGGCCTCGCCTCCACCGAGCAGTTGGAGTCGGTCGTCAACGGCGGCTCGATAACAGACAGGGTACGCGATTTGCTCGCACAGACGGAAGCGACAGTCGCGAGCTCGCCGGAACGTTGCTTCTCGTTCGAAGCAGATGGTGTGGCGACCCTTAGTGTGGCTGGGCAACGCTATTGTGCCGGGCAATTTTCGACACCGAGCATCGGCGAACTCAAAGCTAGAATTCAGAGTCGACCAAGTGCAAAACAAGGCAGCATTCGTATTGTAAAGCTGGCCGGCGTCCACCCTCTAACGGATATTGGAACACTACAGGCGACTGCACCCGAAGGCACACTCTTTCAAGTAGCTTCGCACTTCAATTCCTTGTGGGCGCGCGGCTCGACCATACTTCCGGTGCATCGATATCTAAGCTACAGTTCGCAAGGAGGACGGGCGTCGGTTTCGGCATTTCCAGGAACATTCCTGCGCCACTATTTCATGCAATCGAAGGGCGGAGAAGCCTTCGAACAAACGGACGCCGGCGCACTCAACCTTCTCGAAGATGTCTTCGACGAATCGGTTGCTGAGATACGAGCGGGCCATCTTGCGATTAACCGTGTTCGCGATCGTACGCGCCTCGCGACAGTGCTCGAAGAACGATTCGACCATATACGCGTCGGTGTTCACGATCAGCTCCAGGTCGTTTTCGGTTGCGACTGGGGTGGACCGGTGCCCCGCGGTTCGCAGCAGCGCATAGCGCAAGTCTTTACGTCAACCGTTGCGCTCGGGGAACATGGTCCGGACCGCAGTTGGGAGGAAGTCGCGATTGCCAAGAGTCTCCTGAGAGCCGCCTATCTCGGGACCCTCCTTGCAGCCATCGATCTTGGAAAGCGGAGAGTTGTTTTCACCTTGCTAGGGGGCGGGCCATTCGGAAATCTTCAGAATGACGTAGCAGAAGCTATTTTTTTCGCAATCGCTGAAGCCGAACCGTACGTAGATGGCTCACTTACCGTGATCATCAATACGCGTTCACTACCTAGTCTGATCCCGGACGACGCTGTCTTCGCAACGCATGGTGTGCCCATAACTTTCGATGGAAAGGTCATTGCGAACAGACTGACGCTCCCGGACTTTGAGAGCCTTTGGAAAAATAGTTGGACTGAACTCCAAACGAAAACGCAGACGTAAAAAAATTCGGACGAAACCAAACAAGCGCTACTTCTTCCGATACCCGCCATTGAGACATCCCTCTTTGCACTTCGTCGGTGGGACGTCTTGTAAAGGCTTCTGGCGCTCTTTGTAGAGTGCAACGATTTCCTTCGAGGCGTCGGTGCCGCGGATGGGCGTGAGTTCGCCGGGGTCGGCTTTGATGTCGAAGACTTGGGGGAGGTCGGCTTCGCCGGAGGCGATGACCTTGAGGTCGCCGTGGATGAAGGCGCGCTTGCGGTCGTTGTCGCTCGTGGCGGGGAGGTCGATGAGGATGTCGCGCGGATCGGCGGCGGTGCCGCGGACTTCGGGGACGAGGCTCTTGCCGAGGAAGGAATCGGGTGGGGTGAGGCCGAAGAGGTCGACGATGGTGGGGGCGATGTCGATGGCGCTGCGGGGTGTGTCGATTTTTCGCGCGGGGACGCCGGGGAGGGAGACCAGGAGGGGAACTCGGACGAGGTTTTCCCAGAGTTCGAATCCGTGGACGTATTGTTTGTGCTCGCCGAAGGCCTCGCCGTGATCGGCGGTGATGATGATGGCCGTGCGCGAGGCCCAAGGGCGTGAGGCGATGAAATCGAGGAGCTTGCCGACGTAGCGGTCCGTGAATGTGACTTCGCCGTCGTAGCGGTCGCGCTGCGTTTTGCCCCACGAGATGCCATCGTGGGTCATGTACTTGTCGTGCGGGTCGAGGAAGTGGACCCAGGCGAAGAAGCGGCCCGAGTCGGCACGCGGATCCGAGAGCTGACGTTCCGCAATGGCCTCGAGCTCGGGCGAGGTGATGTTCTCGTCCGTGGTGTTGTTCCACTTCAGATTGGGAACGAGCTCCCAGGAGTCGAAGCCTTGCTCGAGACCCGACTTTTTGAAGTAGCCGTGGGCGTGCGCGCCCGACGTGTAGATTTTGGCGTCCTGCAGGAGCTCGGGGAAGAACAGGTTTTCTTTGGCGTAGGTGCCAAAGAAGTAGCCGTCACGTTTCAGTTCGCCGGGGAGGCGCCCCGAGAGGAAGCCTCCCACGCTCATCGAGGTGTACGACGAGAGCGAATACGCGTGCGTGTACTCGACGGCCTTCGATGCGAATTCCGTGAGCCGCGGAGCGATGGGCTTCGGGTAACCGGCCCATGGCATGTCCGCCCGGAGACAATCGATGGTAATGAGGACGACGTTGAGAGCGTTGCGCCCCGCCTCGGCGCTGGATGAGGCCTGCGGGGTTCCCTGCGTCGCGGATTTATCGGTACTCGCAGCAGCGGCCGGTGGTGTGGCGCTCGCCGACGAGGTCGATGGTAAGCCTTGCGCGGGTTTGGGGTCTTCTTTGCGTGCACACGCGACGAGCGCCATCGTGCAGATGGCGCCAATCGGGAGCAACGCTCTCGGTCGGTTAATCACTTGGTCAGGAAGACGCGGGCGAAGGAGAACGTGTTGGTTCCGGCTTCCACCTTGATCTTGCCGGTGTACTTGATGTTCGAGGCTTTGGGATCCGCATGCGGATACTGCTTCACCACCGTGCAACCGGATGCCGCACTGGGGGTCACGCTAAGCTGGACATTCTCTCCCGGCGTAACGTTGTAGATGGCGACAGCCGGCGTGTTCTGATTCTTCGTGGTTTGTTGCGGTTGATTCATGGGAGCGACACTCGTCACGCTCGTGAAGTACCGAACGATGTTGTCGGTATCGCCTGACCCTGCGTCCGAACCACCCGCGTCTCCTCCGCCATCGCCTGCATCTGTTCCAGCGTCAGTCGCCGCACCGGTATCGATTTTGATGACGACGCCGCCATCCTCCGTACAAGCGCCTTCCAAAACGATTCCGACAGCAAGGATACCCTTATCTTGCTTCACTTTAGGGGTGTCGCTGCTTTCCAATAATGCCAACAAGGTCGGTTTGACCCCCTGGGAGATGTACTGGGTCGGCCCACGGTCGGCGTCGCCGGACAATTGCCACTCTTGTTCAATCAAGGTGAGGTACTGGGAGTGTGTTACACGCATGAAGAATGGCGTGTCCTTGGTCGTGGCAATCGAGTACTTGCCATCTGCTCCCGAAGTTCCGCTACCCGAGCCAAGCGTAATGGTAGCGTCCTTCACCTTGGTCCCCACGGGAAAATCGAGCAGGGTTCCCGACTGCTTCGGGCCCGTCGCCGGGGCATCCGTCGAGGTATCCTTACCGGCGTCCGTGCCACCGCCGCCACCCGAGGTGTCATCGGACGAACATCCGACGAACGCGACGCCAAGACCAGCAGACAAGAGACCAAGTGCTGTCAATGTTCTAAATGATATAAAGGACATGCTAATACCTCGTGGTTATTAATCGCAAAAGCAGCGATTGAGCCTTCCTACGTAACTATCCGTATCGTGTTCAACCCGAACGGGTACACCGTTAAGGGCCGATAGCGAGAGAACCCGCCGCGGCCGCGGCCGCAGTGAGGACGGGCGAATCGAGCCGCTGCCAACGACCTTTAAAGATCCCGGTCGGGGAAACGGAGACGATGGCAGCACGGCCGGTCGAAATCGGGCTGTCGTGGCCGGCGACACTGATATTGGTTGAGCTGTCGCCTTGGCCGCATGCCCCGGATCCAAATGTCGCGGTGCGGGCCATGCGGCAAACAAAATTGACGGGGCTGCCATCTCGCTTTGGCGCACGTTCATCAAGATCACCCTTGGGAGGAACGTCGTTTTGGCGCGGCTTGCCCTGCGAAATACTGCGGCGACGCGTGATCTTTGTTGGCCAAGGCGGTCATCGGTTGCGTGCTCAGGTTTGACTCGTGATTCCCACAGGTTCGCCCCCGTTCGCAAGAGTTGGTCCACATTAGGCGCCAACCTACCTTACGGTCACAGACGCTCACTGGACCATCGAAATCGATGGTCTCACCAGATCGCCTTCGCAGACACGCACGTTCGGAGCAGCATCCGCGCTCATCGGCGGGCTGCCGCCATGACACAACGCATCAAACCTCGTCGACTCGTCTCTCACCCGGCCTTTCGCCAGCACGACGACATTGACGACGCCGAGATTGCGTGCCGGACGTGCCCAAGAGCGACGGCGTTGAGAGCGAAGCAGCCGCACCGACGCCAAACGAGGCCGGACCGTAACCCGTAACCTGTCAGCGTGGATTCGGAATCACACGACTACTTATTCAGGCGTGCCACCTGGATTCCGTTGGCCGCACCCCATGAGATGACAGGAACGCCCCTCGAGTCGATCACGATTCCTCCGACGAGCCCTCCTCCGAAGGGCACTGGGGCCGAAAGTGCGGTCCATCCGCTCGTCGTCACTTCTGCGACATGCACATCGCCTTGTTGGTTGTTCGACCACGCTGCGAAAAGACGCCCTTCGTTGTTTCTGGCGATGTACGCCGTAGCAGCTTGGTTTGGGCAGGCGCCAATTGGCGAGCCGATGGTGCTCCACTGCGCTCCGTCGCCCCGACGAAACTGTAGGTCGGGGAAGCATCCGAACACGACGGGCTTGTCGTTGGCATCCACCACCAGAGCACTCCTAAAACTCCCAACCGCGCCAGGAGACCCCACCGATGTCCAGGCGCTTCCCGTCCACGTGAGCACATATGCGTTCGATGGGGACGAAGACGACTGGTACATGGCGTAACGCTTTCCCGTTTTGCTAACCGCAATATTGGGAAAGAAGGCACTATCTGAATTTACGTTTAGAGGGTCGCCTTCTGTTGTCCATATATTGTTCGCGAAGGACTTCACATACATCTTCAGTCCGTTATCCGTCACACCAGTATGCGCCAGCAGGACCTTTCCTGTCGTGGGCTCGACGGCAATGGATGGCCCATTTTGAAAGCCAAGAGCGCCCGCGGGAGCCCCATGCGTTATCCCCCCGAGGTCAACCCAACTGGTACCGGACAAGCCCTGCACTTGAGTCTCAACCTTGCCTACGAAAGCAACGAATGGATCGCCATCCTTGTTGACCGCCAAAGTCTCGAGTGAAGTCGTCTGTCCGCTATTCAGCGGTCCGCCGCGGCGAGTCCAGTCTCCACCAGTGGGGTCAATCGTATTGACCGCAACGTCGCCACCGGTGAAGACACTGATTCGGTCCTTGGAATCGATCGCCATCCCATTCGCCGCTAGATAGGCCTGCGCTTTGGACGAAACCGGTTTGCCGACCCGCAACCAAGCCGGCAGTGTCCAACTCCACGACTTCTTCTCCGCGACAGCGCCCTCGCGCGTGCGGATCTCGTTGATCGTCAGCGTCAACTTCGTCGGCGCCGGGATCTCCGCAACCGGTGTCACCGTGACCGTCTTCCCGTCGTCCGACTGCTGCACAGTGGTCGCAATGACGGCGGCGTTGGGCCCACTAAGTGTCATCGAGGACGGCGTGACCTGGACGGGCACGTTGTACTCGATCGTGATCGGCGCGTGGATCGAGACGTTGTCGTCATTTTCGGCAGGCGAGACGGAGACGATGGCTCCCGGTTGCTTCACCACGCCGCCGTCTCCTCGGGCGTCGCCGCCGTTGTCGCTTGAGCTGTCGCTCGAGCCGCACGCTCCGGATCCAAATGTCGCGGCGAACGCCAGCGCGGAGAAAAGAGTGGACGGAGCTGCCTTCGCGATTCGATGCATGCGCATGATGCCTCACCTTGGAAAAGGTCGGTCGTTTCCGGTCGTCTCTCTTATATCGACCGCGCGCTCACTTTGTTGCGGGGAAATGCCCCCCCGCGCAAACGCCGCAGCATTTTTTTGCCGCGCCAGGATCCGCGCGTCGCGGTGGTCGCGGATGCGGGGCAACGTCTTCGCACTTTTGGCGGCGCGCAGATCCGTCGAGGTCGTGAGCGAGGGAGACGCGTGGACCATCAACTCGGGGCACCCAAGGGGAGCGACGAAGCGCGCTTGCCCGAGACCGGGGTTCTGTACCGTGACGGCGGTCTGCAGGTTGGTGCGTGGCCGAAGGTTCCAACTTTCTCGTTTCGTCGGTGGTCGCAAACGTCAGCGATTGAGTCGTCGCACTCGGATAGTCTTATTGTCTTCGGCCCATCCAATAACGGGAATACCCGTTGGGCCAACGGTCAGAGAACCTGCCCGGAGGTTCCCCGATGAAGGCGTCGGATCCAGGAGCTGCCAGTTGGCATTCGTAACATCGGCAGCTTGAACGACTCCTGAGCTAGACCAGAAGGCAAACAACCGTCCCGAGCCGTTGCTAGCCAGGAATGATTCGTACGTCCCGCAACCCGCGCGAGAATTCTCGCCGCCACCAACCCATTGATTTCCGTCGAAACGTCTCAATTGGTACTTTCCGCCATAGCAACCGAGAACAGCCGGATTCCCTGAAGCGTCCAGTGCAAGACTGTTGTTGTAGGCTGGGTTTTCGTTGGGCAAGTTTGGTGTACTTCCCACCGTGGCCCAGCTCCCATCTTGCGATAGCTTTTTGACCCAAGTCCCCTTCGTATCGCCCTCACTCGTGTAGAGCACGAACGGAACCCCTGAATCCGCGATTACGAGTGCCAAATATCGGGCGCCCTGCGACGAATCACTCACGACAGAGCCAACTTGCTTCCATTGCCCATCTGCAAACGTCTTTACGACCAGTGTCTCGGGCCCAGGCTCTCCCGGCACCGGGCGAGTGTACGCGACAAATAGCTGCCCCGTATCACGTGCCCGCGCAATCACCGGAAAACACGCGTACGGACACATGCCAGCGGCGTCGTCGAGCGCTTGCCCCATGGGTTCCCAGGCCGAACCGCTCCAACGCCGCACTCGGATTTCGTACGGCAACTGCGGCCCCTTCGGGGCCATGTAAGCCATCACCAGCGCGCCGTCCTTGTCGAACGCCAAAGATGGGCGGGGAGCCGCCGGTATGTCGAGGGGGTCTCCCATTTGGGACCACGTGTTGAGAGATCCATCGAGCTGGGCGAGGGTCAGCCCCTTATTCGAGACAGTTGTAATGATCTTGTCTGCAGAACCGACGGCGACGATCGGCGATGACCACAGTGCAGCTTCGCCGGCTATTTGATTCGCTGCCTCCACCCGCAACCAAGCCGGCAGTGTCCAACTCCACGTCTTCTTCTCCGCGATGGCGCCCTCGCGCGTGCGGATCTCGTTGATGGTCAGTGTCAACTTGGTCGGCGCTGGGACCTCCGCGATCGGAGCCACCGTGACGGTCTTCCCATCGTCCGACACCCGCAACGTGGTCGCAATCACGGCGGCGTTGGGCCCGCTCAGTGTCACTGAGGACGGCGTGACCTGGACGGGCACGTTGTACTCGATCGTGATCGGCGCGTGGACTGAGACGTTGTCGTCGTTTTCGGCGGGGGACACGGAGACGATGGCGCCCGGTTGCTTCACGATGCCGCCGTCTCTTCCGGTGTCACCGCCCTTGTCCCCTGAGCTATCGCTCGAGCCGCATGCTCCGGATCCAAATGTCGCGGCGAATGCCAGCGCGGAGAAAAGAATGGACGGAGCTGCCTTCGCGATTCGATGCATGCGCATGGATGCCTCACCCTGGAAAAGGTCGGTCGTTTCCGGTCGTCTCTCTTATATCGACCGCGCGCTCAATTTGTTGCGCGCAAAATGCCCGCCCCCGCTCCGCGCCGACCCGCGCGTCAGGGTCGCGCTTGCACGGCGGAGATGGCGGCTTCGAGTAGCTCGCTGTCTTTGCGCAAGCACCCGTAGCAGTCGCGCGTGCCGAGGAAGCCGCAGCCGCGGGTGCGCTGCAGGGTTTTCAGCTGGGGCAGGATGCGCGAGTCGCCGTGGTCGCGGACGCGGGGCAGTAGATCGCGCTTGTCTTCGCACTTCTTGGCGGCGCGCAGATCCATGAGGACCATGAGCGAGGGGGACGCGTGGGCCATGACCTCGGGGCGCGCGAGGGATGCGACGAAGCGCGCTTTGCCTGGGACGGCGGGGGTGCGGTTGGCCAGTTCGTACAGGATGTCTGCGCCCTTGGTGCCGAGGGGACCTTCGAGCACGTCGATGGCGGCTTCGCGGGTCTCGGGGCTCGGGTCGGTGGCGGCCACCTGGACGGCGGTTAGCATGTCGCCGTCGTTGGCTGCATTGGGATCGACGGCAACGAGGCGGCCGATCGCGCGCATCGCCTCGGGGGTGTCGCCTCGCAGAAAATAGGTACGGAACAGCGCGCGGAAGATGCGCGGGTCCTTGGGGTTCTCGCTGGCCAGCTTCTCGAGTGGCTCGGCGCCCTTCGAGGCGGCGGAGTCGATCTCCTCTTGCGAGATGCCCTTCTTCTCTTGGGGCGGTGCGACGACGCCGGAGAGCACGCCGCCCTCACCTCCGCCGAGGACGCTCTCCTTCACATGACGGAACAAGGTGAGCAAGGTGAAGGCGCCCACGAGGAGCGCGCCGCCGCACACGGCCACGACCACGGCAACCCAGATATGGCGCGGATTGCGGGTGCCCATGACCGGAATCGTGGGCGGGCGATTGGCCATCGAGGGGAGCGACGAGGCAGGAACCTCGGGGCTCGTTCGGGCCATCGCGTCGGCGGGCGTGAAGATCTCGCGCGAGGAGGTCGACGGCGCGATGATGCGAGGACCGGCGTCGCTACGTTGCGGCTCGACCACCGCCCCGCGTGCAACCTCCGCGAGTGGCAAATGATCGATCGCGCTCACCAGCTCCTCGGCCTTGGCGTAGCGCGCGTTCGGCTGCTTCTCGAGCAGGCGCGTCACCACGGCCTCGACCTCGGGCGGAATGTTGCGCTCCGGGGCGACGCTCCGCAGGGACGGCGCATTCGTGGCAATCTGCGCGGCCAGCAGCGACAGGGTGTCGTTGCCCTCGAAGGGCAGCTTGCCGCTGAGCATCTCGAAGAGCATCACCCCCAACGCATACAAATCGGCGCGGTGATCCACCGTTTCGCCCAGGGCTTGCTCTGGCGCCATGTACTCGGGCGTCCCGAAGACTGCACCCGCGCGCGTCAAAATCGCACCGGGCGCGGTCCCTGCCCCTTTGCCATCGGCTGCCGCGAGCGCTTCCACGTGCACCTTCGCGATACCGAAGTCGAGCACTTTGACGAAGTCGCCCTCGTCGCGGTCGATGAGCATCACGTTTTCCGGCTTCAAGTCGCGGTGCACGATGCCCAATTCGTGCGCGCGCATCAGCGCCGAGGCGATCTGACGCGCCACGTGCAGCGCACGACCGACCTCGAGTGCGCCCTGATCGCGCAGCACGGTCCGCAAATCGATGCCCTCGATGTATTCGAGCACCAAGAAGAATGCGCCATCGTCCGTGCGCCCGAAGTCGGTTGCCGCAGCAACGTTGGGGTGCTCGATGTGGGCGGCGGCCATCGCTTCACGTTCGAAACGCGCCACGACCTCGGCGCGGCCCACCATGTCGGGGTGGAGCACTTTGATGGCCACGCGCTTGCGCATGTGCACGTGCTCCGCGAGGTAAACGGCGCCCATGCCGCCCTCGCCGAGAAGCTCGAGCACTTTGTACCGCCCCGAGATGATCTGGCCTACGAAGCTCGGTGCTTCGCTGGCGGGCGGTGCGTCCTCAGCCGGTACAGTCACGCCCCCAACGGTAGCAGGGACGAGACGAGTTTCGGCAATCGATGAGCGAGCTCACCTGAACTTCCGTCCCGAACTGCCACACCCCGCCCGTACCTGTTCGACGTCGGAATCACTTCCCGCCGTCGCGTTTGTTCGAGCCCCGTTCGAGCCGTAGGTTCACGACCTCCGTCGGGCCATCGAGCGTGATCGACTGCGTCTGCGATACGAAGCCCTTTGCCTCACCTCGGATGCGGTGGGCTTGGCCGTCGCGCAGCACGTCGCCGCTGTATGGGTTGACCATCAGCGGTGTATCATCGAGGAAAAGCTGCGCGTCGGCCGGCGAGGCCTGCACCACCAGGCGCGTGCGCGGAATGGCCGGGGGTGGTGTGTTCGTCACGACCTCGGGCGCCGATGGCTGCAAGGGCGGTTGCGGCGTTGCAACCGAAGCCGGCTGTCGCGTCACCCAATAGGCACCGCCGACGGCGAGGCCAATGACACCCAGCGCCACCAGCGCGATGACCCACCCCAACGAACGCGATGTCGACGACGCCGGATAATGCGGCGGGGTGGTGACGCCCCCGGTCGTCTGCAGGGGACTGAAGCGAGGTCCGCTCACCATCGAGGCCATCGATGACGAGTGGCTCGAGGCCCCCGAACTCAGGGAGGGGCGCGATACCGTCCACGGCGCGCTCATCTCCAGCGACAAGCTCGTGAGGCTCGCCCCCGATTGCTGACGCAGTTCGCGCAGCTTGGCCTCGATGACCGCCTGCTGCTGCGCCCTCTTCTGCGCGAAAAGCGTGCTGACGTATTTCCCGACGGAGCGCGTCGTGGCCCCACCGATCTCGCGCAGCACCGAGTCGATGTCCGCTTGGATCTCCTGGGCAGTGGCGTAACGCTCTGCGGGGTTGAGCGAGAGCGCCTTCATGCAGATGGCCTCGAGGCGCGGGTGCACCATCGGGTTGACGGACCGCGGCGAAGGCACCCCGGTGCTCGAGAGGCGCGTGATGATCTCGAGATCCGAAAGGCCGTGCCACAGACGAATGCCCGCGGCGATCTCCCAGAGCACGGCGCCGACTGCATAAAGGTCGCACCGGCGGTTGATCGCCCGGCTGCGAAACTGCTCGGGCGCCATGTAGGGAACCTTGCCCTTGATGATGCCGGTGCGCGTGTAGACGTGGCTGTCGGCGGCCTTGGCGATGCCGAAGTCGAGCACCTTTACCGCGCCGTCGTACGTGATGAACACGTTGCCGGGTGAGAAGTCGCGGTGCACCAGCTCCATCGGATTGCCGCTTTCGTCCGTCAGATCGTGCGCGTAGTGGAGCCCCTCGAGGGCGTCGGACACGATGCGCAAGCCGATGGCCACGGGAAGGGCCCGGTCCGTTTGCGGCGTCTGGGTGGGAATGGCCGGTGCGAGGCTGCCCGAGTGCGGCGTGGGCTCGCTCAAATGCTGGCCGCTGCTGACGGACGGGTGCCCCGGAAGCGACGAATCGAGGCTGCTTTCCTTGCGGCGCGATTGCCGGAAGAGCGCATGGAGGGTCTGGCCTTCCAGGTACTCCATGGCGATGAAGAAAATCTCGCCGTCCTGTCCAACCTCGTTCGTCTGGACGATGTTGGGGTGCGACAAGCGTGCGGCAAGTCGCGCCTCGTGGAGGAACATGTCCACGAACTCCTGGTTGTCGGCGATCTCCATGCGGAGTCGCTTGATGACCTGGAGCTTGTTGAAACCGGACGGACCCTGGAGAACGGCGAGGGAAACGTCTCCCATGCCACCGCGACCAAGCGGGATGATGTCGCGGTACTTTCCCCGGTTCGATTCCACCACGAGCTTACGACAAGGTTAGAATGTCCTACCCCTAGGGGCAAGAATCGTCGCCGCGATGTTACGTGCCTGACGGTTCATGAAGCGCGCCGGCGTTGCACTATTCCGCCAAGGGGCAATAGAACACCTTGACACACAGCAGCACACGCGCGTCGCGCCTTTCGAGGGTTGGCCGCGTATGACCAGCGCCCTCCATCGAAGAGCACCGGGCACTCCACACGGCCCCTTGGCCCCCAGCGACAGCGCATGCGCTGTCCTGCGACGCCGGAGACGCCCCCACCGTGACGCGCACTGCACGCTATTTCGTAATTGGATAATCTCGTAATCAAATTGCGCTGCAAGCGTGTGGCGCTAATCGCCCGATCGGTTTTGGCTTTTAGCGAACCCCGGGATCCCACGATCTTTTCCACGCAGTGAGGTGCGCGCGGCTACTTGGAAGTGGCACTCCCGGCCACTCGACGCGGACTCGACGGACTGCGACGCTGGGCACTCGGTCGTGGGGGGATGAGGGACGGGGAGAAGTATGAACCGTATCGACTACGGCGATGACTGGAAGGCCGGAGTGTTGGGTCTTTTCGATGGACCGGACACCGAACTGCGAACGCACGACGCCATGGCCGCGCTCTTGCGCGAGCTGCGCAAACGAAAAGTATTTTCGATGTTGGCCGAAACCCGCGAACGGAGCCCCGCGCCCCTCGCCCTCGCCGCCGAGGTCGTGGAAGCCGGAGCCCGATTCGATGGCTCGCTCGGGTGGCTCTTGGTCACGGGCATCTGTACGACCTTCTCGTTGCGCGTGGCCGAGGCATTTCCAGAGGCCTTCTCTTCCGGAGAATATGCCGCCAGTGTCTTTCGCGCCGGCACCGCCACCGCGCATCGGGATGCAGAGGGATATCGCATCAGCGGCAAATGGCGATTCTGCACGGGTGCCTCGTTTGCCGATTGGATTGCCGTGGGGGTCAATCTTTACGAGGGGGACAAGCCGGTGCTGTCTTCGTCGGGGAAGCCCAAGACGGCCATGGCCATCCTCCCGCAAAAGGAGGTGCGCATTCTCGATACGGCGGAGACCATCGGGCTCGGGTTGAGCGAGACGCGCGATATTGCCCTCGAGAATGCGAGGGTTCCGCCGTCGTGGGTCGGGACGAATCCCTTTTCACTGTATCGTCCGTTCTTCGTCCTCTGGACGGGATTTGCGGCGCTGGGCATTGCGCGGGCCGCACTCGATGGATGGAAGGCGTCGCTTGCCCGCAACGCAGGCCGGCGGGAACGCGCCGCAACGGAGTTTGCGCGTGCGGAAGCTGCATGGAGGGCCGCACGGGCGTACGCGTACGGGGCCATTCCATGGGTCGAGGAGGCAACGGCACGGGCGAGGTTCGACGAACGCGAGGTGCGCGATGCGGCGCTGCCGACTGCGAATGCGGCGGTCACCGCCAAGAACATCGTGCATGCGGCGTTCTACGGCGCGGGATCTTCGTCGGTCTTCGTCGCGAACCGCATGGCGCGCATTTCGAACGACGCATTGACGATGTTGCATCACATCTCGCTCGGCGAAGACGTGTTGGAGCACGCAGGCAAAGGCCTCCTCGAAAGCTGACATGGTGACGACGTCGAACGAGCGAATCGACGACCTCGACTTCGCGCCCTTCGCGCCCGAGGTCCTCGACGATCCGTATACCGCGTACGCCCAGCTCCGCGAACGAACCCCGTGCTACTACGTCAAGAAGCACGACTTCTGGATCGTTTCGAGATTCGACGATCTCGTGGCCGCGTCCAAGAATCACGCGGTCTTCTCGTCCACCGGCGGAGTAGGGCTCGAATGGAAACAGCGCCCCATGATGCCCATGTACGATCCGCCCGAGCATAGCCGGCTGCGGCGCCTCGTAGGCCGTCACTTCGCGCCCAAAGCGATCGCCAATCTCACACCGCGCGTGGAGCGCATGGTGGGTCATTTGCTCGGGCGCATGTTCGAGACGAGCCGCGCGGACATCGTGGCCGATCTCGCGGAGCCGCTGTCGCTCGGGGTCATTGCGGATCTCATGGGCGTCCCCGAGAGCGACCGCGCCAACTTCCGGAAATGGGCGGACAACGTGATGGGCGAATTGTCCGGCGGGCTGAATGCAGAGGCCGCAGCCCGCGCCGAAGCGTCCCGCCACGAGTTCGTCTCGTACCTCAAGGAGCTGGTCGGCCACCGACGACGCCATCCCGATCCCCAGGCGGTGGACATCATCTCGATGCTCGTCGCGGCCAACGAGAGCGAGGCATTGACCCATTTCGAGGTGACCGCCTTTTGCGTGCTCTTGCTCGTGGCAGGCTTCGAACCCACGGTCAACGGCGTCGCGAATACCGTGCTCGCCTTGCTCGAGCACCCCGATCAAGCGCGGAAGCTCCTTGCCGATCCGCGCCTGCTTCCGGCCGGCATCGAGGAGGCCCTTCGCTACGATACGCCGGTGCAAGCGTTCTTTCGCAATACGCTGACCGCGACGGAGATCTCGGGGGTCGCGCTTCCGGCCCGCGCCAAGGTGATGCTTCACTTCGGCGCGGCCAATCGAGATCCGCGTCACTACGAAGAGCCCGATCGGTTCATGGTCACGCGGCCCATGGACGAAAACGTCGTCTTTGGAGCGGGTGTTCACTATTGCTTGGGCGCCCCGCTGGCGCGATTGCAGCTCAATACGCTGGGGCGCGTCGCACTTCAGAGGGTCCGCTCCGTGCGACGCGCCGGCGAGATCGAACGGGCGAGCACCCTGCTCTTTCGGGGCATCCGGCGTTTCCCCGTCGAGGTGCTCGCCAAGTGACTCAGTAGCGCCAGGGGAAGCGCGAGAAATCGCGCGGGCGCTTTTCGAGGAAGGAGTCGCGACCTTCCTGCGCTTCGTCGGTGCCGTATGCGAGGCGTGTGGCCTCTCCGGCGAAGAGCTGCTGGCCCACCAGCCCATCATCGGGCAGGTTGAAACCGTATTTGAGCATCTTCATGGCGGTGGGGCTCTTCGAGTTGATCTCTTTGCCCCAATCGAGGGCGAACTCCTCGAGCTCGGCGTGCGGCACCGAGGCGTTGACCATGCCCATCGCGGCTGCCTCGTCGGCCGAGTACGCACGCCCGATGAAGAAGATCTCGCGCGCCTTTTTCTGACCGACTTGCCGCGCGAGCAACGCCGAGCCATAGCCGCTGTCGAAGCTCGCCACGTCGGGATCCGTTTGCTTGAACTTGCCGTGCTCCTTGCTCGCAATCGTGAGATCGCACACCACGTGCAGGCTATGCCCACCGCCGGCGGCCCAACCCGAGACCACGGCGATGACCACTTTGGGCATGAAGCGAATGAGCCGCTGCACCTCGAGGATGTGCAAGAGCCCTAGCCTGCCCTTGTTCTCGTCGTCGTCCTTCTCGTACTGGTAGCCATCCTTGCCGCGGATGCGCTGGTCGCCGCCCGAGCAGAACGCCCAACCACCGTCGCGCGGCGAAGGGCCGTTGCCCGTGATGAGCACACAGCCGACATCCGTCCACGTGCGCGCATGATCGAGCGCGCGATACAACTCGTCCACCGTGCGGGGCCGGAAGGCATTGCGGACCTCGGGACGGTTGAAGGCGATGCGCACCGTGCCCTGGTCCACGGCGCGGTGGTACGTGATGTCTTGGAATTTGAACTCGTCGACCGGGCGCCATCGCTTCGGGTCGAAAATCGCCGAGACCTGAGACATCGTGTTCATTCCTTTCTTGGAGGGTGCAGCGCGTGCAGGAGAGGCATGGCCAAGGCAGCCGTCTGCTTGCGGTCCAATTTGTCCTGCGCGCCCCGGACGAGATCGGGCAGCCACGCAATTCGGCGGGGTCGCTTGTGGGGCGCGAGGGAGAGCTCGATCCGGGATGATAACGCAGCATCGTCGAGCGGTGTGCCCGAGGCGACGAGTGCGGCCGCGACCAACGCGCCCCACGTGTCGTCGGGCAGGGCGAAGACGCAGGCCTCGCGAATGCCGTCGATGCGCTCCAGAGCGGACTCCACCTCGCGTGGGTAAACATTTTCACCGCCGGTGACAATGAGGTCCGTGCGGCGGGCGAGGACGTGAAGCCGACCTTCGGCGTCGAGGCGTCCGAGATCGCCCGTTCGGAACCATCCGCCGGGCAAAAATGGGTCGGGGTGGGCATCCTTCGGGAAGTAGCCCGACATGAGCATGGGGCCTCGCACGAGGATCTCTCCGTCCTCGATGCGGATTTCGGCCCCATCGAGGGCCTCGCCCGCGCCCTGAGCCGGCGACGGCGCGGTGCCGCGGCGTTGCGTCGTGACCTGCGAGCAGGCCTCGGTGAGGCCATAGGTCGTGAGAACGGGCAGGCCGGCTTCTCGGGATGCATCGAGCAGCGATTCGGACGCGGCCGCGCCCCCAAGGAGGATGGCGCGCAGATGGGAAGGGCATCGCCAACCGCGGTCGAGCATCTTTTTGAGCATGGTCGGTACGAACGAGGCGAGCGTCACGCGATCGCGCTCGATGACGTGCGCAATGGCCTCGGGGTCGAAGCCTCCTCGATGGACGACGACGCACCGGCGCGCCAGGAGCGCGCGCACGAGGATGGAGAGCCCGCCGACGTGCGCCAAGGGCATGCAGAGCAGCCAGCGGTCTTCGTCGTACCAACCGAGATTGCGCTCGCTGGCCCGCGCCGCCGCGAGGAATGCGCGGCGGCTCAGGATTGCGCCTTTGGATCGGCCGCTGGTGCCGGAGGTGTAGAGGATGGCGAGTGTGCGGTCGGGCACGGGCACGGGCACGGGCACGGGCACGGGCACGGGCACGGGGGGGAGGTCGACCTTGTTCTCGATGAACAATGTCGGGCGGGAATCCTCCAAAAGTGCGGCGCGCTCCGGCGGCGTGAGGCGCGGGTGCACAAGGACCGCGGGGGCGCCCAGTTCCATCAGCGCATACAAGAAGACGATGGTCTCGAGCCGCAAGGTGCCGAGCAGTGCGACCCGACCTTGTTCGTCGCCCTCGATGCCCTGTGTGCGCAGCCAGGCCATGGCCGAGCGCGTGCGCTCCGCGAGATCGGCGTAGGAATACGACGTTCCCTCGAGGACCAGCGCCGTACGCCGTGGCACCTCGCGCGCGGCGTCCAGGATGGACAGGGTCACGGCGCATCCTCGCGCGGAGGCGTGCGGCACTCGATGACGGTGCACACGGAGGTCGCGTACGCGGTCGCGAGGGCGTCGTCGAGCTCTCGCATGGAATCCACGCAGCGGTAGGCGATGCCGAACATGCGAACCGCGGGGCCGAACTCCAGGGTGTGCGGCGTCGTCACGTGCGAGAGCTCTTGGGCCGTGACGCCGGTCGCTTTCGATTCGGTGGCGAGGGGAAGCCGCTCGAAGATGCGCCCGCCCTGGTTGTTCAACACCACCACGACGACGGGCGTCGCGACGTGCCGGGCCAGCATGAGCGAGTTCAAGTCGTGGAGAAACGCGACATCCCCCACGAGCAGCGTCGTCGGACGAGACGATGCGAGTGCAGTGCCGATGGTGCCCGCAACGAGGCCATCGATGCCGTTCGCACCCCGCTGGCAAGCGACGAGCACATCGACGAAGCCAGTTCGCGCGAGCGATTCGACGTGGCGAATCGGGAGGCTGTTGCCGAGCATCAGCGCGGAGCCGGAAGGGAGGCGCGCAAGAAGAGCCCGCACCGCGCGCCCCTCCGTGAGCGGGCGGGAATCGCCACTCGTCTCGGCATCGAGCGCGCTCCTCGCCTCGCGGTTTGCCTCCACGAAGTCGCGCACCCACGTTTCGGTCACGGCGCGAGGCGATGTGCGCAAGCCGTCCGCAATGGCGGTGGCCGTCTCGGCGATGTCGCCGACGATCATCGTGGACGCGGCATTCGAGGCATCGGGCCAACCATGTTCGGCGAGCACGATGCGCGGGGTCGAGCGATGCAGGCTGGCGTAACGTTCCCAGGCCCCCGAGGTCGGTGTTCCGCCGATCTGCAGGATCAAGTCCGGCGCATGCTGCTCGCGAAACGACTTCGAGGCGAGTACCCGATCGAAGGCGTCACAAAATACAGGCCCCGACCCCTCACCCGTCTTCATCAGGCGCAGTTGGCTGGTAACCTCGGCCAGCAGCGGAAAACGCGTTGCGGACGCCAGATCGAGCACGCCGGAGCGATTCACGTGCCCATTCTGAATGGGCAGCGGACCGCACACGATGAGCCCTGCCCTCGCCTCGCGGCATGCCTGCACGGCGTCGGCGATGGCGGACGGCTCCGCGCGAACGCGGGGCACCGATACCCGAGGCGCCGGGCGCATGTTCCGCACGAAGCGCGCAAGCTCGTGCTCTCGCTCCGATTGCGCGGAGCGCGGTTCGAGCGGTTTGCGCGCGCGAACGTTCACGTGCACCGGCCCCGGATCGGGCCATCGCGCCGCGAAGGCGGCTTGTGCGGCCATGCGTCGCAACGCCTCCAGGGCCGTCGGCGCGGCATCGGGCATTCCCGTCTCGAGGAACAGGCGCGCGTAGCTGCCGTACATCTTCACTTGGTCGATGGTCTGCGGCGCCGCGCACTCTTGCAGCTCGAACGGCCGATCCGCCGTGACGACGAGCAACGGCACGCGTGCGAGGCTGGCCTCGACGACGGCCGGGTAATAGTGCGCCGCCGCCGTGCCCGAGGTGCAGAGCAAAAGGCTCGGCCGCGATGTCCATCGCGCTTGGCCCAGTGCGAGAAACGCGGCGCCTCGCTCGTCGATGGCGTCGTAGCAACGCAAACGTGGCTCGCGAAGCGCCGCGATCAAATACGGCGTCGATCGGGAACCGGGGCTGAGAACGACGTCGGTGATCCCTGCGTCGGCAAAGCTTCGCATCAGTAGCTTCGCCCATTCTGTCAACAGGTTCGCTTCGCTCACGGGTCCTCCTCTACGAGGGTATCATCCAGTGGCTCTCGATACCGAGCCCGGCGCTCGTGCCGGGGAGTGCGTAGCCATCGCCCATGCGGACGAGTGTGGCCCGCGGCCATTGCCCCGCGTGCGGCGCCGTATCCAGACCGCACGCGAGCTTCGGTTGCAGCGCGAGGGCCAGATCCAACGAGGCGGCGTGCGCAATCGGGCCCTCGAACATGTGCGTGACGACCACCTCGGCGCGTTGGGCGCGTGCCAATCGAGCGATGCGCAGGCAACGAATCAGCCCGCCCAATGCCGTGGCCTTGAGCACGAAGACGCGGCAAACGCCATCCTGGGCGAGTCGAAGCGCCGCATCGACGCCACGCTCGGACTGCAACGATTCGTCCGCGGCGAGGGCAATCCCGCTGGCCGCGAGCTCTTTCCAGCCATCGAGCGAGCACGGCTCCTCGAGGAACTCGAGATCGAACGGCCGCAGAAGCGAAACGCGCGCCATCGCTTCCTCCCGCGTCCAGACCCCATTGGCGTCGGCGCGCACGCGAAGCTCACCGCCGAGTGCACGCAACCCGCGCAATGCTTCGAGCTCGTCCTCGAACCGGTGCGGGCGCCCCACCTTCATTTTCACGGTTCGAATGCCGCGCAGAACCGCGGCTTGCGCGGATGCGACGGCGCTCTCTCCAATGGCGGCCGACAACGCCACGGGCGCGGCTCCCGCGCGCTCGCCACGCAGCATCTCCCAAAGAGGAATTCCATGTCGCTTCGACGCGAGATCGAGCACGGCCGTCTCGATGGCAAAGCGCGCGGCGGGAGATGCGATCCCGAGCTCCGCGTAGACCCTGGGTATGGCATCGATGACCGGCTCACCGAAGACGACGGGGACGGCCGCAGCAAAACGCGCGAGATCGCGCTCGCAATCGGCCAGCGAATCGGGCGAATAGCCCGGCAAGGGCGTTGCTTCGCCCACGCCGAACGCTCCATCGGGCCCGTGAACACGAAGCGCGATACCTTCGCGCTCCGACCATTGGATGCGCGCGTTGCCCCCGCCATGGCGAAACGAAAAGCGCCGTTGCTCGATCTGCGTGATGACGCAGGTCATTCGAGCGCCTGCACGACGGCCGAAGGCTTCTCGAGCACCACGTTGTGGCCCGCGCCGGGCACCACCACCGTGGTCGCCGCGGCAAGCCGAGGGGCCATCGCATGGGCCAGTGCGAGAAACTTCGCGTCGTCGGCGCCCACCATCAGGGTCACCGGAATGGCCATTCGCGGGAGGTCTTCCCAATAATTCGGCATTCGGGCGAGCCCGAGCACCTCCATGGCGCGGGCAAGGCCTGCGACGGAATGTTGCCTTCGCAACGATCGCTGCTCGGCGAGCGCCTCTGGCGCAAGCCCTCGTTGCGAGGCAAAGAGGGGTTGCTCCTCCCAGGCGTCGAGAAAGGCTTCGACCCCGTCGCGCCGAAGCCGCTCGATCCATCGTTCATCGGCGGCGAGGCGCTCCTCCCGCTCGCGCACCGTGGCAAGGCCCGGGTTTACGCCAATCAATGTCGCACGCGCGAAGAGGTGCCCGTGCCGCGCAAGCAACCCAAGGGCCACGCGCCCGCCCAGCGAATAGCCGCATACGTGAACGCCGTGAAGCCCCGCATTGCGAACCTGCGCCGCAATTCGCTCGACCTCGTCCTCGAAGCTCGCCCCTTTCGCCTCGAGCGCATCGGCACCGTGCCCCAGCAGCGCCGGGCGCAGGATGCGGCGCTCGCTCGACAACATGGAAATGACGCGGTCCCAGGCAAACGGCCCGCCCGCGAAGCCGTGCAAGAGAAGAAGCGGCGCGCGAACGACGGCTGGATTCACGCGTTCCCAGCGACGCGGAGCATCTCCATCAGGGCCCGCGACCGATGCGATCCCGGCGCAGGCAGATCGGGAACGTCATCCTGAGCCGGCGCCTGATCGGCGATGCCAAGTGCGCGCAGCAGCGGAAGCTGCTTCAAGCTGGTTTCCGCGTACTCCGCATGTGCATGCGAAGCACCGACGATGCCAGCCCCCGTGAACACGTACGCCTGCCCCTCGCCCACCAACCCGGAACGAATGGCCACCACGAAGCGCGAATCTCCAATGGCATCGATCCAGCCGACGGGGCCCGTGTACCAACCGCGCTCGTCGCGCTCGTGCGACGCGATCCAATCCGCCGCTTTGGCCGTGGGCAACCCACCGACGGCCGGCGTGGGGTGCAGCGCCTCGAGAATCGAAACCGCATCCACGTCCCGCTTCAATTTGCCTTTGAAGGGCGTGTGCAGGTGGAGGATCTCCCGGATGCGATGCACCTTCGGCTGCTTCGACGCGCGGAGCTCGTCGCAAAACGGAGCCAGCGCGCGCGCAATCTCGTCGACGACGATGGCATGCTCGGAGCGATCCTTTTCGCTTTCGAGCAACTCCTTCGCATAGGCATCCGGTTCTGCCCCCGCAGGGCAACATGCGGTGCCAGCGAGTGCTTCCGTGCGCAATACGTTGCCGCGTTTGTCGAAGAGCACTTCGGGCGAGGCACCCAAAAAGCTGAGATTCTCCCGCGAGAACAGGAATCGCGTGCACATGGGTTGCACCACCAACCGCGAAAGCACCTCCAGCTCGTCCACGCTTTGCGGCAGCGACACGTCGCAGCGGCGGGCCGCCACGACCTTCTGGAACTCGCCGGCCGCAATCGCCGCACGGATCTTTTCGACGTGCTCGACCCAGCGGCTCAGTTCGACCTGCTGCAACGAGACTTGGCTCAGTTCTTCGCGCTGCGGATTGTACAATATCGCGGATTGTTCTTCCGCATTCGCGAGCACCGTCAGATTCCTCTGCAGCTCGTCCAGCAACTCGCGCTTGCGCGGGCCTTCGCAGTCGACGTCGCCCTGTACGGCCAAGCCGAGGAAGGCGCGTGAGCTGCGCCGGGCATAGCACCATCGCGGCAACGTGAAGCAGCCATCACCGAATTGCTCCCACGGCGGCGAGACACTTCCCGGATGAAATGCGAGCCCGCCGAACACGCGCGGGGGCGGCGCATTGCACTCCGGGTGTGCGTAGACCCCGAGTTCGTTCCATAAAGAGGAGAGCTGCTCGCGGAGTTGCTGGTAGCGCTCCTTGCCTGAAACGCGAAGCGTGCGAACGGCCCCGGCGCCCGAAAACGACGTGCCGCCCGGCGAGTCCCAAAAGAAACTCATGTTCCGCGGGTGCAATCGCAAGAATGCAGTAGGCGGTGCAAACGGAGCAGGCACCGTGATGACTGCAGTGCGTGGTTGCCCCTGCAAGCGGTCCATCGTCTCTTCGACGAACCGCAGGATCTCGGCAAGGTTGGCCCCCATCTCTACCTCCCGCCCCTTGGCCTATACTGCAACGGAATCTCGTGCACGGCTTGCAAAAGAAGCTGTGGTGTAGAGAGTGCCATTCAAGCCGATGTTTGCACGAGCACGGCTCGCTATCAATCTCAAATCGAGGGCCCTACATGTATTCTTAGTTGATAAAGAACGTTGCCAAATCGCATATAGATTGTTTCTAAATTCGCAAAATTCGTCGGAGCTGGGATGGCTTCGTCGTTGCCCGCGGATCGGTCGCGAAGCCTCGCGAGGTGACACGCGTTTTGGCCTGATACACGCGAGGTCCACGGGTGCACCCGGCGATGTCCTCCGGGGCTTGTCGTTGACAAAGGTGCTCCCGCGCGATTGCATCGAAGACGATGGACGACCCCCGCAATCGGGCCCCCCAAGGTGGCGCGCCTGCCGACGAGCTCGCGCGCCTCGTTAATGGCTTTTATATTTCGCAAGCCATCTCGGTGGCCGCAAGGCTCGGCCTCGCCGACCTCATGTCCAATGGGCCGGTGCCAGTCGAGGAAATGGCCGCGAAGATCGGGGCGCATCCGCGGGCGCTCCATCGTCTGCTTCGCGCCCTGGCGAGCGTGGGGGTCTTCGCCGAACGGGAGGGTGGCACGTTTGGATTGACCCCCATGGCCGAAAAGCTCCGCTCCGACGTTCCCGGATCCTTTCGCGGATTCGCGCTCCTGCCGGGCGAGCCATCCTTTTGGGGCCCCTGGGGGGAGCTCCTCTACTCCGTGAAGACGGGAAAGACGGCTTTCTCGAAGGTGTACGGAATGGATGTTTGGGAGTGGCGCGAGAAAAATCCAGAAGCAGGGCGGGTCTTCAATGACGCCATGACGGCCCTGTCGGATGCCCAATCGAAAGCGATTGTCGACTCCTACGACTTTTCCATTTTCAAGCACGTTATCGATGTAGGTGGAGGTCACGGTGCATTGGTGCAGGCATTGGCGAAGGCCCATCCGCAATTGCGCGGCACGGTTTTCGATTTGGCGTTCGTGACCGAACGGGCGAACACCTCATTCGCAGCGGAAGGGCTCGGGGAGCGCTGCCATGCCGTGAGCGGCGACATGTTCAAAAGCGTTCCCGGCGGCGGCGACGCGTACCTGTTCAAATACATCATGCATGATTGGGAGGACGACCGGGCTGCGGACATCCTCCGGACATGCCGCAAGGCCATTGGAACGGCATCCGCACCCGTCAAGCTCCTGGTTTTCGAACAGGTGATTCCACCGGGCAACGGACCTCACCCCAGCAAACTCCTCGATCTACAGATGCTGGTTTCGGCGGGCGGCCGAGAGCGCACGGAAGAGGAGTTCGCGTCGCTCTTCGAAGCCGGTGGCTTTCGGCTCGAGCGGGTCGTCCCGACGCCGAGCGCCATCAGCGTCATCGAAGGAGTGCCCGTCTAGGTTCCTATGCATATTTTCGAGCGTCCCGTCCGTTTCAACGACGTCGATGCCAGCGGTATTGTCTTCTTTCCCACCTTCTTCGCGTACTGCAGCGAGGCACTCGAGCAATTGCTGCAGTTGGAAATCCAGGATGGCTACATCGAGGTGGTCCTCCGGCGCAAGATTGGGCTGCCCACCGTGCGCATCTCGGGGGACTTCGCAGCCCCTCTGCGCTTTGGCGATACCGCGCGGATCGCGATTCGGACCGAGCACGTTGGGAAGCGATCGTTCACCCTCCGCTATGCGGTGACGCGGGCCGCGGACGACCTTCCCGTGGCAGAACTCCGATGCACGGTGGCCACCACCGACCTAGCCTCGACGCGTGCCATCGAGATCCCGGAGGATATTCGCTCTGTTTTGGAGCAACATCGCTCATGATACGAGAAGGCCATTGAGACATTCTTCCTGACGGGAGCAAAACGATGAGCATCGCATCCAGCCGCGTGGGAATCGTAGGTGGCAGTTTCGCCGGGTGCGCCGTCGCGCATGCGCTGCAGCGTGCGGGCTGCGAGGTGACCATCTTCGAACGAACGCGAGGAGAGCTGCGCGACCGCGGGGCCGCCGTCGGAATTCCCAACGCTCTCCGCGACGAATTGGTCGCCGCGGGTTACATCGGCGCGGACATGCCGGTCTGTCCATTTCAGGAACGGACGTGGATCGTGCGCGATGGAGAGAGCGACGCGGGTCGCACGGCCTGGAAGCATCCGCTCCCCTTGGTGGTGAACAATTGGGGCGTCCTTTGGTGGGAGCTGCGCAAGCACGTCGACGGCAAGGCATACCGAGAAGGAAGCAACGTCGTGGAGGTCCTCGACGAAGGCGACGGCGCCGTCGTCGTGCTCGAAGGAGGGACCCGCGAGCGCTTCGATTTGGTCATTGGCGCCGATGGGTACCGTTCCAAGGTTCGCCCCGTCGTCCAAGCCGATTCGCGGCCCACCTATGCGGGATACGTCCTCTTTCGGGGAAATTTTCCCGAGGCAATGCTGCCTGCTCCCCAATCGACGTACCGAACCGACGCTCTTCAAACCGTGGTCTTCCCGGGTGGGCATGCGGTGTTTTCGACGATGCCCAGCTTCAAAGGCCAATTCGAAGCGGGGAATCGTTACATCAATTGGACGATTCATACGAAGCCCCCGAAGGGTATGAGCTTCGAAGACCCCACGTCGGTGCCGCCGGGCCTGGTCAACGCCGAGTTGATTGCCCATTATCGGCAGCTCGTCCAGGAGCATTTTCCACCTTATTTTGCCCGGGTGGTGCTGACCACGGAGACACAGTATCTGTTCCTCCAACCCATTTATGACCAGACGATGTCCTCGTATGTGTCCGGCCGTGTGATGCTCGCGGGCGACGCCGCGACGATCACACGCCCGCATACGGCCAGCGGGGGCGCGAAGGCGCTCGAGGACGCCCTGGCATTCGAACGCGCGTGCCGCGCGCACGGGACATGGGATGCCGTTCTCCAAGCGTACGACCAAGAACGCTCCGCCGCCGGCAACCGACTCGTGGAGATTGGCCGTCGCCTCGGACGCGCGCAAGTCGAGGAAACGCCGGACTGGGCTTCGATGACCACGTCCAATGACTGGGAGACGTGGACGCGCGAGATGTTGGCCGGGCACAAGCTCTACGTCAACGTCATCAGCAAAGACTGACCGACAGGTGCGGGGGAGGCTCGTGGCGAACTCACGAGTTCCGCCCACGCGATTTGGCAAGCCGCCCGGCGCGCGATACGCTGCGAGCCGCATAGGAGCCATTCGTGTCGTTCATCCCTTCGCCTGCTCCTGAGCGAGCGCTCGCTCGTATCGGCCATTTGGTCCAAGGCAAGTACCGCATTCGCCGATTGCTCGGGATGGGAGGTTCCTCCGCGGTGTATGCAGCCACACACCGCAATGGGCACGAGGTCGCCATCAAGTTCCTCTTGCCACACCTCGTGGGTGATGAAGATGCGTATCGCCTGTTTCGCCGCGAGGCCTACGTTGCCAATCGTGTAGGGCACCCGGGGACCGTTCCGGTGCTCGACGACGACGTCGACGAGCAGGGGATCCCGTTTCTCATCATGCCCCTTCTCGAAGGGGAGACTTTGCGCACGCGGTTGCGGCGAATGGGCGGCCGCATGCCGCTCGCCGAAACTTGCGTGCTGATGGCGGATGCGCTCGACGTGCTCGCGAGCGCGCACGCAAAAGGCATCGTGCACCGAGACATCAAACCGGAGAACCTCTTTCTCACGCGTGAGGGCACCGTCCGCGTCATGGACTTCGGTATCGCACGGCGCGGTGACCCCGACGCGACGTTGACCTTGGCGGGGCGCATCGTTGGGACGCCTGCGTTCATGCCTCCCGAACAAGCCGTTGGCGACAGGACCGGCATCGGTCCGCACAGCGATTGCTGGGCGGCGGGTGCCACCCTCTTTCTTCTGCTGTCGGGCGAAACCGTGCACCTGGCTGCTACCGCTGGCGCATTGTTGGTCGCGGCGGCGACGCAGCATGCACGCCCCCTTGCATCCGTCGCCGGCGACGTGCCTCACTCCGTGGCGAGCGTGGTGGATCGTGCGCTCGCGTTCGAGCCCGAGAAGCGGTGGTCCTCTGCCCAAAACATGCGTGAAGCACTGCTCACGGCGCTGGAAAGCGTGTCGGGGGAAAGCGCCGCGGAGACGGGGGCGCGCGTGCATGTCGCGATCGCGGCGGACCTAACTGGTGCAGGAGAGGATCCGAGCGACGGGGATACCCAAGTACCGAGACAGCGTACTGGTAGCGACGTGCATTCCGGCCAGTACGACGACGACGGCGAAGCGCGCATCCTTCACTGCGGGGATGGGATCGCGCTCGCCCAGATTCACGAGTTGTATGTCTCCATCTGGCTCGGCGGACCGCCAAGCGGAAGCTTCAGCCTTGGCCGAAGCCTTCTCCGGGAGACGCTTCGAGACCGAAAAAACCGCATCGCGTGGCTTTGCATCATCGGCCCCGACGTCACACTGGAAGAAGGAACACTGCGGCAGGTGTCGGCCGAAATCGAGTCGTATGGAGAGCAGATCCTCTGCGCCAGCGCTGTGGTCCTCGGCGACGGTATTCGAGCCGACATGAACCGCAGCACGCTTTCCGGTATGGCCGTCATTCTCTCACGCCGGCTGCCTGCTGCCACCTTTCCCTCGGTGCCCGCCGCGCTTCAGTGGATGACGCGACACGTGACCATCGACCCGCTTCAGAGAACCGAGCACTTCGTCGAGCAACTAACCCGAAAACTGAATCCCACCCTCGGCCCGGCCCCGCAGTCGATGGAGATCGCGCTGCCCGGCGGACGGATTCTTCACTTGGTCGAAGGCTTTGCCACCGGCACCCTGGGGCGGTTGCATTTCGCTATTTGGGAATGGGGGCCCGCGGAGGCCATTACCAATCCCCATGCGGGAATCGAAGAGGCGATTCGAAACGAGCCGGGCGGGATTGGACATATCTGCATGATCGGGCCAGGCGCCAAGATGACGGAGAGCACGAACCTACGCGCGGCAGCCTCGGCTGCTTTGCACGCGGATCATCTTCGCTGCCTCGCGCTCGTCTACCGATCCGAATCGACCACCGAGGTGACGGAGCAAATCAACTCGGGCACGTCGCTCATGCTGACGAGCAAGCTTCCAGTTCAGCACTTCCCCAGTGTTCGCGAAGCCGTGGCGTGGATGGCAGACTACGTCCCCATCGACTCCATCGATGAGACAGTGCACCGCCTCGAGCGACTCCGGCGCGACATCGCTTCACTTTCGGGCACCTAGCTAGTCAAGAGCGACAATCGATTGGACGTGTGAAGTTCGGCAAAAAGCACGCGGGCACGCGCCTCTCCTGACGCGTGCCCCGGCTGGGAACATCCTATTTGCGATCGGTGATTCCGAAGTATCCGAGGCCCGTGCCGATGACGACCTTGTCGTTTTCCTTCGTGGCGTCGATGCGGTTGTTGAACACGGCCAATTGCACGAACGCTCTCGTCCACACCTTGCCCAACACCGACTGGATTTCCTTGTTCACCCGCATGCGGGTGGGGGCCTTGGTCATGGCCTCTTGGCACAGGATGATGCCCCAGTCACTGGAGGGGAATGGGAACGCGTACGGATCGGCGGCCCCGGAATCGTCCCTATCGATCTTGCCGTCGGTGGTGATGACCGCAAGCTGCACGCCCGCGCCCTGGACGCAGTCGCCGTCACCGCATTTGTATTCGACGTCGAAATCCTTGGTGCCGTCGATCTGATCGGGCGTGATGTTCCAGAGATCGGTCGAGACCTTCAGGTTGTCGATGGCAACCTGGGGGACCGGCTGATTCTTCGGAATGGCCTTTACTTGGGCGCCGCCCGTGGTCGAGATCACGAGCTTGTCGGTCTTCTCGATGAATCGCTTGCCGGGGGCCAGCGGCGCGTAACGAAGCGCGAGTCCGGTTTGCGGGCTCGGGGTCAAGCCGTTGCACGCGTAATAGTGGATGTCTGGAAACACCGGCACGGTGACCTTCCACTCGCAGGTGAACGGTTTCGGCGCCCCGCTAAGACCCTCGATGGTGAGGGTGCCCATATCGTCGTCACCGAGCTCGGGATGGGTCGGCGAGTGGTAGGCAGCGCAGCCCATGCCCTCGAGATCGAGCAACCCCGTTTGCGCCTTGTCCGGCATGCGGCGAGGCGGTCGCGATTGGAGCTGCACCACCGGCGCGGGATAGACTCTGTCCGGCACTCCCGTTTTGGGCTGATTCCTCAATTCGAGCGTGATGGCGGTCGCCTGGAACTTCGTGGGCGGAGCTTGGGAATCCGGAAGCACGACGTCTTCGAAGGGAGAGACCCCGGAATCGGTTACATTCGAATTGTCGTCGTCTTTGCAGTTCGATACGGCAAGGCACCCCGCTGCGAGGGCCAGTGTACTCGAAGCATAAAAACAAACGCGCCGAAGGCTCATCAATGACTCCATGGTGAAGAAAAATTTTGCGCGAACACCCTCGTGGAAACGTCGCCTCGGACGCTATTGGGGAGGAATGACGACGGCATCGACGAAATCGGTCATGGCCCAAATATGGGTGTCGGAGGGCCGGTCGTACGTCACCACGATCTTCGACGGAATGATCGTCGGTTTGGGCATGGGCACTTGGGGTGCCGGAAGGCTGAACGACTCCCGCTCGATGAGGTACGAACTGGCCGCCTTGGTTTCGAGGGAAGCCAACTTGCCGTCGTAGTAATCCGGGAGAAAGCTGCTGGTGAACGACGCTTTGTTGAACTCGGGCAAAAGCGCCGATACCGCGTGGAAACCCATGCCGGGAATGCAATTGTCGGGGGGCGGAATGAAGAACCAGCCCGGCCCCGGCGGAAGGAGATTGTCCGACGGGAAGATGGTATTGCGGCAGTCAATCGCCACGGACTGCTCTTGGGTAAAGGTGATGAAGTGATTTTCCCAGTGAGGCACGCTGTAAATGTTGGCGGGCGCGTGACCGTGGGGCAAAATGTCGTAAGACATTCCGGTGAAGAGCGTCTGGTCCGTGAATTCCTTCGGTAGCTTCATCCAGTAACGGACGTCCGACTGAATATTGGGCGGAACGTTCTCCACGGCCGTCACGGGCAACGTCCACTTGAGGGCCCTTACCTTTTTGGTCTGCGGGTCGAGCACTACCCAGTTCGTGACCTTTTTGCCGAACAGCTCCTTGACGTCGCCCTGGACGATCGTCTGGTTCTCGTTCGAGACATCGATGGGTATACCGCCGTTCTTTGTATTCTGAACGGGGGGCTCGAGATCGTCACAGCCACCGCTGGACACTGCGAGTACGGCCGCCATGGAAGCGATAAGGAAACCTCTGATGGTCATCAAATTCACCTCGCCACTTTGCCACGCTACTACAAGCTGCGCCTGGGATCGCTTAGCACGACATACAATCGTCGCAAATCGTACAGCGATGTCGGATGAGCGCTCGGCACGCCGGCGGGGCAACTCCAATTAGTCCGCGTGCAACGTTTTGCAGCTCGCACCTATCTCCACATGGCTCATTCGCCGGGAGACGTGGACCTTCGCAAGACCATATCCACGTTCGTCCTCGATCCAGATGGTGAACGTTCCGTCCGGACGCCGCGGAAAGTGCGATGTTCCGCCGCCGCGAAGCACGATGTGATCCCCGGTCGTGCCATTGGGCGTTTCCCCGATGTAAACGGGAACGCCCGTCTGGCACAGGTTCTTCACCTCCACGTCTTTGGTGGGCGGCGGGCGGTTCAGGGTCTCCTGATCCATTTTGGGCGCCGGGCTCACACTGCTCTGTGAGGACGAAGAGCCTCCGCAGTGTGCAAGGGCAACTGCGCAGAGCCAGGGCATCGCAATGCGAAGAACGCGGCGGAGGTGCATCGGTGAGATCCTACCGATTCCTCTGCCCTTTCGAAAATTTTCGGGACGGGCGGCGCTGCCGCCGCGCGAAGGATGGAGCACCAGCGGGAAGCCGGCGCTCCGTGCTCCATTCGCCTCAGTGCGTCATATGCTCGCGCGTGACGCCGGGGTGCGTTTCGTCGCCCGGTTCGTGACGCGGGTTGGCCGTGAGGTGCGAGCCATCGCGTGAGGCCTGCGCGAGGAGCAGGTCCTTGCGGTAGATGAACTGGTCGCGCGAGTCGTAGGGGACGGCGTGCAGGCCGGTGTCCATGCGGATTGCATCGCAGGGGCACGCCTCGACGCAGTAGCCACAGAAGATGCAGCGCAGCTCGTCGATGACGAACTTCACCGGGTAGCGCTCGTAGCCGCGGCGCGGATCGCCCTCGGGGTACTCGCCCGCCTCGATGAAGATGCACTGCGCGGGGCACGCCGTGGAGCAGCAGAGGCACGCGACGCAGCGCGGGCTTCCGTCGTCGCGCTGCGTAAGGCGGTGCAGACCGCGGAAACGCTCCGGATAGGGGCGCTTTTGCTCGGGGTACGAGATGGTCGTGATGCCCTTGGCGATGCTCTCGGTCACCGGATCGGGGCGCTCGTTGCGGACCATCTCCTTGGTGTTCCGGAAGAAGTGCTTCATCGCCACCGCGAGACCTTTGAAGATCTCGGGCAGGTACACCTGCGTGGCCGGCGTCGGCTCCACGTGCGCCACCACGTAAGCATTGTTCGGAGACGGCGGTTTTTTCGGGAAGGTCGCGGTAGCCATGGTCTTTACCTTTAGAGCTGCATCGGCGTCGTTTCGGTACCGCCTCGCGCCTGGGCGAAGTTGGCGGACGTTCCGACGATCCAGTACTGACGACGCACCGGGGCGAAGAAGCCCACGACGCCGCGGATGACGAAGAAGGTGACGACCAGCGCCACGGAGAGCTGGCTCAAATCGGCCGCAATTTTCAGCCCGGACGACACCTCGCCCGACGGCTTGTCGAGGGCCAGGTAGATGCAACCGGTGAGGAACACGTTCGCCAGCGAGAGCGGGAGCAGCACGCGCCAGCCCAGCTTCATCAGCTGGTCGTAACGGAAACGCGGGAGGCTCCAGCGCACGAAGGCCTGGAAGACGCAAGTCGCGAGCACCTTCCCGAAGAAGACGACCACGCCGATGATGCTCATCCAGATGTGCGGAATGGCCTGGTGCACCAGCGTCAGATCCCCGATGGCGATCGTGAGGCCGTCGCGGTGAAGGAACGGGATGTTCCAGCCGCCGAGGAAGATCGTGACCAGGAGCATGCTGCTCGTGACGACCTCCATGTACTCGGCGAAGTAGAACATGCCGAACTTCATGCCCGAGTACTCGGTGAAGTAACCGGAAACGAGCTCGCTCTCGGCCTCCGGAAGGTCGAACGGAATGCGCTTCGACTCGGCGACGGCGGCGGCGAAGAAGAGGAAGAACGCCAGCGGCTGCACGAAGACGCCCCAGGTGTTCTCACCCTGCCAGCGGACCATGTCGTCGAGGCGCAGGGTGCCGTAGATCATGAAGGCGCCGATGAGCGAAAGGCCCATCGTGACCTCGTAGCTGACCATCTGGCTTGCCGCGCGGAGGGCGCCCATCAAGCTGAATTTGTTGTCGCTGGACCAGCCGGCGATGGCCGCGCCAACGATGCCCTGCCCGGCCAGCGCGAAGACGAAGAGGATGCCCGAATTGAGCGGCGCCACCGCGAGCTCCACGGGGCGCATGCCGCGCACCGTCTCGACGCCGAGGCGCGAGATGGCCGGAAAGATCGTGTGGCCGTCGGACGCCGCGCGGAACAGGTACTGCGGCAGAACGGTGTCGCCCATCGGGATGACCGCCACCAGCGCGAGCACGGGCATCATCGAGAGGATGGGCGCGAGGCCGAAGAGGAACTTGTCGGCATTCGGCGGGACGAAGTCTTCCTTGAAGAAGAACTTCAAACCGTCGGCCGCCGTGTGAAGCAAGCCTGCGGCGCGCAGCTCGAATTTACCGATCTTGAGCACCGCGCGGTTCGGGCCGACGCGGTCTTGCATCATCGAGCTCTGACGGCGATCGAGCCACGTGAGGAGCGCGGCGACGTTGATCAGAAAGCCGATCATGATCGCCAGCTTCACGATCGTCCAGATCCATTGCGCAGGAGTCATCGGGGTCGTTCTCTCGAGTGAGCTAAACTTGGACTACGGAGTTACCTGGGGACGCGACGGGCTGACGGCGGCTGCGTCAGGAACGGTGGGCGCGGACGTCAAACGCGCGCGCACCTGCTTCAACTTGGTCCACGACGTGTCGTAACCGAGGGCCTGGCCGACGTCGGCGACGAGCTTCCACCCGGGCTCGGAGACGCCCTGCGGTTCGATGGCCTTTTCGGTCACTTGGTGGATGCCCTTGGCGTTGACGTACGTGCCGGAAGCTTCCGCCCACGACGCCGCCGGGAGCAGCACGTGCGCCGCACGCGCGAGCAAGCCATCGTGCGCCGCAATGGTGACCAGCGCCTGCAGCCGCTCGAGCGCATTCTTCGCGCGCGGGCCCAGTTCTGCAGAAGCATCGGCCGGCGTTTCTCCGCCGAGCGCGATCACGTGGGTCACCCTTCCCGCCTCGATGTCATCGAGGAGCGACGAGAACGGGCGCACGCCGGGGGCCAGTTCGAGCACACCGCGCGTGTTGGGGTTCTTGTCCTCGTGGATGAGGATCGTGTCGTGGTAGCCCTCGGGCAGCCCCGTCGCGTAGATGGCGCGGGTGCCGAGATACGCGCCCGCGAGCTCGCGCAGTGCCCAGTTGTCCTCGAGCGAATGCTGCGCGGAGAGCACCACGGCGATGGTCTCACCGGGCACCGCTTCGAAGTAGCTCTTCGCCTCGGCGAGTGCCTTCTTCATCGCGGAGACCGAGCCCTTCACGTACGGGTCGACGACGCGATCTTCGTGGGCGCGCTTGTAGCTGAGCATGCCCTCGTCGCACATCCAGTAGGCGTTCACCTGCTCGTTGTCGCGCGGGCGATAGCGGTACACCTTGTTGTAGCGCGGGTCGTAGTCGAGGTGCGCATTGCAGCCCGTCGCGCAACCCTGGCACACCGTCTTGGCCGTGCGCAGGAACCACACGCGGGCCTTGAAGCGGAAGTCCACCGTGGTGAGCGCGCCGACGGGGCAGACGTGCTCCGTCATGAAGGTGTAATGACCCGTGAGCTCACGGCCCGGCGCGACGAAGATCTCGTTCAAGTTGCCGCGCTCGCGCATGTCGAGGACGGGATCCTTCGCCACCTCGTCCATGAAGCGGATGCATCGCGTGCACATGACGCAGCGCTCTCCGTCGTACACGATGCTGGGGCCGAAACGCACCGCCTTGGGCTTGTGGATCGGCTCGTCGCGCATGCGCTTTTGGTACTGGCCGTGCTCGAGCCAGTAATCCTGCAGCTTGCACTCGCCGGACTGGTCGCAGATGGGGCAGTCCACGGGGTGGTTCAGGAGCAAGAACTCCTGCACGCCCTTGCGCGCCTCTTTGACGTTGTCGCTCGAGTCGCCTTTCACCTGCATGCCCTCGGCCGCGGGGATCTGGCACGCGGGCTGGAGCTTCGGCTTCTGGCGCGGACGGTAGTCGTTGAGGGACGCGTCCCACTCGAGGACGTCGAGCATCATGGCGCGCTGGCCAGCCGCCGGCGCGATCTCCACGAGGCACATGCGGCAGTTGGCCGGTGCGCTCAGACCGGGGTGCCAGCAGTAGTGCGGGATCTCGATGCCTTGGCGATAGGCTGCCTTGATGATGGTTTCGCCCGGCTCGAAGGGGATCGTCTTGCCGTCGTAGGTGAAAGTCGGCATCTCGTGGAACCTATGGTTGCAGCGTCAAAGATAGAGAAAGCGGGGTGCGATCAGTGGTCACACTCGCCGCCGATCATGTTGAGCGAGCCGAAGGTCGGCACGATGTCGCTGAGCATGTTGCCCGTGATGAGCTTCGACAGGCCGCTCGTGATGGGGAAGCACGGCGGGCGAATGCGCACGCGGTAGGGCGTGCCACTGCCATCCGAGACGAGGTAGAACCCGAGCTCGCCGTTGCCGCCCTCGGTGTACGAGTAGCACTCGCCCTTGGGAACCTTGGCGCCTTCCATGATCAGCTTGAAGTGCTGAATCGTCGCCTCGATGGTCGTGTACACGTCGCGCTTCTCCGGAAGGATGACGCGCGGATCGTCCACGTTGACCGGGCCGTCGTCGGGCATGCGCTCGAGCACCTGCTCGATGATGCGCTTCGACTGACGGATCTCCTCGAGACGCACGAGGAAACGGTCCATCGTGTCGCCGCTCTTGCCGATGGGCACGTCGAAGTCGACCTCGTCGTACTTCAAGTACGGGTGCGCCTTGCGCACGTCGTACGCGACGCCCGAGGCGCGCAAGCACGGGCCCGTCCACGAAAGCGCCACCGCGTCCTTGCCGCTGATGATGCCGACGTTCTCGAGGCGGTCGATGAAGATGCGGTTCTTCAGCAGCATCTTCTCGCCCTCTTCGACGATGCCGATGATCTGCTTCAGTGCGCCGCGGCACAGCTCTTTGAAGTCACGCGTGGGCGGGGCAGCCATGCCGCCGATGCGCCCGAAGGAGTGCGTCAGGCGGGCGCCCGTTTCCTCCTCCATGATGTCCCACACCATCTCGCGGGCTTTGACGAACCAGAGGAACGGCGTGAAGGCACCGAGCTCCATGGCCATGGCGCCCGTGCAGGTGAGGTGGTCGCTGATGCGCGCCAACTCCCCGAGGGCCATGCGGTACCACTGGCAGCGGTCCGGCACTTGGATGCCGCACATCTTCTCGACGGCCAGCGCGTAGCCGACGTTGTTGAGCATCGGCGAGACGTAATTGAGACGGTCGACGTAGGGGAAAACCTGCGCCCACGTGCCGCGCTCGCACATCTTTTCGAAGCCGCGATGCAAGTAGCCGATCTGCACGTCGGCCTTGACGATGGTCTCCCCCGACAGCTCGAGAACGATGCGCACGGTGCCGTGCATCGCCGGGTGCGACGGGCCCATGTTCAGGTGCATGGGCTCTGCGGGCAGCTCGAGCTCGCCCTCTTCCAGCTCGAGATCGATGGGCTCCATTCAGCTCACGTCTTTCTGATTCGGGGGGTTCGTGGGAAGGGTCTGTCCGGGCTCGACGTGCTCCACGCCGTTGCCGTTCACTTCGCTCGGCTTGATCGCGCGAACGACGCCCTTCGGCAGCGCCGTGGGGTTCTCTTCGTCGTTGCGGTGCAGCCAATCCATGCGGCCGAAGGACATGCCTTCGTCGGCGCGGAACGGGGCCTGTTTGTCGAGCGGCACGCCGGCGTCGGCCTCGGTGCGGTACTCGACGAGGGGCTGCGTCTTCTGCGCCGGGTAGTCCTTGCGCAGCGGGTGGCCCTGAAACTCCGGGTACATGAGGATGCGGCGCAAATCCGGGTGGCCGCGGAAGGTGACGCCGCTCAAGTCGTAGACTTCGCGCTCGAACCAATTCGCGCCGGGCCAGATGCCCGTGATGCTGTCGACCTCTGCGCCGTCCATGTCCTCGTCGCCCACGCGCGTCTTCAGGCGAACGCGGTGGCGCCGCGTCGTCGAGTAGAGGTGGAGCACCACCTCCATGCGCGGCAGGCGGGTCGGGTAGTCGACACCGCACAAGTCGATGAACATGTCGAAGTCGAGCGTGGCATCGTCGCGCAGGTACTCACAGACGCTCTTCCAGCTCTGGGCGGTGACCACCGCGGTGTCGTCGCCCAGATCGCTGTGCGTTTCGAGCACGGCGGCGCCGAACTTCGACTTCAACTTCTCGAGGACGGCCTTACTCATGGCGGATCCCCCGGCCGAGGTCGCGCAGGGCCTTTTCGGCCTTCACGCGGGCCTCGCGCTCGCCGATGGTGAGCTGGTCGTCGCCGCGGCGCAGTTGCACCAGGCCGGGCACCGGATCGGTGCGGGGCTTGACGACGGCCGGCGTGCGGTCGCCGCGGGCAATCTTGTCCTGCAGGAGCATCAGTCCGTCGAGCACCGCCTCGGGGCGGGGCGGGCAGCCCGGCACGTACACGTCGCACGGGATGACTTTGTCGATGCCCGGCACCGTCGTGTAGTTGTCGTAGAAGCCGCCGCAGCTCGCGCACGTCCCGAAGGCGAGCACGTACTTGGGCTCCATCATCTGCTCGTAGATACGCCGGAGCGCAGGGGCCTGGCGCTGGCTGATGGTGCCGACGACCCAGAGCAGGTCGGCCTGGCGCGGGGAGAAGCGCGGGGCCTCGGCGCCGAAGCGCGCGATGTCGAACCGGGGGCTGGTGAGCGCCATGAACTCCATCCCGCAGCACGCGGTGACGAAGGGGTAGGCAAACAGGGAGTACTTGCGGGCCCAACCGAGAAGTGCGTCGAACCGGGTCGTGGCAAACCCTTGCTCGCTGCCCTCGAGAGTCACTGTGTTCGTCGTGGCCATCTTCTTTTCTTTCCTAGTTTTCCCACTCCAGCGCGCCTTTTCGCCAGACGTAGATGAGGGCGACGACGACGACGATGAGGAAGCCGAACATCTCGGCCAACCCGAACCAGCCGAGGGACTTGAACTGGACCGCCCAGGGGTAGATGAACACCGTCTCGATGTCGAAGACGACGAAGAGGATGGCGGTCAGGTAGAATTTGACGCTGAGTTTGATGTGGCGTCCGCCCGAGCTCTCCGAGCCACACTCGAAGGGCAGCATCTTCTCCGGGGTGGGCTTCTTGGGCCCGAGGAGCGTGGCCCCGATGAAGAAGAGGGAGGCGACGGCGCCGGCGACCCCGATGATCAGGAACATCGGTGCGTACTTTTGGATGAGGAGCATCGTTGCCTTCTTGATTAGCGCGCTATTTCGACAAGTGGAACGACTTTGGGGTGGGGGAATAGTGGTATCCCAGGGCCCTGTCAACAGAGCCTTTCACCCCCCTCCCGCTCCCGATCCCGCTCCCGAAGGGTCCAAAAAAGAATCGGGAGGGGGATCGCGAGCGGGAGGGGGAAAGACTGGACTTTTTCCCCGCGAAAAGCGGGTCCCCTACCCCGCCACCCGCGTCGCCTTCCAAGCGGTGAGCGACGGCCCCAGGGCGACCTCGATCTTCTGGAGTTCCTCGGCCAGCTCCCGTTCGCCGACACCGGCCTCGAGCGCGTCCCGGAAGCAGCCGTACGCCGCAACGTACTTGCCGCGATTGAGCAAAGCGCGCCCCAAGAGCGGCATCACCTCGGCGTTGCCCCCTCCGAAGGCGAGCGAGCGCCGCAGCGGAGCGATGGCCTCGCCGGCCCGGTCGCTGATGAGGAGGGCCTCACCGAGGCGCCGGAAAAGGTCCGCCGCGGCCACGCCCTCTTGGGCGTACTGGATGCCGATGCGAAAGACCTCTTCCGCTTGGTCGACCTCGCCGAGGTGCACGCACGCGGAGCCGAGCAGCCCCAGACCACGGGCGATGAGCCCCCGCGCATCGGGCGCGAGCATCTGCCCCTCGGGCGTGCGCAGGAAAATGGCGAGCGGCGCGGGCCATGCACCCAGCAGGGAGACGACCTTGGGCCACTCCTGCCGAAGGGCCGCAGCCTCCGCCTCGGCGACCTTGGACAGGTCGATGGCGCTGCGCGAGCCCGACGCGATGCGATCGAGCTCGTCGCGCACGTGCGAACGGATGCGCGTGCGGAAGGTCTCGAGCTCGTACTCCTCGTCGCTGCCGTCGTGGGAGACGAGCAGCTGCTGGCGCGACTTCGTGAGAATCAGCCGGCGCAGCGAGTAGCCATAGAGCGGCGCGAGAAGCAGGTAGCGCACGCCGATGTAAAGCTGAATCGCCTCGGTGTCGGTCTCACGCGAGGGCAACGGTGGATCGCGTTCCTCTTCCACGAGGAGCGCGCCGACCAAACGGCGGCGAAAATCCGCCAGGGTAAGGCGCTGGGGTTCGAGATCACCGTCGCCATCCCCCACGCCCACCACGAAGTCGACCAGCGTCTGATCTGGACTGCGCCGGTCGACGGTCAGCGCGGTGATGCGCGCGCCTACGATGATGGAAAAGGCGAAAAAGCGCTCGCCTACGATTTCGCAGAGCGCTTGGAAGCTCCCGATCCCTTCGCCGATGCGCTCGAACCAGCCATCGGTGCGGACGGCGTCGAGTGAAAAATCTTGTCGCTTTTCGGCCATACGGGAAGCTTTTACCGTGCCATGTTTCTCGTCTCTTCCGCAAGAAGCGTGAGGGGCTTAGCGCCAATGCCTACAGACGGGCATGACACCACACCCGTTACAGCGGGCACTGTCGCGGCGGGAGGGGCAACGCTGGAGCATGCCCATGTGGCAGAGCGAAAAGTCGTATTTGGTCGGGTCACCGGCATCGAGGCGCGCGAGGGACGCGGTAATTTCCTCGGTGGCGCGCCAGGTGAGTCGCTCCTGACGGGTGAGGCCGAGGTTGCGCGAGAGCTTATGGATGTGCGTATCGACGGGCATGAGCAGGTGCGAAGGCTCGACGGGCCACAGGCCGAGATCGATGCCATCGGCGGGACGAACCATCCAGCGCAGGTAAAGGAGCAGCCGTTTGACGCCGCTCGAGCCGCGCGGATCGGGAAGGAGATGCGCCGGGCCGCGGCGGGTGCGTGAGCGGAGTTTCCCTACGTCCCGGATGGCGTCGCAGAAGGCGGCCAGGGCAAGGCGAATGTCCCCGTGTTGCTGGAGCAGAGCCGCAAAATACTGGCCAAGTGTTCCGTGGGCGCGCTGCACGGCGCGGGCTCCGAGGAGAAGGCGCGCAAGGTCATCGCCGATGAAGACGCGGTGCTTCCATCCGCGCAGCCTCGCCTTGAGGGCCGCGGGATCGCCATCGGCCGCGCGCCAGGGGCTCGGACCGACGCGGTCGAGCAGATCGCCGAGTTTGGCCAAGATGGTCTTCACATTGCCGAAAGCCACCGACGCGGCCACGAGCCCGACCAGCTCCCGATCGAGCGGATCCTCGTACCGGTGCACCACGCCCACGGGATCCGATGCCCGACGCGCCGCCAGATCCGCCCGAGCACGCACCGCATCGAGCGCCGCGCGCAGTTCCTCGTCACCGACCTTCACGCTCGTACTATGACTGAAAGGGATGACGGAGGAAAAGCAGCCGGAGCGATTGAAGCGGCTCGAGGAGTTCACACTGGCGGATCTCGAGACGGTGCGTCTGATTTTGCGCGGCGATTCGGTGATCGACTGGCACCGTCTGAATTTGCGGGACGAGGAAGAGGTCCGCGAGATCTTGCTGGCGCAAGAGTTCCATCCCGACGAGCCGGCCGACCGCACGCGCATCGAATGGCTGAAAAACGAGGCCATCAGCTATTTGCGCCGCCACTTCGAGTATCCGATTCCCAAGCCGGTCGAGCGTGCCACCATCGAGGAGCTGCTCCTGCTCGCATCGACCCGCGGCCACCGGCAGACATGCGCCTGCACGATTTTGAAGTGCATGCACATCATTCAGCACCTCGAAGGGCGCGAGCTGCTCTTTCTGCTGCCGCTCTCCGACCAGGAGATCTTCCACGTCGTCGAGGAAAAGGTTTACCGGGTCATCGGCAGCATGCTCGCGGGCGGCTTTCCGATTACCGAATTCGTGGGCGGCCGAAAGAACAAAGACTCGCTCTATACGAAGTTGCTTTCCAAGCAAGATACGGTCGCCGCGCAGATTTACGACAAATTGCGTTTTCGCATCGTCACGCGATCGTACGACGATATTTTCCCGGTGATGCAATATCTATCGAAGCGACTCTTCCCCTTCAATTATGTCATTCCGGGGCAGAGCATCAATTCGATGTTTCCATTTCGGGAATACTGCAAGGCCAATTCGCACCTTCGGCCGATGCTTCCGGAGATGCAAGCAGGCAAAGACCTCGATTACACCCCGACCGACAATCGTTTCACGGCGGACACCTACAAGATTATCCACTTCGTCGTGGACATGCCCGTCCGCCTTCCCCGCCGCCTCCTCGAACGCGCCCCCTCCAGCGCCTGGGGCCTCGGGCCGGTCATCTTCGTGATTTGCGAATTCCAAATCATCGACCGCGAGACCGAAGCGAACAACGAACGCGGCGAAGCCAGCCACGCCAAATACAAAGAGCGCCAAAAGAAAGCCGTCATGCGCCGTTTGCAATTGGGCATGCGCGAAATGCGCTTACCCCCCGGCAGCGCAGGCCCTTCGAGTCGGAGAAAACGCTAGAAGATTGATTGAACAGGGAGGGGGGGAGGCGGGGAGGGAAACAACGCGAATCCCACCGGGTGCCTAGGCTTTTTTTGGTTCTCAGTTGGCCCAGTGGGCGCAATGAAAACCAAAAATTAGCCTCGGTGCGCGGTGGGATTTGTGCCGTATCCCTCCCCGCCTCCCCCCTCCCTGTTCAATCCAAAATCGTCGTCAAAAGATCTGACCGCCGTTTTGCACGGGGCGCTCGAGTGCCAGCAAGACGACGCCGTTGGGGGTGTCGACGCCGGTGACGAGGACTTCGGAGGTGAAGGGGCCGATGCGCTTCGGGGGCAGGGAGACGGCGCAGACGACTTGGCGGCCGACGAGCTGGTCGGGGGTGTAAAGCTGCGTGATTTGCGCGCTGGACGTTTTTTCGCCCAGTTCTCCGAGGTCGATCCAGAGCTTGTACGCTGGTTTTCGAGCCTCGGGAAAGGCTTCGACGCGGACGATGGTTCCAACACGGAGATCGAGTGCAAGGGCCATGGTGACGGTGCATCTTGGCCCGGAGACCGGTGCGCGTCTTGTCCGAAGCTGCGGGGCTTTGTTCGAGGCTGCGCTCAGAACGTGCCAACCACCGACAAACCGTAGCCGCTGCGGCCAATGTTTGCGGGGCTCACCCGCATTTGCAGCTTTTGTGGCGGAGGTGGCGTAGCTGGGGTGGTGTTGCGGCCTTCGACGATCACCGTGCGGCGTGGCTCGGGCCAGATGAAGGCGCCGAGGATTTGCAGCGCGCCCACGGCCTGGAAAACACCGTCGACGGCGATGAGCACGCGGTTCGTCGTGTCGCTGCTGCAGCTTCTCTCGCCCGGTCCATTGCACGGCCCGCGGTCCCCAAGGTCGAGCCATGGGCCGACCACGGGAATGAGCAGATTGCGATCGCCGTCCCGCTCGCTGGTGGTGCCGACGACCGCGGCGGGCACGTAGGCGAGCCCCAACGTGAGAACGCCTCCGAAGAGCAGCTTGCGGTTCGGCCGGTACGAGTTCGACGCAGTGTCCTGGGATACAGGAGTAGGTTGTCCGGTCTGCGATACGATGACCGGTGCCGAGGTGATGTGCGTAGTCCCTGGTGACGACGCGGGAGACTGCGGCGTCTGCGGGGTTTGTGGCGTTTGGGGGGCCTGCGGCGTTTGGGGGGCCTGCGGCGTTTGAGGTGGCTGCGGGGCCTGAGGCGCTTGCGGTGCCTGCGGAGCCTGGCCCGCGGGCGGCGCCTGCGGAGACTGAGGCGCTTGCGGGGTCTGGGCGAAGGCTTGCGCCGTCACCGTAAGGGAGAAAATAGCAGTCGTCACCGTGATCGCCGCGAGCGGCGAGCGCAAGAAGGATCTCATGGTATCGCTCCTCTCCGACGAGCGCGTTTGCCGCGTCGGTCGAAGAGGAGCCCGTGCAACCATGGTGCCCGCCAGCACGGTTGCGCCGGTTGAATTAACGCGATCCGGCGCCGTTCGCGCCCCAAATCGTGCCCGTGCGCCAGCGCAACGCCGTGGCCTCTTTGCTCAAGGCGAAGCGGGCCAAATCGCCTGCCAGCGGGTGCGAGAAGATGGTCGCCACCGAATGCTCGTTCATGCCGCCCAGCGCGCGCGCGAAGTGCGGATCCAGCGCCCGTAGCTCGTCGACGGTGGCGAGGAGATCGCCCGTGACGAGGAAGGCCACGCGCAGCTCCGCATGGGCGACGGCGCGCACGAAGGCCTCCATTTCTTGCGGCGTCGGTCCCACCGGCGCATCGAGGCGATAGGCCAGATCGGCGAGCAGCTTGCGCTGCTTGCGCCCGATGGCCCGCGCCACGCGCGGCTCGTATTCGGCGATCAACTCGGCCAGATGCCGCTCGCGCACGTCGTACGAAAACGAGGGGTTCGCGTGCCGTGCGGCCGCCGTGAGCAACGCTTGCACGTGCGGCGGCGGCAGATCCTCGATCCACGGCACCCCCAACGCCACGCGGGTGAGCGCGCGCCCCAATGCGGCAAGCTGCCGCGACTCGGGCAGGTCCAAATGGCTCTGCGGAAAGATGATCCACGGCACGTCCTGCGAGACCACCCGCGTGTAGCTCACCGCCTCGGAAACGTAGAGCTCCGTCTCCGGCAGGCGCAGAAGCCACATCAAGCGCTCGAACAAAGGCCGCAGGGGGTGCCCGCTCCGCGGCCCGACGCGGTCGCGCGAGGTGACGCCAAGCTCGTGCGCCGTGGAGCGGAACAGCTTTCCCTCGCTCCCGGAGAGCGCGTACGCCACATCGAGGAGAACATGCCGGCCCTCGGGCGGCACGACATTGTTGACCAGGCTCGCGCGGTCGAGTGGCTCGGTGCTCGAGCCGTCGAAAGCCAGGCGCCGCCCGCGCAGCCACATTTGACTCGCGTCGTCGAGTGTACCGGCCAGTGCACGCAGCTCGCGCACGACCAGCGCCTCCTCGGTGCGGCGCTCCGCGGCCAAGGTGCGCTCCAGCAGGTCCAGGCCGGCGCCGGGCGCCCGCAGCGCCAGGAACGGACGCGAGTCGGGGATGAGCAAATCGAGCAGCGTCTTCGTCGCTTCCTCGGGCCGGCCGGCGAGGCTCAATGCCGCACCGAGGTGGAAACGCGTCTCGTGCATCGCCGGCGAGAGCGCCAGCGCCGCGCGTAAGTGCGTAATTCCTTCCTCGATCTGGCCGAATTCCACCGCAAGCTGCCCCAGCGTCGAGAGACAGATCGCGTCCGGCCGATTGATCTCCTGGGCGCGCTTGACGATGCCCCGCAGCGCCGTCATGTGCGCTTTGCGGTCCAAGCCTTGCGGCGTCGTGTGCCAGGCCACGAGCCGATCGAGCAGCCCCGGGAGCCATGCGATGGCCTCGCAGAGCGCACGCTCGGAACCCGTGCGATCCTCCAAGGTGGCCCGCACCTGCGACAGATCCAGGTAAATGGCGCCCTTTTGCTCCGGCGCCGGCTCCACCCGCCCGAGCCGCTCGAGCAACGAGGCAATCTCCTCGCGCACGGGGCGCTCGTTGGCCTGCGGCGAGCTTCCGAGCCGCCGCACCAAGCCGCGCAGCGCGCGCGCACTCGTGGGATCGATTTCCAGCGCGGCGCGCAGCACCCGGTCCACCTGGTCCGGCTTGGCGAGCACGCGCTCGTAGAGGCTTCCCAGGGCAAAAAGCGCGGTGAGCCGCGGATCGCCCGACGATACGGTGTTGCGGCCATCGGCGGTGAGTCCCGGACCGCGCGCGTGCTCGACCACCGCCTCGAGCGCGTCGACCGCCTCCGGCCACGCGCGCTGGGCGATGTAGAGCTCCGCCAACGTGAGCAGCGACGGAATGTGCCGCGGCGCCACCTCGCGCACGCGGCGCATGGCATCGACGGCCACGGTGAGATCTTTGAGCTCCGTGCGTGCCAGGCGCGCGATTTCGCTGCCCAGCATGACGATGGCGTCGGGCGCATTCGCACGGCGAATGGCACTGCGGAACACCTCCACCAGGCGATCGGGCCGATGCTGATCGGCCCGCACCGTGGCCAGCCGCCCGGCCACCGGAATGGACTCGGGATCCGCATCGAGCGCGCGCTCGAGCAACTCGACGGCACGCGTGCGCCGCTGATCGGCCGTGCCCAGGCGCGCGTCCTCGGGCGCGGACAGCAGCAAATCGGCGGCCTCCAGCAAATGCCGCGCCCGGATTTTCGGATCCTGCGCGAGATCGGCCAGCGACGTCGATGCCGCCACCCCCGCCTCGCCATCGCGAAGCTGCGACGCAAAGCGCGCCGTGCCCACCGCCGCGGTGACGCTCATCACGTCCATGGCGAGCGCCTTGCGATAATGGTCGAGCGCCGAGCGCGCGGCCACGCTGGGGATGTCGCCCGGCAGATGGGAGATCCCATTGCCTTCGCTCCACGGCATGTAGAGATGCGCGAGCTCCAGGTGCATCATGAGGCGCGACGTATCGTCGCTCGGGCGGGTGCCCGCCGACTTGAGCGCGAGCAGCACGAGCAGGGCACTCGTGGCCGACGCACGCGCCACCCCATCGCCACCGCGCGCGAGGGCCACCGTGCGCCGGAAAATCGCGTCCAGCGCGTTCCGATCCTCGGGCGCATGCTCCAAAATGCGCGTGTAGACCGATGTATCGCCGCTCTCCGGCAGGCGCCACTCCACGAGGTGCGCCATTGACCAGAGCGCCCCGAGTCGCGCGATCGGCGCGTGCAACGTGGTCGCCTGCAGCGAGAGCGCATTGGCCAAAAGCGGCAGCGAATCCGTGGTGCGCGCCAACGTCTCCAAGGTGCGCAGCGCCGGCAGGTGCGCCGTGTCGCGCGCGGTCACGGCCTCGAGCAAGGTGATGGCCCGCCGCGGCTCGGCCTCCGATTCGACCAGGAGCATCGCCCGCTCGAACGCACCGTGGCTGCCGCCGCCTTCGAGCTTGCCCGAGGGATCGGCCACGTCGGGTCCGAGCCGCGCCGCCAGGCGAACGAGCCGCTCGAGAAGCAGCGGATGCGACGGCGCCTCACCCAGGGCCCGCGAGTACAACCCTGCGGCCCCCTCGTCGTTGCGGAGCGAGTACTCGTCGATCTCGGCCGCGCGCAGCAGGTGGCGCACCCGCTCGAACGGCGTATCGGACTGGTTCGCCTGCGCAATGAGCTCGTCGCGCAGCGCGGCCCAATCGCCCAGAGCCTCGAGCAACCGCGGAATGGCATCCGGCGGCACCGGATGCGCCGGATCGAGCTGCTGCACCGCGCGCAACGCCGTGATGGCGTCGGGCACGCGCGCGAGCCGGCTCTGCACGATTTCCGCGCGCGCGAGCCATAGGTAAATCTTCGACTCGTTGTCCTTGGTCGCCTCGATGCGGTCGGCCAGCGCGGCTGCCGCTTGCTCCCAGCGCCCCGCCGCTTCGTACAGGCGCACCTGGAGCGCCCGCGCTTCCTCGTGCGCCGCGTTCTCGCGCAGCACATCGTCGATGAGCGAGTGCGCGCGCTCCGGATCCTCGAAGGAAAAGGCCGCCGCCGCGCGCGTCTTCAGGTCGAGCGCCTCGTCGCGGCGCTCCGGTGCGGAGGTGATGCGCGCCTCGTCGAGCAGCGCACGACCGAGCGCCCTCGCGTCCCCTGCCCTCGCCGCCGTTCGCTGCAGCCCCACGATGGCACTTCGCCGATCGGGCTCGATGTCGAGCACCTGCTGGAACGCACGCGCCGCCAGCGGCGCATCGCCCAACGTCTCCTCCCAGAGCAACGCCGCGCGCTCCAGGTAACCGACCCGCCGCACGGGGTCCTTCACCTCTTCAGCGGCGTGCATGTAAATCGCAATCCGGGCGCGCGCCTCCGTCTGCTCGACGGGCGCCGGCGTGAGCAACCGCGTGAGCGCTTCCACGACCTCGGCATCCGCCGGCGCGGCCGACAGCGCCGCGCGCAAGTGGAGGATCGCCTCCGCGGGCCGGCCCATCGCCTCGGAAATTTTCGCAGCGCGCATCAGCAAGCGCGCCCGCTTCAGCGGATCCTCCGAGCGCGCCGCGACGTCCGCCCAGAGCTGCGCGCGCCGATCCTCGCGCCCCACGCTCGCGAGCAAACGATCCGCCGTTTCGAGCAAGGTGGGATCCTTCGGGTCGAGCGCGCGCGCCCGCTCCACATCGGCCAGCGCCGTGGCGGTGTCGCCCGCGCGCTCGGACAAGGCGGCCATGAGGCGCAGCTCGTAGGCGAGCCGGCGCGGATCTTCGATGTAGTGTGCACGCGCCCGGCGCACCCGGATGGCATCGCGCAATCGCCCCGCCGACTCGTGGAGCACCACGAGCAGGTCGAGCACGCGGCGGTCCACCGTCTCCGCGGTGGGCGCGCGCGAGTGCGCCCGCTCGAGCAAGGTCACGGCGCGATCCGTATCCCCGAGCCGCGTGGCCGCCAACGTCGCAGCGTCCAGCTCGAGCCGCGCGCGGCGTGCGGGCTCCGTCTCCACCCCCGACTCCTCGACGAGCAACTCGAACAGCGCGGCCACGTCGTTGTGACGGGCCGCATGCCGCACACAGGCGCTTCGCACGGGGCCCACGCCCGGATCCAGCGCCAGCGCCTGACGCAACGCGCTCCAGGCAGCCTTGGCGTCGCCCAGCTTGCGGTCCAAAATGCGCGCCCGCTCCACGTGAAGCCACGCGGCAAGGCGCGGCTCGCCACCGTATGCATCGGCCATACGCCCGAGGTGCGACGCCAGACGCTCGCAGACCCCCGACGGCGGGGCATCCCGCCCGGCATCGCGCACCAGCGCAGCTTCCAGCCCTTTCAGACCGGCAGCATGCCCCGAGACCACCGCGAGCGGGGCCTCCCAGGCCTCGCGAACTGCCTCGGATTTCTCCTCGGCCGCCTCGAGCAGACGCGCCTTCTCGGCAAGCAGATCCGCCCGCTCGCCATCGCCCGTGGCCGCCAGGATCTCGTGTTCCAGCGGCTCGAGCAGCACACGCGCCGCCCCGCGCGCATGACGCGCACGGCGCACCAAGGCATGGGCCATCACCAGCGATGGCTCGATGCGAAGCGCCGCCTCGGCGTGCTCCAGTACGCGCGCACCGTCGCCCGCGGACTCGTCCAACACGGCGAGCTCCAGGTGCGCACGCGCCAGGGCCAGCTTGTCGTCGTCCTTCTCGAGCACGGCCACCCGCGACTGCAGCTGCGCCGTCAACTGCTCCAGCGGCGATTCGACGCGCACCCGCACCTCCGGCGGCGGCACACTCGGCGTCTCTCCCCGCGCGGCGACCGGCGGCGGCGGGGCCGAATGGCTCTCCCGCGGCAGCGGCGGGGCCGGTCGGGTGCGGGGCGGCAACGATGGCTTGTCGACCGATCGGGGTGCGCTCGGGGGGACAGGCGGGGGACGCCGCTTCGACTCGACCGGTGTGGTCGGCTTTGCGACCTGCTGTGCCTGGCTTGCGGCCTCCAGCAGCGTGGAGCGCGCTTCTTCGACGTTCCAGCCCTCTTCCAAGTCGAGCAGCGACAACTCGACGGTCCGTACTTGGCCAAGACCAGAGGGAGCAGGGGGAGCAGGGGGGTTCGCCTGCGGGGCCGCTTCGGGGGCGGGCGGGATGCTCGGAGGCTGCAATCCGGTCACCGTGTCACTCACGATCTTTTCCTCGCAGGATGTATGGCGCCCGTTCCGCGCCGGGTAAAAGAAGGGTACTGTGCCAGGATGCGTTTATTTAGCGGGCGGGTGGCGCCCATCGCGGCCGAAGTCGTTCGCATTCTGATTGCGGCGGGTGACATCGAAACCGAATCACCGAAAGAGGTTCAAGCCGACGTCGAGGCAGTGCTTCGAACTTACTTGGCGGCGGAGCGCGACGTGAACGACCGCACCAAGGAGCTTCTCGAGCGCACAGGACGTTCGATGAACGACTTTGGCCGCGTCCGCAATCAAATCGCCGAGACCAAAGGTATCAAAGTCGGCGATGAGATGCTCGATTACGTATTGGACCAGGTCGTCCAAATATTTCACCACTCCGCAAACGTAGAAGAAATTTTCGTTGAAGACGTAGAACTGCGGCGAAAAATGGCTGCGGTGTTCAAAAAGCACATGGCGCTGGACGGCGAAATCGATGCAGAGGTTCGCGCGCAATTGCGGCATGTCAGTGAGGGCTCACGCACGTGGGAAGTCGAATATGCGCGCGTCCTGGAGCAGGTGAAGCGGAAGAAGGGAGTCTCGTAGCGATGAAGGGGTCCCCATGCGAAGCATGACCGGCTTCGGCGCAGGGGATCACCCGCTGGGGGCCGGGCGGCTCGGGGTGGAAATCCGCGCGCTGAATCACCGCTTCCTGGATGTTCGCGTGCGCGTGGCACGCGAGTTGGGGGATCTCGCTGGCTTCGTGGAACAGCTCGCCCGCGAGCGCATGACGCGCGGCCGCTTCGAAGTGACGGTGCGCGTCGACGGCATTGGGCTGGGCCTCACCACGTTGGACCGCGAGCGCGCGAGAAGCGCCTACCGTTCGTTGTGCGAGCTGCGCGATGAAATCGCCCCCGGCACGGAGGTTCCGCTTTCGCTCCTCGGCGCCATTCCGGATCTCTTCGTCTCCTCCGTGGAGCGCGAAATCGACAAGACCAAAGAGGCCACGCGCTTGGCCTTCGACCGCGCCGTCATTTCCCTGGATGAAATGCGCGAGCGCGAGGGCGCTGCTTTGTGCGCCGACTTGGCCAAACGCCTCGACTCGGTGCGGGAGCTCACCTCGACGGTGCGCGTTCGCGCGCCGGATTTGCTGGAGGAGCACCGCAAGCGCCTGCGCGAGCGCACGGACCGACTCCGCGGCACCATGGATCTGCAAATCGACGCGGGCCGCCTGGAGGCGGAAGTGGTGCTGTTCGCCGAGCGGGTGGACATTTCCGAGGAGCTCACGCGGCTCTTGAGCCACTGCGAGCAATTCCTCGCGCTGCTCGATGAGAAATCATGCGGCCGCCGGCTCGATTTCCTCTTGCAGGAAATGGTGCGGGAAGCGAATACGGCGGGCGCCAAGAGTCCCGACGCCCAAATTGCCCACGCGATTGTCGAAATGAAAGCCGAGCTCGAGCGAATGCGCGAGCAGGTTCAAAACGTCGAGTGAAGGTGGAGTGAAGGTAAGAAACACCCCATGTTACCGGATGAATTTTTGCTCCTTATCTTGTCGTCGCCGAGCGGCGCAGGAAAAACCACGCTGGCCCGCAAGCTTCTCGAGACCTTTCCCGATCTGCGATTCAGCGTTTCCCATACGACCCGCAGGCCGCGCGCCAACGAAGTCGATGGTCGCGATTACCACTTCGTCGACCGCCCCGCGTTCGAGCGCCTGGTGGCCGATCACGGGTTCGTCGAGTGGGCGGAAGTGCATGGGAACCTCTATGGGACGTGCCTGCACGAAATCGAGAACGCCAAGGCGGCCGGCTGCACCGGCATGATCTTCGACATCGACTACCAGGGCGCCCGGCAGATCCGCGCCAAGCTGCCCGACGTCACCGGCGTGTTCATTCTTCCGCCATCGATGGCGGAACTCGAGCGCCGCCTGCGCGGGCGCGCCAGCGAGACGGAGGATGTCGTTAAGCGCCGTTTCGAGGCCGCCCGCCTGGAAATCGAGCACTATGCGCTCTTCGACTACGTGCTGGTGAACGACGATTTCGAATCGGCCTTCGCAACCCTGCGCGGTATCGTGCTGGCCGAGCGAGCCCGCCGCACGCGCAAAGCCTACGTGGCGGAGTCGCTCCTGAGGAGCTAGGCTCGCTTCCAGATCTGCTTCCAGCCCACCCACCCCGCAAGTAACACCCCGCACGGGGTTTTCACGAGATAGGACGAAGATACGTGTCAAACGCGCAAAACCACAGAGGTTCTCAGTCGTTGCTCATCGTCGGGTCCATGGCGTTCGACACCCTGGAAATGCCCTACGGTACGTTCGAATACGTGGTCGGTGGGGCCGCAACCTTCTCCTCGATTGCAGCGTCGCTCCTGACCCACGGCGTGCGCATCGTCGGCGTGGTGGGTGACGACTTTCCGCGGGACTATCTGGACTTTCTGCGCAAGCGCGAGATCGACACCTTGGGCGTCGAGCAGGTCGCCGGAAAGAGCTTTTTCTGGCGCGGCCGCTACTCGGCCGACCTCGCGAGCCGCGAGACGTTGGACACGCAGCTCAATGTGTTTGCCAACTTTCAGCCGAAGATCCCCGAGGCGCATCGCTCCACGCCGTACGTGCTGCTCGGCAACATCCACCCGCAGCTCCAGTTGGACGTGCTCGACCAGGTCGAAAAGCCCAAGTTGGTCGCCGCCGACACGATGAACTTCTGGATCTCGGGCGAGTCGGCCACCCTGAACAAGCTTTTGGCCCGCACGGACTTGCTCATCATCAACGACGAAGAGGCGCGCCAGCTTTCCGGTATCGACAACATCGTGCGTGCGGCCGCGGACATTCGGAAGCGCGGGCCGTCGCGGGTCATCATCAAGCGCGGTGAGTTCGGCTCGCTGCTCTTCGACGAAGCGGGCACCTTTTTCTGCCCGGGCTATCCGCTCGAAGAGGTGCGCGATCCCACGGGCGCGGGCGATACGTTCGCGGGCGGCCTCCTCGGCTACGTAACGCGACACGGCGACACGTCGCCGAGCACCCTGCGCCGCGCCATGTTCTACGGCTCGGCCCTTGCCTCCTTCTGTGTGGAGGACGTTGGCACGACGCGCATCGCCAAGGTGACGCGTTCGGAGCTCGACGCACGGATTCAGGCGTTCGCACGCCTCGTCGATTATGGCGGTAGCTTGGCCCTTCCCGCGGAGGAGAGTCGATGAGTAAACAGATGACCAAAATTGGCTTGGCTTTGTTCGGCGCCGTTGGCATCGGCATTCCGGTGCTGGTGGCGGCTTGTTATGATCCGCCCGAGAAGAACAACCAGCAGTCCCAAGGGGGCGACCAGGATGTTCAGTCGGGCAAGTGCGTCTCGACGCCGGGAGGCTACCCTGCGGCGAATTGCGACGACTCGGACAACCTCTGCGAGCAGACGGCCTGTACGACCATCGAGGCCTCGTGCGGTTCCACCGCCACGTGCATGCCCCTTTCGGACAATACGGGCAAGCCGACGATTGATCTGCGCATCCGGAGGCTGAACGTCGTTGCGCCGCCGGCATTGGCGGACAACATCATTCGCGCGACCGTCCTCAGCCCGAACATCGAGATGAACGCGAACGCCTGTGCCGAGCGCGGTTACGGCTCGTTCAACTGGCTCTTCCGCGTGACGAAGGGCGAAGGAACGGGTGCGGGAACGCTGGAGACCGGCGGCGCGCCTCCTTCCACGGATCCGCGCGGCAAGGGGTACTGTTTTTACAACCACTTGGCGGGAGGCATTCAGGTCAACTCCGCCAAGACGAGCGTCACCTTCGACGGCGACACCTTCACGAGCGGCGCGATCGAGAAGCTGAATGTGCCGATCTTCCTCCGTGGCGATGTGAAGAACGTCATCATTTTGCCGCTCTCGGACGTGGTCATTCAGAACGTGACGCTTTCCGAGAACAACAACTGCGTCGGCCGATTCGATCTCAAGGCGCTCGATTCGGCCTGCGACGAGGATCCGTCCGTCTGCACGAAGTGGAAGACGGCCGCGGCGCTCGGCGGGTACATCACCTTGGAAGAAGCCGACAAGGTGGACGTCGTCGACCTGACGCAGAGCCTCTGCGTCGTACTGACCAAAGCCGTCGGCGAGACCGACGACAAGGGCATCAAGCGTTGCCCGCGCGGTACCGACGGCAAACTCAACCTGAGCGACGCCCAGAAGGGCGACTACTGCTCGAACCCGAAGGGCGCCGGCGGCTGCCGTGACAGCTTCTGGCTGACGGCCACGTTCGCCGCCAGCGCCGTGAACATCAACGATGGCGCCGGCGTCGTGGAGTGCAATCCGTAGATTTGTAGGGGTTAGGGATCAGGGGTTAGGGAAGAGACGGTCGTGCTCGTCCCCTGATTTTCTGTCCCTAACCCTAAACCCTAACCCCTAAACCCTCCGCTGCTACAATGCCGCGCATGGGGTGGCGGCGTGCCTTTGGCATTTTGTCGGCGTTGGCCATTGCCTCGTGCGCGGGGGGTGGAGGCTGTAGTGGCTGCGGGGAGCCCATTCCGGGCGGCTTCCCGCGCGAGTCCGTGGTTCTGAACGCCGGGGCGATGCGCCTGACGCGTCCCGGGCTCGACGTGCTCGCCGGCGGCGCGCCGACCATGCTTCGCAGAATCGTGAGCCCAGGAAATGGCGTCTTTGCCATCGAGATCCCGCGGGCGGACACGAGCGGCTCGATCGACCTTCCGTGGCCGCTTCCGGACATCGATTACACGATTCACATTTGCCCCAAGGGCCCGCGCCGCGATGTGGACCCGCCGGAGTGCCTCGGCGAGGTCAACATCGGACAAGCGAAGTTGCACCTCGACGCCTGGGCACCCGACGTGGTGCGCGCGACCGGCACCATCCCGGTGAGGCTGCGTCATTTGCCCGTGCGCATCGAAAACGACGGGCCCAGCCTGGGCACCTTCGGCGTGGGATTGGGCGCGGGCGGTTGCAATGGAGATACGCCCAATTTCGATTACCGAGAATTCCCATTCGAAATGGCCATTCCCTGGGTGGCCGAAACCAATGGGCCACGCGCGGGGTACACGAAGCTCGATTGGAATCGCGCCGTGGTGGACGTCGGCATCACCAAAGGCGACGTGGCGGTTTGCAAGGATTGCGGCGTGGCGACGGAGCTGTGCAATGCCGTGTTCGATTACGCCAAAGATCAGGCGTTCGGTTCCCTCATCGGCGGCGTGAAAGATCAGCTCAAACGAGTCTTGGCTTCGCAGGCGCCGCCGTGGCTAGGCACGGAGCTGCGGGTGAACCTCGCCGGTGCATTGGCCAGCATGTCGCCGGGAACCCGAGGCGGGCTCGATATCGTGTTTGCCGCGGGCGGCGCGGTGGATGTGACGCCCAATTTTCCTCCCGACGACAATCCGTATCCCGGGCATACGCCCAATGGTTTCACCCTGCCGCTCCTCGGGGGCGCCATCGCGGCGCCGGTATCGTCCTGCGTCCCCAAAGTGGATATCCCGGTGCCCGCGGGCATCGCGGCGCCGGATGAATTGCGGCAGGACCTCCCGGGAAATCACCTACAACTGGCCGTGGCGGGGCGTTTTCTCGAATATGCCTTTGGCGGTGCTTACAACAGCGGGCTTCTGTGCCTGGGCGTGTCCACCGAACAGGTGCAGCAGCTCCAGAGCGGGCTTTTGAGCTTGCTCGTGCCGTCGCTCCAGAGGCTTGCCGTCGAGAAGAAGTCCGTGCCGCTGGCACTGACCACGCGCCCGCGGCATCCGCCCGCGGTGAAGGTGGGCGGGGGGACGAATGTCAAAACCGATCCGCTCGTGGCCATCGAGCTGCGCGAGCTCGACGTGGACATGTACATCTGGAGCCTCGACCGGTTCGTGCGCGTCTTCACGTTGACGGCGGACCTGACGATTCCGGTCAACCTGCAGATGGCCAAAGACGTGAAGACTGGGCTTTTGCCGGTACTCGGCGATGTGCGCCTCGCGAACGCCAAGGTGTCGAATGCCGATCTGCTGACCGACGATCCCGCTGGAATCGCGGCGTCGCTGGCGCCCGTGCTGGGCGGGTTCGTGAACCAATTGGCGGGAACGATCGGGCCCATCGATCTCTCGTCGATGGTCGATTCGTTCGGCCTGGCGGTGACCGTGCCCGAGGGCGGGATTCGCAAGCTCTCCAAATCGGGCGATGACTTCGTGGGCATCTTCGCGCAGCTTGCCGTGCCCGGCGTGAGCAACGCCGTGGCGGAAACGGAAGCTCACCTCGTCGAGCGAACGGTGCATCCGGAGGCCATGGGCCTCACGTCCCTGAGCCGAGAAAAGCGCCCGACCTTGCGCGTCGCCCTGTCGTCGCCGCGAGCGATGTCGGCGGTGGAATACAGTTGGTCCATCGATCGGGGCACCCGCAGCGCGTGGTCGCGGGAAACGGACGTCACGGTGGAGTCGGACGATCTGGTCTTTCAGGGCAAGCACACGCTGCGGGTGTGGTCGCGCTACGTGGGGCAGCCCGAGTCGGAGGATCCTACGCCCGCCGGGGTGCCCTTCGTCATCGACACGCTCGCGCCCCGAGTCGAGCTCGCGCGAAACGGCGTCCAGGCATGGGACTTCGTGAGCGAGGACGACGCGCTCGTGGCGCGCTATGAAAAGGGCGGCACGTTCAGCACGTGGATGCCCCTCGCAAAATTGGCAAAGCTCGATTTGCGCGATGCCACGGTCGTGGAGGTTCGTGACGAGGAAGGCAACGTCGGCCGCAGCGCCCCCATCGAGCGGAGCGCAGGCAGTGGCGGAGGCGGCGGGTGCTCCACGGCGGGCGATGCCCGCGGAACGTCCGCGGCGTGGGCGCTGGGCATGCTCATCGCCGTGCTGGCGGCTCGAAGGTACCGCCGGCGCTGGGGGCTCGGCGCCGTGGCCGTCGCCGCCATGACCCACCAAGGCTGCTCGTGCGGCGGCAGCGACGACGGCGAGGGCGCGCGCGACACGGTGGGCTGCGGGCAGGACTGCAAGAGCCCCTGCGAGCCGGCGCTGCCCATGGGCCAGGTGGGCGCGTACACCTCGGTGGCCACCGCCAAGGATGGCACCCTTTGGGTGGCCGGCTACAACGACGGCATCTACAGCGAGAGCCTCGACCACGTGTACGGTGATCTCGTGGTGGGCCGCTACGACGCGGCGAAAGGGCGCGTCGCATGGCAAACCGTGGACGGCGTTCCGGCGCGCACGGATGGCTCGTGCCCTCCTGCGGAGCGAAGCGGCTGGCGCAACGGCGAGACGGAATCGGGCGACAACGTCGGACTCTGGACCAGCCTCGCCCTGGATGCGAACGACCACCCGATGGTCGCGTATTACGATGCAACCCACCGCGCGCTGAAGTTTGCGCTTCTGGACGGTGAAGACTGGTCCGCGTACACGCTGCGCGCAACCCCCGGCGCCGACGTGGGCCGCTACGCGAAGATGATCCTGGCGGAGGGCAAACCCGTCGTGGTGTTTCCGGCCAACGAGAGCGCACGCTCGAGAATCGTGCTGGCAAAAGCCACCGCCGCGAGCCCGCGCAGCGCGGCCGATTGGACCTTCGAGGACATCGCCGTGGAGGACAACGTCCCCGCCGGGCCTGCCGCGACGTACCCGAATGCCATTGGCAATTACCTGCGCATCGCCGCAGGCCCAAACGGCTTGGGCATCGTGGCCTACGATCGCATTCACGCGCGACTGATCGGCCTATCGAAGGCATCGGGCGTGTGGGCTACGTCGGTTCTGGATGAAGGCGGCAACCCCGGGGTCGGCGCCTCCTTGGTCATCACGGCGGACGGCGACTGGCACGTGAGCTACGCCGACGCGCTTCGTGAATCGCTTCGATACGTGCGCCGTGCACCGGGCGGAGATACGGCCCAAGCCGAAGTCGTCGACGATGGCTTCGGCCTCGGGGTGGGCGCCCCGCGTTTCGTGGATGGCCGGCATGCCGTGGGCGACGATTCTTTTCTTCGCATCGACGGCACGCGCATCCAGGTGACCTACCAAGATGCCACCGCGGGCGTGCTTCGCGTGGCCACGGGCACGCCGCTCGAAGCGGGCGGACACACCTGGACGGTGATGGCGGTCGCACAGCCGGGCCGCTTCGCGGGCTTCTTCCCGAGCTTCGCCGGAAAGGGGATCGTCAACTTCTGGCGCCAGCTCGACCCTAACGTCCGCGGCATCGTGGGCGACGTGGCGTGGGTCGCACCTTAAACTTGGCCCGCGCCAAGGAGCATGGGTAAGCCCATTCCATGCGCAACAAAACCGAGATCCTGGGTGAGCTTCGCACGATGCTTCGCGATATCTTCACCGCGAAGGCGGCGGGTGAGACCAATTCTCGCCTCGCCCGTGCGCACGGATACGTCGATGGCTACATGCGCGCGCTCTTGGAGACTGACATTTGCACGCGGAGCGAGCTGGTCGAAATCGTCGACGCCGAGCGCGAGCGCGCCTCCGGCCCTGCGATGATCTTCCGCCGAGCCGTCAGCGATGTGGCACCCGCGCCCTCGGGTGAGGCGGATGCCGAGGCCGAAGGCAACCGCACCGCGGCCGCATAGCCAGACAGCGAGTTTCCGGTAGGGATTTCCACGCTTCAATTGCGGGGCGCAGTAGGCTACACGACGCTTATGCGAGGTGATTCAGACGCGCTCCTTCGGGCCTTCGAGGCGCTTGGCCAGCATGGCCACCTCGAGGATCTGGTAGCGCGAACGCAGAGGATTACGCGCGGCATGGCCTCGGAACGCCGCGCGAGCTTCGAGTCGGATGCCGCAACCGATCGGACCGAGCTCGACCCGAACGCGGCGAAGACGCCGTTCGGGAACGCCTCCGACGTGCTCCAACGCGGCCCGGAGAACGACGACGAGCGCGCCCTCGCATGCGCGCTCTTTGCCCATGCCATCGCCGAGGAGCTGCAGGGCGGCGGGCGCGATGTCGAATCGGACAACCGCCTCGCAGACGACATTTTGTGGCTGGCCACGAACACGCCGTTCGACGCGACCCCACTGCTCGATCGCGCGCTCGGGGAAGAGGTAGCGGGCACCATCTGGACCGCCATCGCCGATCGCGTGCGGCGCGTCGATGCCTACCGGCTGCCCGAGCTTGGGCGGGGCGAAGCGTTGGTGGGGTGCGTGGCGCTCGCCTTTTCCAAGTCCGAGACGGCGGCGCGGCTGGTGGTGTCGCTGGGGCAGGAGCTGCACGATCCGGCACTGCTTCGCATGCTGTCGCCTGCATCGAGCGACACCGTGCCGATGGTTCCCACGGACGGGACGCCTGCGCGCCTCCGGGGCGAGCTCGTGCCGGCGCCGCACGGCTTGGTGGCCACGACGGCGCTGGCGCTGTCGGGCATCTTGTTTCTCATTCACGGCACACGCCTTCTCGCGCGCCTCGCCCTTGCCTACCGGTGCCCGGCCGAGATCGTGCTCTCGCCCGAGAGCGTGCGCGTCGATTCGCGCGTCGAAATGCTGGGGCGCACCCTGCGCGAGAAGTCCACGATCATCGGCCGCGAAGGCCTCGTTCGTGCGGTGCGCGACGTGCGCTACCCGCGCGTGGGCTTCTATGCCGGGCTGCTCGCGTTGGCCTTGGGCACGTACATCGGTGTCTCCACGATGATCGACGGCGTGCGCGCCGCCTCGCCGTCGCTCTTTCTCGTGGGGCTCGTCATCATCGCCGCGGGCGTGGGGCTGGACCTTCTCTTCTCGAGCCTCGTCCCCGGCTCGCAAGGACGTTGCCGCGTCGTGCTCATCCCACGCCGCGGCCCCGCCGTGTGCGTGGGCTCCGTCGACATCGCAACCGCCGACGGGGCCCTCAGCGCCATCGCGAAGTCTTAACGCGCGCGCTTGCGCAGCACCCCGAGAACGTCGTTCCAGCCGACGCCCGCCGCGTGGAGCGCGACCATCAGGTGGTACACGACGTCCGCGGCTTCTTCGGTCGCACCGGCCTTGTTGCCATCGGCCAGTGCCACCACGAGCTCGCTGGTCTCCTCGCCCAGTTTTTTCAGGCGGAGATTGCGATCGCCGAGCAAGCGGCGCGTGTACGAGGGCTTGCCCTCCGCCTTTTCCGGCTCCGCGGCACGTTGTGCGATGACGCGCTCGAGCGTGCGCACCGCATCGGCGTCGGGCTCGCCGAAGCACGTGGTCGATCCCGTGTGGCACGCAGGCCCGGCGGGCTCCACGCGCGCGACGATGGCATCGGCGTCGCAGTCCGAGAGCAACTCCACGACGCGAAGCGTGTTGCCGCTCGTCTCGCCCTTCTTCCAGAGCCCGCGCTTGCGCGAGAAGAAGTGCAGATACCCCGTTTCCACGGTGCGCGAAACCGCCTCGCGATCGGCGAAGGCCACCATGAGCACCGCGCCATCCGCCGCGTCTTGCGCGACCACGGTGACCAACCCGCCGCCTTTGTCGAAGTCGAGCTTCTCCGGATCGAACGTCATGCGCGCACCTCGATTCCCGCGTCGCGGACGACGCTCTTGATGGCCCCCACGGTCGTCTGCCCATCGTGCAAAATGCCCGCGACGAGCGCCGCGTCGGCCCCCGCGTTGGCGAGCGCACTGGCCACGTGCTCTGCGCTTCCCGCGCCGCCCGAGGCCACCACGGGCACGGTCACCGCCTGCACCACGGCGCGCGTGAGATCGAGATCGTACCCGGAGCGAACGCCGTCGCGATCGATCGAGGTGAGCAGGATCTCCCCTGCCCCGAGCTCCACACCGCGCTTGGCCCAGGCAATGGCATCGAGATCCGTTGGCTTGCGGCCGCCGTGGGTAACGACATTGTAGCCCGAGGGAAACGCGTCGTTCTTCCTCGCATCGATGCTCAACACGACACATTGGGCGCCAAATCGCTCCGAGGCGCGCGTGATCAGCTCGGGATCAGCCACCGCCGCCGAGTTGATACCGACTTTGTCCGCGCCCGCACGAAGCGCGCGCTCGAAGTCCTCCACCGTGCGGACACCGCCGCCCATGGTGAGCGGGATGAAGAGCCGCTCCGCCGTGCGGCGCACGACGTCGAACAAGGTGGCCCGCCCCTCGACGGTGGCCGAAACGTCGAGCAGCACGATTTCATCGGCGCCCTCGGCTTCGTAACGCGCCGCCAGTTCGACGGGGCACCCTACGTCGCGCAGGCTTTCGAAGCGCACTCCTTTTTTGACCCTTCCGGCGTCGACGTCCAGACAGACGACCACGCGCCTCAGTTTTGCGCTCACGAATCACCTCCTGCAACGTCCACGATGTCTTCCTCGGTCAGAAGAACCTGCCCTTTGGTGCTGAAAATACCGCCCTCCGTTTCGCTCAGCGCCTGGCGCAGCGCGAGCCCGGTGGCCTTGAAACCGGCCTCGATGATGTGGTGCTTGTCCTTGCCGCGCAGCACGCGCACGTGCAGCGTCGCCTGCAGCGCATCGGCGAAGGAGCGCAGCACGTGCGTGTACAATCGGCTCGGCAGCTTGCCCACGAAGAAGGCACGACCGCCGACGTCGATGACCGACTGCACCAGTGCATCGTCCATCGGAATCGTCTTTTCGCCGTAGCGCGTGGCGCTCTTGGGCGCGATGCTGCGCACGGCGTGGCCCAGTGCCAGCGCCACGTCCTCCATGATGTGGTGCCGCAGATCGCCCTTGGCCCGCAAGGTGAGCTCGAGGCCCGCGTAGCGCGCGAGGGTGGACAGCATATGGTCATAGAACGGCAGCGTGGTGGACACCGAGACGCCGCCGCTCAGCGCTTTTCCGCGGGCAAGGCCGATGCGGATCTCGATTTGCGTTTCTTTGCTCTCGCGAACGATGCGTTTCACTGGCCGTACTCCCGGGCCACGGCGTGCCCGTCCAAGGTGCCCGTGTACAGGGCCATGCCGATGACCGCGCCCGCGCCGCCGGCGGCGCGGATGCGTGCGAGATCGTCCAAGGTGGTGACGCCGCCCGATGCGAAGATCGGTGCACGCGTGACCTGTGCGAGCTCGCGGCAAAGCTCCGCGTCGGCCCCGCCGAGTGCCCCTTCGAGGTGCACGGCCGTCACGAGAATGCCGCCGATGGGCAGCGGATCGAGCTCTTTGGCGAGATCGGTGATGCGAAGCCCGGTGCGGGCTGCCCAGCCGCGGGTGACCACCTCGCGCTCGCGCACATCGGCGGCGATGAGCACGCGCCCGGGAAAGGCCTTCACCACGTCTTCACGGAAGGCGACGTCTTCGATGGCGCGCGTCCCCACGATGACGCGCTCGGCACCGACGTCGAACAGGTGCTGCGCGCGCTCGAGGTTGCGCACGCCGCCGCCGACTTGCACGCGAAGCCCCGATTCGCGAATGAGCCGCTCGATCCAGCCAAGGTTTTCACCCCGCCCGGTGGCAGCATCGAGATCGACGACGTGGAGCCAGGAGAAGCCCATGTCGCGGAAGGCGCGGGCCTGCGACAAGGGATCGTCGATGCGGACGCGCTCGCGTTCGTAATCGCCACCCACGAGTTGAACGCATTTGCCCTCGCGCAGGTCTACCGCCGGTAGCGCGATCACGACGTGAGCTCCCGCGCGATGGCACCAAGAAGGGCCAGGCCGTCCGACGAGCTTTTCTCCGGGTGGAACTGGCAGCCGCCCACGCGCCCTTTTTTGACGATGGCCGCAAAGCTATCGCCCTCGAGGTCCGTGGTGGCCAGCACGACGCTCGGGTCCTCGGGCCTGCACGCAAACGAGTGCGCGTAGTACACGCCGCGCACGCCACGGGCAACCCACGCGGGTGCATTGGCCGCGGGGCGAATGGGGCTCCAGCCCATGTGCGGGGCCCGCGCGGTGGTGAGGCGGGTGACCCGCCCGCCGAAGATGGAGAGCCCTTCCCCGGGCCCTTCGTCGCTCGCGTCGAACATGAGCTGCATGCCGATGCAGATACCGAGGCACGGAAGCCCGCCGTCGATGGCCGCTCGCACCTTCGCGCGTGCGGGGGCGAGCTGCGCGGCCGCGGCCGAGAAGGCGCCGACGCCGGGCAGAACGAGAAGATCCGTCTGCAGGGCGCGTGCGGCATCGGTCTCCACGGAGACGGTCGACCCGGGAACGACCTGGGCGAGAGCCTTGCCCAGCGAATGCAGATTGCCGATGCCCAAATCGAGCAGCGTTACACGCACGACAGCACCTCCTCGAACGACGGGAGCGCACGCTCCATGATTTCCCACGGTCCGACCGAAATGCGAACCGCGTCACCGAAGCCGGGCAGCTTGGGAAACGGCCGCACGGCCACGCCGCGCTCGCGCAGCGCTTTGGTCTGGGCGGCCGCGTCTTTCACCGGAACCAGGACGAAGTTGGCGTCGGATGGAATGGGCTTCAGGCCGAGCCGCTCCAGGAAGGGCATGAAGCGGGCGCGCGCATCGAGCACCTCGCGAATGCCGCCTTCGACCCAGGCCGCGTCATTCTCGAGCGCCGACACCGTGACCCGCTCCGCGAGCTGGGTGACTTTGTAGGGCCCGCGCGAAACCTCCACGGCGGCGACCAACTCGGGCGCACCGATCGCATACCCCACGCGCGCACCGGCCAGGCCAAAGGCCTTGGAGAAGGTGCGAATGACCAGAAGCCGCCCCGCATCTTTGGCGCGCCGCACGAACGAACCGCCGCAATATTCGATGTATGCCTCGTCGAGGAGCACGACCCCCTCGGCCTCGGCCACGATGCGTTCGATGGCCTCCGCCGATGCGCGTGTGCCCGTCGGGTTGTTCGGGGAGCACACGTAGGTGATGCACGCGCGTTGCGCGAGCAGGGCGTCGGCGTCCACGTCCCACCCGCGCTCGGGGCCCAGAAGCGGTACCGGCCGCAGCGCGAGATCGTTCACCTGGCCACAGTAAGGAATCATGACGAAGGTGGGATCCGGGTACGCGATGGCGCCGCCCGGCTGGGCGAAGGCGCGGATGGCCGAATCGAGAACGTCGTCGCTTCCGCAACCGGTGACAATTTCGTCCGTGCCCACGCCGAGGTGCGCGGAAATGGCGCGCTTCAAGTCGGCCGCGTAGTGATTCGGGTAACGCGCGAAAAGCTCGATGTTCGCCTCGGGCACCAAGGTGCGCGCACTCGGCGGGGCGCCACGCTGGTTCGTGTTGTCGGACAGGTCGATCGCGCAGGGCTCACGGTTCGACGAGTAGAGCTTCATCGCGGCGATGCCCGGCCGCACGACCTCGGAATACGGGCGGCTCATTTGGCGCCTCCAAAAGCTGCAGCGGCGGCCGCGTGGTTGCGCAGGCCCTCGGCCTCGGCGAGAACGGCCACGTCACCGGCCATGCGTGCGGCCGCCTCGCGGGTGACGGTTTGGTACGTGGTGAAGCGCACGAAATCCAGGGTGGAAAGCCCCGAGAAGCTGCGCCCGGCGCCCGCGGTGGGAAGCACGTGGTTGGCGCCGGTCATGTAGTCGCCAAAAGCCACCGAGGATCCATCGCCGAGAAATACCGTGCCCGCGTGGCGGACTTTCGCCAGTGCGGCCTGGGGCTCTCGAACCAAGAGCATCAAGTGCTCGGCCGCGTAATCCGCCGCGAAGGGCCACGCCTCCTCGAGCGACTCGATGGAGAGCACCGCACCGCGCGACCCCAGGGAGGCCGAGACCACCTCGCCGCGATCGACCACGACGCGGGTGAGCGCCTCCGTCACCTGCGCCGCAAGCCCGTCGCCGACGACGAGGGCGACGCAGCTCGCCTCGGGATCGTGCTCGGCCTGCGCCGCGAGCTCGCGGGCGACATGCTCGGGGTTCGCGGTGTCGTCGCCAATGACCAGAATCTCGCTCGGGCCCGCCGGCGCGTCGATGCCGACGTTGCCCGCGATCTGCCGCTTGGCTTCCGCGACGTACGCGTTGCCCGGGCCCACGATGCGGTCCACGCGCGGCACCGTTTCGGTCCCGAAGGCCAGCGCGGCAATCGCTTGCGCGCCGCCGATGGCAAACACGCGGGTCGCTCCGCCAATGGCAGCCGCCGCCAGCACCACTTGCGACGGAAGGCCATTTTTACCCGGCGGCGAGCAGACGACAATCTCGGGAACGCCGGCCACGCGCGCGGGAACCACGCCCATGAGCACGCTGCTCGGGTATGCGGCGCGTCCACCCGGTGCGTACACCCCGACGGCGGCCAGCGGATCGGGACGGCGGCCCACGAGGATGCCCGGCTCGCTCTCGATTTCGATGACCCGCGGAATGAATGCACCATGCACGGTTTCAAGGTTGGCCCGCGTTCGCTCGAGCGCACGGCGCACGTCGGGATCGAGTCCGTCGCGCGCTTCCTCCAGCGCCTCGCGGGGCACCTCGAGCTTCGTCAGATCGGCCCGATCGAGCTCGCGCGCGAGGGCCACGAGCGCGGCATCGCCCTCGTTTTTGACGCGGGCGAGGATCTGGCCCACCACCTTGGTGACGGCGACGTCCTCCTGGGCGCGGGCGCGCTCGACGATTTCGCGGCGTGCGGCCGCGGGGAGAGATCTCAGTGGGCCGGTGAATCGAACGGTAAGCGGATTGCTCATGGTACGAGCCTCTCGATGCGTGTGACGAGGATGCCTTGGCAGCCGAGTCCCTTCAGCCGCGACACGATACGGTACACTTGATTTTCCGGCACGACGGCGTGCACGGCGACGAAGTCCGCGTTGCCACCGCGCACCTCGATGATGGTCGGCCCCGAGATGCCCGGGAGCACGTCGCGCACGCTGTCGAGGCGGTCACGCGGTACGTTGGCCATGAGGTAACGCTGCTCGCGCGCACGAACGACGCTGGAGAGCGCCAGCGCGAGATCGTCCAGGGCGGCGGCCACTTCCTCGGACAACTCCGCGCGCGGGCGCGCAATCAGGCGGGCCGACGACTCGAGCACGGTGCCTGCCTCGAGCAGCCCGTTCACGCGCAGGGTGCTGCCGGTGGACACGAGATCGACGATCGCGTCGGCAATGCCGAGGTGCGGTGCGACCTCGGCGGCGCCGCTCACGGGAACCAATTGAACGGTGCGCTGCCGCTCGCGAAAGAAGCGCTCCGCGAGACGCGGGAACGAGGTGGCCACGCGCGCGCCGTCGGGAATTTCGTCGAGCGTCGACGGCCCACCCGGACGCGGGTGCAAGGCCACGACGAGGCGGCAGCGCCCGATCTTGAGGTCGACCAACGAGTCGAGCTCGCGCCCCGATTCGCCGACGCAGTCCCAACCGGTGATGCCCGCGTCGGCCGCACCATCGGCGACGAACTCGGGAATGTCCTGGGCCCGGACGAACAGCGCGGAAAACTCGTCGCCCATGGAGGCGACCAACGCGCGCTCATTGCCCGCGCGCACCTTCAATCCGGCATCGCGCAAGACGTCGCGGATGTCTTCGACGAGACGTCCCTTGTTCGGTAGTGCAATCTTCAGCATCACGAATCCTCCAGAAAAACCACGTTTCGAGGGCCACACCTGCGGGAGGGGCCGGCTTCGACAGGTCTTTCGAGGTTCGCGCTCTCCGGAAACTAGAACCGGAGCTTGCGACTCGTACCGGGGTGCGCTGACCCGTCCAACCGAAGCGCACCACGGCACCGATGGTGGTGGTGATGATGGTGGACGGTGTGATGGCAGCGCGACACGACGGGATGCATTATGGCCGATGACGCGTTCCCGTCAAGACGATCGCCTTTATTTCAGCCGCTCGCCGATGATCGCGTCCGGTTTCCCCGCGGTCCCGCGGATCTCCACGCGAAGCGATCGCGGCGTGGCGGCGCTGGCGCAGGCTCGCGCGGAAGCCCCCTTCTCACCGGCCGCGCGATCGAGCTCCTCGGAGGTCCCGCCGTCGAAAAGGCGAAGCTCCACCCCGGCGCCCTCGCCTTCGATGCCAACGGCCACCCGCAAACATTGCCCCGCACCGGCAGTGACCGCGTACACGGTCCGCTTCGCGGGGTCGAGCGTCACCTGCTTCACGGACGTGGCGAACCCTTCGTGCATCAGGTTCTCCCCCGTGGCCGCGCGCGCAAGCATCCGGGTCGCCGCCAAAGGCTTCGTGGCAAACAGCGCATGTTGCCACCGCTCGGGCCGCACCATCACGGTGAATGGCCCCGGACGGCCGCGCGTCTCCAGCTCGATCTGGGCTTTCGCGCGGCCGCACACGAAGAGCGCCGCCCCGCCGGTGCCTTCCCCGCTCGCGAGAAGCACGCCGTTCGTGTCCCAGATGTTCGCATCGATCAGCGCGAGGGGTGCGCCTCCGACGACGTCCACCCGCGCACAGCCCGAAGCCCCGCCGGGAAGGTCGAGCGGCAGGGTCACCCGCCGACCCAGCACCAGCTGGCCATTTTTCACCGAGGACGGTGCGCCGTACCCTCCGCGCGCCAACTCGGCATTGCGCGCGGCGCGGGCCGCATCCAGCGGCAGCGGCGAGGCGGTCCACACTGCCGAGGCCCGCCCGGCGAACTCACGCCCGCCATCGCCCCGCGTGCGGCCCAACACGATGGCCGCGAGGCCCGTTCCCACGTGCGGCCGCAGGGTGAGCACGCCTTCGAACGCGATGGGCGAGCACAAAACGAAGCTCGGTTCCTTCAGGCCCTCGTGGGCACGGGCCACCACGCGGCCGGCATCGTCGAGCGCCTCCACCTCGACGAGGGCCACGTCTTCGTCCGGGAGCACGAGGACGTCGATGCATTGATTGGCCTCCATCGGAAAGGCGACGTTGGCCGGCGCGCGCGCATCCACGCGCACCGCCACCCGGCGAAAGTCTTCCCACGTTCCGCCGATGGCCTGCCGGTGGGCGCGCAGCCGATCGTCCAGGCCTGGCCACGCTTCCGCGGCGCGCGTTCCGTCGCCATGGCTTCCGCGCGCCGCGAATGCCCGCGAGATTTCCCCGGCGCGCGCCACCGGAACGATATGCGCCGCGATGCCCACGAGCCCTTCTCCATTGGCCACGTGCGCCGCGATGTACATCCGCTCCGGGTGCGGCGGGCAGACCATGATCGTGGGGTGCGCATCGGGCGCCTGGTCGGCGGCGATGGGGTTGCCCTCCTCGGCGAAGGCCACGATGTCGAGATCGTCGATGGTCGTCGAGCCGCGCGCGTAGGCGAGCAGGCACGCGTTCTCCGGTGCCTCGAAGAAGCCGCCGATGCGTTCGCCCTCGACCTGCTCGCCCGCGCTGAGCATGGCCAGCGGCCCGGCGCCCAACCGCACCGCGCGCGCGGGAAGATCGCCCAAGATGATGCGCGCATCGAGCTCCCCCAGCACGATGCGCGGCGCCCCCGGCGGCGTCGTCGCCCGCCTCGGTGCCGCGGCTTGCGAGCCCGATGCGCACGCGAAAAGGCTGAACGCGCACAGCAAAAAGAGAATGCGAAGCACGGTCATCGCGGTAGCTCCCATGCGCCGCTCTCCACGCGGTAAAGTGCGAGGCCCCACGCCATGCGGATGCCGCGTGCCTCCACCTCGAGCCGGCCGCGCGTGCGCTCGTGCGTGCAGAATGCAACCACCCCGGAGTTGTCGTTGTGGCCTCGTTCGTCCGCCGACTCGTTGCCGCCAATGATCGCGCGAAGCCCGACGCCGCGCGCATTGCCGAAGGCCACCGCGACCACGGCGACGTAGCAGGCACCCGCCTCCAGCTCGACGGGCACCGGCGTGACCCCCGAGGCGCCTTGCACCACGAGCACGGGCGCGCGATCCTTCGGCGAGAGCCGGCGCGCGAGCAGCGCGGCCGCCATTTTCGCGCGCGCGTCGGGGCCCCAGATCCGCGGCAATCCCTCGGGGATGGGCCATGTCGCGTGCATGCCCACGATGGTCGCACGCGGACCGGCGCCCACGAAGACGACGTTGCCCGAGGTGGGGCCGCCCACGCACGCATCGAGGCGCGCGTCGGCCGTGTCCGTGCGATCGCGGGCCAAAAGCCTATCGTCGTCACCATCGCGCAATTCGGCGTCGAGGTCGAAGCGGAAGCGACGCCCGCCCCTCCGCTCGGAGCCGGAGGTCGTGCGCGGCGAGGTCGGAGGCTCCGCGGCGAATAGCTCGATCCGGTGGCAGCCCGCCTCGAGCTCCATCTCACCGACGCCGCTGCCGTCGTCGGCGGACTCCCACCCGGTGCGCTTTTCCACCGTGCCGCCATCGGCACGGGCGCGCGCTTCGGCCACGTCGACCCGCTTTCCAATCGGCGGAAGCGGCGGAAAGGTGCCCGGCTCCTGCGTCGGCGGAAGCACGCCGCCCGTGCGCTCCGGAAACACGGTGCGCAGCGACGGAAGCGGCGCCTTCGATCGCGCGACCACGACCTCCACCGCACCGCGCCCCGCATCGCCCGTGAGGATCACACGCTCGACCGGAGCGCCCGAACAGCGCACCAGCTCGAGCAGGCCGGCCATGCTGGCCGATTTGCCAATGAGGTCATCGCCCGAGTCGCCTTTGCCCTGGGCGATTTGCGCGTGAAAGCTCACGCCGCGGGCGCCGATGAAGCCAATGGTCGTGCACCGCGCCGATCCGGGGGTGGGCGGGATGCGAATCGTGACGGTGTCCCCCTCGAAGAGAAACCGCGGCGACGTGTCCACCAGAACGGCACCGGCGTTGCGCCACTCCAGGCGTGCCCGCGCCGCCACCTCCCGAAGATCCGCGCGCGCCGTAGTCGTCCCCACGCCCATGCCGAGCAGCAGGGCCGATGCAACGACAAGGGACGGGGCGCGCCGGGGGTTCACCCCCTGACCGTGTACGTGGAAGCCACGAACGTCTTCGATGCCGGATCCCAGATGAAGAGCTTCGCGTCGTCGATCTCTCCGTTGCGGACACTCGTGACCAGGTAGGCCAAGTCGTACGTCGGGCTATCGCCACCCATGGTGGCCGCCTGCGCATCCGTCTCGGAGAAGTAGGCGCCCACGTCGAGGTGCGAATGGTAGAGCACCTTCGCCGGTACCCCTTGCGTCTTGCCCTCGCGCACCGCGCGCTCGAACTTCATCGGGTCGATATCGAAATACATGCGGCCCGTGCGCGGGTACGTCTCGGGATCCAGCTTGTGCAACTTGTTGGCTCGATTTTCCATGCGCAGCCCGCGCCCGACGACGAGCGGTTCGCCGGCGGGGCCAAAGAGCAGTCCGCAGCTTTCCTCGTCACGCGCGTACGACTCGCGTGCGTGCGCGAACACGTCGTCCAATATCGCTTTATCGATGACCAAATTGCCGTTTACCCACGGGGTCTCGTCCGCCATCTCGGCTGCTCGCTTTCTCGTTTCTCGTTTTTCCCGCTCTACCAGATGTAACGTTTTTCCCACTTCAGGGGCGCGAAATACCGGTCGCCGCGATCGGCCACGATGGCCACGACGCAGCCCGTTTTGCCTTGGGCCGCGAGCTCCTCCGCGACCTGCACCGCCACGTGCACATTGGCGCCGGACGAATGCCCCACGTGAAGACCTTCTTCGCGCGCCAGGCGATCGGACATGTCCCAGCCCGCCTCGGTCGAGCAGGGGCGGGTCTCGTCGGGAACTTTGGCATCGAAAATGGGCGGCACGATGCTGCTGGGGAGATGCTTGAGTCCCTCCAGGCCATGCAGCGCGTCGTCGGGCTCCACCGCGATGCAGCGGATGGGCCGCGTGTGCTCTTTGAGGCGGCGCGTCGTGCCCATCATCGTGCCGGTCGTGCCCAACCCGGCGACGAAGTGCGTGATGCGGTCGCCCACCGCCTCCAAAATTTCCCGCCCCGTCCCGTGGTAGTGCGCCAGCGGATTCGAGGCGTTCGCATATTGGTCGGGATAGAAATACCGCTCTTTTTCCCGCTCGACGATCTCGCGCACCAGGCGAATCGCCCCGTCGGAGCCCTCCAGCGGGTCGGAATAGATGATTTCCGTTCCAAAGGCCTCCGCAATGTCTTTGCGCGCCTTGGAGACGTTGGAGGGCATCACCAAGTGGACGCGCACGCCGAGTGCAGCGCCAAAAATGGAATACGCCACGCCGGTATTCCCACTCGTGGAGTCGATGAGAATCTTGTCCTTGGTGAGCCGTCCATCCGCGAGCGCATCGCGCATCATGCGCAGCGCGGGCCGGTCTTTCACGCTCCCGCCGGGGTTGGCGAATTCCAACTTCGCATAGACCTCCACCCCAGGCGGCGCCACGTTTCGCAAACGCAAAAGCGGTGTATTGCCCACCGCATCCACCACCGATTCAATCCGCCGGCTCAAGTTCCCTCCACCGCCGCCCGCATCTTCAAAAGTGCCCGCCTCGCCCCTGCTGCCACCTCGGCCGGTCCTTCCGCCAACTCTTCCCGCTCCCGATCCCGCTCCCCCTCCCGAGGCTCTCTCGTCTTCGGGAGCGGGATCGGGATCGGGGAGAGAGAGACGTTGGTTTCCGGATTCAACCCCCGCGCCGCCGCCGCAATCCCCTCGTCCTCCACCTCCACCGAAGCGCCCGCCCCAACCAAATAGAGCGCCTCGACACGGGCCGCCAAATCATTGCCGGCGACGTGCGCCCGGAGGCCACCGAGGCGCGCTTGCCCCGATGGCCCCACGTCCGCAAGCCGCACTTGCCTCGTGTAACGAAGCGCGGCCACCGTTCAACCGCCCGCGATGGCCGGAACGATGCTGACTTCCTCGCCCGCCTTCACGCCGGTCTTGAGCCCCTCGAGGAAGCGCACGTCCTCTTCGCCGAGGTACACGTTGATGAAACGGCGAATCCCTTTTTCGTCGAGCAGACGCGCTTTGACGCCGGGGTGACGCGTTTCGAGGTCGTCGAAGAGCTCTCCGATCGTCGTACCGACGGCGGTGACTTCCTCTTTGCCCCCGGTGAGGTTACGCAACGACGCCGGAACCCGAATCGTGATCTCCTGTGCCATTTCTTTCATCCTTCCATGCAAACGTCCGCCACGTAGCGGCCGCGATCGATCTCACGGATCTCGTTTTTGCCGCAAAGTACACACCCCGCACGCCGCCCGATGCGGCGGCGGCGCACCATCTTCTCTTCGGTCGCCTTCCCGTCGACGGTGACCAATTCGCCGCTCACGTCCCGCCCATCGAGGAGCGAGAGTGCCAGGTCGGCTTGAAACGCGCCCACCAGGCCGACGACCGGCGCCATGACGCCCGCCTCCGCGCAGTTGGGAACGTTGTCGCGCGGCAGGTCCTCGAACAAGCACCGGTAGCACGGCGCCCCGCTCGCGCTCACCGCGAGTGCAGTTCCGACCCAGCGTACCGCGGCCCCGTGAACGACGGGCCGCTCGGCGAGCTTGCATGCATCGGCCGTGAGAAACTTGGTCGGGAAATTGTCGCTTCCCTCCACCACGACGTCGTAGCGCGACACCAGGTCGACTGCGTTGTGCGGCAGAAGGCGCGTCTCGTGCGCCTCGATGTGCACCCGCGGAAAAAGCTCCTTCAGCATGGCCTCGGCGGCCGCAATCTTCGGCTTGCCCACGTCCGCATCGCGAAAGAGGATCTGCCGGTGCAAATTCGTCCGCTCGACGCGGTCCTCGTCCAAGAGCCCCAAGGTCCCCACGCCCGCCTTGGCCAGCGCCAGGCACAAAGGAGCACCGAGCCCACCGATGCCCACGACCAGCACGCGCGCTTCGTTCCTGGGCTTCGTCATGACGCTGCGAAGTACTCCGCGAGGCTGAAGTAGCGCTCGCCTGTGTCGAAAAGCATGGTCACCACGTTCTTATGGGGCCCGAGCGCCCGCGCGACATCCAGCGCCGCGAAGACCGTCGCCCCCGAGCTGATGCCCACGAGCAAACCTTCACGCTTGGCCAAATCCGTCTTCGTGCTCCACGCATCGGCGTCCGCCACCGTCCGCACTTGGTCCACCACGCTGGGATCGTAGTTGCGCGGCACGAAACCTGGGGCCAGGCCCTGAATCTTCGTCGGGCCGCGTTCCCCACGGGACAGCGTCGCGCACGCTTCCGGTTCCACCGCCACGATGAGGGGTCCGCCCTCGGCGTGCGTTCCGAACTGCTCGCGAAGCACCCGCCCCACCCCCGTGATCGTCCCGCCGGTGCCCACGCCTGCCACGAACGCGTCGATGCGAAGCCCCTCCATGGCCTCCACGATCTCGCGCGCCGTCGTCCGCCCGTGCACCGCGGGGTTCGCGGGATTGTCGAACTGCTGCGGCAAAAACGCGCCCGGCGTGCTCTCGGCAATCTCGCGCGCCTTGGCGATGGCGCCCTCCATCTGCTGCTCCTCGGGCGTCAGCACGATTTGCACCCCATAGGCCTGCAGCAGCTGCCTCCTCTCCAGGCTCATGCTCGCCGGCATGGTCAAGATGCAGCGGTAGCCTTTGACGGCGCACACGAGCGCGAGCCCGATGCCGGTGTTGCCGCTCGTGGGCTCCACCACCACCCCACCCGGGCGCAGCAGCCCCTGTGCCTCGGCCGCCTCGACCATGGCCAGGCAAATGCGGTCTTTCACCGAGCCGGCCGGGTTCGCCTGCTCCATCTTGGCCCACACGTCCGCCCGCGGGGAATTTGCGCCCAAATGGCGCACGCGCACCAGCGGGGTGTCTCCGACGAGCTGGAGGAGGTCGTTCGCAATAACGGACATCGCGTATGGCAGAGTATCATGCACCGACCTGCCATGACCGTCTCTGATGAAGCGAAAGCGGTCCACTCCGCCTACCCCGCCGTGGACCTTCACGCCGACACCCTCATGTGGACGCGCTGGCTTGGTTACGACCTTCACACGCGCCACACGCCGCCCTTGCCGCTGGCGGCCTTCGGCGGTCACGTGGACATCCCGCGCATGCGCGAAGGCGGCATGTCGGCCCAGTTTTTCGGCCTGGTCTCGCTGCCGCTGCGCGAGAAAGGCGCCGGGCTCGGACGCGCGGTCGACGAGCAGATCGACGCGCTCCACGAGGCCATCGAACGCCGCCCCGGGGCCCTGCGCTTGGTGAAGCACGCCGATGAAATCCTGGCCTGCGACCGCGAAGGCCGCATCTCCGCGTTGCTCGGCATCGAGGGCGCGCACGCGCTCGAAGGCAACCTGGACCGGATCGACCACTTTGCCCGGCGGGGCGTGCGCTACCTCGGCCTGCTTCATTTCAGCGCCAACGAGGCCGGTTTTCCCGCCTACGGGCGCGGACGCCGCGACGAACGGGGTCTCACGCCATGGGGACGCGAGCTGGTCGCACGCTGCGAGGCCGCGTCGGTGCTCGTCGACCTCGCGCACATCAACCGGCAAGGCTTTCTCGATGCCTGCGAGTTGGCCACCCGCCCGCCCATCGTCAGCCACACCGGCGTCCTCGGCGCCTTCGAGCATTGGCGCAACATCGGCGACGACCAGCTCCGCGCCGTCGCCGACAAGGGCGGCTGCGTGGGCGTCATCTTCTGTCCGCGCTACGTCGGCGGCGATGGACTCGGGCCGGTGGTGAAGCATCTGCTGCACATCCTCGATGTCGTCGGCGAGGACGTGCCGGCGCTCGGAAGCGACTGGGATGGCTTCATCGTCCCCACATCCCCGCTCAAAGACCCGACGGGGCTGCCTCGACTTACCGAAGCGCTGCTCGCGGCCAAGGTCCCCGAGCGCGTGATCGGCAAAATCCTGCGGCTCAATGTCCTGCGCGTTCTCGGCGAGGCGTAAAATCCAGCCCCGGAACCAGAAGCGAACTGGAGCGGCACGGCGAGCCGTGGCACGCGGGTAAGCGGTGGGTTCGTTTTCGTGTAGGATAGCTCTGGAATGATCAATCCAGGACAATCCGTTACCTGGATCATCGCGGGGGTCGTCTCATCGGCCGTCGGGTCGTTGTTCGCGGCCGGCGATGGCGCGCTGGTGACCATTCCCGCCGCGCACCTGCAGTCGCTCACCGAACAAAAGGGCATCGTGGGCGATGCCTTCCGCCGTTTCACGCTGGATCGCCATCGCATCCTGTCGCGGTGGCTCGTCGGCCGCATCATCTCCATCAGCATCGCGGCGGTGCTCTACAGCCGCGTGGCCGAAGGCATTTTCACGGGCACCATCGGCGCCTCCCCGGCACTCGAGACGTTGGCCGCGGTTCTATGTGCGGTGCTCACCTACGGCACCCTCACCGCGGGCCTTCTCAACGCCGCGCGTCGTCGCCCGGAGGTCCTCGGTTCCCTGGCGCTTCGCTTTCTGCGCCCGTTCGAGTGGCTCGTCTTCCCGCTGGCCGATCCGCTGGCCGCCTTCGGGCGCTTCATCGGCAGCCGCTTCGAAAAGCGAAGCGAAATGGATGCCCGCCGCGCCGAGACGGAGGTGCAGTGGGTCGTCATGGAAGGCGAGCGCACGGGCGCCATCGCCAACGAGCCGGCGGAGATGATCCGCAACGTGCTCGAGTTCAAAGACCTCACCGCACGCGAAATCATGGTCCCGCGGCGGCGCATTTCCGCCATCGAGGCCTCCACGTCGCTCGAGCGCGTGCTTGCGCTGGTCGCCGCCGACGGCCACTCGCGCTACCCGGTTTACCGTGAGACGCTCGACAACGTGGTGGGGCTTCTCTACGCGAAGGATCTCTTCGCCGTCGTCAAAGAGAAGAAGGTGCACACCACGCGGCTCGCCGACATCGCCCGCTCGCCGGTGCTTTACGTCGTGGAGACGCAGTCGATTCTGAGCATGCTGCGCGAGATGCGCGCGCGCCGCCTGCACATGGCCATCGTCAGCGACGAATTCGGCGGCACCTCGGGGTTGGTCACGCTCGAGGACATCATCGAAGAAATCGTGGGCGAGATTCACGACGAGTACGACACCGAGGTGCAGATCCAAGAGCTGGGCGAGGGACGCTTGGTCGCGGATGCCGCCGTTCCCCTGGCGGATCTGTCCGCGCGTCTGGGGCGCGCCATCCCGGCCGATGGCGAATTCGAATCGCTCGGAGGGCTCATCGTCCACCGCGCGGGGCGCGTGCCCGAGGTGGGGGCCACCCTCACCGTCGATGGATTGAAGCTCATCGTGCGCGAGGCCGACAAGACGCGCGTCGTGAAGGTCGAAATCGTTCCCGTGGACGGCGCCGCACGCCCCGCCGCGGCCGCGCCTTCTTGATCCTTTTTGAGTGAGAAAGCGCCCTACAATCCGGGGCATGGGAAAGCTTTACGATGGCATCGACGAGCGGCTGTCGCAGTTCATCGCGGCGCAGAAAATGTACTTCGTGGCCACGGCGCCACTCGCGGGCGACGGCCTTTTGAATCTGTCCCCCAAGGGGCTCGACAGCTTTCGCATCCTCGGCCCGAAAACGGTGGCGTACCAGGACCTCGTGGGCAGCGGCATCGAGACTGTTGCGCATCTGCGCGAGAATGGCCGCATCGTCATCTTGTTCTGTGCCTTCGAGGGGCCGCCGAAAATCGTGAGGCTCCACGGCCGCGGCGAAGCCTTCGAGCCGGGCGATGCCGAATACGACACGCTCGCGCCATCCTTTCCCGAGCGGTGGAACATGCGCGCCATCATCCGCATCCAGGTCGAGCGCATTTCCGACTCGTGCGGCTACGGCGTGCCGCTCTACCATTTCGAGGGGGAGCGCACGCAACTCGACGACTGGGCCGACCGAAAAGGGCCCGAGGGCATTACCCGCTACAAGGTCGAGAAGAACTCCAAGAGCCTCGACGGCCTTCCGGGATTGCTCCGGCCCGGCGAAGCAGGAGAAGGAAGGAGTACGCGTTCTCGGCCGTAAGACGCTGAAAATGAGCAACATCGCCGTACGGGCCGCGCTTCCTTTTCTGGCTTCGGGTTCTCTCCTCCTCGCACTGGCCGGCTGCGGTCACGCCGAGCATCCCGTGTCGGCCACCCCTCCGTCCTGGCTGGACGGGCGCGCCGACGAAACCGCGCGCGCAGCGTCGTCCTCCAAAGCCGGTCAGCGCGCCGGCGACACGTTGCGAGGGCACGCGCTCGAGGAGGACGGCCGGCAAGAATGGACGGTCAACCTCGATGACCAGCATTGCTACGTGTTCGGCGGCGTCGGCGAGACCTCCGTGCAGAAGTTCGCGCTCTACATCTGGGATCCGCACGGCAAGCGCCAGAACAGCGAGCGCTCGGGCACCGCAACGGCGGTCATGGAATACTGCCCGAAGGAGCCCGGCCCCCATCGTCTGCAGGGCAAGGTCGGCGAAGGCTATGGGCACTTCGCGGTGGCCATCTATGCCACCGGCGGGTTGGCCAAGCCGCCGCCTCCCGCCAGCATGGAAAAGCTGATCGAGCAGCAGGCCTCGTCGGCCGCCCCCGGCGCCGTACGCACCCACGAGTACTTCGAGGGCAGCCCCAACGCCGACAGAACGGATTGGTTCGCCACCCTGGAGGCAGGCCACTGCTATTGGTTCATCGGCGCGGGGGAAACCGGCCAGGTGAAAAAACTTTCGATGTACTTGTGGGACTCCCGCGACAAGCGCGTCACGCAGACCTTCGCCGAGGGCAACACCGCCATGGTCGGGCACTGCCCCGCGGCATCGGGCATGTTCCGCTTCCAAGCCAAGGTCGAAAGCGGCAGCGGCCGATACAAGGTCGGCGTCTTCGACAAGGCTGGCGGAACCTCACCCTGAGGAACCGGTCTCGCGGTAGTTTGCCTGCGCATCGGCATGCAACATCGCCTTCCCTTTCGTGAACCACCTCGCGCGATTCGTCTTCACCGGCCCGCGGGTGCGACAAACGCGACAAACGCGACGGCCGCGCCGCCGCGCGTCCCGTTCGGGCTTGCCGCGTGGAGCGATGATCCGGGCGCGCCCGTGTTGGCCATCGAGCTTGGCCCGCTCGCGGGCAGCGCATTTCTCGATCTCACGTCGCAAATCGCGGCGACACTGCCCGATCCGGCGTCGATGCCCGCCGGCACGTGCGTCGTGATCCTCGGCGAGGCACCGGCGCCCGCGGGCCTGGTCGCGCGGCTTCTGCAAAGCTTGCGGCGCACCGAATCGGTCCCGCGCACGGCGCGTGCGTCGGCGCTGCTTGCGCGCGGCTACACACGGATCGGCGCTGCCCGCGATGAAGCGAGCGCGCACGATCTCGTGTGGGGATTCGTTACTTCTGCACCTTCGTCGTGAGGCCGGCGATGAGCTGGTCGGCCCGCTCGATGAGGCCGGGCTTGGACTCGACCACCATCTCGATCGTACCGGTGCTCTTGTCGCCTTTGATGTCGCGGATCGCGTTCTGAAGCTGGGCGCCGAGCTGCGCGGCCTGCGTCGAAAGCTCGCTGCGGCACACCTTCTCGAACGACTTGGGCACCACGTAGACCGCGGCCGGGCTGCGCGACACGTCGCCGCCCTTGTATGCACCGAGCTTGGTCGGCGAGTCGGTCAGCGGATTGGTGAAGTTGAACTCACCCGGCAAGGTCGTGCTGCCCTGCGACAGCGTGATCGGCGCGGTGAGCTGCGCGAGGATCGCCGAGTTGTTGTTCGCCGGATCCTTGTCGATGACCACCACTTGGTTGATCACCACCTGGCCCGGCGGCGCCTTGAATTGCTCGTTGAGCGGCTTCTCGAGCTTCGTCAAAAGCCCGAGGAGTGCCTGCTTGCGGTCCTTGAGCGATTGCACCGAGGTCACGAACTCGAGCAGCTGCGCCGTGACGTCTTGGGGAAACGCGCTGAAGCGAACGCCCGCCAGCTTGCCGCCGTCGAAGTCGACGTTGATGCCGCCGAGGTCCTTCGCGAGCGTCGAGGGGAATTGCCGATCTTTCACGAGCGAGGAGCGCCCCGCCTCGAGCTTTTCGGCCATCTGTTGAAGCTTGTTCTTCGCGTCCCCCAAGTCGGCCGCGAGCTGCGTCGCATCCTCATGGCTCTTCGAGCGGCTTTCGCTGCTGGCAGCGACCTTGCCGACACCGTAGCCAATGACGAGCGCCACGACGGCGGCGGCGCCGGCGATGAACAGACCTTGTTTGCGTGCGCCGGTGCGCGCCTGCTGAACCGTCGCCTCGTCCACCTCGATGCGGGTGGGCTGAGGGGGTTGCGGCGCCCGGTACGGAGCAGCCACGGCGGCAAGCGGATTCGACGGATCGACGGCAAACGGCGTCGAAGCCCCCACATCGATGCCGGGCATCGGCGGCGGCGGCATCACCGGCGGGGGGGTTTCGTGAGAAACGGGGACCGGAACGGGGATCGCAGCGCCGGCAGAGGGATTCGCACCCGCCGATGCCTTTCCAAGTCGCGCCTTCAGATCAATCTTAGGCTTTCTTTCTTCGGCCATCGGGCTCCTGCATTCGGGCAGAGACTTTGCGAGAAGGTACGTGCCCTCCGCCTCGAATGTCAACGCAAGTGCTCAGTTTCTCGGTGCGCGCACACTTTACACGACGCGCCCACGCGTGCACCTTGTGCTCCGATGGTTTCCACGCCTGCCGGGCCAGTGCGCGTTCTCGTGATCGACAACTACGACTCGTTCACCTTCAACCTGGTGCAGTACCTGGGCGAGCTCGGGGCCGAGACGCGCGTGGTGAAAAACGACGAAAT